>CAJOHO010000016.1:0-86435 GCA_905234555.1 uncultured Bacteroidaceae bacterium
GTGGAGAAGAACGAGAAGGTGCTCGTGCTGCTCACCGATATGCCGTCGTATGCCGACTCCCTCTCCATCGTGTCGAACCGTATGGACCAGATTCCTTCCAAGGACTCTATGCCTGGATCCCTCTATTCCGACCTCGCAAAGATCTACGAGAAGGCAGTTCAGTTCCCGGAGAGCGTAGGTGGCGGTTCCATCACCATCATCGCCGTGACCACGCTGAGTGGTGGCGACATCACACACGCCGTTCCCGACAACACCGGTTACATCACCGAGGGTCAGCTCTACCTGCGTCGTGACTCCGACATCGGTAAGGTCATCGTCGATCCGTTCCGTTCACTCTCGCGTCTGAAGCAGCTCGTGGCTGGAAAGAAGACCCGTAAGGACCACTCACAGGTGATGAACGCAGCCATCCGTCTCTATTCCGACGCTGCCAACGCCAAGACGAAGCTGGAGAACGGTTTCGACCTCACCGACTACGACAACCGCTGTCTCGAATTCGCCAAGGAATACGCCGACAAGCTGCTCGCCATCGACGTGGATCTCGACACCACAGAGATGCTCGACGTAACCTGGTCCCTCTTCAAGAAATACTTCAAACTTGAAGAAGTCAACATCAAGCGTGAACTTACAGATATTTATTGGAAATAAGGGGACTCTCCCCCCGCCCTCCCTTGTAGGGAGGGGGCAGTTACCTTGTCAAGAGAAATGACTATCAATAATCACTAATAGCAAAAGTATCTACTCCCCGCCCTACAAGGGAGGGGCAGGGGGGTGGGTCCTTATCTTATGGCAATAAAGTTTCAATATAACAAAACGTCGCTTCAGCAGATTGAAAAGCAACTGAAGATGCGTCAGCGCACCTTACCCATCATTAAGAGTAAGGAAACAGCGTTGCGCCTCGAAGTGAAGAAATGCAAGGAGGAAGCCACGGAATTGGAAAAGAAACTGGAACAGCAAATCGCCGGATATGAGTCGCTCTATGCCCTCTGGGGAGAATTCGACACCTCGCTCGTGTCCCTCAAGGACGTGGAGATCGACCGCAAGAAAGTGGCAGGCGTCACTGTCCCCGTCTTGACCAACATACGGCTCGAAGTCAAGCCTTTTGGTGTGTTCAGTGCTCCCAAGTGGTATTTCGACGGCATCAACCTGCTGCAAGGTCTGGCAAAGACCGCCGTGGAACGAGAGTTTGCGTTGGCAAAACTCGGTCTGCTCGATCATGCCCGACGCAAGACGACGCAAAAAGTCAACCTGTTCGAGAAAGTCCAGATTCCTGGATTCCAGGAGGCTGTGCGTAAGATCAAGCGATTCATGGAAGACGAAGAGAACCTCTCCAAGTCCAGTCAGAAGATCCTGAAATCGCTGCAGGAGAAACGCAAGGCAAAGGAAGAGGCGCTCGACGCTTCTGACGACAGCCAGAAAGGAGGTGCAGCATGATTACACGAATGAAGAAACTCACGTTCCTCGTGACCAACAAGGAATACGAGCAGTTCCTCGCCGACATCCGCAAGATGGGCGTGGTCCACGTGGAGGAACTCCAGAGCGGTGCCACCAGTCCTGAGTTTGAGGCTGGCAAGGAACGGGCTGAACATCTGAAGAATGCCCTCGCAGCTCTCGACTATGCACAGCAGACCTGGAAGAGCGAACAGACCTACGAAGCTGTCAGTCCGGCTTCCGTGAAGGATGTAACTGCAGAAGGACAGGCCATCGTGGAGCGTGTCGAAGCCCTGCAGGCAGAAGAAACCTCGCTCAAGCACCAGATTGAGGCGGCAGACAAGAATATCGCTGCCCTCGAACCTTGGGGCGAGTTCGATGCCAGTCAGTTCGAACCCCTCGCAGCCCAAGGCTACAAAGTCAGCTTCTTCGCTGTGCCCAACAAGATGTTCAAGGCAGAGTGGGGCGACAAGTATTTTGCCACACCCATCAACGAGATTGACAAGAAGATCTATTTCCTGACCTTCTCGCCCGAACATCCCGACATCACCGCCGAGACCATCGAACTGCCCGCACGCCCCCTTTCTGCCTACCAGCAGGAGAAGAAGGATTTGGAAGAATCCCTTGCCCAGGTGCATGAGCAGTTTCTCCAGATCAACGCAGAGAGTAGGGGAGTGCTGCTCGCCGCTCAGGTGGAGAACGAAAACGACCTCTCCCTGTCGAAAGTCCATCTCAACACCGAGAGTGTGGCTGGCGATGCCGTCAAGCTCATGGTGGGCTGGGTACCCGAAGAGAAAGCAGCCGAAGTGGAAGCTTCCCTCGATGCCAAGCAGATCTTCTACGAAGCCGAAGCACCCACGCTGGAGGACAACGTGCCTGTGGAGATCAAGAACGGCAAATACAGCTCCCTCTTCGAACCCATCCTCAAGATGTACTCACTCCCCAGCTACCACGACCTCGATGTGACACCCTACTTCGCCCCCTTCTTCATGCTCTTCTTCGGACTCTGCATGGGCGATGCAGGTTACGGTGCACTCATCCTCGCTGCCAGCATCCTGCTCTTCAAGAAACTGCCTGCCGACAGCAAGCCGCTTGCCAAACTGGGCATCTACCTCGGTGCCATGACCATCGTCTGCGGCACACTCACAGGCTCCTTCTTCGGCATCGACCTCACGCAGCAAGACTGGGCATTCCTCGCACCTGTGAAGCATTACTTCATCAACGAGAACAACTACACCATCTTCGGCTACTCGCCCATGATGGTCATCAGCGTCATCATCGGTCTCATCCAGGTACTTCTGGGAATGGTGCTGGCAGGCATGAAAGCCGCCAAACTCTACGGCTGGCGCTTCGCCGTGGGCAAGATGTCGTGGGTCACCATCATCATTGCCGCCATCATCTGCTTCGGTGTGCCCGCCCTCAGTTCTTCGTCTATATCCTTTATGGAATCATGGCGTTGAGCGCCTTCGGCATCTTCTTCTACAACTCACCAGGCAAGAACCCGCTCGTCAACTTCGGCGGCGGCGTATGGGCAACCTACGGAATGGCAACAGGCCTGCTGGGCGACCTCCTCAGCTACATCCGACTCTTCGCACTCGGACTCACCGGAGGCGTGCTCGGAGGTGTGTTCAACCAGTTGGCACTCCAGCTCACCGACTCCATGTCGTGGGGTGTACGCTGGCTCCCCATGCTCATCATCCTGCTCCTGGGACACGGCATCAACTTCGGCCTCTGTATGATTTCCTCGTTCGTTCACCCCATGCGTCTGACCTTCGTCGAGTTCTTCAAGAATGCCGACTTCGAAGGCGGTGGCAAAGCCTACCAACCCTTCGAGGTGAAGAAAAGCCCCCTATAACATGAAACAAAAAACAATAAATAATTAATCATTAACAACTCCTCCGCATCCTATTCCCCCTCTTTCGGAGGGGGGTAGGGGGAGGCTTCAAATCACATTATGGAATTAATCTTAGCTTATTTGGGAGTAGCCCTTTGCGTGGGCCTCTCTGGTGTAGGTTCAGCCTACGGAGTAACAATTTGTGGTAACGCCGCCATCGGTGCTTACAAAAAGAATCCCAGCGCCAGCGGTTCGTACATCGCTCTCGCAGCCCTTCCCTCCTCACAGGGACTCTACGGATTCGTAGGATTCTTCATGCTGTCAGGTCACCTCACAGGCGACATCAACATGGCAACCGCAGCCGGCGTTCTCGGTGCAGGTCTCGCTTGCGGCCTCGTAGCCCTCTTCTCAGCCATCCGTCAGGCAAAGGTATGTGCCAACGGTATCTCAGCCATCGGCGGCGGTCACAACGCCTTCGGTACCACCATGGTGCTCGCCGTGTTCCCCGAGCTGTACGCCATCCTCGGTCTCCTCGTGCTCATCCTCATCTCCGGCACCCTCTAAGACCACACACACACATCAAAAAGGTCTCTCATCCAATCGGACGGGAGACCTTTTTCGTTCTATTCGTCGTCTTTGTGCGAACTCAAAATATCGTAAGTCTTAACTGTAATGAAATTTCCAAGTACTTAGAATTTTATTTCCAAGTACTTGGAATTTTATTTTCAAGTACTTGGAATTTTCGTTTGTGTTAAGTGTGTCAGAAGTTAGAGTGAACACAGCTGAGATTTGGAGTGTACACAGCTGAGCTTAAGTGCGTACACGTCAGAGATTTAGAGCAAGAAAAAGGCAGCGCCAGCGGTAAGGCTGACGACTGCCTTGAGGAACAGACTGAATATCGAACGGAAAGAAGCTTATAGTCTGTTCTTTTCTGCATTTCCTGCACCAGTTCCCTTGTACTTCGACGGGGTGACGTTGAAGCGGTAACGAAGCGAAAGAGAAACACAACGGGAATCGTTGTCCTCCATCTTGGTAAACATGAAGCGATTGCTGTAGATTGTGAAGCGACTGATACCCCCGTTGAAGATATCGTTGCCTGAGAGTTTGATGTTAAGGCGACGTTTGCAGAAATCTTTGCTGACACTGAGGGTGAATATTTCTGATATGGCATTGGCTCCAGTACAGCCATGTGTGTGCATATTGAAGTCCCCCTGTAGTAACCAGTCATGAGGTAGTGCAAGGATGTTGCCCAGTTGTAACGTCATCATAGGTTGGTTGAAGCTCTTCTGCTCGCCTCTGAACTCTGCTTTGAACCAAGGTTTCATCAATGAGATATTGTATTGTGGAGTCCATGTGACCTCATGAGCCAATTTTATATTCTTCTGTGCTCCTAATGTGACAATAAGCCAATCAGCATGGTCATAGTTCTTATGGGTAACGAGGTTCACCTTGCTATCATTCTCCAAACTTCCTGCCGTATAAAGGATTGGATCTACGCAATGGGAGAAATTCACATTGAGATAGAGCCATTTCCACATAGCCATTGTATTTATGTTGTGGTACTTAACCGGTTTCAGATAGGGATTGCCCGTCTGCAAATTCAGGCGGTTCTCATAAACAACATCACTGCTTAACTGCCAGTAGGACGGGCGTTTAGTTCGCTTGGCGTAACTGACGGAGAGTTGCACCTTCTTTACAGAGGTTGATAAGGAAACCGATGGGAAAAAGTCATCGTAGGTACGGCTTTGGTCGTCACGACGAATACCACTCACGAAGTATTCCGACTTCACATGTTCGTAGCGCAAACCAGCCGAGAATTGGAGGCGTCCCAGATTTTGGCGTAGCTCAACAAAGGGGGCGATGGCATGTTCATGCTGTTCGTTATTACTGTTGGCGATGTAGCCCTCCGTGTTCTCGAAACTGCTGTTCCATCGGGTATTGGTGTACTCTTCGCCTACTTCAATCTGCCCTTTCCATAGAGGATGTGTCACGAAGAGTTTCTCTGCCATCATACGGCTGCGCGTCAGGGCATAGGTGTTCACGTCGCGGTCATCATACTCGTCGCTCAGTTCCTGCTGTTGGTTGCGGTTACGTTGGTTACGATAGGTATAGTCGGCATTGAAGTCGATAGCGAACTTTCCTATTTTACCTGTGTAGTAGAGATTCGCCTGGTGTTTAGGTACACCTTTGGCTCTGTTGACGCTGCTGTTCTGCAAGTGGTCATACCTATTGCCGTTGGCTTGCAGTTCATCGTCATTGTCGCCCCAATTCTTCACGTAGTCGTAAGTGTTCTGATAGAAACCGCCAAAAGAGTTGTTATCGTCCAATTGGTAGTTGAAACCGAAGCGACCTTCAAGGAATGGGTTGTGATACTTGTCCTTCTGCTTGTTGGTGATTACCCAAAGTGTGTCGGCAAAGACGGTCTGTTTGAACTCGCCTTTCTCCCACCTCTTGTTGTAAGCTCCAAAGAGATTGGCGAACAGTTCTAACTTTCCTGTGCGATAAGTTAGGTTGATGCGCTCATTATTCACGAAACCACGTCCCTTGCGGCTCCATGAGGTCAGCTCTACACCCAAGCCTTCACCTGCAACACGCTTCGTATGGATGATGATAACGGCATTTACCGAAGCATCGTAGCGCGCACCAGGATTCTGTATAACCTCGACACTCTTGATGTTGTCCGACTGGATGTTCTTTAGTTCCTGTAAGTCAGTCAGCTTACGGGTGTTCAGGTAAATCAATGGTGCACCTTTGCCCAAGATTTCAAATACGTCTCCTGTCTTTGAAATGGTCGGCACTCGTGACAGCACATCCTCAGCAGTTCCTAATCGCTCCATCACAGTTCCCTCCACATTCATCACGAGTGCGTTTCCTTGCATTTCAACCTTGGGTCGCTCTCTGGTTACCAACACGCCATTCAGCGTATAGGTCTCAGGTTGCAGCTTTATGGTGCCCAGTTCGGTGCTGGTGCAATGGCGGTAAACGGTTTTGTAGCCTACGAAGGAGATGCGGGCAAGGACGGATGAAGCGTCTGATGGCGTGAGGCTTGTGGGAGCAGGGATGACGAAGAGTCCGCTTTCGTTTTGCTGATTCCGCCTGTGAGTAGGGTAGAGTCCTGGGGTGAGAGAAGGGCAATGTTGGCGTAGGCAACAGGCAGTCCTTTCTCGTCGATGATGACGCCTTTGTAGCGAGGAACGTTCTTCTGCGGACACTCCACAATGATTTCCTTGTCCTCCACTGTCATATGAATGGGATAGAACCCAATCATCTGCTGGATGGCATCGGGCACAGTCTTACGCCGCACAGAGGTGGTGATGCGGAAGTCCTCCAGTTCGTTGTATAGAAAGCTGATGTTGTAATCCTCTGCCTCTTCGTTCAGTTGGCGTAAAGCTTCGCTGAGCGACACATTCTGGTAGTCACGGGTGATTCGTTGAGCCTGCACAGCAGTAGCAAGCATGCAGGATAGAAAGAAAATGATTCGTCTCATGCCTATTCCACTACTATTATGTTTTCCTTCAGTTCTGCGTGAATGCTCTCAAAGAGGTTGAGGCGATGGAGCACGACCTCAATGCTGTCAGTCCGTTTCCATACGAAATAGAAACGAAGCGTGCGTGCCTCTGCGTTTTGGAACTCTACTTTTTTCTGATAGTACGCTGCAATCTCAGGCATCATCTTCTCCAGCGGCACGTTGTCGAATACAATGATTGAGTCCTCTTCTGCTTTCACAGAAATAATGGTAGACGATTGTTTCGACGCAATCACAACGGTGTCAGTCGTCTGTATAGTCTCAGCCTGTTCCTTAGCTTGACGACGGTACGAATCTTTCCACCAGCGGATGGCTGCAAAAGTCATTCCTGTGACGAGAAGCACGCCAATAAATCCAGCTGCCACCTTCATCCAAGTTCTTGCACTCTTTATATTCTTTTCTTTACTCTTCAAGTCCCATTTTTCATTGAACTTCCGCCATTCCTCTTCTACAGGAACCGTCTCTTCTTTCACTTCGCGTCTGGCAAAAGCCTGCTTCGTCAGCGCGAGTTGTTCGAACTGTTCTGCCAGTTCCTTGTCTTCGACGAACATCTGCCTAAGCTGTTCGTCCGTATAGTTTTCCGGATGTTCCTGCAACGAGAGCAGGAGTTGAGTCTTGTCTTCCATAATTCTTATCGTTTTGCTGTTTCTTTGAAATACTCTTTGATTTGTTGCAGAGACTGCGACAAATGGTTGTAAACGGTGACCTTGCTGACGCCAGTTGCTTGCGCCACTTCCTCATAACTCATTTCGCGCAGGAATCGCAGACGGAATATCTGCTGGCTGAGCGGAGGCAGTTTTGCCTCGACGAAGAGCATCAGCCGTTCCAGTCGGTCGTCTTCTCCGAAGGTTACGACGCGGCTATGCGCAGATTCCTGCAAGAAGAGCTTCTCCACCCGTTCCCGAATGGTCTTGTGGCTGAGCACATCGTGGCATCGGTTACGGACAGCCGACATGAGGTAGCCTTCCGTTTTGTCCTCCTGTGGCAACTTGTCAGCTTGCAACAGTCGGGCAAAGACATCGCTGACCACATCTTTGCTTTCGTCGGCATCGTAGAGCATCGTCCTTGCCAGACGATACATTCCTGAATAATGCCGACGATATATTTCTTCAAACCTTTCTTTACTTATCATTAATCGCTAATTCCTTATTATTAATTACGAAGAATAAAGAGTTCTTTTCAACAAAGACGGTTCAGCATCGCAACAAGCTAAGCAAACATCCCACTTTTTTCAAAAAAACTCTATTTTTCCTTTCTCTTTTAGTTTTTTCCCCTTTCTCTTTTAGTTTTCTCATCCAGGTTGTTAACAAAAAACCTGCTTTCTGTTCAGAAAAAAATCGGTTTTTGTTCACATATAAAATGAAAAGTCTTAAGAAAAAACTTAAAATCACATTGTGATTCCTGTAAATCACAATGTGATTCTTATAAATCACAATGTGATTCTTGTAAATCACAATGTGATTCCAATTATTTTGTTAAGGAAAAAGAAGTTTTCTGTAAAGAGAAATACTATTTAGTGTGAACGGTTCCAAACTTGTTTGTGAAGTGTCGAGCGTGTGCATCTTAAGAAAATCGCCATTCATGATGCTTCATACATCATCGGTCTCCTAATAGCCCATACGGGAAGTATCGACTTCCTTCTTTTTCTTCTCTTTGAAGCCGCCGATGCGGTAGATGGCTGTGAGCGAGGCGCTGGGATAGTTCATCCAGACGCGCATGGTGTAGTCCTGACTGGCGATGGTGGAACGGGTCTTGGCGTAGCAGTTGAAGATGTTGTTGGCTTTTGCGATGAGGCTCCACTTGCTGTTGTTAGAACTCCAACGGAGCGAGGCGTTCAAATAGAACAGGGGATTGATGTCATAGACGCCTTGGATGGCCTTCGATTGGAAGAACGGGTTGAGAATGAACTGGATGTTGTGGCGTTGGGACAGTTTGGCGACAGCCGTTCCGCCGAGAATTGCTGAGATACGTTTGCGGTTGAAAGGCAGGTCGAAGAAGTTGTTGCTCTTGTCGTGGCGGTAAAGACCTGTGGCGTTAACGGTGCCGTTGAGCCAGCTGCTAGCACTGAACTGTACAGAGGCTTGCAGTCCGAAGTAGTTGGAGTAGTCGAAGTTCGTCTCCTTCATAATGACAGCCATGCGGTCGGTGGGCTGATAGGGGAGTTGCACGAAGTAGTCTGGCTCAAACTCGGCAAAGGCCGTGAAGGTGAACTTATGGTTCAGTTGCCACATGAGGTTCAGCTCATATTTCGACATGGGCTTCAGGTCAGGATTGCCCCATATTTCGCTGTAGGCTGAGGCGTAGTAGATGCTGCTCATGGTGCTCCAGTAGCTGGGATAGACGGCCTCGCTGCTGAACGAGAGATTTAGCATATTCTTTGGATTAATGTTCCACATGGCGTTGAACTGCGGATAGACGCGGCACTCGTTCCATTTCGTGGCGTGATAGTGCTCGGCGGTCAGTGAGGCATCGAGGCTCAGAGATTCACCTATCTGCTTGCTCAGTCCGACGTAGGCGTTCAGGATGCGCTCGTCGTAATCCACATGGCTGGATGCATCGGGGAGTGATTCGTGGTTTTGGTCGAGGGTGGTCTGATAGCTGTTGTTATTCGTAAACTGCGCCTTTGCTCCGTAGTTCAGTTCCCAGTCATTGGGTAGGGCGTGGTTTTGGTCGGCTGTGAAGAGCCATTTGCTTACTTTCTGCCTGCTATCTACATAAAGGTTACGTGAAGTCTCGTACATTTTCCCGTCGAGGTGCTGGGTACGAGGGCTCTGATAGTTGGTGTAGGATGCTGCCAAGTCGAGACCAAAGGGCGTTGTGTAGGTCATATCGATGTTATGGAGGTAGTTGTGCTGATGGGAGTGCTGCTTGGAAATGGCTGTGCCGTTTGTGGTATTGGTGGAGCGGGTGGAAATCCATTCTCCCGTATAGGCAGCACTCAGTCGGTGGTTTTCAGCAATGGCATAGTCCATGCCGATGCGGTACTCGTGGTTGATGCCGTCACTTCGGTTGCACGTCTTGTCTTCGTAGGCAATGCGATTGTCGTCCAGCGGATGGTTTGCCTCGTGCTTCACTTGTCCGTAGCTGCTGCCATTGGTGTAAGTGTAAGACAGGTCCATGCTCAGCTTGCCGTGATTATAGATGATGCTGGGCATCCAATATCCTTTGCCGTATTTGTCCTGCGCCCATCCCCACTTGTTCTGTCCTGAGAGTTGGTTGGTGCCCGTGAAGTCCTTTGTCACGATGTTGATGGCCATTCCGCGTACGTGGTACTTCGCAGGGGCAGATGGCATAATCTCTGCCTTTGCCAACATGTCGGCAGGCATGGCTTTCAGACGCTCCACCACTTTCTCTTTGTTGAGTGTGGTTGCCTTTCCATTGATAATCAGCGTGACGGGACTGCCACAGAAACTAAGCTCTTCATTCATTTCCATCACACCAGGGATGCGTGTCAGCGCTTCGTAGGCATCATCGGCAGGATAGACTTTCAGGAGCAACGGTATATTATAGGTCAGATGTCCGTTTTCTGCTTTTGAGAGAATCCGTTCACCTTTCACCTGCACTCCGTTCAGCATGATGTTGTCAGGTTGCAGCTTTATGGTGCCCAGTTCAGTGCTGGTGCAATGGCGGTAAATGGTTTTGTAGCCTACGAAGGAGATGCGGGCAAGGACGGATGAAGCGTCTGATGGCGTGAGGCTTGTGGGAGCAGGGATGACGAAGAGTCCGCTTTCGTTGCCTGTGAGTAGGGTAGAGTCCTGGGGTGAGAGAAGGGCGATGTTGGCGTAGGCAACAGGCAGTCCTTTCTCGTTGATGACGACGCCTTTGTAGTGTATGTCGCTTTTCTGGATGCACTCTACGAAGATTTTCCGTCCGTCCTCATCGTTGCTTGTGGTAACACGGATGGGATAGAAACCAATCATCTGCTGGATGGCATCGGGCAAGGGTTGGTTCTTGATGGTGGTGGTGATGCGGAAGTCCTCCAGTTCGTTGTAGAGGAAAAAGATGGTGTAGTCGGTCTGCTGTTCGTCGAGTTCGCGAAGGGCATCGGAGAGGGACACATCCTGATATTGACAATTTACTAATTTACGATTTACGATTTTACGATTATCGTTTGTCTGTGCCTGCATGCTGAAAGAGAGCAGCAGGGTGAGTATTGTGAGGGTGATAAGTCTGTTCATGGCGGCTGGCTATTCTACGATGATTTGGTTGTCTTTGAATGTGACGGTCAGTCGCTCGAACTGGTTAAGGTCGCTGACTACCTGACGGATGTCCTTCTGTGGATTCCACACAAACCGGAAACGTAGCGTTCGGAGTTCGTCGTTTTGGAACGTGACTTTGACTTCGTAATGGTTGGCAATCTCAGTCAACATCTTCTCCAACGGCATGTTGTCGTAGGTGACGGGAGTCCTCTCTTGTTTCTTCAAAGGAGAGAGGGAAGTGGTTACTTGCTTCACGGTGTCGGAAACTAACGTGTTCTCACTTTCCTCAACCTTTGGAGTGGAGTCGGACGTGAGGCTTCGAATGGCTGCAAGAGCAATGCCCGACAAGAGCAACACTCCTACGAAAGAGGCTGCAATCTTGAAGCGTGAAGTGTGAAGCGTGAAGTGTGAAGAATGGGACACCTTATTATTTAATTGCTGCCAGGCGGCATCCACGTCAACGGGATTGCCGGTCTGTCTGTGGCGGCTGCTGCGTTTGGCTTTCACCATCAGGCGGTAGGTCTCACGGGTTTCTTCATCGCGGTTGATGATTTCCCTGATTTCCTGCTCGGAATAGGCTTCGGGGTTGTCGAGCATTTCCAGAAGCTGGCGAATTGATGTATCCATAGTCTTTAGTGTTTGAAGTGTTGTCTGATTTTCTGAATGCTTTGAGTGAGGTACTTGTAGGTTGTGTTCGGATTCAGATGGAGCTGACGGGCAATTTCTGCAATGGTCAGGTCGTTGTCGAAACGGAGGTGGAAGATGCTGCGGTGCGGCTCTTCCAACTGCTCATCTACATAAGCTGCGATGTCGTCGAACCGTTCCAACTGCTTTTCGATGGGTTGCAGATCTGTTTCGGCTTCAATGGGCAACAGACGTTTCACCTGCTCGTGTAACCGCATCTGTCGTATTCGGTTCAGACAGGCATTGCGAACGGCAGTCAGCAGATACCAGTCGTTCTTGGGCATGAGGTCGCTGTCGGCCATCTTCAGGAAAATGTCCTGCACCACGTCTGCTGCTTCCTCGTCGTCGCCCAGCAGGACGCTGGCCAGATGAATCATCTCGCTGTAGTTCTGACGAAAAAGCTTCTCAAGTATTTCTTTCTGTTCAAGCATATCAGTCTCACTATTCATGGTGCCCTGTTTTTGGCACTTCTATGGAGAAGACACTTCAAAGCGTTCGTTTTTTTACGGGATTGCCATCTTTTTGTTTCAAAGATACTGTCTTTTTCTGTCAGAAGCGTGTTTGTTTAGTCTTTTTTCACATTTTTTCATAGCTGAGACGATTTTTTCATGAAAAATACTACCGTTCGTCACAAATCAGTGCAATTTATCACAAAAGTTTGGTTGTTTCGGCAATTATGCGTACTTTCGCGGCGTCAAATGATTAAACAGAAGAAAAACTATGTTATATTAGAGATGAAGACAATTGTATTGAATACATTAGAGGAAGGCTCTGCGTCTTTGCGAGCGATTCTTGCAGTCCCTTCCGGCACAATTAGGCTGCACCCGTCCATTGGATGATAAACCGTATCTAAAAAATAATGATAGAAAAATGAACATTAGATTAGAAAATACAAAAGACTATCGTGAGGTGGAGAACCTTACGCGTGAGGCATTCTGGAACGTCTATCGTCCTTGCCAGACGATACATTCCTGAATAATGCCGACGATATATTTCTTCAAACTTTTCTTTACTTATCATTAATCGCTAATTCCTTATTATTAATTACGAAGAATAAAGAGTTCTTTTCAACAAAGACGGTTCAGCATCGCAAAAAGCTAAGCAAACATCCCACTTTTTTCAAAAAAACTCTATTTTTCCTTTCTCTTTTAGTTTTCCCATCCAGACTGTTAACAATAAAACTGCTTTCTGTTCAGACAAAACATATTTTTTGTTCACATATAAAATGAAAAGTCTTAAGAAAAAACTTAAAATCACAATGTGATTCATAGTTTTTGGTTAAGAAAAAATGTTTTTGTTGTGAAGACAAATGAAAAAAAGTGCGAAAGGATTAAAGAAACTTTGTTAGGACTTAATGACGGGTGTGTTGGTTCTTCTTTTCTGTATTTCCTGCACCAGTTCCTTGCTTTGTTTAGTTCTCTAAATCTGAGTTTTTTCTATGTTTATCAAAAAAACTAATCTCTTTGCACTCAGTTTACTGTTTTTTTTGTATCTTCGCAGCAAAATGCATGATTCTCTAAGATGCCAAATTGGCACCTTGAACAATGAGAGTGACGTTTCAATGAAGCAAATTAGCGATCTGGAACACAGGTGCCCCTAATCTCAACAAGAATGTCTTTGAAATCAGATACGTTCACTACTATTAAGTGACCATACCCCTATATAAAAACACTAACCCCGAAGTATGCATAAGCAGGGACAACGGGGTCTAACGGTGCAAAGGTAGGAAGTTTTAGTGAATCTTGCAAGAAAAGTGACAGAAATTTTTGAAAAATTATTGAAAAATGGACTTTAAGACGAGCCAAAAGCTATATTCGGTGCCCAGAATGCGCAAATATCTGAATGCTTGCGCTGGCGACAAACGGAAGACGATGCAGCTGTATCGCTACAACCTCAGACTATGTCAGAGGTTCTATGGTTCATTGAATTTGTTCGAGGTTATGCTGAGAAACGCTATCAACGAGCACTATGCAGCCTATTATTCCGATTCTGATTGGATTGTCAATCAAGCCGACGATGGCAAATTGTTGGCTGACGATAAGGATATGATACGAGAAAATGAGGCTGGGTTCAGAAAGCATGGCATTTTTAGTAATGATAAAATGGTTGCATCATTTACGATGGGGTTCTGGACTTTCCTGTTTACAAAGAAGAATTACAAGCGGGGTGGTAAGACTCTCCTGCAAATCTTCCCCAACAAAAGGAAGGGTAAAAACCAGGCCGATGTCTATAAAGACCTTACTCATATCCGCGAGTTCCGCAATCGCATTGCTCATCATGAACCAATCTGCTTTGATGGTCAGGGCAACATCAGTACAGCCTTTGCCCGTAGTCATTATCAGTTGATTTGTGAGTATATTGGCTATATGGGCCAGCAACCAGATAATGTGATTCAATGGGCAGAGAAGCCAGATGAGGTCTTGAATAAGATTGATAGCATCAGGTGAAGAAGAGTCAGGGACAGAAAAAAACAATGTCGCAAACGAAAGTTAAGAATATGATAGGAAGAATGATGATTTGCTGCTTGATGTTCTCGTTGAATGCGGCAGCTCAGGAACAGGTAATGACGAATGAGGCTGGGGCGGAGTCAGGCTCGCTTGAACTTAGTCCTGCAAAGGTAATGGAACCGTCTGACAGCGTGAGTGCTGCGGAAGGGAAGCCGAGCTTGATGGAACGGCTCCATCAGATGCAGCAATTGTTGGATGACAAGGCGAAGAAGGCGGTGGATCCGATGTTCATCGAGGTGCCGGAGAAGCCCTGGAGGGTGGTGCTGCGCTATAAGGAGAACATGGTGGATGTGGACTACAACCAAAGCGTGGATTTCCCTGGAACGAATGAGCATTCGGACTGGAAACTGTGCTTCGAGCCGCCTGTGGCTTCTTCGCTGGGTTTCTGGGTGGGTTATCGTGGTACGGGCTTTTCCTTTGCCAAGTCGCTCACGAAGAACGCCGGTCGCTATATCTCTTTCAGCTCGACTGGTGCGAAGTACGGTTTTAACTTTCGTCTGAGGCGTTTCCACACGCAGGATGCTAAGTTCAGTTCGACTGACTACGAAGACGGGCAGAAGACGGGTGTGCCGTATGACACGACGTTCATCATGCCGTCGCCGGTATGGATCCGTTCGGTGTATATCAACGGATATTACGTGTTCAACGGGCGTCGCTACTCACAGGCTGCTGCCTACAACCAGTCGGTCATCCAGCGTCGTTCCGCAGGTTCGTTCCTGCTGGGTGCTACATGGTACCAGTCGTCGTTCGACTATGCGAACATCCAGAACGTGGTCTTCATGATTCTCGGTCACGGCATCTCCCGCGTGAAGGTGCACCAGGCGAACCTCGGTGTGGGTTACGGCTTCAACTGGGTGCCGTTTCGTGGTCTTGTGGTCAACGTGATGGCTATGCCTACTCTCAGCATTTACAACCGCGTGAAGGCATATAGATACGAGACGAACTACGACTTGTCGCCTGAAGAGCCTGTGGATGATTACGGGGACTGGAACCCTGAGACGAAGACTTGGGCGAACGGGAAGACGCATAAACCGCTGTTGATGGTCAAGGATTCGGGCAACCAGTTTGACTATTGGGATGCGGAGGCGGAGGTGAACCACAGCGCGTTCCGTCTCAATCTGGACCTGCGTCTCGGCATCGCCTACAACTGGAGCAATTACTTCATCGGTGCCCAGGCTCAGTTCAACAATTTCAACTACAAGAGTGAACACAGCAAGGTCAACATCTACGATGCCTATGCCCACGTGTCGTTCGGTGTGAGGTTTTAGGTTTATGGTTTACCGTTTACTGTTTATCGTTTACCGTTTGGTCTCTGCTCTCGCTTAATCATGTCATTCGTCACATTTTCCTGCAGAATATCCCAAATGTTTGGTTGTTTCTGCAACAATTCGTACCTTTGCAGCGTCAAACAGTAAATCAGACAAACGAATATGAACAAAATGATTGCTTGCTGTGGCATTAACTGCGAGACCTGCGAGGCTCGTATTGCCACGATGAAGAACGACGACAAGATGCGCGTCGAGGTTGCGAAGAAATGGTGCGAGATGAATCACACAGATCAGATTACGCCAGAGAGCATTAATTGTACGGGGTGTCGTGTGGAAGGCATCAAGTTCTACTTCTGCAGCCACATGTGCGAGGTTCATAAATGTGTAGTTACCAAAGGCTATGAGACGTGTGGCGAGTGCCCTGACAAGAACACTTGCAAGAAGGTTGGCGTTATCTGGGAGAACTGTGCTGAGGCGAAGGAGAACTTAATGATCGAATGATTATTTATGAAACAGGAAATCAATCCCAAGGACACAAATCGGGCCATTGCATTTGGACTGTGGACGAAGTCGCCCATGCCGATGGTGACGTTCACAAAGACCTTCGATGTGACGAAGCTCTGTAAGGTAAGTCGGCGGCGAGGGCTGAAGTTCAATATGCTGTTGTGCTGGTGTATCGGTAAGGCTGCATCAAAGATCAAAGAATTTTACATGTTGCCTCAGGACGGAAAACTGTACAAATATGACCGCATGGCCATCAACGTGATTGTGGATAATGTAAAGGGTGGACTGAGTTTCTGCGATGTTGCCGTCAGCGATGATCTGGAGGCGTTTAATGCCAATTACCTGCATCTGACGGAGACCATCCGCCAGACCTGTCAGGATATGTTAGACGATGAGGCTGTGATTGTGGGCACCTCGGCAATGACGGGTACGGAACTGGATTGCATCGTCAATCAGTACAGCGGCATCTTCAACAATCCTTTCTTGGCTTGGGGTCGTTACCGCAAGGGCTGGCTGAAGACGACGCTCCCCATCTCCTTCCAGTTTCACCACGCGCAGATGGACGGTACGCAAGCCACCCAGTTCTTAGAAGAATTGCAAAAAACAATATATACACTATGAATAATATCAGATTAGAAGAACCAAAAGATGAGCGTGAGGTGGAGAACCTGACGCGAGAGGCATTCTGGAACGTCTATCGTCCTGGATGCACGGAGCATTTTGTGCTTAATCAGTATAGGACGAATCCGGACTTCATCCCTGAGCTGAACTTTGTGATGGAGGATGAGGGTAAGATTGTAGGCCATGTGATGTTTTCCAAAGCAGAACTTGCTTTAGAAGACGGCACTCGGAAACCTTCGTGGACTTTCGGTCCCATCAGCATCCATCCTGACTACAAGCGCAAGGGCTATGGCCTGAATTTGCTGAACTATGCGTTGGAAAAGGCTCGTGCGATGGGCATCGGTTTTCTCTGTATGGAGGGTAACATCGAGTTTTACAAACACGCAGGCTTCGACCTCGCCAGCAAACTGAACATCCACTATCATGCTGAGCCGAAAGATGCTGAAGTGCCTTACTTTCTTGCGCAGGAACTGATTCCTGGATGGCTTCAGGCTAATGAAATTAGTGAAGCGACCTATTGCCCGCCGAAGGGCTATTTCGTAGCTGACGAGAATCCTGAAGCATTCGAGGCCTACGAAGCTACTTTTCCCCTAAAAGAGAAGGCATTTCAGGAGGGACAACTCCCTCAGTTCTGCCAGAGTTGCGGTATGCCTTTGACACGTATCGAGGACTGCGGAACAAACGACGATGGCAGCACAAATTTCGATTACTGCCAATATTGCTACAAGGACGGCAAGTTCCTGCAGGACTGCACGATGGACGAAATGATTGAGCATTGTTCGCAGTTCGTTGATGAAGTGAACAAGCAGATGCCGAAGCCCATGACCAAGGATGAGTACAAGCAAATGATGCGCGGCTTCTTTCCAATGCTGAAACGCTGGAGAAAATGAAAACAATTTCGAACATTTCGCCCAGCAATGGGGCTGCACCCGTCTATTGGACGATAAACCGTATCTAAATAATAAGTGATTCATGTCCAAAACTTGCTGCTGAGATTGGTAATAACGAAGATGCAAGGAACAATTTGAAAATGCGATTAAGAGAGTGTAGAGTCAAGCTTGCTTGAACTTTGCCGAACGTAGCATTTTGCACGAAGTGAAACTTTTGATTAAGCGAGAGCAAAACAAATAGAAAACAAGTAAGATGGCACAAAACAACAAAGCACTTGTCGTTATTGACATCCAGAACGACATCACCAAACACTATCGCGACATCATTGCCAATATCAATGCCGCCATTGACTGGGCTGTGGTTGAGGGGATGCAGGTTGTGTATATCAAGCACAACAACATCACGGCAGGCACGCGGACATTCAAACCATGCAGTAAGGGCGAGGAACTGGTGCCTGAGATGAAGGTCGTTTCAGACAATATTTTCGTGAAGACGAAGAGCAATGCCCTTACCAGCGAGGCTTTTTCTGCTTTCATCGCTGCGAACGCCATCAATGAGTTCTACGTGGCCGGAGCTGACGCTACGGCCTGCGTGAAATCTACATGTTTCAACATGGCCAAAGCAGGCTTCACGGTACATGTCCTCTCCGACTGCGTCACCAGCTACGACCTGAAGAAGCTCCCAGAGATGCTCGCCTATTACGAAAGTAAAGGCTGTGAGGTGAAGACACTTGATGAGTACCGATGAAACAGTTGCCGAACATCCTGTCGTCGCTCCGAATTGTTGGAGCTGTTGATCTGTTGTTAAGCAATGTGTCAAGTATTCTTTTTTGGGTGCTTTACATCGTTTGTGGCATTAGCGACATAGCTGACGGATGGCTGGCTCGGAAACTAAATTGTGTCACCCAAACGGGAGCGTTGCTGGATAGTTTGGCAGACATCTGCTTCGTAGCGTGTTGTGCCTGGACGCTCCTGCCGATCCTCGAACTGCCGCAATGGTTGTGGCTGTGGGGTGGGGTAATCGTCGTGATTAAAGTTGTGAATCAGATATCAGCCCTCGTGAAGTACGGACGCTTCCAATTTCCTCACACTTTCGCGAACAAGGCAACGGGATTTCTTCTCTTCATCGCTGTCCCCATGACAGTATGGTCAATCGTTCCCATCACCATTGTTGCCGCCGTCGCTACGTTTGCCGCCATACAAGAGGGGTGTGATATAATTCATAATGCATAATGCATAATTCATAATTAAATGCATTATTAATCATTTGTGATGGGGTGGAGGAGGAGGTCGTCGCAGGCGGATGTTACTTCTTCGATGAGTTCACGACAACGGTCCTCTTTCATTTTGATGTTGGTGCCTACGGCAATCATGTCTTTTAGGGTGGGATTTCCTGTGCCGTTGACGGATGTGGCATGTTCGCCATTATAACCTTCAGTGCAGAGCGTCAGATCGTAGGCAGGGGCAAGATGCCAGGCATAACGACCAGTAGGTTCCTGGTTGACGTAGAAGCTGAAATTCTTACAATGATCGTCTTTGTTGTCGGTCAGATAGTTGAATACCATACGTCGGAACATTTGTTCCACTTCGTCTGCGTTCTGTGTCAGATAGCCAGTCAATGCCAAAAGATTTCTGTAATCGAGAACGGGATTTGATAGTGACAGACAGAGCAGACCTCCTGCCGTTGCCGTATGAATGCGCTGTCCTTCGCTGTCAATATCGAAGCGACGTGAGGCGAAGTATTTACCTTTCATCAGCTTGAAGTCGGGCACACGGATGCCACAACGTCTGGCCACCTCATGATAGTGGTACTCCTGCTGTCCGATGTCTTTCGGGTCGTACGTGTGGCGGAATTTTACCAACCAATGTCCTTCCTCGTCTTGAAAGATGGCTTTGGGACGGGCACCTCCGCTGTTACCACTATTATATAATAGCAGTCCGGCATCGTTATCTTGCTGTTCTTTCAATACTTCAAGTGCTTTCTCTTGCAGCACATCCAGATCAACGGATTCGGTAGGTGCTTGAATGTGAGTTTCAGGATGGTAGGTGAGTGCGCCCATGCCGCTACTTCCCACAAGGCTGAGCCTGTCCAGCGACGAAAGACTGGAGTCGTTGATGCCTTCACGCAGCAAGGCTTTGTGGAGCAGGTAGCGTCCATAGCCGTCGGGCAGGCTGTCCTCGAAGATGCCGAAATTGCCTTGGAAGGGTTGCGGTTTGGCAATGAACAGCCCTTGTTGCAAAGGCAGTTCGAGTGGGGATATGCTGAATCCATCCGTCAGCCAGCTTTTGTCGTACTCGAAGACGCACAGCTTATCATCAGGAGTCAATGAAAGCGTTCCTACAACTCGGTCGTGATATTTTACTGAGAGACAATCTGTTTTCTTCATGATTTCTTATAGGCTTTTTTCTTGTTGGTGTTTTTTCGTATCTGGGTCAGTTCGTCCATTGTGGCGTATTTGGGCGAAGCGAACAGGTTCTTGATTTCGGAGGTATATCCCAACGCCTTAGACAGGGCTATCAGGTTTTTGAGGGAGATGAGTCCTTTCTGTTCAAACCTGACGATGTTGCTGACTGCGATTCCTGCCGTTTGTGCCATTTCTTCCCTCGTGAGATTCTTTTCAATCCGTCTGCGTCGGAAGTCGGCAGCTAATTTGAGGGCGATGTCTTCTTCTGTTTCGAGTGTGTAGTTGTCGAGAACTGACAACATATTATCTATATCCATCTTGAACCTTATAGATAGTGATTAAATATTATCAGTTGCAAAGGTACGAATAATTCTTCTAACTACCAAATTTTTTTAATGCATAATGCACAATGCATAATTCATAATTAGAAAATTATGAAGAAAGCGACTTAGATGATGTTTTTTTGTTGGTTATATCGTGAAATGGTGGGAAATTTGAGGGGTTGGTGGATTTTTTGGGGTTTATTATGTTAAAATGGGGGAATTTCTTTGAAATTTGGGGTGGGTTGCGTATCTTTGCCAATAAATTATAAACTCTCAATCCTAAGTTTTCAATCCTAATGAAGAAACGACTGACATCTATTTTGGCGCTGATACTGGCTGCGACAACCTACGCCGGTAATATCAATGTGACAGTTACGGAAACTCGCTACCAGACAATTACGGGGTTTGGAGCTGCAGACTGCGACGGCGCGATGTGTCCTTACGGCACAGACACGAATCCTGTGAAGTTGCTCTACGGTCCTACGTCGAAGATTGGACTCAACATCATGCGAATGGAGATCTCGCCCAATTTCAAGGGTGACATCACGGCTGCGGATGTGGGATGGGACACGCCTTACGACTGGCAGGGTGGTGTGCCTTCGGCAAAGATTGTGAAGCAACGTGGCGGTATCGTGTTCGGCACACCCTGGTCGCCTCCAGGCGAGTATAAGACCAACGGAACGGCACAGGGTGGTAAGGTGAACGACAGTAATCCTAACGATCCGCAGAACCAGCGTGGTGCGCTGCGTGAGGACTGTTACGAGAAGTTCTTCCCATGGCTCAACTCCTTCCTGGCTTACATGAAGTCAAAGGGCGTGGCAGTCGATGCCGTGTCTGTTCAGAACGAGCCAGACTGGTGGGTGAACTACTCAGGTTGTCTCTATACGCCTGCCCAGCAGCTGACGCTCGTCAAAAACTATGCACACATGCTCGACCGTGAAACCTATCCAGGCGTACGGCTCATCAGCGCAGAACCCTTGGGCTTCGATCCTACCTATTCCAATATGCTGTTGAATAACGAAACGGCACGCAACCAGGTGGATATCATAGCGGGTCATCTCTACGGACACCCACCATTGGGAAATATGAAAAGCGCCAACACGTTGGCTAAAAAATACGGCAAGGAAGTCTGGATGACAGAGCACTCCGTTTCCGACAATATCGGTGAACGTCTGCCTACCTGGCACGAACAGCTACTCTTCGCCGAGGAACTGAACGAATGTATGCAGGCAGGTTGCACAGGTTATATCTATTGGTATATGCGTGCCCATTGGGCGTTTGTCAGCACAGGCGAATCGAAGTACGGAACTGAGAACCGAGTGAAGAACCGCCTGCTACCCCGTGCCTATGTGTATTCACACTTTGCCAAGCACGTCACAGGCTCTACCCGTCTGGGTCTGTCCTCACCGACCATCAAGGAAGGAACAGAGAAACCACTCGAGGCAACGGCTTACATCAAGGGCGACTCCCTCATCGTTATGGCGATTGACACCACGAAGACGGCTCACACGCTCAACCTGACGCTTCCCTACAAGGTGAAGAGCGGTGTGCATGTGCTCTCCACGGGTAACGAGACGGCGAACCTCTGTCAGCAGTCGGACATCGAGATTGAGGAGCCGACCCTGACCGTTTCTGTCTCGATGCCAGCACGCAGTCTGAACACCTATATCTTCATGATTGACCGCGAGGAAGAGACCGGCATCACAGAACTCCAGCCGACCATTAACCGCGCCAAGCGGAACGAGGTGTATGACATGAACGGAAAACTCGTCTTGGTTGGCGACTGGGAAAGTGCGTCGTCCACGTTGCCCAAGGGCTTCTATATTGAGAAGCGTGCTGACGGAACCACGCACAAGGTGTTTATTGAGAATTGATAGGCTTAATGGTGACCCTGCGGGAAAACCGCAGGGCACCGTATGGGCTAAATGGGCCTGATGGGCTTGATGATATCGCTACGGCTGATGCCGCGGACACCTAAGTATAATTCAAAAATAAAAATACTATGAAGAAATTATTCCTGTTGCTTTGCCTGTTGACAGCATCTGCCGCAGCGATGGCTGATGATTTCCTTCAGAAAACCAGCAACTACACAGCTTATGTGCAGGGAATCGACGAGATACGTTTCTCCCTGCCTACTCAGATGTGGAGTTCGTTCCTGAATGAAGGAATCGTGGAGGGCTATGTCTATGTGTCAGTGGATGACGGACCTCGCCAGAAGCTCATCGAGTGGAATGCAGGCGACAATTTTCGTGACATCGGTGACGGTATCAGTACCGAGTGTCGCATCAAGGGACATATCGGCGGTTCGTTCGAGTTGGTCGGAAAGATTTCGGGCAGTCCGAAGACTTTCAAGGCCGAGGAAGACTGGACCAAGTACCAGGTGAAACGTAATGACGACAACGAGGACCACTACACCACCACGGTGGACTGGACGGTGCCTCGTAGTCTGCGTGGACACAAGCTGGTGTTTGAGATATGGTCGAAGAGTGAGGACCGAGACTACACCTATTACATGCCGAGCAAGTCGTCGTACTACAAGGTATATGAATGGGAGTGTCCGTCGGCTCCGGAAGTGAGTGTGCAGCTGAGCGAACCAACCCTTGCCTACGATCCCGACCACGTGAACTCCATCATGTTCACATACAGTTTTACGGCTCGTAAGGTGAACTGGGCGAAGCTCCACTATACTGATGCCTTGACGAAAGAGACGAAGACCATCAACGTCAACAGCACCGACCTCGTGGGTATGCTTTATCTGCCAGCCGATCGTCCTTACAGCAAGATTCTGGTTGAGGCACAGGTGGTGGATTCAGAAGGAAAAACTGTGACGCAACCCGTTGAGTCTAACGCAGTTTCAGCCTATATGCTCCACAATCCTGTGAACCTCACTTTCACACCTACGCTGGACGGAAACATGTTGCTGAAATGGAATGTGGAACATGCAGACCTGAACGATATCGTGGAAGGAGACTTCTTCGAAATTCAGCGTAATCTCACAGGAACGGACGATCCTTCGGACGCTAACTGGCAGACCATTTCGGCATCCATCGAATTTGAGAAAGACTCAACGTCCTACAAGTTCTTGGACGAGTCGCTGATGACGATGTACAAAGGCAAGCGGGTCAGTTATCGTGTTCGCCGTATGTACACCTCGATGTGGCAATGGGCAGTGGGAGCGGGACATGTGCAGGCTCAGTTGCCTTGGACTTTTGTGCTGCCCTACGCAGAGAATGCCACCGTGCATCGCACTTCTACTTGGAACGACAACCAGCATGTCGTAGAGGTTGCGTTTGGTCAGAAATCCACGCAATATGACTCCGAAGGCAACTTTATCGTTCGCGACAAAGCTGACTTCGAGCAATGGCAAAAGCTGAAGGCCGACGGCAAGATCAATATAGAAAATACCATCTTCATGGTGGGTAATAATGAGGCATGGTCTCGTGTGTGTGGGGTATCAGGATTCAGGAAGATTGTTCTGACGAGTGACCTGACGCTGACTAATGACGATCCGAAGCTGGGTGAAACTGACATCTTCGAAGGATCCCTGGACGGAAATGGTCACACGCTGACCCTTCAATACACCTCAAGCTTATCAAAAGTCAATTACTTAGCCCCTATCACAGATACCAAAGGGTGTGGGGTGAAGAACTTGAAAGTATCGGGTCGGGTCCACTCACAAGGTAAGTTTGCTTCCGCCTTGTGTGGCAGGGTTAGAGAAAGTGGTTCTGTTGTCATCCAAAACGTGGATATTGATGCAGAAATCAGCCTTGGCATCAATGGCGATGCCAGTAGCGGCGGTTTCATCGGCATCATGGAGAGAAGCAGCGCCGTGATTATCAGCAACAGTGCTTTCCACGGAACCATCAGCGGAGCCAACAGTAACAACAACGGCGGTTTTGTCGGAGTGGCCGTGCAGAACACCTCGATCTTATTCCACAACTGTCTCTTTGCGCCGGCTGCACTCACCACAAGTACAGAAAACTGCCGCACCTTTGTGCGTGCCGACCAAACGGCCACAGTTTACCTAACGTCCTGTTTCTTCTCGAAGAAGTACGGAACGAACAACGCTAATGAGGAAAACGCCAATAACTACGACAACCAAACCCTTGCCGAAAAACTGGGCAAAACGGAGTGGAATGCCACCAATAACGGTGTCTATCCCGTTCTCCATCCTTCCGACACAGATTACTTCCAGTTTGCTATCTGGGATAAGCGTGCCAAGATGCAGTTGCGCATCAATATGCACGGTGAGAGTGGGGTAGAGTCGCGCATCGTGGACCTCTCTGCCAACGACGACGCCCTTTACCAGCATCAGTTCACGCAGGAATTGAGCCGCAAGTGTGTGGAGTACTCCTTCGACCTGTTGTTCATTCGCGACGCTTCGCCCATGAAGATTGCTTCCTATGACAAGGACACGCTCATCGTTCCTGTCGTCAAGACAGATCAAGGCGAGTTGGCGAACTACCGGTTCCTGAACAGTAACAAGATTACGGAACTCACCGCCACCACGAAGCAAAGTTCGGTGGTGCTGAACTGGAAGACCAGTGGTGGCGACCACGACTTCTTCCGTGTGATGCGTAAGGAAGTTGGTTCCGGTTACGAATGGAAAGAGATTGCCACGGACCTGGAACAGCTGTTCTATGAAGACAAGACCGTCTATGTTCAGCACGACTACGAATATCGTGTGGAGAGTGTGTGGCAATGTGAAGGCACCAATATCGAGAGTGCCACCTGTAAGGGCTGGTGCGAGAAGACCGGTATGATCAACGGTTATGTCCGCATGGCCGATGGTACGGCGATTGCGGGACAGGTGGTGGAATGCCGTCCTGAGGGTGAAATCCTCGGAGCCTCTGCCCTCTACACGACTACCACGGACGAGACAGGCTATTACGAGTTCAAGGGACTGCCATACCAGACGAACGGAACCTACAGCATCACTGTCCCAGCTCCTGGCGACGGCGGCAGTTATAAAGGTCCGAACGCCCTGGGCACCGTGAACTTCACGGAACGCTCCAACTGGACGCAGAACTTCAACTACTACATGGACCAGTACTTCGTGTACAGCGGAAACGTCTATTATCGCAATACCTCCATTCCTGTGCCAGGTGTGTCGTTCCTGCTCGACGGCAAACGGATGCACGATGCCAGTCAGAAAGAGATTACCACCAACACACAGGGAGCCTTCTCGCTGAGCATCCCTGCGGGTGGACATACGGTGCAGGCAGTGAAGGACGGACACTTCTTTGCTGCCGAGGGCTTCCTCATCAACGAAGATGCAGCACCAGGCAAGGAGCGGCAATACACCTTCGACAAGAACATCTCCGGTGCCACCATCTGGGACTCTACCACTGTGGTTCTCCGTGGACGTGTGGTTGGTGGAGATATCCAGGGAAGCAAGCCGTTGGGTGAGAACCTTTCGACGAACAATCTGGGCGACTCCATCAAGATTGTGATGCAGCTCGAAGGCGACAACGCTTCCTATCTCATCCTTGACCCGAAGGACGAAACGGTGAGGTCAGCCAGCTACGACGTGGACTTTGGTCCGAACAAGATGAACACAACCCATGTGGATGTAACGCGCCACACGCTGACCATTCATCCTGATGCCAAGACAGGCGAATACCAGTTGGATTTGCCGCCAGCCAAGTATAAGGTGGTGGAGGTTTCCGCTCAGGGTTATGCCACGCTTTTCCAGGCAGGAAAGGTGGGCGAGACCATCGACTTGGCGTTCAAAGTGAAGGGCGATACCTGTGAGTATAACCGCATTTACCACGCTGTGCCCGACCTCCAAGTCACTCAGTTCAACCCAGGCAACGAACCCTATTACGGCGTGAAGATGACCACGGCGACGGACGTTATCGGCAACAAGGCCGACGTCATGCTCTGGGGCTACAAGCACTTGACAGAAAAGGACAGCGTCGCGATGTACTCCTTCGGCTATCCTGTCTTCATGGCTGGTTCGCCCTACGGATGGATGCTTCAGGCTTGTGAGAAATACTACTGGAACAACAATATCAACAAAGATGTGGATGTCGTGAAGCTCAACGGCGGTAAAGTCACCATCAAGAACTACATGGTGGACAGCGACGACGCGAAGCTGACCAAGGACATCGACCTCGACGACTCAGGCTTCGGCTCCTACGTGTTCACGCCAGGCAATGCCAATTTCAACCTTGCCGACGAAATGGCGCTTCGTACCGTTGACATCACCCTCGAATTCGACGGCAGCTACTACGATGTCAAGCCGCTCAACGGGAATGTCATGAAAGGCTACGTCATGCAGACACAGGCAAAGAAGGGCGGTACCACCACCGTCGCAGCCGGAAAGCCCGTCTTGATAGACATTCTGCGCGACCCACCAGGAGGCAGCAGTTCTTCGTATATTGAAGCAGGATCGAAGCTCAGCTATTCCTATTCACCATCATTCGAAGGTTCACTCGGAACGGCTATATCTGTGAAGAACGGCACATACTCCACGATTTACAAAGGTGCTGTGCTGATATCCACAGGTACGGGTGCAGGCACGGAGGCAGGAACTATCTCTGAGGCCCATTCCGACAAGACCTTTGCCTTCACGCTGGCATCTACGTTCAACGGCAGTTGGACCACCAGCTACAATTTCGATGTGACTGAACGCATTCAGACCAGGTCGGGTCAGAAGTGGATTGGCGGTAAGGCCGACCTCTTCATGGGAACGAACGAGAACATCGTCATGCAAGATGCCATCGCCGTTCGTGCCATTCCTGAGGACCAGTATCTCCTGATGAAGTCGAACGAAGGCGGTTCGTTCAAGATGAATGATAAGGATGGAAACGAGGTAACCATCAAGGTGCCCATCGGCACGATGCGTCTCATCACTCAGGGTGAGGATGCTGAAGGCAAACCTGTCTATCTCGTTCGCGACGAGGTGATGAGTCTGGGTGCCAAGGTGAAATCTACGTTCATCCACTCGCAGAACTATATAGAGAACGAACTCCTGCCTACGCTCATCAAGCTGCGCAACGACCTCATTCAGGTGAAGAGCGTTGACGGACAGGCTTTGGCAGACGATAAGAAGGAAGTGGTCTATGTCAGCACGGTGGATGTAGGTGACATCTGGTTCGGTGCAGACGACCGCGTCAAGATGTATATCCCTGCCAGCTGGACCGACAGCCAGAAGCAACACGCCGTGAATCAGGTCGCTGCCTACAATCAGGAGATGGGCTACTGGATCGACATGCTCGCTCAGAATGAAGAGGAGAAAATTAACCTCTCGCCCACTAACCTGGTGAAGAACTACGACATCGACGGAGGTGCATCTTCGCTCCAGTACAGCGAAACCTTCACAGCCAGCCGCAACCGCTCCGGATTCGTGCGTTGGCCAGGTGTCGATAATGCCAGTATCGCCAAACTCTTCCCAAGCTGGGCTTTGGCAGCCATCAACAGCATGGTGACAAAAGGTTATAACTCTCAGATTGGAACCCAAGTGTCGCAAGATGGCAACATGTCGCAATACCTCAGCGTCGGTACAGCCACCAGTGGCATCAAGATCAAGTTCGACCCCATTGCCGCCTTCAACTTCAACGACAAGAGCGGCAAGAACGAGTCGCAGTCGAAGAAGATTGGCTTTACCATTGGGTTGGCAAGCAAGTCGAGTCTGAATGTTGACGTTTATCGCACGGTGAACGGGCGTTACGGCATCAAGAGCAACACACCCGACCCGTTCCTCAAGCTGACGACGGAATATCTGAAAGAGCTGGAATATGGTCAGCCCTATCATCCCTCCGACACCATCGACGTGTATTCTTCCTTTGTCTTCCGCACAAAGGGTGGTGTGACCTGCCAGCCTTACGAAGGTGAGCGGGTGACGAAGTGGTATCAGCCCGGAACTGTGATTGACGTCGCTACCATCCCTGCCGACAAACCGCGTATCTGGGTGGAAGAGCCTGTGGTGAGCAATGTGCCGTTCGACGAGCCTGCCCGCTTCGTTCTCCACTTTGCCAACGAGACCGACTATCCCGACCGTGCCACTTTCCCATTTACCTATTTCCTCGACGCTGGCAGCAACCCAAATGGTGCGACGGTATGTGTGGACGGCAAGGCGCTGAGTAGCGGAGGTGAGACCATCGTGATGGCTCCTGTGCTTGACAGCCAAGGCAATCACAACGTTTTCACGAAGGAACTGACCATCTATCCCAGCAAGGCATTCGACTACGAAGATATTGCCATCTGCCTGAAAGATCCTGAAGACATGAGCCGTGTGTTCACCCAGAAAGTCTCTGCCCACTTCGTTCCGACAGGAGGCAAGATCAAGGTGACCGTACCTTCCAACAACTGGGTCATCAATACCGAAAGTCCCTACGACGGACAACGCAAGGCTCATTACATGCCCGTCCGCATCGAGGGCTTCGACATCAACTGGCCGAACTTCGACCATATCGAACTGCAATACAAACTCTCCAACCAGGGCGATAAGGACTGGGTGAGCGTTTGCTCCTACTATGCCGATCCTGAACTCCGCAGCAAGGCCAGCGGCGTGACCGACACCATCCCCAACAGTGGTGTCATCGTGGCTCCGTTCTATGGTGAAATCGATCCCATTGAGCAGTACTACGACATCCGTGCCGTCACCTATTGCCGTTATGCCGGAGGTTATCTCACAGGTTCGTCGGAGGTGCTGTCCGGTATCAAGGATACGCGTCAGCCCATCGTCTTCGGCACACCCGAACCCACCAACGGCATCCTCGGCATCGGCGACGACATCAAGATCCGCTTCTCCGAACCCATTGCCGGCAATTACCTGCGCAACATCAACAACTTCGAAGTGCTCGGTACGTTCAACAACTACAACCTGACCACCTCCACTTCGCTCAGCTTTACCGACGAGATGGTGCTGGTAACTACTCTAAGCAAACGAAACCTTTCCGGCAAGAGCTTCACGGTGGATGTCATGCTCAATCCAAAAGCCAGCAATCATACGATGACGGTGTTCGAATTCGGTGGTGAAGACCGTGGCGTGTCCTTCGGCGTAACCCCCGACCATAAACTCTGTGCCACCATCAACGGCATCACTGTAGAGTCCGACAAGGAGGTAGGCTTCAACAACACACTCCGTCAGGTGGCTTACGCACTCGACCAGAGTGGTGACGACATGAGGGTGAACTTCTTCGACGGCAGCACTTCTCTGGGTAGCAAGACCATAGAAGGTAAGTTCACTCCCGATCCTTCATGTCTCCGTCTCGGCACAGACTATACGTTCGAATCCAATCAGATGTACCACGGCGAGATGCTGGAATTCCGTCTGTGGAATACAGCCATGAAGCCGAACCAGCTCGAAAACTACAAGAACCGCTCCCTCACGGGTTATGAGCCAGGTCTGCTCAACTACTATCCGATGAACGAAGGAACGGGCAGCTGGCTCTACGACAAGGCTGCCACCAAGATGGATATGATGCTCATCGGAACAGACTGGAGGCGTCCTACGGGCCTCTCCATCGGACTCAACGGTACGAAGGGCCTGTTGCTCGATCACAATTTGTTCGAACGCGGAAAGGAACACGACTACACCCTGATGTTCTGGTTCCGTGCCGAACAGGATAACGATGTCACCCTCTTCTCCAACGGAGATGCTGAGAAAGACAAGGAAAACCAACTGAACATCGGTCTGGAGAACGGACAAATCTTTGTGAAGTCCGACGGATTCAAGAAACAGACTAACTTGTACGCCACAGGCGTTTGGCACCATTTTGCCATGACCGTCAGCCGTTCGCAGAATGTGGCGAACATCTATTTCGACAAGAAACTGGTTGATTCCTTCGCTGCCGACAGCATCGCAGGTATCAGCAGCGACCACATCGCCCTGGGTGCCACCTACACCGACCTCAACACGCCAACCAAGGTGCTGAAGGGTAACGTGGACGAAATAGGTATGTTCTCCAGCGTGCTGCCTGTCAACCTCATCAAGGAATATGCAACACATACGCCGAACGGAACGATGTCTGCCATGATGGCTTATCTCGACTTCGGACGTTCAGAGAAACAGGACAACGGCACACAGCGGCTCATGCCTACTGGTATCAGCCTGAAGCGCTACATCGACAACCAAGGCAACATCCTGGCTCGTCGCGACACGCTCGTGGCTGTGACAGAGGTAGAGGCTTTGGCTGACCGCAACCAGTACGCACCAATGGTAAGCAGCTCGCTTCTTGACAACCTGAACTACAACTTCGCTGCACACGAGAACGAACTCCTCATCGACATCACCGAACCGAACTTCTCCATCGAGAAGACCAACGTATATGTCACAGTGAAGGACGTGCCCGACCTCCAAGGCAACCTCATGGCAAGTCCGCTCACCATGAACCTCTTCGTCTATCGCAACCCGCTCCGCTGGGATGTCAAGAAAATCGAAACCGAAACTGCCTACGGACAGCGACGTACCGTGATTGCCACCATCAAGAACGTGAGTGGAATGGCGCAGTCTTTCGAATTGACCGACATGCCTGTTTGGCTGAGTGCTTCGCAGACACAAGGAACACTTGGCGCTTTGGACGAACAGCAAATCGTGTTCACCATCTCCGAATACACCAATGTCGGAACCTACGTGGAGCAAATCACACTCGTGGGCGACAACAACTACACCGAAACCCTGCCCATCACACTCCATGTCTATGGCAACGAACCAGAGTGGGCTGTTGACGAACGCCTGAAACTCATCAACCAGACCATGATGATGGTGGCTCAGGTGAAGGTCAACGGTGTGATTGCGACCGACCAGAACGACTTGCTCGCTGTCTTCGACGACAAGCAGCAGGTGCTGGGCGTTGCCAATATCGAGATGAACAACAACGGACAGGCATACGAGATTATGGCTTACCTCACCATCTACGGTTACACCAACGACGATGGCTCGATGCCTAAGCTCAACTTCCGGTTCTACGAAGCCCAGTCGGGTAACGTGTATAACCTCTCACCTGACAACAACGCTACTTACTACTTCAAGGCAGACACCATTATCGGAACAACTTCTGAGCCTGTCCTTCTCGTCAACCACCTTACCGATGTGCAGACCTTACACCTGAAGAAGGGCTGGAACTGGGTCAGCTTCCTCGTGGCACCTGGTGAGTATGAGAATGCTACCGTGGGTCAGTACTTCAACAGTATGTCGAAGTGGGAAGCGGGCGACCAGGTGAAATCGGTTGACGGAACCAACGTTCAGAAGTTCACGGCACGTCAGGACAAGTCCTCACCAACGGGCTACCGATGGGACAAGGAAGACGAGTTGCTCAACATCAATCCTGCCCTGATGTTCAACGTCTATTCGATGAGCGATAAGACCATCTACCTGTCAGGCGACTACATGTTGAGCGGCATCACGGTACATAAGAACTGGAACCGCATTGCCTACACCTCCACCATCAACCTGCCTATTGCCCAGGCGATGTCCGACTACATGGTTCATGCGCAGCCAGGCGATGTGCTCAAGTCGCAGGACGGCTTCGCCATCGTTACCCAGACAGCTACCGACCTCGTATGGAAAGGCTCGCTCAAGTACTTGGAGGTAGGAAAGGGCTATATGCTCAAACGTCTGGGAGACGGCGTCGTTTCGTTCTACTATCCGCACTACTTCGACAGCCGCTACGAAGGCAACAAGCCTGCTTCCGCACCTGCACGAATAGCCAAGTCGGTCAATACCGCCTCCACGATGAACATCGTCGCAACCGTCGAAGGTGTGGAAACCCTTGCAGGTGACCTCCTCGTGGTATATCGTGGTGCAGAACGTATAGCTGAGGCTGCTGCCGACGACGAACAGCTCTACTGGCTGAACATCGGCGAAGAGAACAAGGACGGCGACTTCACCTTCGCCATCGAACGTGAAGGAACCATCGTGGCAACCACCCCAAGCCGCATCGGTTACGAAGACAACAAGGTGATGGGTACGCCCGATGAACCAACTGCCATCAACTTCGTCTCGCTCGACGATATGCCGCTCGACGGACGCTACTACACCCTCGACGGACGCCTCCTCGGCAAGAAACCCGCCCACTCCGGCGTTTATATCCTCAACGGCAAAGCCGTGTTCGTAAAATAATTAATAACCCTCTTCAATCGTCCCTTCTCCCCCTCTCTCGGAGGGGGCAGGGGGGAGGCTTAATAATATGAAAAAACTCATGATTCTCATAGCAGCCCTCGCCTTCGTGGCGGGGAGCTGCTCCAAGGATGACGACGACAAGAAGCTCTTCACGATGGGAAAGGACGCACGTCCTACCGAATGGCGTATTCCCAACTATAACGACTATGAGCAGCTCATGAGTGTCGAAGTCCAGTTGCAGGACGAACTCCAGCAATACGCCTCCTATGGCGACCTCCTCTGCGCCATCATCCACGAAGAAGTACGTGGAGTGGCTGAACCGGAGCAAAACAGCGACGGACAATGGTACTTCTCCATGACCATCGGCAGCAACACCGCCAACGCCCCCATCCTCCTGGGCTATTACTGCGAAAAGCTCCGTCGCATCTACTACATCGACTGGACCAACTTCGACATGTCCCTTCCTCCCACAGGCGAAGGTCCCATCTACAAGCCCCAGTTCGTCTCAGTTGAAAAATAATCGTTAAGTAAAGAATATGAAACATTACATCGCCCCCACAACCACGGTTGTGGAAATGAAACACAAGGAAAAGCTGATGATAGGCAGCGAAGAAACCCAGCAGATGACAGGCTCCCGTAAAAGCTACGGAGCAGCCAACACGGACACATGGGAATAAGGAGGATAAGACAATGAAACAGAAACATCTCACCCTTGCAGCCCTTGCAATCCTCTGTGGAACTGCGCTCTTTTCCTGCTCCAGAGACGACAACGAATCGCCGAAAGCCCCCACCACTTTCCACATGACCGTCAACGCCACCAAAGGCACCAACAATGCCTTGCAGGCGCCAGCCGTGAGTCCAACCCGTGCCCTCTCGCTGAAAGGAAGCACCCTCTATGCCACTTGGTCAACCACCGAGCAAGTCTTTGTCCAAGCCGTGACCCAGGAAAGAACACTCTTCTGGTTCGGAGGACACCTTTCACCTCAGTCGGACGGCGTGTCAACTACCTTGAGCGGCACCATCTCGCTCACTTCAAGCTGGGCTTCGTCCTTTGAAGATGTTTTTGGTACCTCCGTGGAACCCTATTTCAATTTCAATCTGCAGTTCCCGCGTAAGGATTGGGAATATACAGGTCAAGTTGGTACACTCTCAGATATAGCACAGAAATACGACTATGCCATCGCCAACGCGCAAGTCACCATCGATGGTAACAAGATTACAGGGGTGAAACAAACAGAAACGTTTGAGAACCAGCAGGCCATCGTGAAGTTCACCCTGAAGGACAGTAGTGGCAATCTCATCGACGCTTCTGCCTTGACCATCTCCGCCACAGGACTTGCCCAGTCAGTATCATTATGGTATAATTCTGAAAGACATAGATATGAACCTTACAATATACCAGAAAATGATCCTGGCTCCATCACCATCTCCCTCTCCCCAGCCACCAGCGAGGTTTATGCCGCTCTGCGTGGCATCAACAACACCACTGTGACGTTGACAGCCACCGTAGGCTCTGACACCTACACGTACACACGAAGTGGTGTCACCTTCGAGCATGGCGAGTACTACGATATCTCCGTAAAAATGACAAAACAATAATAACAATCCAATCATGAAGAAACTCAGTTTTAGATTTTTCGCTGCCGTCGTGGCTGTTTGTTGTGGAATGAGTGCGCAGGCACAAGTGATGAAAGCTGCCGACTTGGAGAAATACGCCAAGGAACGCTATGGCGACAAATGGCTCGACGCAGCTGCCAACCTCGCGAACGACATCGTGCTCGACAAGAACGAGTCGCTCACCTATCAGCAAGTGATAGAGGCACCAGGAAAGACCAAGGAGCAGCTCTATGTTGCCCTCAACTACTGGGCTACAGCCACCTTCAAGGACAACCAAGCCATCACGCTCAACGACAAAGAAGCTGGATGCATCATCATCTCATCCACCATTCGCAACATCGTCGAGCACATGGGTACCATCAACAAGTACTCCGTCAGCATCACCCCGCTCATCCGTCTCGACATCAAGGACGGACGAGTTCGCGTCACCTACACCGTTCAAAACTACGACATCCTTGCCGACGCCAGCGGAGGATGGCTCAGCCCTTCCGACAAGAAAGAACGTACGTGGGGCGACTCCAAACGTAAGGCTGACGACAAGACCAACGAGTTCCTCTACGACGAACAGTGGGAAATTGCTCATCACTATCCCTTCGTTCAGAAGGACGCACAGAAACGCACCTGTGCCAAAGCCCTCGTCATGACCCATGCCTATTCCAACGCCATCATGGACAAGGTGGAGGAATCCCTCGCCCACGGCATTGTAGGCAACGACGACGATGACTGGTAATTCGTTGAACAGAAAAACTTAGAAACATGAAGAAACTATTCATCTTGCTGGCGCTTCCCTTGGCGTTCTGTTTTGCTGCCTGTGGCGACGATGACGACAAGGATAGCCCAAAGGAACAGATCGAAAACGACGAAAACGACGACAACAATCAAGAGCCGGAGAAGGAAGACGATTCTTATCCATTGAATGTCGTGATTGACGAAGACGGAAATGCCTCCAATGGTGGTCTTTTCGGAGCCATCGACGACGAGAACTTCTATCTTGACTACATCAAATACACCGTCTTAGATGACCATCTGGTTGTTTCCGACTACGACAAAGCATACTTCAAAGGCGCCGCCAAGATCGTGGCAACAATTACTTACAAGGGGAAAACCTATGAGGTGAAGGAAATAGGCAAATATGACTATGATTATGAAGCATTCCGTGATTGCAAGAAACTCACCTCAGTCACCATTCCCAACACAGTAACGAGCATCGGGGGCTATGCTTTTTACAATTGCCCAGAGCTGACCTCTGTCACCCTTCCCAACTCTGTGACGACCATCGGGGATGAGGCTTTCTTCTACTGCCCAGCGCTGACCTCCATCACCATCCCTAAGAGTGTGACGAGCATGGGGGAAGTGCCTTTCGGAAGTTGCTCAGGACTCACATCCATTAAAGTGGAAAGTGGTAATCCCAAATACGATTCACGCAACAACTGTAACGCCATTATTGAGACAGAAACAAATATCCTGACGACGGGTTGCCAAAACACAACGATTCCCAACTCCGTAACAATCCTTGGATTTTATGCTTTCGTGTACTGCACAGGGTTGACCTCCATCACCATCCCGAACTCTGTGACGGCCATTGAGGCTGGTACTTTCTATGCATGCGAGGCACTGACATCCATCACCCTTCCTGAGAGTTTAACGCGTATAGGCTATGTCGCTTTCCGGGAATGTAAAAGTCTGACCGACATCACCATTCCCAAGAGTGTGACGCGCATTGAGGCGGAAGCTTTCGCTGATTGCACCAAACTGGAAAAAGTACATTTCAAGGGTAAAACCCCTCCAATTTGTCCAAGTCATGAAGATTTGTCCTACATCTTTAAAAAGACAGGCCCCAACGGCTACCCCACAGTCTATGTCCCCTTAGGCGCTTCCGCCAAGTACAGAGCAGCCTTCAACAATAAAGTCAAAGTCTTCGAAGAAAACTAATCCCCCTCACACCAGCGGCTCCCTGCATCAGTCAAGGAGCCGCTTTCGGTATATTCCTTTGAAACGCTTCATGGGACGCTTCATTGTCTGTTCTGTTGGTCAAATAACCAGGATTCAGCAAATAATAGTTTTCTTTTTTCAAAAAACTGCGCAACAATTTGGGAGGTAACTGGAAAATAGTTACATTTGCATCCGAATAAATATATTATCGAAATGGGAACAAAGGAGAAACTACGCGAAAGGTTTCGGAAAATGCCTTCAGATTTTACTTTCGACGAGATGCAACGCCTGCTCGAAGGCTATGGCTATCAGAGAGGCGACAAAGGTAGGACGTCAGGGTCGCGTATCATCTTCAAGAATGGCAACAAGCGCCCCATCATGCTACATAAGCCACACCCAGGGAACATCGTAAAGGGCTATGCAATGAAGCAGGTTTACGAAGATTTGAAAGAAGCAGGTTTCATCGAATAATAAAGGAGGACATAATATGAATACAATGACATACAAAGGCTATCTTGGATCAGTAGCATTCAGCGAGAAAGACAATGTGTTTTATGGAAAGATAGAGGGCATCAACGGATTGGTGAACTTCGAAGGAGAGAGCGTCAAAGAATTGACAGACGCCTTCCACGAAGCAGTAGATGATTATCTGGCATATTGCGAAGACGAAGGGATTGAACCCGAGAAAAGCTATTCAGGTGTGCTGAACGTCCGGCTCACCCCGGCCATCCATCGTCGGATTGCTATTCTTGCTCGTCGTGCCGGAAAAACACTTAATGCGTACATCAAAGAAACACTCGAAGAAAAGGCAGAAGCAGCCGTAGCCCTGTAAAGGCCAACATCCCCTATACACCAGCGGCTCCCTGCATCAGTCAAGGAGCCGCTGTGGGTGTAGGGAATATATGCCGCTATCAGAATACGGCAGCTATTTTCCGGATATTCTTCAGCACGTCGGTTACAGAAGAGTCATTCCGTGCTGTCTGCATGTTATATTTCGCCTGAAGGTACATCAGCGAATCGGCTGGCACATCCAGAACAGCCTCGAACATCAGAGCCGTCTTTGCCGTCAGCGGACGACATCCGTTCAGAATCTCGTTGACCACAGAATAGGTCAGCCCCATACAGTCAGCCAACTGTCGCTGGGTGATGCCGCGTTCTTCAATCTCGTCCTTCAGCACCTCTCCTGGATGCGTCGGAAATGCCCCGTAACCTAAGTTTCCCATATATCTGTTCCTCCTTTACTTATAATGATTCGATAGCTCCGTGATGTTGCAAATGGTGATTTCTCCTTTGGACGAGGTCTTGAACTTCCTATAAGCTGATTGCCATCTTTGTCAAGTATATATATTTTTTTCAATTGAGTAATAATAAATTATTTCAGAAACTCATATTTGAACAAGTTGGGGACAATCTCTTTTATATAATAATCTTTAACTAGGTTACCTAATGTCTCAATGTTGCCGTTTAGTTCTGGGTAGTCAGGTATTGTTTCGCCTGTATCAATATCAACGTGTTCTGTATTCAACTCTGTCTTTATTTGGTATAGTCCATAGTTGTATGTGGGGTTATAATTAACTGTACTCTTTGCCTGCGACAAAATCTTCTTCCACAGTTCAAGTAACACGATTTCTGTTTTGTTTTTCTCTAAATATTGAAGATCCTTGTATGCCAGCGTTTCTCCATTTGTAATATCTAAACAAAGCTGATTCTTGTAGTGCCTATGGTCCGATCCTATAAATTCCCGCATATGGTTTTGTGGCTCCAGAACGGTGAAAAGCAGACATTTAAGCAAGTACTCATTAAGCAGTCCTTTTTTTATATCAACAAGATAGATGCTTGCTCCATCCCCAGATTTCATAATACGGCTTCTTTCCGTCCATAACCTGTTATAGGTAACATATCTACTTGCAGCAAACATCGGTAGCTTTTCCAAATAATTGTCATTGCGCAAGTAAAAGCCGTTGCCGTCATATCTGCCAGCAACTAAAAGGCTTGCCATATTATCGGGATTATCAAATCCACTACTATAGACAGCCATGTAGCCAACAATATTCTCATTTATTATTGACTTTATTCGAATAGTAATTGAATCTGTCCTTTCCGTCCCATCCTTACTGCAAAGAATGCCATCACCAATTTTATCATCCGTGAAAGACCGTTTGTCAAAGTATTTCTGGCTATATGAAGAATGTATTTTCCTAACAGGGAGATCTCCTACAAATGTCAACTCATTCTTTGTGTTTATGTCGTAGGCTGATATATAGAAACTGTCGAGATCCTTATCATCTTCATTGCTCCACAAAGCCACCATAATTGTCGCAGCAATATTGGTGTGGAAGTGTTTTCTATTAAACGCAAAGCCACCAAGGAATTTTTTTTGAATTAAGTGCTGTGCTTTCCAATACTTTACGGGCGAATAAACAATGTAACTATCTGTTGGTTGACGCAGGTAATATTTGAAAGCAGACCAGATAAAAACATTGCCTAAATCATTCAAAGCTGTTCCTTTCACTTCTTTCTTCATTTCCTTGAATGCGTCGTATTGCTTCCATTCTGTGCTTTTCTTCCCTGCATTTTTTTTCTGATGTTCAATAGATGTTGTGTCTGCATAAGGTGGATTCTCGAATAGAATAATTGTGCATTGAGAATTGTCAACGTATTGCTTGATAGTTTCATTTGTAATGTACTCCATGCTTAAGGCATTGGCTCCTCTTACCATACCACCATTGAATGTATCGATTCTTTCTGATGGCGGAATTATATGTCGTACTTTATCTCCGAAGGTTTCAAGCAGGACCTTGTATTCGTAATATTCGTAGGTGGAAACAATTGTATGGGACAGTTCCTCTTCCGTCATTTTTGACTCCAGGTTGCCTGTTCCCGCACATCGGTCAATAATCACGTAGTCATTGTCTTTGGGGACTCTTTCAATAGCTTTGCGTACTAACAACATCGACTTCTCTGCATATAAAGGATGGGTATAGAAAGCCCCGAGATTTTTCTTGTGTAAAACATCATTCAGACGATCCATTAGGTAACGAAACTTTTCATTACTTTTCCCTTTATAAGGATAAATGTAGTTGCGAAATTTGTCGGGTTTTCTTATCTCGCCAATGATTCTTACCTCACCTGTCTCATCGCCGATAAATTGGGCTTTTGTTGCAGTTGGATATAGTTTGTAGAAACTGGATGCCCAACCAACGATACAGTTTTCGTCAATATGAATCTTCGTGTAACATTCCGTTCGTAATAAGCCTATCAGACGTTCTTCTTCAACAGGATTACTATAATCAAGTTTGTTTATAGCATCGCCAGCAACAAACCTTTCGTTGTTACGCGACGCAGCTCCAGCATATACCATTTCTATCTTATCAAGGTAGTCTTCAGAATGATAGACATAGGCTATCGTATTGTTCAATGAAATCAATATGATGTTTGCAGGGATAGGTCGTCCCTTTAGTCTCATCGAAGACAAGTATTTGATAGCTTGTGACAAAACAGCATTCAAATTTTCTATCAGAGTTTTGAACTCTAACAAATTTCCTCGGACAACACCATCGCTGTAATCTCCTTGCACATCTGAAACATCAAGAGAGTTATCTATACGTGGTAAATACTTTTGCAAGAACTCCACTTGTCCTTGCAACTCTTTTTCGTACTTCTTTGAAAATGAATTGTCATTCATACGCGATTGATAGTTTGAAGATTATGCATTGACTATCAATCGCTGAAGCATAAAGAAAGCGTGATGCCTCTTATGCGTTAAGCTGGGGCAAGCCTAGGAAATGGAACCCCATCCAGTCTATAAGAATGCACCACGCCTATGGGCGCGAATGCATTGCTATACATTGACTGGAACAGGGATGCCATACCTGACAACCCTTTTCTCTATTACTTTCGAGCGTTTCTTATTCCAAAATAGTTTCCTAGGCTTTTTTGGCTTAACGCGAAATAATAGCGAATGCTTTCATTGGTCCGGATTTCTCCCCGAACCAATTGCAAAGGTACTAAATTTATTTATAAATTCATGCAGGATTAAAAAAAAGATACAAATTTTTATGCTTGAATCAACAATCAATTACAAATTATGGCTCAAAAGAGGTATTCCAGTTCCTTTCCTTGATATACTTATGGAATCACAGTAATCAATTCTTCGCCAATTTGATGAATGGCATCAGCCAAACGCCTCAATTGATGTGCACCGGCTTTTTTATGTCCATTGGCATAACGTGAAAGTAAGTTCGCATCAACCGATGACACACGATTAATGGCTGCCAGAGAAAGATATGGGCTATACGCCTTCAGCAAAGCCTCTGCATCCAGAAACTTAAACTTAAGTTCATAGTTACAGTCACGATAATTTAGCGACTTTCCACGTTCTTCGCTCATAACTCTTTTAACATATGAATCAAGACAATCTTGAGCCATCTCCTTTAATTCAGCGAAAGTACCAGCTGTCAAATCCTCTCCCTTTGGTAGGTTATCTCCAAATAAACCGGAAAAATGACCGTTACACCATGATACCGCAACGCGGATTTTCACAGTTTCTCTCGGTGTATTACGATACAACCTTTTAGGATGTTTCAGCAAACCTTCTCCATGCAGCTTACTTTCTATTTGCAGAGCAAAATCCATCGGAGTCAGCCCCAACACCTCACAGTAAGAGATTAATTTTGCGACATCAATCTCTCTGTCACCACTCTCCATCTTGGAAATCGTATCCTGTCTGATCCCCGTTCTTTTAGCGATATCTGTTTGGCTCAGTTTTTGACGCTGTCGCTCAAATTGGAGGAGTTGCCCTATTATTATTCTTCTTTTTCGATTGAGTTTCTTGTCCATGCTGAAATAATTTTTGTTGCAAAGGTAAGAATTTTCTGTAACATTATGCCAAAAAGCGTATAAAAAATTCATAGTCCACCTGAAACACATATTCGCGCGATAAGTAATTCCGCCCCTTCTGGGAAACAAATCTCAGCAGGAAAAAACGGAAGGGAATTACGCTTATGGCAAAATAACACTTCTGCAAATTGGCACAAATGTGAATAATAGTAACAACGTGCCCCCTCAAAAAGGTAGCATCGCTGGCTGCCCTTGACGGATCGAGAGCAAAGTTGTAAATTTACAGGAAAGACATCAACATCAAAACGGGCGAATACATTTTGTCCCTGCCATTTTTGAGCGATGTACTATCTTTGCACAAAAAGAGGAACTCCGCATCGACGCACGTTGTAAGTGCGAAAGTCGAGTATACCTCAGAAGTATTTTCGGATAAATATAAAAACCCCCATATAATCATGAAACAGAATGATAACAATTTTCAAGAAGAGTTGGCTACAAAACATAGCGAACTCGAAGCGCAGCGCAAAGAGCGCGAAGGCAAATTGGTAGATCTAAACCTCGGAAGGATTTATGACTCTGTAAATTCGAAAGCGGTTGAGATAGAAACCACCTTAAATGTTACAAAAGGTAAAGGTCTGAAAAATGTAATGCAGACTGTTGAGGAAGAAATAATCCGAGCAGCTGATGATACACTCTGGTGCCCCGATTATTCTTTCCGACGCGATGCTGAGCAGGACATCAACTGTTATACTGGTACGCATTGGGTAAATGTGGAATCGGCTACATGGAAGTACTTCGTGAAACAGTGTTCCGAACGCTGTGGACTTCCTAAAGAACTCCGGATGGATGCCGACTTCATGAAGAAGTTAACCAACCACATGGCCTTTAATCTTTTCAAGGCACTCAAGAACAACATGCCTGATGATGTAGTATGTCTCAATACACCGGAGGGTACATTAATCATCAAAAGAGATGGCAGCGTGACTCAAAGAGAACATCGAAAAGAAGACTTGTTCTACTACTGTCTGACCTATAATTTCGACCCAAAAGCTGAATGTCCGTTGTGGCGGAAGACCCTTAATCGCGTGTTATCAGAAAAAGAAGCTCAGCAATTACTAGCAGAATTCTTCTGTTACATATTGATGAAAGGCCATCGGTTCGAAAAAATACTGTGGCTCTATGGTCCAGGACAGAACGGAAAATCTACTGTTTTAAAGGTATTGGAGGCATTATTAGGATCTGCCAACTTGAGCTTTATCTCCCTGTCGGTGTTGACCAAAAGCCAGAATGTTCGTCTGGGCATTGAGCATAAAATGGTTAATATTAGTTCTGAGAGTGGACGCGACGTCGATCCAAATACGCTCAAGGCGCTCAGCTCTGGAGAAAAGGTGACGGTTGAGCGTAAGTATCACGATGCCCGCCAGACTGATGATTATGGCAAGTTCGTTGTCGCCACCAACAAAATGCCAAATCCAGAGGATACCCAAGCCTTCTTCCGCCGTCTCATCATCATGCCTTTCGAAGTCACCATCACAGAGCAAGAAAAGGATATTCATCTTATTGACAAACTAAAGGAAGAACTTCCTGGCATTCTCAACTGGGTACTTGCTGCTTTCCCTGGTTTGATGGAGCGTAATGCATTTACCGAAAGCGAATTGTGTAATAAAGCCCTACGTCTGTATATGGAACAGGCGGACAGCGTAAGTCTGTTCGTCCGTCAGATGTGTGTAGAAACAACCTCAACCACCAAAGGTGTAGACTTGTATTATTCCTACGAGAGGTACTGCCAATTCATGCATCTGGACAACAAAGTGGGACGCAACACCTTTTTTGCCAATCTCGCCGAACTTGGTTTCAAACCTGCTCCTAATGGTAACAACGCTAAACTATTTAACCTTAAACTTGCAGAGTAATGACTAATCAGTTTACACATTACAACACCGAACGGCTGCGCTCCATTCCTATCACAAGGGTGGCCAGCCAGTTCGGTGAACTGAAGAAGCATGGCTCCACCTTTATGGCATTGTGTCCCTGGCACGATGACCATCATCCATCCCTCAGCCTCGTGGAGAAAACGGGACAGAACTATTGCCATTGCTTCTCCTGCGGACAGGGAGGCGACACCATCAGATACGTCGAGGCCGCCATGAATACAGACTTCATCGGTGCTTGCGAATGGTTATCCAAACAATACGGCATCCTCACCTCAAGCGACAAGGCGTTTGTACCGACAAGCCATCGAAATACAGAGCAACAAGCCAATGACAACAAGCCTCTTGACTATATCCCCACCGAAATGATGGAAGAGCTGGTTTCTGTTGAGAACTCTCTGTGTCATTGTCTCCTTCATTGGTTCCATCCTGAGGCTGTTAAGTGGGTCGTCGAAGAGTACCGCCTAGGCTGCTATACCATGAGCCAGCGCGATGACGTTACAATTTTTCCCGACATCGACCGTCAGGGTCGTGTCTGCGACATCAAAGTGCAGTGTTACGATGTTGACCCGCAATCGCCTAAATTCGGACGCAGCATCAAAGGACGCTGCTATATGTTGGCGAAGATTTGGCAACGCGATGGGAAACTACCACTCCATGGTAACTATAAAGCCAAATGTCTTTTTGGTGAGCACCTATTGCCTCAGAATCCTGCCCGAACGATAGCCTTGGTGGAAAGTCCCAAAAATGCCGTTGTGGGTGCGTTGGAATATCCGCAGATGCTATGGCTTGCCGTTGGCAACAAGACCACACTCCAGCGCAAGTATCTGGAACCGCTACGGAACCGTGATGTCATTGTCATACCCGACCGCGATGCCATTCCAGACTGGACAAAGACCATCAACCAAATGAAGGACTTGGCAAACTTCACCGTCAGCGACTTCTGCCTGCGTGTGGCACCCGATGACCAGCCGAAATATGACATCGCCGACTACATCATTGACCAACACAGAAGAACGCCACAAATCCCCTGAGAATCCCCGAAAACTCCCTAAAAAATCAGCCTCAGAGACCTCCAACAAGCATTCTCTGAGGCTTTTTAAGTCTTTCCAAGGGAGTTTTCAGGGAATTTTCAGGGAGTTTTTTTATGCCAGATTCTGAGCCAACAGTCTAAAAATCTGAATATTGAAAAATATTTAGGGAATTTAGGGAGTTTTTTATCTAAAACTTTTCCAAAAAAATAACTAAAATAAAAAAGTTTCTACAAAAAACACCCAAAAATCCTTTCCACCACGCTCTCCCAACTCCCAGAGCACGCTCTATTTTATTTTCCACCACGCTCCAACCACCTGCTCCAGCACGTTCAAAAATTCCCCAGAGCACGCTCAAAAATCAGTCAGAGCACGCTGGAATAATTCGTGGTTTCATACAAAAAAAGGAAGCACATCGTGTGTGTGCTTCCCTTTCTTCGCATTGTCAGAACTTCTTCAGGTTTTCGAATCCTCCCCCTTGGGGGAGTTAGAGGGGGCTTTTATGGTTCCGGCTCATCCTCCGTATCGTCCGCCATCGTGATGATGTCGTGTTCGAGGATGGAGAGACCCATTCCGGCAGCCTCCTGCTTGAGTTCCTTGTCTGCCACGTAGCTGATGCCGCGACGATAGACGGCACTCACACCTGCGTTGTCCAGGTCAGAGGTCTCGCAAGCGTGAGCCTGCAGACGCACCTTGAACGTGCCCAGACCAGGAATCACGACGGGGTGACCCTTGAACAGGAAGTTCTTGAACTCGTTGATGACCGCCTCGACTGCCGTGTTGATTACGCCCTTCTTGATGCCGTTGTTACGGGCAGCAGCCTCGAGCAGTTCCTTCTCCTTGACCGTCTCGTAATACACAGGCTTCGTGACGATCATCTCTTTCTTCATGTAAGCAATACGCTGCTTACGGGTTGCAACTTTCATTGCCATAGTAGTAATTGGTTTTAGGAGCCTCCCCCGTCCCTCCCGAAGGAGGGAACAAAGAGTTTGGCTCAGGTTAAAAATAGGGTTAATTCTGCACCGATTGGGGCTGTAACCTCCCCTCTCAATTGCATTGCAAAGTTACGAAATTTTTCTGAAATTACCAAACATTTCCACAACTTTTTCTACTGAAAATCAGAAAAATAATCACTTTTTCTTAATCTTTGCTTCACCCTCGAAAGTACATAGCTCAGCTGCCAGGGTGTTGAGATTGTGGAAGCGACTGTAGTCACTGTCGGATGGTACATGGCCGACATCACCCATCGCGTCGAGGTCCCAAGGTGCCAATATCAGCAACGACCCGCTTACGCATGCCTCAAAGCGTTTTTTCTCAGGTTTCCAGTACGGACCTATGGGTGCCGCCTGCAGATGTATCAGCGGATAACCCCGTTCTATGCACTCGTTTTTCATCTGTTGCTCTCCGCGAGAGATACCTGGCGTGACAATGACGGTGCCACCCGCCATGACGGCTGCCTCCCATTCGCTTCGTTCACGGGCATAGTCGTCGGTTTCCTCGTATGGCTGACGACTGACGGGATGACGGCGATGGCACATCACCTGCACCTTACGAGGCCACCTCAGCAGGAACAGGTTTCCGAAGGCGCCATAGCTGCGACCGCCTATCTGCACATGCAGACATCGGCGCATGTAGTCGGGCAGAAGGCGCCTCAGTTGAGCACGGCGTGGGTTGTCGTGCACATAGGCTATCATCGCCTGGCGGTGGCGCTCGTCAAGGCACACGGTGTCGTCGTAGTTGTCATCGAAGAGCGGACGTTGCTGGCGTGCCACGAAGGTGTAGTACTCCTGCCGCTGCTTCTTTGACATACTGCGAATCAAAGCCCCTTCGTTATAGTGAAGGGCTGCCTTCTCGCGCAGCCATGTTGGCGCACGCTCGCTACTGCAATCGGCCGAAATCGGTCGATTGCATGAGGACGGAAGGCCCTGTTGCTGCTGCCACCAACTGGTACACGAAGCCTTGAAGGCCTGCATGATATCGCCCAAGCTCCTCTCCATGGGTTCCAGCACTTCTATCACGCCGTGGAAATGGTCGGGCATACATACGCACGCATGTACCGCCACCTTATTGCCATGTGTGCAAGCGTGGGCGGGTGTCTGTAGCCATGCCTCCTGTACTGCCTCACCAAGCGGCGTGAGGGCAAGGGGGGATTGGTGGCTGGGTTCCTCTTTGCGGCCGGGGTCCCCTTTGTGGCTGGGTTCCTCTTTGCGCCCGAGATCGGGCACAAAATGGGAGAGGAGACGCTCGCGCCCGCTCACGACAAGGGTGATGAGATATGTGCCGCGACCATAGTAGTCGTGGCCGGCATTGCGTGGGCGATAGGATAACGCTTCCATTAAACGCGAGGAAAGGGAGGCGAGATTGCCTCCCTTTTTTCTTTTTAATCCTTAAATCCTTGTTACTTGGTGCGGTCGAAGCCGACTTGGGTGCCTTCCTTGAAGGTGAGGTTCAGCTTGGCGGCGGTGACGCTTTCGACGTTGAATTCCTTGAAGAGGTCGGTGAAGGGTAGGAGGTCAACAAGCTGGTCTTTCATCTGAATCTTGACCTGCTCGTTCATCATTTCGTAGATCATCTTCTTCATGGATTCGTCTTTCAGCATGGCCTGCATCTCCTCGTCGGTGGTGGTGAGGGAGAGGATCTTGAAGGTGGCATTGTCGGGTGTGTACTTAGCCGTCACTTGCTTTCCTTTCTTGGTGTAGGTGCCGGGGATGGTGTACTCGAACTTCATGCTCATTTCTTCGTCCTCAGCCTTGATGACCATCTGGAGGTTGAGGTTCTTGACGGTGAACTGCAGGATGAGATCGACGTGCATTTCGGGGTCGTCGTTCACTAACTGGCTGAATGCCTTGTCGGCTTTCCATTTCCCGATGAGGGTCTGTGCCGACATCGAGCTGATGCCCAGCAGCATCAGGGTCAGGAGTAATAATGTTTTCTTCATGTTGTTGTGGGTTTTTGTCCTTGCGACGGAATCGCAAGGGACGGTGATGCTAAGGGTTTTTCCTTGCGACGGAATCGCAAGGGACGGTGTTGTTAAGCGTTTTTTGCGGCATATACTTCGTCGATGGTCATGGGCTTCTGTATGTTGCCGAGGAGACGGACAGTGCCGTCGGAGAGGACGGCGTAGTTGAGTTCGTTGCGCAGGCCGGTAAAGTCGCGCCAGGGCTTGAGTTTGTCGTAGCAGATGAAGTCGGTGAACTGGTGTTCTGCTTCCCATTTGTCCATGAGTTCGGGGATGAAGTAGATGCCTGGTTCGACGGTGAAGACGAAGCCTGGTTCGAGTGGTCGTGCCAGTCGCAGTGACTTGAATCCGAACTGTGTGCTTTTCTTGTCGCCGTCGAGGTAGCCTACGTACTGTTCGCCGAGGTTTTCCATGTTGTGGACGTCGAGTCCGACCATGTGTCCGAGTCCGCAGGGGAAGAAGAGGGCGTAGGCTCCGATGCGTGCTGCTTCGGCTGGGTCGCCTTTCATGAGTCCGAGTTCTTTCATGCCTTGGCAGATGGCGGTGGCTGCTGCGATGTGTGCGTCGCGGAAGGGTACGCCTACTTTGAGTGTATCGACGGCTGCGTAGAAGCTCTTGAGGTGGATTTCGTAGATGGTTTTCTGTCGTTCGGTGAATGTCTCGCCTACGGGCATGGATGAGGAGAGGTCGCCTGCGTAGTGCATCTTGGTTTCGGCTCCGGCATCGAGCAGGAAGATGTCGCCTTCGCGCAGTTCATGGATGAAGCCGTGGTTGTGGAGCACTTGTCCCTGCACGGTGGCGATGGTGGGGAAGGCGAGTGCGTTGCCGTGTCGGCAGGCTACTTCCTCGACGACGGCTGCCACTTCGCTCTCGTGCACGCCTGGGCGTACCTTGCGGTAGGCTGCGAGGTGCATCTCTGTGCTGATATCTACGCTTTCTTCGATGGCGCGGATTTCCTCGTCGGTCTTGTGTATGCGCTGGCGCACGATGGCTTTGATGAAGGGTACGGAGGCTCGCGAGGCTTGTTCGGCTGGGTAGGTGCCGAGGAGTTCGTAGAGCCATACCTGGTGGTCGCCTCGGTAGGGCGGGAGGAAGTGGATGGCCTGTCCTCGGCTCTGTGCTCGACCGATGTACTTGGCGAGTTCGCTCATGGGCTTGGTTTCGCTGATGCCGTAGCGTGCGGCTTTCTCGTGAAGGGTGGGCTGCAGTCCGGTCCAGACGATGTCGTCGATGGTGAGTTCGTTGCCGAAGATGATTTCGCGGTCTTCATCGACGTCGATGACGGCTGCGAGGTCGGGGTAGTCGAGTCCGAAGAAGTAGAGGAAGGAGCTGTCCTGATGGAATCGGTAGGTGTTGTCGGCGTAGTTCATGCCCACTTCAGTCCGCTGCCCATGTCTGCCTTGAGCTGGGCACGGCGCAGGCTGTATGTTTCGTTGCTGATGGTCATGGCTGTGTGGGTGTTATTTGTATGGGTGTATGTCGTTGACTGTCTTGTGCTTGCTGATGTGCATGGAGGTGGCTGGGAAGTACTCGGCGATGAAGTCGTAGAGGTCGGGGTCGAACTCTTTCAGCTCTTCGCGGGTGTTGCACCAGTTGTGCTTGCCGTCGGCGTGGTCCATCTCGGCGTTCACGTTGAACCAGTCCTGAAGGGCTTCGGCGAAGTATTCGTAGTGGTCGGTTTCGCGGTAGGTGCCTTTGAGGATTCCCTTCTTTTTGGCATTCTCGTAGAGTGTCTTCAGGCGCTGGTCGAACTCGGGCACGGCGAGCATGAAGCCGATGCAGTGGATGGCGTGTGAGAACTCGTGGACGAGGATGTCCTCGGCGTGGTATTTGTCAATCTGATAGCCCAGCACGTTCTCTTCGGCACAGGAGGTGAGCGGCTCTTCCACCGTTCCGCCCAGTCCGCGGGCACGGAGGTCCCAGTTCAGTGTGGTGTCGTTCACCAGGTAGTGGTGTTCGGGCAGGTCGGTGGTTCCTTCGTAGCGTGCCATGATGGCGACGCGTGCGTTGGCGTGAATCATGGAGTCGAGCACAGCCTTCGGCAGCATGCAGGTCATGGCGTAGAGGGTGCGGTGGGCAGCCACAAAGGCTGAGTCGGGCACTCGCCACGAACTGATGAGCGGCAGGCCGTTGACATCCACATACTTCACATAGAAGGAATCAAGATGCAGACTATCAGGTACTTTACCTACTACACATGGAGGAATGGTTAAGGAGTCAGACTCGGACCCACTCCCAGCCTCTCCCTGCGAGGGAGAGGAGTGGTTACAAGAGGCCAGACCTGTGAAGGCGGCACAGAGTGCCACCATACAGAACGGAATGATTATCTTTTTCATCGATACAACGTTTTAGGGTTGAACTTCTCAAGTTTTTGTTTATCAAGAATTTGAGAATTAGAGGATTTTGAATCAGAGAAGAATCTCTGTAACTTTTCAGAAATCCCGTCCGCATGGTCCCCCTCTCTTTCGGAGAGGGGGGTTGGGGGGAGAGGCTTCCTATTTCAAATACGTATATCTATAGTCGGTGGGGCTGACGAGGGTTTCCTTGATGACACGTGGGATGATCCAGCGGATGAGATTGAACTCGCCGCCTGCCTTGTCGTTCGTTCCGCTGGCACGTGCTCCGCCGAAGGGCTGCATGCCTACGACGGCTCCGGTCGGCTTGTCGTTGATGTAGAAGTTGCCGGCTGCATAGCGCAGGTCGTCGGTAATCTTCTCCACAGCCATGCGGTCGCGTCCGAACACAGCGCCTGTCAGTCCGTAGGGCGATGTTTCGTCGCACAGCTTCACTGCCTCTTCCCACTTCTCGTCGTCGTAGGGATAGACGGTGATGATGGGGCCGAAGATTTCTTCCTGCATGGACTTGAAGTGCGGGTTGGAGGTCTCAATGACAGTGGGCTCTACGAACCATCCGACAGTCTTGTCACACTTGCCACCCAGCACAATCTTGGCATCGGCAGCCTGCTCAGCGAAGTCGATGTAGCTCTTGCATTTGTTCCAGGAGGTTTCGTCGATGACGGCGTTGATGTAGTTGCCGGCATCGCGCACATCGCCCATCTTGACTTCGGCAGCCATGCGCTTCATGTCGTCGAGCACACCTGCCCAGAGGCTCTTGGGTATATACATGCGGCTGGCAGCCGAACACTTCTGTCCCTGGAACTCGAAGGCTCCGCAGAAGGCTGCTGTTGCCACTGCCTTGGGGTCGGCGCTGGGGTGAACGAAGATGAAGTCCTTGCCGCCTGTCTCACCCACGAGACGCGGATAGCTGATGTACTTGCCGAGGTTCTGTCCTGCCTGGCGCCACAGCGAGTTGAAGGTGTCGGTGGAGCCTGTGAAGTGGATGCCTGAGAAGTACTTGCTCTGGGTGGCAACCTCGCCGATGAGGGCACCGCTACCTGGGAGGAAGTTGACGACGCCGTCGGGCAGACCAGCCTCCTTGTAGAGCTGCATGAGGTAGTAGTTGGAGAGCAGGGCAGTGGTGGAGGGTTTCCACAGTGCCACGTTGCCCATGAGCACAGGTGTCATGCAGAGGTTGGAGGCGATGGACGTGAAGTTGAAGGGTGTGACGGCGAGGATGAAGCCTTCGAGCGGACGGTATTCGGTGTGGTTGAGCTGTCCGGCTCCGTCCTTGGGCTGCATGGCATAGATTTTCGATGCGTAGTGCACGTTGTAGCGGAAGAAGTCGATGGTTTCGCAGGCGGAGTCGATTTCTGCCTGGAAGATGTTCTTGCTCTGTCCCAGCATGCAGGCTGCGTTCATGATGGGGCGGTACTTGGTGGCGAGCAGTTCGGCCATCTTCATGACGATGGCTGCACGGGTGGTCCAGGGGGTGCGGCTCCACTGCTTGTGGGCTTCCATCGCTGCTTCTACTGCCATCTCCACTTCCTTCTTGCCTACTTTGTGATAGGTGGCGAGCACATGTTTGTGGTCGTGCGGACAAGTCACCTGTCCCACGTCGCCTGTGCGGATTTCCTTACCACCGATAATGATGGGGATGTCAACGACGATGTTTGACTGACGTTCGAGTTCTGCATCGAGTGCAACACGTTCTGGCGAACCTGCCAGATAAGCCTTGACCGGTTCGTTGGCCGGTACGGGAAAGCTGATAATAGAGTTGTTCATAATAGTGTTAGTTAGTTTAAATGTCGAATTTCCTGCGAAGTTACGGAAAAACATTTGCATGGCAAAATATTGAGGAAGATTTTTTGAAGAAAAGGGAAAATTTGTGTTATCCCTCACTTTTCGCGAAAAAAAAGGAGCCAAATAATGAAGGATTCACTTCGTGCATCCCTCCGCTCCCGCGGGGTTCCTTGCAACCAATAACAAAACAGAAGAAAGACCGCTACGCTAAACTTTTTGTATGAAAGAAACTTCATTTTCAAGCAAGCTTGAATGAATTCTCTTTCAAACGAAAAGAACATCCCGTTGGGATGCTCCTTTCTCCTGTTTTGTTATTGTTTGCGGAAAGTGAGGGATTCGAACCCCCGGATCAGTTACCCGATCACCGCATTTCGAGTGCGGCCCGTTCGACCACTCCGGCAACTTTCCTGACTGTTTTTCCAAAAAAGAGGCTGCACGGAGCAGCCTTATAAGAAAGCCGGGAGGAGATGTGATGAAACTCCGAGTGAATAAGATTTGAGTGCCCACATATCTTTGTAATCCACCGACTCGAGGTTACCCTTTTCAGGGCGTGGCCCGCCATTGATATGCGAAACGTTCTCGGTTTTCGATTTTAATTTGATGAGTATCCCGATCGATCCTTAATCCCGGCTTGAGATTGCAATCGTTTAACGTTTTCGCTGCAAAGATAAGCAAATAATTTTAATTATCGCATGATTTTCCGTTTTTTTTTCATTTTTTTTTTGATATGTGGCAGTAAAGCCGTATTTTTGCAGGTGTTTAGCGGTTGTCTATCAACCCGACTATACAAGTCAATCCGACAATACTAACTAAAAAAATACGCGTATGAAACTCAAAAATCTACTCTTGACTTGTGCCTTGACGGCGACAAGCAGCCTCTCTGTCGTGGCTCAAGACGGCCCGACAAATCTCAGTCCTGTCAGCAAAGCACCAGCCGCAGCTGCGGGTGTGCCTATCGTGACGACTGACATGCGTTTTGCACGTGGTGCGACGATGGCATTCGGACGTATTGCTGATGCACAGACCAACGGCGCTACCATCTCGAAGCGTGGCTTCTGTCTGAGTGAGTCACCCGAACCTACGATTGACGACATCGTCAGCACGAAAACCCTCAGCAACAGCGGTACCATCTACTATTTTGAGGACCTGAAGCCTTCTACCTTATATTATATGCGTGCGTATGCCACGAATAAGAACGGTACGGGCTATGGTAACGTCATCAAGTTCTACACCATTCCGAAAGGTAATATCACCTACAGTTACAACAACGGCGGCAGCCAGGCTGAGAACGATCGTATCAATGCTGCGTTTGAACAGACTTGCGACATCTACGACAATCTCACCTGCATCCAGAAGCATTACAATGCCGGTTACAGCGCAGGCACACCTACTGCCGACTGCAACTACACCGATACTCCCTGGATGAATATCGGTGCCAACGCATCGTACCAGAGGACGGGTACCATCATGCACGAGATGGTGCATGGTCTGGGTGTCATTCCCTATTCCACTCAGTGGGCAAAAAATATCCTGCGTTCTGGCAACGGTACGGGAGAGTGGCTGGGTGACAGGGTGTCGGCCTTCCTCGACTTCTGGGACAACACGACTGGCTCGCGCCTGAAGGGTGACACCCAGCACATGTGGCCCTACGGCATCAACGGTGCACACGAGGACAACGGAACGCTGGTGCTGTACTATGCCAACGCCATGATTTCGCAGGCACTGGGTGAAGACGGACTGGAACACCGTTCTGCCACCTTTGCTGATCCTTACTATGCCTTCGACTATGAGGAAGGCACCAAGTACTACCTGAAGTGTGAAGACGAAAACCGCGGACTCTACGATTCCTTCCTGGTGGAGGAAGGCAACGCGCTGAAGTGGAGAGCGATGACTCCCGACGAGATGGCAGAGAACGATGCTGCTGCCTGGTATATCTCCTTCACGCCCGACAACCAGTACTATCAGTTGCGCAACGCTAAGAGCGGCAACTACATCACTTATTCGTCGGGCTTCAAGACGATAGCCCGTTCCAGCGGACCGACTGCAAATGACAACCTGCACGTGATGAAGAGCCGTATCGACATGACCAAGGGAACCACCACGCAGTCGTTCACGGCACGTGGTTACTGGATCATCCACCCCACAGGAGACTGGAGTCCGAAGGCACTGGGTGCCAGCACCAACGGAAATGTGAACGCGCCTACGTTCGACCTCCAAAACTCTGCTACTACTCAGCGCTGGCTCATCCTTACCGAAGCTGAAGCCCGCAAAATGGAAAGCGTGAGTCTGGGTGGTATGAAGAGAAGTTTCCAGGACTTGGTGAATCAGTATAAGGCGTTGCTGGATGTACCTCATACCGAGGCCGAAGCTTCTACCGATGATACTTTCCGCTCTGCACTCAACACGCTGGAGGTGGATGTGGAATCTGCCCGTTCGCCTGAAGCTATTGAGACCTTGGAGAAGGATATGCGTACAGCAGCTGTTTCGTTCCTTGGCAATGTGACGGTTACCGACCGCACCAAACCTTTCGACCTGACCATGATGATTGTCAATCCCGACCTCACGGACGACTTGGCAGGATGGACGCTGAACAAGGATTATACCTGCAGCAACGGTGCTGCCGAAGTATATGAATCTACCTTCAACTGCTACCAGCAGATGCCAGGTATGCCGGCAGGAACGTACCAGATGAAGGCTCAGACTTTCCATCGTCCTGGAACGAACGATGCGGTATATGCCGATTACATTGCAGGAACTGACCAGACGGCAGCTTATATCTATTTCGGTCGTTCTACCAATACGGCTCTGGTGAAGAATGTGATGGCAGACCGTCAGACTGCAAAACTCCACTCTTCTGACGTGAAGCTGGCGGATGGAACCTACGTGCCGAACTCGATGGCAGGTGCTGCTGCCTATTTCGCCAAGGGTCTGTATGACAACAGCGTGGCTTACACCAACGCAAATGGTGGCGGTCAGCTGATTGTCGGCGTCCGTGCCAACAAGGGTGCTGCAGGCAACTATTACTGGTGTATGTTCGACAACTTCCGCCTCTACTTCTATGGCGGCGACGACACGCTGACAGGAATTGGTGAAGAGTTAAGCGTGAAGGGTGAAGAGTCAGCCACTTGGTACACTCTTAGCGGTTTGCGTATCAAGGGTCAGCCTACTCAGAACGGAATCTACATCAAGAACGGCAAGAAGGTCATCCTGAAGTAAGGATTTGCAAGTTTGCAGCTCTAACATTATGAACATAAAAAAGAGGGTGTGTCAAGATTGGCACATCCTCTTTTGGTGTTATCGGGCTTGATTGATGCTATTTCCCGAGGAGGTTGGTGTTCTCGAAAGTGACTTGGAAAGGCCATTGCTCGTCGTTGGAGGTTTCGTCGTCCCAAGGGTGACGCCAGTAGGTGGTAGGTGCACCCATGACCACGAAGAAGAGGTTGGTGCAGTTCTCTGGAATGGTGAGGGTGGCAGTTCCTTCCTTGTCGCGTTGTACTTCTCCGTAGGTGCGGGTGCCGTCGCTGCTGAGGACAACGAACGCATAGCGCCAACCTGCACGGCTGACATTGATGCTGCGCCATCCGCTTTCACCAGCCAGTCCCTTGAACTGTGCCTTCACTTCAGTACCTGCTGCAGGGCGGTTCATGTTGATGATGGCATAGCCGTAGTTCTGGATGCAGTGGTCCACGTCGCTCTTCCAGGTGGTACCGCTCACTTTGGTAAGGAAGGTCTTGTGCTGTCCGATGCGATGAGCAGCCCTGTCGCGCACACCGTCAATGTCCCACGTTGCCATTCGCATGCAACCCTCCATCTGTTCGTCGCTGAACTCGTCCTGCGTCAGTCCGCAGATTCGCTTGTAGGCTTCGATGGGGTCTTCGGGTTTGTTGCTTTCACGCCAGAGACGTCCGATGAAGTCTTTTCCGCGTTTCATGCACCACCAGTCCTGCATGAAGCAGTTATCGTAACGCCAGCCTTCGTGCATGAAGTTGAGGTGGTGGTTGTTGAGGTGACTTTCGAAGTATTCACCATCGGTAAACTGACGTTCTGGGAAAATCTTATAGGCTTGCCAGTCGGCACAGCTCTCCCACCATCCGTTTCCGCCAGAGGCATTGCTGCCGTAGCCATAGTTGAAACCGTGATCCATGCCCAGGTCGGCAGAAACCAGATACTGGAAGGTGTGTCCCACCTCATGGGCTACGGTGTGTCCGCCGCGTGCGTTGGCTGCCCATGGATTGAAATGTCCCAGTCCTGTCTTTTCAGAACTGCCGGCTCCGTAGTCGCCAGAGGCATCGGCTCGCCATTCTTTCTGATAGGGCACATAGAGCTGAATCTTGTATTTGTCGGTGGTGGATTGACCAGGTTTGATGAAGCCCAGTTCCTCATATTTTTTCCAACAACGTTCGCCGATGGTGAGGATGGAGTTGGCATTGGCTACGTTGCCGTCGCCAGGATATTGTATCTTGGTGGGGTCTTCACCATAGCGCACATCCCAGAATACAGCGTAGTGGTCGCTCTCCATGCAGTGGGCAAAGTTATATCCGCTTTGAGCTGAGGCGTTGGTGTAATCGGTACCGCTATAGGTATTGGGTTTCAGGAGGTAACGTCCAGGATTGTTGAAGGACATCTCTCCTGCGTTGTTAGGAATGAGTGTGCTGAACTGGCGGTCGATATAGCCAGCAGCCACGGAGGCTTTATACAATCGCAAGCCTGTGTTGCTCACAGCAATGGAATCGACATCGTTGAGCAGGACAGAGGCATTGGCTTTGAAGCGGTTGTCGTAGCGCACCCACAACGTGTCCTGAGCGGAGAGTGAGGCCACGGAGCTAAGGGTGAGTGCGATGGATATGATGGTTTTTCGAATCATAGTTTTCTTGTTGATTAATCCTCGGCGGGAAAACCGCCGAGCACTGTTTAACGGGTATTTATTGAATGACATACTTTCTGCCACGGAGGATGTAGATGCCGCGAGGAAGATTGAGAGAACCGATGGTAGCCCCAGCGTTCAGATGACCAACGCAACGGCCCTGGACATCATAGACATCAGCATCTTCGTGGGAAAGAACGGCTTCGGGCAGCTGGATGGCATCGGCCAAGGCTGTGATGTCTTCCTCTGCACCGTTCACATAGAATTTCAGGGTTTTCGTTTCGCCAATGTTGTCAATCCAGGCATGGAAGGCTTTCACGATGGTGGAGTCCTGATTCTCAGCGAACAGACCATCTTCGTTGAGCGAGTAGGTGCCAGGAGCGATTTTCTTGTTCTTAATGGCGACGCCGCTGACTACAGAGTTGTCAAGCATGGCATAAGTGCCGCGCATACGGATTTTGGTGGTACCGTCACTGGATGAGGCGCTATTGACACGTGGGTTCTGTGACTTCTTGACACTTACGCCTGCGAAAAGATAGATGGGTCCGTAGGGACGGATGCCTGAGATGAGGGTCATACGCTGGTCTTCTGTGAAGTCGGGATCGCCCGTCGGACGAATGAGGTAGCAGAAGTTAGCGTTCATGACCACGTCGGAGGTGTTGAGGTCCAGGGTCTGGAACTCAATGGTGGTGTTGTCGTTTTCACGGACAGCCTTGATGTTGGCAACCTGCGTTCCTTCGCCAAAGGTTGAGGTGATTTGCTCACCTGTGAGGGCAAAGGGTACGACGAAGGTGTTCCACTGTCCCTTCTTCATGGAGTGGTGAAGTGCCACCATGCCGTGATCGATGGCGTAGCTGCCTGCGTAGGTGGTGCTGTCTTCGTCGAAGAAGAAGCGTGGCATGTCTGTCACACGCATGGATTTGATGTTTCGCCAAGCCATCTCATCGCCGTTGATGCGGACTTGGTCACCGTTGAACTCGATGAGTGCACTTTGCTCACTGCTGACGATGTAGTAATAGGTCTTACTGTTGGTCAGCGTCACGATGAAGTTCTTGGCATTCTGTACCAGTTGGCGGTGGGTGATGCGCTGTTGGGACGTCTGTGCCTGAGCCGGACAGACGCTGAACAGACCGAACAGAGCCAAGAGGACAAGGGTTTTAGTAGTTTTTCTCATAATGATGTTTTTTATCCTTGCGGGAATTCTTCGACAGACTCAGGAACCACCGCATGGCACAGTTTTGTTATTTTTCTTTGCGGGAATCCTTCGACAGACTCAAGAACCACCGCATGGCACAGTTTTGTTATTTTTCTTTGCGGGAATCCTTCGACTGGCTCAGGAACCACCGCAAAGCACAGTTTGAGTTAGTTATGATGGTGGATTTCCAGCGAATTGATGATGTTTTGCCAGAGTACGTAGCAGCCGGCGCCGATGCTGGCAACGGGGTTGAGGTACATGTAGGCAATCCAGATGGCAAGACCTGTGTTCTTTTGGAACATGCCTTGTCCACAGTTGATACGTTCGTTGTGGATGCGTCCGATGATGCGTCCGATGCTGAAGTTCAGCACGCAGACCGCAAGGGACAGCACAGCTATGAGCAGAAGGAGGGAGAGGGGAGCGTTGGAGTGGACGATGTTCTTGACGGTGATGCCCGTCGTGATGGCCAATGCACAACTCCAGCAATAGAAACCCAGATTAGGGTGTGTCAGGATGAACTGATAAACGGACTTGACATAATGGCGAACCACCCAGCCCAGAAAGAGTGGCAGCAGCATGACGAGAGCCAGCTTCTGAAGGATGACGGTGGCAGCGGCGAGGAAGGTGATGTGTTCTGCTTTTTCGAGCATGGGGAATACCAATGGAATGGCGAAGGCGCAGAACAGGGAGGAGAGTAGGGTATAGGTGGTCATGGTGTGGATGTTGCCGCCGAGCTTAGCGGTCACCACGGGTGCTGCTGAGGCACAGGGTGCAATGACGCAGGTCAGCACGGCTTCCCACAGGGTTTTCTGCTCAGGGTTTTCCTTTACCAGCAGGATGATGCCGATGATAATTGCCACCAGTCCCAGTTGAGTCAGCGCCAGCCACAGGTGCCAACTCTGGGGACGCATCTTGTGAAAATCGACTTTCGAGAAGGTGACGAACAGGGTAAGGAACAGGCAGACGGGCAGTAGCACGTCGAACACGCTGCCCAACTGAGTTCCAGCTTCGTCGAGGGCTGGTATCCAGTGGAACAGGAGATAGCTGAGCGTACCAAGTGCGATGGCGACGGGAAGCGTCCATTCCTTGAGAAAACGTAGCATACGGTTATAGGGTTGCGACTGAGTCGCAACATACTGAACGGGGGTTATTTTACCAAAATCTTTTTGTGGTTGACGATGTTGATTCCTTTCGGAAGATGAGAAGTCTCCGTCCTTCCTTCTTGGTTAGAGGAAACAGGGACAGGGCGACCATTGAGGTCGTAGATGGTTCCTTCCCTTGCGGGAGAACCGGAAGGCACAGCAGAAATGTCGTCGGCTGGTTCGTCGGAAACAAGATGTATGTAGTCGATGTCGGGCATCCAAGAACTGGTGTTCGACAGACGGATGACGTTGTTGCCTGGCTGAAGGGTAATCTTAAAGCTCTTGGTGCCAACCTTATCCCAGCCACCTGAGTTGTAGCTTTGTGTCTTTACCTTCTTACCGTTGACGCTGACGGTGATGTTTCGGTTTTCTCCGGAGATGAAGGCAATGGTGAAGGTGTATTCGCCACCTTTCTTGCTATAGACGTTCGACCACTCTAAGTAATTGTTGCTGTTGCTGCCGCCCAGATATCCTGCCTTGTAACCGCCAGAGCAGATGTCGGACTCTGAGTATTGGCAGATGTTCCAGTCAATTTCAGAATAGGCTTTGCTGTAGCCTGTCTCTGCTTCGTAGCGGGTGCGTTCCAGACGTTTCTGCGCCTCTGCTACATAGATGCGTGTGCCGTGTTTGGGTATTTTGACTTCGTAGGTGTCGAGGAATGTTCCTATATCACGTTTAGAATAGAGGTCGCGCAGAGCCACGCTGTCTGCCAAATCGATGTCGCGGAAATTCAGCGTGACGGTCTTGAGTTCGTCGGTAGGATTGTAGATGGCAAAAGCACGGCGGTTGCCATTGGCTTGCTCGATGTCCTTTACCAGAACGAAGCAGTCGTTGGTTTTTGTAGCGAGGTAAGCCTGTTGGTAGAGCGTGTCTTGATTGAGCGCGATGAGTTCCTTGTTCCTCAGCAAATTGAGGTTGGTGGTGCTTAATTTGCTCATGTCGCAGCCGATGAGCAATGGCGAGTTCATGATGCACCAAAGGCCAAAGTGGGTCTTTGCCTCTTCGGAGGTGAGTTCTCCGCCCCATTTGTTTACGCCCACTTCGAGCATATCCATGTCGTTGAAGTGTCCTTTGCTGGAGTAGGCACTCATATAGATGTTCTCGGCAATAATACCTTTCACAGACCCCCAGCTGGGATTGATGTCGCCAGTAGTACGCCAAGAGAAGCCTGCGTCGTTTGCCCATGTGCCAGGATAAGCCCAGCGGCAGATGTTCATGCGTACATCGGTGCGGCCTGTGTTTCGGATGGCTTTGGCAATGTCGGTATAGCGCTGTTTCTCGTTGAGATCCAGTCCGTCCTTGTTGTGAATGGGGTCGCCACCGCAGAAATCGACTTTGATGAAGTCGAAGCCCAGTTCCTTGAAGAAGAAGTCGCAGTCCTGCTGATCGTGCTGATAGAGGCCGACGCCTTCGCCGTCCTTGTCGCCTCCGTGATAGCTGCCGCAGGTGTTGTAGCCGCCATCGCTGTAGATGCCAGCTTTCAGTCCTTTGGAGTGGATGTAGTCAACTACGGGTTGGAGTCCGTTGGGGAATCGGGTAGGGTGGATGAGAAGATGTCCGGTCTCTGGGTCTCGTCCACCGAAATATCCGTCATCGATGTTAATGTGGTTGTAGCCGACAGCTGCCAAACCTTTGGAGACGATGGCATTGGCCTGTCCCTTGATGGTTGCTTCGTTAATGTTCAACTCAAATGTGTTCCAGGAACTCCAGCCCATGGTGGGACCTTCGTTGAGGGGTTGAGTCTCAGCCGTAACCGTTGGTACGGACTGGGCATGGACGGTGGTGGCAAAGAGTGAGCATACCGCCAGTAGTGTGTGTGAAAAACGCATAGGCTTATGAGATAAAAATAGTAATGGCTCCTCCGTGGGAGGGCGGAGGGGCCACGACATAAAAATGTTGCTTATTTTCCTTGCCAAGCTGGTTTGGTGAAGTACCAGTTGGAGGTGTTGAGAAGTTTGGTTCTCAGTTCTGCGTCAGGTTCAACGGCTTCGATGGTGCCGTCTTCTGAAGCTTCGCGAGCGCCACGCTTGGCAATCTTGTCGGCCAGCCATTCTGTGCCGTGATAGCCGGATGCTTCCTTATGGGTAGCCATGCGGACAAGGTCGGAGAAGCGGAAGCCTTCGAAGGCAAGTTCAAGTGCCAGCTCGTCGCAGATAACATTTTCAACGGCGTTGATGATGTCGTCCTTGGTGGCTGTTCTGAAGTCGATGCCTTCTGCCATCAGACGTGGAACGTAGTCGAAGACTGTTTCGTCGTTGTAGCCTGTGATGTTGGTGACAGGTGAGCCGTTTTCGGCAGACCAGGTGCCATAACCGCAACCACGGGCATGAATGCCAAAGTTGTCTGCCCACATATCATCCTTGAAGTTCAGGAAGAAGTTATCCATCTCTTCGTCGCTCACATAGTGCATGGCACCACTGGTGGCATAGCGAGTGTAGTCAATGTAGGTGGTGTCGGCAATGAGGTGACCTTCTCCGTCAATCATGCGGTTTCCTTCTTCGTCGTATTGGTATTCAATTTCCATACGAGTCTGGTGCTGCTGCGGATAGTTGTTGATGTTGAGACCGTCTTTCAGGATGGCGAATGCATGTTCTGGGAAGCCGGCACGGTTGATGGCTTCAGCCAGACGCAGCCATACGAGGCTCTTGCGATAGATAGGGATGGTGTAGTAGAAGGTCTCTCCACGTGCAGCTTTGCTGGCGAGCAGGTAGGCATCGCCTTCGTAGCGGTATTCCTCCGTTGAGCGAGAGTAGCGTGCATCACCAATCTCATATTCGCGGTGGTCGTTGGTGGATGGGTCCCAATAGATGAAAGTCTGGGCACGGTTGAGAGCGGTGTAGGCCTCAGAAGGAACAATCTGTGCCTTGTAAGTGTGTGCCACTCGGATAGCACCCGATGAGTTGACTTCTTCATCACCGTTCTCGTCGGTGCTGGTCTGGGTGTTAGACGAAGATGTTGTGATGTAGCCGAAGATGTCGGCAACACGTGTGGTCATCGTTCCTAACAGACGATTGGCTGACGAAGGAATGGCTGTGATAACGTCGGTAGTGGCTTCGCGCAAGGGGTTACGATAGTCTGCGCCGTAGCCGCCCCATGCAGGATTGGAACTGACAGAGGGCGAGTAGTTGCTGGTCAGACTGACGGAGGATGTGACACGGTTTTGTGTCCATGAGCAGTACTGACGAGTGACGGTATAGGCGAAGGTATTGCCCTTGAGGTATTCGAAGTAGTACTGAGCAGCCTTGCGATAGTCATCCTGACTGGCACCACGGAGCAGGTATAAGTCGCCAAGCACCAGACGAACAGGAATGAAACAGAGACCTGCGGGAATGTCGGTAGCACCATTATTGTATGTACCGTAAGAAGGATACTTGGTATCTACATAGCGGTCAAGACCCAGTTCGAGCAGATGGTCGATGAGGTTGTCCTTGTTGACGAGGTTGTCTTTGTACTTGAAGTTATTCACCACATCGAGGTTCACCATAGGTTCGCTGATGAACGGCACTTCTCCGTAGAACTGTACCATTTGGAGATAGGTCCAAGCACGGATGGCCTGTACCTGAGCATACTCAGGAATCATGTATTTCTGATTGCTCTTCACCTTGTTGGTATCTACGTTGGCAATGTAGAGGTTACAGTTGTTGATGATGGAGTAATAGTCGGACAGGTTGAGCATGGAGCAACTGCCATCGACTGGGTCGTCGAAGTTGGCAATGGCATGGATGGTGTCCGTGGTGTAGGTGGTGGGACTGCAAAGGTCGCCTCTCACCTCGTTGAGAATCACCTGACGCTCTGCCACCTTCTGCAGACCTTTCACAATGCCAAGGTATGAATAGAGCGTGTCGTTGGCATTGGTATAGTTTTTGTCACCAGTATCTACCGTGAGCATATCTTCACACGAGTAGAAACCGATGCCACAGCTTCCAAGGACTGCTGCGATGATGATATTCTTAAGTTTCATAGAATTCAATTATAAATTTAAAATGACAAATTATAATGTTCTGCTGAATTAGAGGTTGAATCTTACGCCAAGGATGAAACTGCGGCTGGCAGGAAGCATTCCTGTGTCAATGCCTTGGTAGTAGAGTCCGTTACCAGTGGCAAACTCTGGATCTTCACCCAGATATTTGGAGATGGTGAAGACGTTGTTGGCTTCGCCCCAAACGGTGAGTCCCTGAATCCAGGAGAGGTTGAGTGGGAGTTCGTAGCTGAGACGGATGGTCTTGAGCTTGAGGAAACTGCCATTTTCAATCCAGCGGTCGGAGAAGCGTTCGTTGTCCACCCACTGTTCGCTGGTGGTGGAAACGGCGCGTGGCATCTCGGTGTGTTGGTTCTCAACGGTCCAGCGATTAACGGCAGCAACGGTCTGGTTGTAGAATCCGCTGAGGGACTCAAGCTGACTGCGCTGGTAGTTGTAGATGTCGTTACCGATAGAATACTTGAAGTTGAAGCCCAAAGTCCAACGCTTGTAGTTGAAGGACGTGAAGATGTTTCCGTAAACGTCTGGATTGGGATCACCGATGATGGTCTTGTCTGCATCGTTGATGATGCCATCGTTGTTCAGGTCGCTGAAGTGAATGTCACCGGCTGCAAAGTTCTTGTAAGGATCGTTCTTGATGCCAGTGGGGTACTTCAGGTAGTCTCTTCCGTTGTAGGCTGTGGAAGCTTCATCTGTAGAGGCGAAGACGCCTTCCGTCTTGTAACCATAGAATACACCTACAGGATTACCTTTGGATGTGAGGATTTCAGCACCATAGACATTGTTGATCTGTCCGTAGAGGTTGCCGTTGATCTGCTTGCTGCCTGGGAGGTCGCGAACTTCGTTCTTGTAGTGACCCAGCGAAGCACCAATCTGCCACTTGAAGTCCTCTGTGTTGATAAGGATGGCGTTGACATGAACATCGGCACCGATGTTGCGCAGGCGTCCGTTGCTGGTCCAATAGGCACCCAGACCAGTCATGTAGTTGTTCTCACGCAGGGTGAGAAGGTTGCTGGTGCTGGAAACGAAGAAATCTACACCTGCCTGAATGCGGTTGTTGAAGAACGAACCGTTGATGGCTGCATTGAAGCGACGGGTGGTTTCCCACTGAATCTCAGGATTCTCGATGTTGACAAGCTGGAGCGCTGTGGCTTCTTTCAGGAATCCGGTAGATTGGTAGTAGGTACGCGATGCGCTGTAAGGAATTCCGTCGTTACCGCTCTCGTCATAACCGAGAGTAAACTTCAGATAGTTGACAGCTTTCAGTTTCTTCATGAAGTCTTCGTTGGTGAGCACCCATCCCAGTTGGAGTGATGGGAAGATGCCCCAGCGTACACCGAAGAGTTTCACACCTTCGCTGGCTTCCTTACCGAAACGGGATGAAGATTCAGCTGTGAGGGTGAGGTCTGCGTAGTAGGTTTGCTTATAATTATAGGAACCATTGGCGTACCAGGCAATGTTACGCCATACGTCGTGGTTACCGTTGAAGTTGCGGAACTGAAGGGAGTTCTTCATGTCGGGCATCTTGTCATTACCGGCATTGTAGCCCGTCATGTAGTCGTCGGAGTAGGAGTTGTTGGTGAAACGGAAACCACCGAATGCACGTACCTGATGCTCTCCGTAGTCAGCCTGCCAGTTGGCGCGGAGGTCTTCGTAAATGGCAGTCTCCTTGCCGAAGAAACTCTTCACGATGGAGGTGATGTCGCCCAGACCAACGAGGTTATAGACTGGAATACCTGCTTCGGGCAGATAGTACTTCTCGCTGGTGCGGTTCAGTTGGTAGGCGAAGCGGTTAGTGATGTTGAGGTGAGAGTTAATCTCCCATTTCGGCATCAAGTTCAGGTTGAACTGAGTGACTTCCTGGCTGTTTTTGTTGTCACCTTCGCCGTTTTCAAGAATCCAGTAGGGATTGGCGAGTGCTGCATTGCTGCCGAAACGTGAAGCAAAGTCGAAAGGATAGTTGTCGTCCTGATCGCGACGATATTTTCCTGAATAGACACTGGACTCATGGAGACGTAGGTCATCGCCTGTGTAATAGCCGTACTTGGAGAGGAACGGAGCCTGAATCAGACCGAGCACGTTGGGTGAAGAAATACCTTGCATGTTGTAGCTTTCTGCCCATCCGTTGTCTCGCAGGTCGTAGCTGAGACGCGAATAAGCCACGTCTAACTGAGTGGTGAGGCTCTTGAGAAGCTTGATGTCGGTGTTGAAGCGTATGTTCAGACGATCGAATCCGTTCTCCTTGGCAGTGGACTGTGAGTTGGCATAACCCAGAGAGAGGTTATACATGGCAATGTCATCACCACCTTGAACATTCACCTTATAGTTCTGAGTGAAAGCTGTGTGGTAGAGACCATCGCTCCAGTCTGTGTTGTTGTGGTACATGGGGTACCAGTAGTAGTCGGGATTGTCGTTGAGGAAAGGAATGGAAGCACCGTATGTGGTGTTCTTCAGTCCGGTCTCTGTGGTTCCGATGAGTTCGCTGACATAGTTTTTATACTGACCTGCGTTCATCATCTTTGTGTAATTGGGAGCCGTCTCAAAGCCGCCGAAGATGGTGGCATTGATGCGGGTTGCCATACTATGACCACGTTTTGTGTTGATGATGATGACGCCGTTACCGCCTCGTGCTCCGTAGAGGGCAGTAGCGTTTTTCAGTACTTCCACACTTTCGATATCCTCCGGGTCAATACCAGCCAACACATTGTTGAAGAATCCTTCGTGGATGGAGGCACGGTCGAGTTGGAGATCCATCATCATGCCGTCTAAGATGATGAGTGGCTGGGCATTGAGGTTGATGGAATTGAGTCCACGGATGAACATAGCAGCTCCCTGTCCTTGCAAACCAGAGCGGTTGACGGTGTGAATGTCACCGCCTAATTGCCGTTCAATGTCAGTATCGATGGTTGTTGCCGTAGAAAGGTCGATATCGGCTTTGCGGGCAGCAGTAATCTGAGTGGCAGGTGTATAGAAACTGTTGAAACGGCTGCTGTAAAGTGCTACGTCAGGCGTTTTGTTCCCGTCGATGGCTACTTGCACATCGTTGTATTCAGGAACAGTAACATAGAGCGAAGTGACGAATACTGGTACTTTGAGGGTATAGCGTCCGTTCTCATCCGTCATTGTGGTGTAACGGGGATTGCCGAAAGCTTGCACTCGTGCACCGTCAAGAGCTTTGTTCGTGGCGGCATCGTAGATATATCCACTCACTTCCTTCATCTCATATTTAGGTGCCGGTTTGGCAGAGCGTTGAGATGCCGGTGCGACGCTGTCTGTGGCTTCCTGTGCCATCAGGGCAGTTGAGCATGTCAGCAACATGACTCCCATTGCGGCTTTTATGATATTCTGATGTTTCATCTTCTTTTTGAGTTTTTGAGTTCTTGAATTTTTGAGTTCTTGAAATCTCAAGTTTTATTCCTCTTCATGTTCTTTCGGAACGAGGACAATCTTGTCGATGAGCATTTCATTGGTAAAATCTGCCAGTTCACGGGACGTGACGGAAGCTGCGATGCGGAGGGTTACGTATGCATCATCCACGCCGTAGTAACAGATGGGCAGTTCAATATCTTTGGCGATAAGGACGCTATCGTTGAACTGGAATTCACCGTTCTCGTCGATGCGAGGCAGGCGAGTCTGGAACTTGCTTCCTGAACCTTTCACTCCTTCTGGTACATCAAGCGTGAGCGTATTGATCTTTCCTGTAGCGGCATTGTCGTGATACAGGAGGGTGGCACGGAACTGGTTGGGCTTAGCAGCCTCGATGTTGGGTGCGAAGACTACGTAGATGTCATATTTGCAGGAAAGGGTGTTGTCGATCTTGAAGTTGATGACAGGATTGGATACACGTGATGCAGGAACGATATTCACCACACGTTCACGAATCAAGGTGTCAATCTGTGTGATGTTGCCTTCGCCATCATCAAAGGTAAAGGTGTAGTTCCCATTTAAGTCTTTGTGGTCATTGGGCAGTCCACTTTTACTCGTGTCATAAGAGGTCCAGCAGTTTTCAGCTTCATAGCGACGTTTGTCGAGAATGGTCTGCAGAGGTGTGAAGTTGAAGTTATCTACCACATATGCGTAGCCGTTGCTGGCACGAACCGGGGTGGCGTTGTCGAACAGCTCCACACTTTCTGGGTCATAGAAGACGTTGCGGATGGTGTTCATCAACGAGTCGCAGGCACCAGGGGTGGTGAAGTCTTCAATCTTGTGGCCGAACTGACTGTTTACGTTGAAAGCTATGTTGCTGGCAATGGCACCGCCTGTGCGTGCACGAACGATAGAGTCCAACTCAATATCCGTGTAGGTTGTTGTGATGGTGGATGTTGTGGTCGTAGTACCTTCATTGGTTGTGACTTCCTGAATGTAAGTCGGCATGTAGTTGTAGTACTTGATGTACTTGGCGTATGCTACATCCCAAGCCTCATTGGTGGGAACCACGACAACGTAGGTACTGTCTTCGTTGTCGAGACGTGCATTCATGTAGCCTAATACAAATTCGTTGTAGGCTGTGCTGACAGAGTCAACCCACGTGATGTTTCCGTCGATGGTCGGACCTTGAGTGCTGGCATCCTCGTCGAATTCATCTTTCTCGTATTTCAGGATGAATTTTGCGATGGAGTCGCATCCAGTTGTCGTCGTCAGGATTTCATACAGATTGGGGAGGTAGGATACAGCGCCATCAATTACATGGAGCACACCGTTCGAAGTTCCGATGTTGGCTGTGGTGATGGCCTGACCCTTGATGGTTCCCTCTGCGCAGTTGAATACGGCGGTCTTATTGTTGAAAAGCACCAGATTGGTACTGTCGTTACCGTTGAGCAGGTGGGTGAAGCGAGTCATGTTGTTGCGGACCAATTCAGTCTCTACACGGTAAGCAGAGGCACGAGTTCCGTCGTCGAGCAGCTCACGCCACTTTTCGTAGTTGAACGAACCATTTTTTGGCGCCCATACGGTAAAGGTCTGTTCATGGTTGAGCAATTCAGCGTATGTCTGATTTGTGACTGAACTCACTTTCTTAGAATATTGAAGGTCGCGGAGAATACTGGCGTATTCGCTGAGGCTTTCGTTTGATTCAATGGCTTGCCAAAGCGTAGGACGCCCACTCACTTCGGAATCGATGGAGAAGTGGTCATCGGAACACGATGGAAGGATGAGGAGCATTGCTGCCATCAGTGAGCCTGCACACCAATTGAAATAATTTCTGTTCATGATGTTCTATTTTAGTTCTTATAGGAAAAAAGTTCTTATTATAGGACTTTTAGTCTTATAGGAAGGGTTGATGTTAATGAATTACCATTTATCTTCGGCAATAGGTCCGTTGTAGATAATCTTAGGAACGAATTCCAAGTAGTCGAAGAAGAACTGTGTATTTGTGTCGTCGAGTACAGACTTGAAACGTACGTAGTAAGTCTGTCCGGCACGAAGGTCACCTGTGAAGATCACACGACGCAGACAATCGCGTCCGTCGCGTCCTGACTGACCAGAACCTGGATAGAAGTACTTCGGACCTTTCATGAATCCGTTGTTGCGCATTTGTTTGTCGAACTCGTCGATGGCATCGGAAGACCCCAGCGCCGTATCACTCTTCCATGGACCGACAATGTTGTTGTCACCCGTGATGCGGAGGTCGAGTGGAATGCCGATGGCTGGCAGGTTCTTGGGATTTGTGCCCAGATAAATCTGAGCCATACCGCGGTTACCGTTAGCGTTGATACCATAACGGATTTCGTAAGTTCCTGTATAGGGAACAGGTGGTAACTTCAGTACGAAGTCATAGATACCGCGGATGTTGAATTCATCGGACTGATAGTTCATCCAGGTACCTCCGCTGGCAGTTGCGCCACCGGCTCCGCCCTTGTTAGGCAGGTAGTTGAATTCTGTCTGTTCGGACATCGAAGGAATGTTCTCGAAATAGTTGTAGGGGAAGCGCCAGGAGTTGGTGCGGTTGAGTCGGCAACCAGCGTTCATCAGTTCTGGCAACATAGAGCAGATGTCGATACGCATACGTTCGTTCAGCACCTTGTTCGGAACATCTTCTGTCCAAATAAGAATATCGTCAATGGGGAAGTACCATCCGTTGAGGGCAGTGTTGAGGTATTCACCATTATTGTCGTGAATGAGAATACCTTCGATTGGCGCACTGGTCTCCTGGTAAGTGTCGCTCTTGTAGATGCTCTGGCGGTTGATACGCTTACCATTCTTGGTTCCCGTAATCTTAATCATACGACGGTGCTTGCCGATGGTTTCCCAATATTCCCAAACGTTCACGTTATGGCGGCGGTTCTTGTTCAGCTCACCGTTGTAGTAACCGCGTTCGTTCGACCAAGTTACCATGTTGACAGGAGTCAGACCGCATTTCACGATGTGGTAGGCTACGAATTGGTTCACGGCATTGTTCTCGTTCTCGTAGTCGTCGCCCCAGCTGATTTCTTCGCCGAAGAGTTTGCTGGCGTCATCGTTGTAATAGGCGTGTTCGCGGATATACTTTTTCAAGGATTCCACATCCGTAATGCCGGCACGTTCATACACATCGTCTGTCTCCACGAAGATTGTGTATTTCGTGTCACGGTGATCTGGATATTTACCAGAGAAGTCACCGTTGGCATCTGCGTAGGTGGTTCCGGCGAGGTCCCAATCATCATAGGTGAAATCGCGGAAGTCGTGGAGTTTGTCTCCCCAGCCAGTCAACTCGAGCAAGTCACCGAAGAACTGAGTGTTCTCCGTTGCGCTGACCATATCGCTGACAGTGGCATTGGAGGGAGAAATCACATGGTCAATCACATGGATGTAGCCGTTCTCCACTTCGATGTCCTTTTCGATGATATGACTGTAAATGTTAACATATACCTCTGGAATACCAGTTGCCTCGTTATTGTCGAATCGCATGGTGATAGGGCGGTCGTTCATATTGTTGGTAGGCATGATGGAGTCGAACTCCGTCGATGCGTATGCCAGTCCGTCGTCACCTGTGTCAATCAGACTGTTGAAGACAATGGCTTCTGCTACAGAGTCCGTGATGGCGCTGAGGTCAGGAGCTGTTATCTGTCCGATTTGGTACAGCGAATCAAGATAGAGGTCGATGGCTTCGTTGGTAGGTGCAAAGCAGGTGTAGTGTCCACGTGCGGACAGCAACTCGTGCATCGTTGACGAAGAACGCTTGCTGGGATGTACCTTTTGCAGAATCTGCAAGTAGCTGCTGAATGTGTCGGGATGATTCACGAAGTGGTCAATCATCATCTCTCCAGTGAAGGTATAGAGATCACTCTCATCGATGTCTTCCTTACAACTGTTGAAACTGATGCAGCTGGTTGCAAGGATGGAGAGTGCCAGGAAAATATTTCTGATTTTCATAACTTATTCGTTTTTTAGAGTTGGTCCGTTCGTGATGTAGTTTCACCTGTATCCCAAATAGGATTCTGCTCCAGGAGTTTGTTGTTCTTCATCTCCTTTGTATAAATAGGAGCAAACAGAGCTTTCAGAGGTTTGAGCTTCGACTGGATGGCTCGCTTTCCTTCCTGGTATTTGCGGGTAAGGAGGTTGAGCATCTTATCATTGTTGTTGCAACGTTGAGCATAGCGAACGAGGTCGAACCAACGTTTGCCTTCTCCCACGAATTCACGCTGGCGTTCTGCGAGAACAAGTCCCTCAATACTTGCCTGTGTGTTATAGACTCCGAAGGAGAGAGTGTCTGATGCAACCTTTCGTTCGTAAGGATAAGGATTGGAACGTTTGTAAACGGTGCTAATCAGAGAGAATGCCTCACGCAGATGTTCTTCATCGTCGTAGAGACGACCCAGCGCTTCTGCCTTCATCAGCACGACATCACTCAGACGATAGACAATCCAGTTGGCTGCGTTGGGTCTGCTTCGCAAGGTCTGAGTCAGCGTATAGGTTTCGCGTGAGAGGTCGCTCATGACAGGTGAAGAAACACCGTTGCTCTGAGTGATACGGCTTGCAGATCCCTTAATCAGCGGATATTCCGTCTGGTTGTTAGCATGGTACAAGGTCTCCCAACGGCGATAATCCGTCTTTGAGAAAATGTACGGAGAAGTGGCATTGGGGTTGTTGGCATAACTCTCGAAGAGTGCTGTCGAGCAAACCAGTGAACCTGCTGTTGAGTTACTCAGATTGAAGAAATAACCAGTCAGCAGACTGTTGGCGTTGTTCGTACCGTCGAATTGGAGTTCGAAGATGCTTTCGCGGGAATTGCCTGTTCCAAAGATGTTGGTGTAGGCACCAGTGGTGTTTCCCGAAGAAACAGTAAACGATCCAGACGTGGTGCTGTTAGGGATGAAGAGGTCTTCCAACTTTATTTCGGTCACACCTCCCAGCACCTTGCCTTCGAGATCTTTCTTGTAGTCTTTAGTCAAAGCGTCAATGACCCAGTCGCAACATTCCACACACTTGCGGTAGTCATCGGCTGCTGATACCTCGAATGTGGTCTGTTCGTCTTCAGGAGTTCCGGCTGCAGCTTCACGCAGAGGGAGACCTTCCTTGTAACTGGCACGCCAAAGATAGACATCAGCCAAGAGCGCATAGACTGCTTTCTTCGTGATGCGGCCTTTGTCCTCTACGGTGTTACCATAGGAGTTCATGGCGATATCCTTGGCAATCTCCAGATCTGCAATGATGCTGTCGAGCACTTCGATCTGTTCCGACTGTCCAATCAGGAAGTCCTGACTGTCGTTGTTGTAATCAACTGTCACGTAAGGAATACGTTCGAATGTGCGCACCAGATAGTAGTGGCTGAAAGCACGAAGGGTCAGCATCTCTGCACGGATGGGCTGCCAGTCGCCATCAGAGAAACTTTCGTCATTTCTTACGATTTCCGGACCATGTGCCAGCACCTTGTTGCAGAAGTTGATTTCATTATAGAAAGGTGTCCAGTCGTAAATGATGTTGGTGGGCAGCAGATTCGCGTTCATCACGTTGTTGATGTCGGTATTCGAGACACCTGTTCTTTTCTCAAAGTTGTCGCTGCGCATCTCGCCCCATTCACAATATTTCGTCAGTATGTCGCCTTTGATCAGTCGGGCATAGCAGGCATTGACCACATTCTGGAGGTCATTTCTGTCTTTCCAAAAATCTTCCTCCACGATGGAGTTGGTAGGGGTGATGGTGAGGAAGTCATCGCACGAAGTCAGTCCCCAGCCTCCCGTCACGGCTACCATTCCGATGAGTGCTATATTTTTAATCTTATTCATAACTTATTATTTAAGTCTTGTAGAACGAATCTGTCTTCAAGAAATTATTGATTAGAATCCGAGATTTACACTGAGTGTGAACGACTTGGAGCGTGGAGTTTTGGAATTATCCGTACATACACCCCATGAACCGTAGCTCACTTCAGGGTCAACACCTGTATATTTGGTGAAACATAAGAGGTTGTTGGCTGATGCCGACAGACGCAGGCTCTGGAAACCGAAGTCCTTACAAATCTTTGCAGGCAGGTTGTAGCTCAGTTGCATGTATTGCAGACGGAGGTAGTTACCCTTTTCCACATAGCGGCTGTTGCCCAGTGCGTTGTACGACTCACCGATACCGGCGTTCATGGCACGTGGAATCTCTGTCTCGTTGTCACCGTTCTTACGCCAGCGCCAAGCCACAGCCTGACTCTGGTTGTTGTTGTCGCGCATAGATTCGTTTCTCAGACGAGCCATGTTCACGATCTTGTTTCCCATACGGTAGTTGAACGAGAATTTCAGTGTCCAAGGACCATAGAAGAAGTTCAGACCGAAACCACCTGTGAACTCTGGGTTAGAGTTGCCCAGATAGACAATGTCCAACTCGTTGATCTGACCATCGTGGTTGATGTCTTCGTAAATCACGTCACCACCTCTGAACTCGTAGTTCTTACCGCCATAGTTGAAGTACATCTTCAGCGGATTACCCTTGGCGTCGTAAAGTACGTTGCCGTTCTCGTCACGAGCCACAGGACAGGTTGCGTTCTTGTCGCCACGCTCGGCTGCAGCTGCTGCGGTGTTCTCGCCGTAAGTGTTGCGCGATTCATCCGTCATACCGCTGTGCTCATAGTCGTAAGCATAGATACCCTTGTAGCGGAAACCGTAGATGGAGTAGGGGTCGTTACCGATTTGGAGACGTTGCAGATATTTGAAATTATTATAGTCAAACTCAGGATTCATCGAAGATAAGGCTGTGGGATCCATCTTCGTGATTTCGTTGAAGTTCTGTGCGATATTCATCGATACACTCATCGAGAACTTGCCTCGCTTGAGGAATTTGTTCGTGTTGACGTAAAGTTCCCAACCGCGGTTCTCAATGGTACCTACATTCTTCGTAGAGAGAGAATTGAAACCAGTTGAACCAGGAATGCCGACACCACCCATGAACAAGTCTTTTGTCGTCTTGTGATAGATGTTGAAGTCGAACTGGAAGAGGTCTTGCAACAGGTTCAGGTTGAAACCGAGGTTCCAAGAATCCTGAGTTTCCCACTTCAGGTCAGTCAGTCGAAGGTTCTCTGGGTGGATGGCAGGATTGAGTCTGTTGCCCGAACCATATACGCCATAGTCGCTGTAGCGGTTGTACATCAGATATTCGCTACCTGGCTGACGACCTACACGACCCCAGCTGGGACGGAATGAGAGAAGGCTGATCCAGCGAGTGAGTGGACGGAAGAAGGGTTCGTCGCTGATGTTCCAACGTGCTGAGAATGCAGGGAAGGTTCCCCACTTGTTGCCGGCTCCGAACTTGGTGCTACCGTCACGGCTGATAGTGGTGTCGAAGGCATATCGTCCGTCTTTGTAAGCCAAGTGGATGGATCCGCGCATTGCCATGTTGTGCCATGAGCTGGTACCTGAACTGGTGTTTCTCAGATAACCGACAGCAATAGGTGAGTCAATTCCTGTAGGAACACCGCTGTTGCCAAGATTCTGGCTTGTACCGTTACCGCTGGTCATTTCGAAGCGGAACATGGCACTGGCTGACCAGTCTTTGTTGTTAAAGTGAGGAGTGTAGATGAGGGTCTCACGGTTAGTGAAAGCGAGACTCTTGTATTCATAGTTGGAAGTGGTGTTCACACTGCTCGACCATGGATTCGTAGTCAGGGCTGCAGGATAGTAGGCATTATCCGACTGGTTGTAGATATCCATATAGACTTCTGCATTCAGGTCGAGCTGATGTCCATCGTCGTTCTTGCTCAACAATTTATAGCGCAGGTTGAACTGAGGATTGATACGGTATGTGGCCTGGTTGTTGTGAGCCAGGTTGGCAATGGCCACAGGGTTACCGTTTCGCTTCATGTCACTCAGGTAGTAAGAAGAATAGCCATCGGGTGTTTCTGCGTTGTTGTTCGATGTTGGCAGCATCTTGTAATAATCGCCTGTCAGGTAAGGCTGACGAGTTACAGGATCGTATGCATATTCATAAATCGACATGTTCGGCATAGCGCTGTAGGCTTTACCCAAGATGGAAGTTGTAGAACTGCCGTCCCAGTTGCGGTGGTTGTCGGTGTAGGTGAGAGCGAAGTTCGTAGAAAAACGAATTCGGTCACTTACGTCGTAGTCCAGCACAAGACGAGTAGAGAAACGGTCCATTACCTGCTTGATAATCGTACCGGTTTCGTGGTCGTAACCGCCAGAGATACGGAACTTGGCCTTCTCACCACCACCTGTCAGCGTGATGTAGTAGTTGTGAGTCTGACCAAACTGACTTACTGCATCCACCCAGTCTGTGTTCTTGTTGAAGTTATAATAATAGGTAGGACGGCTTTGGTCGTAGTTCAACTCCACCATGTTGGACGTAGCTGAATTCTGACGAGGATTGAAGTAAGCCTCCTTCAGCATCATCGTGTAACCATCTCCGTCAAGCATGTTCAAGCCTTCAGGCATCCACTTGCCAGTGAAACGGTAAGAGAAATTGATTTTGGTGTTACCGCTTACACCACGACGGGTGGTGATTTCGATGACACCGTTTGCACCTCTCGAACCCCAGATGGCTGCTGAGGCAGCATCTTTCAACACCTTGATTTCCTTGATGTCCTCAGGGTTCACAGACAACAGGGTGGCAAACTGCTCTTCGTTGTCGAGGTCTTCGAAGTTCACGTCTGACACATCGTCAGGAAGGTCGAAGGGGTTACCATCGACTACGATGAGAGGTTCGGCAGAACCGTTGATGGTACTTACACCACGCAGACGCATACTGGTACCAGCACCCAGGTTACCTGAGTTGCTGATGATGTCGAGACCAGCAATCTTACCTTGCAGCGCTTCGTCAGCTGAGGCAAATGACAAACCTTCCACATCGTCCATGTTCATGGTCTGGGTGGCAACAGAGATTTCCTTGACAGGAATGGACATACCGTTGTTCACCTGCTTTTTCTTTGCAACGGCTTCAACTGTGGTCAGCGTGGTGTTGTCCTGCATCTTCACGTTGAACTTCGACTGAGTACCGATGTTCAGGGTGACAGTCTTGTATCCCACGAGTGAGATGACCAGCTTGTCCTTCGGATTCTTCACCGTCATCGAGAAGTTACCATCGAAGTCAGTAGTGGTAGCTTCCACGATACGGTTGTTGGCATCACGCTCCACAACGTTCGCGCCAAACAACGGTTCAATGTTGTCATAGACGTGACCCGTGATGCGGTGCTGTGCCTGTGCCGATGTGCCCAATAGGAGCAATGCGGCTATCGCTATGATATAATTGATATGTTTCATAAACCTACTTCTTTATCTGGAATTTCTTGATGAATCTGCGGGCAGCGCCGTTTGTAGCCCAAGCTGAGTCGTAGCGGCCGTCCGTCAACGGCTCGAAGTTGAGCACGTCGTTCAGACCATGCAGTACGATGAATGAAGAGGCGGCGATGCGCTTGTTCTCAATCACATAGTCACGAGCCAGTTGGTTCTTGAAGTTCGGGTCGATATTCACGGTCTTGCCGGAAAGGTCTGTCAGACTGAGTGTACCGTTACCTTGTGAGGATACCGTCAGTTTGCAATAAGTACCTGTAGTGTTGTTTACAGTTGCCGTTTCATAGTCAAAGCTCTGGAGAGCTGGTGTGTCGGCAAAGATGCTGTTGTCCTGGAAGTGGTACTTGAGGAAGTTGGTGAGGTAGGTCACCATCGCTGCTGCCTTTGGTGCAACAGCGTTCAGTTCGGCTTCTTCCAAAGTGGTGGCGAATTCACCTTCTGCCACTTCTTCAATCTTCAACAAGTCCATAATCTCTTCCCATGTAGGCAGACCATTGTCAATGGCCCTTTGAATAGCAGCATCGTCAGGAAGATAGACCGTATAGCGGTAGTTGTTGAAGAAACGGACATTGGTTGCTTTCGTTACTTCCGAACCGTCGTACTTGTCGAAGCAAGGAATACCATTACGGTTTTCGAAAATCTGATAGCGCTTGTAGTATTCAGCATCGGTCTTGTACAGTACGGCACCTTCCTCGTCCCTGTTCAGGATGGTCTTCAGAGCATCCAAAATCGGTTCGATGTTAGTTTCGCAGAGTTCAAAGAACTTGCCGTAGTTCTCACGGTTGTTGTACATGATGCTGTAAGCTGATTCGATGGTCGGAACAATCGGACCGTCCAGTTGGTAAGCCATACCGTTACCGTTACCGTTGGTCTCGCGAGTCTTGTCATCGAAACGGGTTACTGTGCACACTTCATCGTGGGCAATTCCCCAGCCGCCTTTCACAGTCATACCGTTCTCGCGTCTTGAGGCATTCTCCACATAGATGGGAGCACCGTTCTTGGCAAGGAAGTAGTGTTGGTTGCACTCTATACCAGTCTGCGTCTCATCGATGCCAGTGGTTTCAGAGTGGTCTTCATGCACCACAGTGTGAGTCTCCAGAATGTCGTTCAGACGATTGTACAATTCTGTGTTATTGGCTGCACCACCTGCTGTCGTGAGGGCAGAAGACTCATCAATAGAATAGGTGCCAGAGGGGTAGTCGTAAATTAGTCTGTAGGAAGTGCCACGCAGACGGTTGTCACCCGACTTGCTGGGATCCCATTCGAAGTAAATGGCGCGACGCTTGTCGCTACCTAATGTAAAGGAAACGGGGTCGATATACCAGAAACCGTCTCTTGGCGTAAAGAAGCTGAAGCGTGAACTCATGGCCAACAGGTAGGCGTTGAAGTTCACCTTCGTTCCGTTTTCCTTCAAGTCCTGAATAGCGTAGTTCATCACGGCCATATCCTGGCTGACGAATGCTGGAGCTGATACTGCAGCATACTGAGCTGGAGTCAGCACCTCGTCCATCAGGTAGATGGCTCCGTTATTAGCCAGCAGCACTTTCTCAATCTTGTCCAGGTGCGTCTCGTCCAGCATCGGGTCTTGAGCATCGTCCTTCACGGTTTCGAACTTGCTGGGAACGGTGTTGCAGAACTGTGTCTTCATCAGGTTACGCATCAGAGCTGACAGTTTCTCAATAGGAATCATGTCGAGCGCACGGTAGATGTTCTCCAAGTCGTCCGGACCCTTCACCTGTGCCAACTCTTCTGGAGCGTAGGCATCGAGGAGGAAGCGTCCACCACCGCTTTGCTCGAAGAAGTATTCATAGAGACGAGAATCTGTAGGTGCAAAGATTACACCCATATCAGCTTCTTTGTCAACGTCGCTGGCAGAGCGGTATTCGTTCCAACCTGGGTCGAACAGCAGACCGTAAGAGACTGCGTTGCCTGCAGGGTTGTTCTGTGGATCGGTACCGGCATCGTTGCGAAGCTCATGCACACCCTTTGTCTTGCTGGCATCCTTATCCTGATAGTTGAAATAACGCTTCTCAAAGACGGAATCGACATCGTTACCGTAGAGCAGACGGTAGCTGTCGGTCAGCGACTGGCTGTAGATAGGAACTGAGAAGCGGTCGAGCATGTGGCTGAAGATGGTAGTCTCACCGTTAGTACGCATCGTTTCTGCCATGTTCGACGGCGTGAGCAGCACGCGGTCCATACGGTTGATGTATCCGTTCTGGCAGACGATGTCCTGCTCAATGATTTTGCTGTCGTAGATGTAAGCATCTTTCTTAGAACGCTCACGTCCAACGATAATCTTGAAGTCCTCATCCGTGATGCCGTTCTCTGCCATCTGGGTGGCGAGGAAGTGAGTCATCATAGGCGCACTGTTGTCGAGTGCCATGCGGATACCCTTCGAGCGGAAACGGGTCCAGTAGTCAATGTCCTCTGGGTTGTAGGTGATGGGCAGCTCGCTGCCTTCGAAGTGAGGCACAGAGTCGAGCACCGTTGCTGCAGTCTCACGGCGCAGGCACTGTCCTAAGTTCGGACGGGAGTTCAGTGTGCTACCCGAAGCCGGAGTACTCGACATCATCTCCAGCAAGTAAGCGTTGTTCACCATTGCCGAGTTGAGAATCAGTTTCTTCTGATTCAGCGACAACTCGTCATAACTCTTCACACCCCAAGGGTTGTTCTGGTAAAACTCTGCAAAAGCGGCGTCATCAGCCACAAACAGCGTCTTACTACCTGTCTTTGCCAGCACTTCGGCATAGTTCAAGTCGTCGATCAGACGCACGAAGTTCTGATAGGTCACGCCAGTCTCTTTGGGTGGATTCTGAAGGTACTCATAGATGCTCTGATTCAGATAGCCGGGCTTCGTGTCATCCCAACTATAATCGTCCGAACAAGCAGCGAGACCACCACACAAGAAAAGCGCACACATAGAACGAGTCCATGCGCGTCCAATCCAATTGAAGCGGTTGTTCATTGTTTGGTTCTTTTTATGATTAGTTAAAAAATATTAGTCCTATAAGTTCGCAAATTTACATCTTTTAAATAATATGACGGCTATGCAGGACACGAACTCTCTTTATATTTAACATTATTTAGCACTGAATCCGCTGTTTTTAATTTCCTTCCTCCTTTATGTATTCAATTGCTCTGTTAATATAATTCAGGAATGGAAGGGTGGGGCGGAACATTTCTGCTACGCGTTTGGCGAGGTCTGGAGCCAAGATGAAATCCGTATCTACGCGCGCCCACGCGCAATATACCTTATATTTAAGGTACTCGCTGTAGGGTTGGTCGGCAGGAAAACCTTGTGGCACTCGCTTGAGGGCAAAGTCGCTGTCGAGCTTGAACTGCGGAGCCATCTGCTGAAGGATCTCTGCGAAGTCACCGTCTCCGTTCTGGATGTCTTCGCGGATGGTGCGCAGCACCTTCGGTTCGCAGCAGTAGTCTCCGGCTGCCAGCATGTGTCCGTCGGGATAAGTATCACCGTCGCCGGTTCCGATATGGAAATAATAGCCGGAATAGCCGGACTTCTTGCCGCCTCGGCAGACATAACATCCGAAGTGGGTCTTGTACGGCGATTTGTCCTTTGAGAAACGGACATCGCGATAAATGCGATAAGTGCAGTCCTTCACTGTGAGGTCGCGCACGGTTTCGTCATATTCTCCGATGCGGGCAATCAGTTCTTCCGCAAATCGGTTGAACTTCGCTTGCACGACTTTGTATTCTTCTTTGTGCGCCATGAACCATTCGCGGTTGTTGTTTGCTTTCAGCTGGCGCAGGAAATGTAGTATTTCTTTCATAGGCAAATGAATTTGTGTTGCAAAATTAAAAAGAATAATCGGGTTTGCCAAAAGTTTCAAAAAAAAACCGTAACTTCGCAGCATGATTCAGGAATTTCAATTGCGAGTTCTGCCCGAACAGGCAGCAAACGAACAGAATATCCTTCGCTTTTTGCAGACTGAAAGAGGACTGAATCCTCGTGAGGTGCGACATGTGCGAGTGCTCAAACGGAGTATCGACGCACGTCAGCGCACCATCTATGTCAATCTCAAGGTGCGGGTCTATCTCAACGAAGAGCCAGAGGACGACGTCTTCCAGCGAACGGAGTACCGACAGGTGGATGACTGTCCGCAGGCTATTGTCGTGGGTGCTGGTCCTGGTGGACTCTTTGCTGCCTTGCGACTGATAGAGTTGGGAATTCGTCCTATTGTCGTGGAACGCGGAAAGAATGTCCACGAACGTCGCAAGGATATAGCACGCATCTCTCGTGAGCACGAGGTGAATCCTGAGTCCAACTACAGTTTTGGCGAGGGTGGGGCAGGAGCTTTCTCCGACGGAAAGCTCTACACACGCAGCAAGAAGCGTGGTTCTGTGGAGAAGATTCTCAACGTGTTCTGCCAGCATGGCGCCTCCACTTCCATCCTTGTCGATGCTCATCCCCATATCGGTACAGACAAACTTCCCAAAGTCATAGAAGCGATGCGCAACACCATCATTGCCTGTGGTGGTGAAGTGCATTTCGAAACAAAGATGACTGCCTTGTTAATGGAAGACGACAGAGTAGTAGGTATCGAAGCCGTCAATTCTTCACCTTCCACTCCAAATTCTTCACTCTTCACTCTTCACTCTTCACTTTCTACTCTCCACGGTCCGGTTATCTTAGCTACAGGCCACTCGGCACGCGATGTGTATCGTTGGTTGGCGTTCAATGGTGTGGAGATCGAAGCCAAGGATATAGCTGTGGGTGTGCGTCTCGAACACCCTGCCGAACTCATTGACAAGATTCAGTACCATAATAAATATGGAAAAGGGAAGTACCTGCCTACCGCTGAGTACAGTTTTGTCACGCAGGTGGAAGGCAGAGGTGTCTATAGCTTCTGCATGTGTCCTGGCGGAACAGTTGTTCCAGCTGCTAGCGGACCAGAGCAAGTTGTTGTGAACGGTATGTCCAACTCCCTGCGCAATTCGCCTTGGAGCAACAGCGGAATGGTTGTTGAACTTCGCGTAGAAGACCTCGGTCGTGTGTTCGGCGGTTCTCTTTCTGGATCGAAGGATAGTGTGTTCGGCGGTTTTCCCGCCGAATCGAAAGAGCTATCTATGCTCTCCTTTCAGGAGCACCTCGAGCGCTTGGCTTGGCAGCAGGGAGGACGTCGTCAGACCGCTCCGGCACAGCGGATGGCTGACTTTGTCAACAAACGTCTTTCTGCCGACCTTCCTGCCACTTCCTATAGTGCAGGGTTGGTGAGTACGCCGCTCCATTTCTGGATGCCTGAGTTCATCTCTTCTCGTCTTCGTCAAGGATTCCTGAACTTCGGAAAGTCTTCGCATGGCTTCCTCACCAACGAAGCAGTTATGATTGGCGTAGAGACCCGAACCAGCAGTCCCGTTCGCATCCTTCGCAACGGTGAAACTCTCCAGCATATCCGTCTGCGTGGACTCTTCCCCTGTGGTGAAGGTGCTGGTTACGCAGGCGGAATTGTCTCTGCCGGCATTGATGGCGAACGTTGTGCCGACATGCTCGCCGCCTACTTGAAACAATAAAGTCACAGTGCCTCGCGGTTTCGCCGTGAGGTCTTGAGAAATAAAGTCACAGTGCCTCACGGTTTCGCCGTGAGGTCCCCCATAACAACAAAACAACAATGAAAAAGATTCTTCTTTTGTCTGCATTTTTCTTTTCTTGCTTGGCTTCTCAGGCTCAGTTTGCCAAGCTCGACCGCTATCCTCAGATTCCTGAAGCCTACGACATCTTCTTCGTGGAAACGGTGCGCGACTTTGCCACCAATGTTCTCCACTCCAACTATGGTCAGTATTTTGGGCAGTTCACCCCAGACGGTGAAGCCTTTGGCTATGGTGTGTTCTATACCGATCCCGACGGAATGATCATTGGTCAGTTCTACAAAGGTGAACTGCTCCAAGGCATTCGCATGGGTTCTGAAACCGTACAAGTGGGTTCAACTTCCCACTACACCGTTTATGACCTGAAGACAGCCGAAGTGGAATGTATCATGAAAGACGGGAACCGCTATCTGCCTGATGCGGAACGCAAGGAACAATGGAAGTATGTGCAGATGAAATATGCCAACGGAGCGAAATACGTAGGTGAAACGGTCAACGGAAAGCGCGACGGTTTCGGCATCTATTATTATGCCGACGGCGACTACTACTTCGGACGTTTTGCCGATGATAAGCCTGTTGGTTACGGCGCCACTTTCAAGACAGACAACCGAGTTCTCATCCAGCATTGGGACAAAAAAACAGCAAATACAGGGAACTAACAGCTCTGTCCTTTTATTTTTCAAAAATGTTTTTTGGCGTTATCCTACACTAAATTGGCTCAACCTGCTGTACCCTAGCAAGTTGAGCCAATTTATCATACACTTATCCTACACTTATCCTACACCTATCCTACACCTATCCTACACTAAACGGCTTTTGTTGAGACAGATTCTTAACAATTTCTACGGATTCGGCGCTCTTTTCGATGAGGGCAACTGCGTAGGCGCTGATGCCTTCTTCACGACCTGTAAAGCCGAGTCGTTCTGTCGTCGTTGCCTTGATGCTAAAGTCGTCTGGGTCGATACCCATCACGTCGGCTAAGGTCTGTTGCATCTGAGGAATGTGAGGGTTAATCTTGGGCCGTTCCGCACAGATGGTGGCGTCGATATTTCCAACGATATAACCTTTTTCTGCGATAAGGGCAATGACTTTGCGCAAAAGGATTTTGCTGTCTATGTTCTCGTATTCGCCTGCTGTGTCAGGGAAATGATAACCGATATCCCTTAAGTTGGCAGCCCCCAAGAGTGCGTCGCAAATAGCATGAATCAGCACATCGGCATCGCTGTGACCTAAGAGTCCCAATGTGTGGGGAATACGTATTCCACCCAACCAGAGTTCTCTGTCGGGAACCAGTTTGTGAACATCGAAGCCAAAACCAATTCTCATCTTATAATTCATGGGTTTGATGGGTCTTATGGGTTTAATGGGTTGGATGGGCTTTATGGGTTTGTAGGTATATACTCCCCTCCCTGCAGGGAGGGGCAAGGGGGTGGGTCCTCCCTTATTATCTCCTCCTTCCCAACAAATCGCTGATTCCGTCCATGTCGAAGGCGAGGGAGAAGCGGAGGGTTTGGTCGAGCGGGTTGCTCTGGGACGCAGAGATAATATAACCGGCGTCGATGGAGAACACGTTCATCTTGAAGCCAGCACCCACCGTCCAGTATTTGCGGTTTCCTTTGTTGGGATGTTCGTAGTGGTAGCCGGCACGCAGGAAGAACTTGTTGTTGTAGCAGTACTCCGCACCTACGCTCCAGCTGATTTCCTGCAATTCCTCCTTCGCACCGTTGGGAGCATCGTGGAACGACTTGAAGATACCGCTGATGGGCGACACGTTGTAGTAGCCTTCGTTCATCAGCCAGGTGGTGTAGCCTGAATAGTTCTCCTTTTCTATCTCGCGCTGATCTTCGGGCAAAGTCTCGAGGTATTGATCCATCGTCGGACGGGTTGGTACCAGCAGTTTGTTGGCATCGGCAGAGAACGAAATCGTGTTGAATTCGTCAATAGGCACCATGAGCGAAGCACCCAGACGCAGGTTCGTAGGAAGGAACTCGCTGGTATTTCCGTCATCGTACGAAATCTTAGAACCGATGTTCGAAATGTTCAGACCCCAGCTCAGCTGCGACTCGCGATGTCCTAAGTTGATGTAGCCGTTGTGGTAAAGGGCGATGTCGGCAGCAAAGGCTGAACCTGGTGTCGTTTCGTCGTCCTGCTTGTAAGCCAAGTCCGAATAGATGAAACGAAGGGCAACGGCAGCCGAGAAGTTTTCGCTCAGCATACGCGAGTAGGCTGCATCGATTGACATTTCGTAGGGCTTGATGGTCTCAGCGTTTTCGTCGTAGCTGTTCACATACACTTCGCCCAGCGAGAAATATCTTAACGATGCGGAAAGGGCGTCATAGTCGCCGATGCGGTAATAGCCTGTCAGGTTGGCAAGGTCGATATCGCTGACCAGCTGGCGCAACCAAGGTGTATAGTTCACGGCAACACCTGCTCGGCTGATGGTGAACGGGTACTTGGCTGGGTTCCAGTATTGTGAGTTGACGTCTGGGTCTGTGGCTGCACCTACGTCACCCATAGCGCCGGCACGCGCATCGGGTGCAATGGCGAGTGAGTTGACGCCGTAATAGACGGGGTTGAGTTGGTTCTTGACATCCTGAGCCTGTGCCGTCAGCGTGAAGGCACAAAAGGCAAGAAGCGTGAGAAGCGTTTTCTGATTCATTATGATGTTGTTTCTTTTCAGTTCTTAGTTAATAACGTCAGATCCGCCGTTTTATTGTGCTGAACGCTTAGCGTCGGCCTGAAACGATGAACTTCTTCGCCGTCGTGGCTGTGTGGCTGCCTGCGCTCGAGAGCTGGGCCTTGACGATATAGATGCCGGCAGGAAGATGCGAGTCCGTTTCGCTGAGGTTCCAGGTGAAGGTGTACGTGGACGACGTGCTGAAGTTGTTCTCCTGCGTACTCCACACGCTTCGGCCTGTCACGTCATAGACATCGAGTTTCAGGTTGATGTTGCTCTGCGGTCTGTCGTTCACGATGGTGAAGACAGCCTGGTCGCGAACGGGCGAATTGACGAACAGGTCAAAGATGTCGTGAATGTCCCGGTTTTGCATAATGGTCTTGCGATAGATGGAATAGGGATGTTTAATGCGGGCGAAAACCTCGTTGTCAATGCTCTCGCCGGACAGGAAGTCGTGGATTTGTGCTGAACGTAACGGTTCCGTTCTGGTAGCTGCCCACAGTCGGGGTGAAGTAGCTGTTCAGCGAGTAGGTCATCGGTTCGCTGTTGTCAATCATGGCAGTAATGTCGTGACCTACGCCGCTACCCGTCATATTGATGCCGCTTTCGTCGTGAAGCGAAGCCACCAGCAGGGGCGTGGGGTTCACGATGCTTCCGTTGGTGAAGCGGTCTGTGTTCAGGTAGCACTCGATGGCTGGGCCGACGGTGTCGTTTGCCATATCTGTGGCTGTGCCGTTGATCAGGAAGTTCTCGAACCGTCCGTGTGCTTCAATCTTGTGGTCTGCGTTGTGGGCGTAGAGCGAAATCAGTCCTGCCTCACCGCTGTAATTGTTGTCGAGCGGAATGGGGAACGTGAGCGTGAAACGTCCGTTGCGAACCGAATCGGAGCAAGTGTAGAGCGTGCGGAGGCGGTCGGAGAACTGATGGGCTGGTGTATCGCCGTTGCCACCGCTGTGGGTGTCTTCGCCGTAGGAGTTGTTCTTGCAAACCACCTGTTCCACGTTATCCATCACGACGGGCGAAACCAGTCCGTTGAAGTCGTCGGCGAGTTTGCCGTCCAGACCCACGATGTGTCCTTCCACCTTGACCAGACTGCCTGCGCTGACGGTCTGCGGAGTGCCTGGCGCATACATTTCGTTGATTTTATCAACGGCAATCGTGTAGGTCGGGCGGGCCAGTTTGATGGCTGGGTCGCCCAGCAGGACGAAGTGGGCAAGGTTCGCAGGAATGCTCGTGCTGTAGGTTTCCAGGTAATCGGTTTTGGCGAGGGCTAAGGCTTCGCCGAGCGTGTTGGTGGAGCCGTCCTCCTTCATGTCAAGCAGATAGCGCATGTATCTGAGGTTGAAGGCTCGGTTGGGTGAGGAATAAACGGTTCGAGCCGTTCCCACAAATCCCATCGCAGCACCTTTGGGGTTCAGCAGAGCCGTAACTCCCTGATTCTCTGTGTTCATATCGAAAGGAGTTACATCACAGGCAGCTGTAATCCAGAGGGGAAGTCGGGGCGACGACCAGGCGGCGAAGTTCTCAGTCCGCATCACCTGCTCGTGGCTCAGACAGTAGGAAGCGCCGTGACCCGTATAATTCATGATGAGGGCGCCGTCCTGCATCAGTTTGTCGATGTCCTTCTGTGTGGCAGGATAGGAATTGCCCGTTGTGCTCTTCACCCGTTCATAGGTGTCCCAGTAGATGCGCTGGATGCGGAAGTCGGGAGTGAGGCGTGTGGTCTGTTCAATCACGGCGTCGCCGTCCTCCATGTGAACATTGGCGTTGCCGTCGTCGCACAGCACGCCGATGGTGTTTTTCCAGCTGCCTACCTCCTTATTATATATATAGGTAAGGAGTTTGTCCACCACATCCTTTGCCTCTTTGACGGTGGTGACAGGAATGCGACCTACGCCGACTCTCGGTTTTGCCCTCAGCACATTCGAGGGTGCGTTGTCGTCAACCAGTCCGAAGTAGTCTTCCAGCACATAGCTTTTGGTGTGGCTCAACGAGTTGTCCGACTGGTAAGTGGGCAGTATGTCGTTGGCGCTGATTTTGCGCAAAGCGCTCGTCACGAGGCGGTTATCCCAGTAGCAGTCGCCAAAGAGCAGCAAATTCTTGGGCTTATCGTCGTCGCTTTCGGCTTTGTCGTAAAGCATCTTCATGAAACGGCGGATGGCTGTGGCGTCAGGCGAACCGGCAGAGAATTCGTTGTAAATCTTGTCAACCGTGATGACTAAGGTGCGCAGGCTGTCCTGTTCGACGTGGGCGTTGGCAAGACGTTGTGCCTGAGCCAGCAGTTTTCCGCTCGTCGGCACAATCACCACGTAGTCTAACGAGCTGAGTGCGTGCAGGTCCTGATTTTCAATCGTACCCACGACGGTGGGCGAAGGAAACGAAGCGGAAGGATTGAAAGCTACGATTTCTTCGTCTTTCCAAGCGTTTGGAATATCTGTGTTCGTACTGAAAGGAACGCGCCAAGTGTTTGTGGATGAGTCGAATGTGCCTGCCACTTCCTCCAAGTTCGTTGTGCCGTTGATGTGCCAGAAGATGGTTTCGCTCTTGCCTTCAGTCAGCACAAAAACCTGGTCGCCTGAACGCGAGGGACGGAACAGCAGTTCGTTGTCCTGGAGGCTCAGACGGCGCAGATAGTCGGCTTGTATGTAGTCCAAATGGCCCGAAATGCCCGATCCGCGAGTGTGAACCAGTTTGATGGTGTTCTTTTCGCTCCTTCGGCTCGGACTGATGTCGTAGCGGCTATTGGACAGCGTAGCGGACTCGTAGCTGTCGCTCGGACTGCTAATCGCTTGGGTAGCAAGAACGGTATCGTTGAACGTGACGGTATAACTCGAAGCCTCCTTTGCCACGAACTGCACGTTGAGGTTCACATGCGACTGGTCTGCGATTCCTGGGAGGGGTAGGGTGTAGGTCTGGATGTTGCCCGATTGGAAGTCGTAGGCATAGAAGAACGTACGTCCGCTGTTCATATAACTGAACTCATCCTGCTCCAGCAAAGCGTGTTCGGGGAAGGTGATCTGTGTTGGAGCATTACTTTCAGTCTCGTAGGCAAAAGCCTCAAGGTCAAGTGGTTCTCCGTCGGTGTTCTCAGTCAGGAAATAGCACGTGGAGGTAGCGTAGGGATTGTTGAAATGGGTGAACTGCGAAGTTCGGCTGTTCACGCTGGAGAGCGTCCAGCGGGTAGTGCCTCGTCCGTAGAACAGCACCTTTCCCTCTGTGCGCAACAGAGGCAGTTCCACTAAGTCGTCGTCCAGATTCTCCAGTCCGTTCTCAGGCAACACCTCAACATTCAGTCCGTACAATCTTACCTTCTCCGGATTCGCAAAGCCCATCGAACGCAAACTGCTGTGAGTAATCTGGTAAATGCCAGCTTTCTCCACCCGAATTTTCACCCAACGCCCTTCCTTCAGCACAGAGTGCTCCGCATACCGATTGCCTGCGCTCTGAGCCTTCGCTCCCAGCACAACCAACCAAAAAAGCATAAAGGAGAGAAACAGAACAAACCCTCTCCATCGCCCCAACGGACTCTCCCCCAACCCCTCCCTTGTAGGGAGGGGAGT
>CAJOHO010000016.1:86553-116275 GCA_905234555.1 uncultured Bacteroidaceae bacterium
GGAGGGTCCGTAGGGGGTGGGTCCCCGCCTTTATTTTGTCCTGACTTTCAGCACTCGCTCGCCCTCCAAGAACCCTTCGATGAGCTGTTCCTCGTGGATAGGTCCCACACCCTGCGGAGTGCCTGTGAAAATCAGGTCGCCCGTCTTCAGCGTGAAGAAACGCGAACAGTAGCTCACGATTTCGTCAACGCTATGAATCATATCTGCTGCGTGACCCACCTGGCGCGTCTCTCCGTCGATGTCGAGGCGGAAGTGAAGGTCCTGCACCGCAGGCAGTTGGCTCAGCTCCACGAAACGGCCCAGAGCAGCACTTCCGTCGAAACCCTTGCAGATGTCCCAAGGCAAGCCCTGCGAAGTCAGCGTCTGCTGCAAGTCGCGAGCCGTGAAGTCAATTCCCACCGTCACCGCGTCGTAGTAGCGATGCGCAAAACGAGGCGCTATGTCCTTGCCCACGTGGCAGATACGTACCACAAGCTCTGCCTCGTAGTCGAACCGCTCAGCAAAGTCGGGAACGAAGAAAGGCAGATCCTTGCGGATGAGTGCGGACTCCGGTTTCGAGAAGATAACCGGTTCTTTATAAAGTAACGAATGACGCAGCTGTTTATTGTCTGCAAAGTCGTTTTTGCAATGCTCAGCATAATTCATGCCAACACACAGTATCTTCATAACCAGCCAAAATTAGTTGTTTCAGTTGTTTCCAGTACAAAGTTACGGCTTTTTCCGCAAACTCACAAATTATTCCTTAAAAAACAGAACACCTGCAAACTCCAGTGTATTGATTTTTACAAAAACAATAAAAACACTCACGTCAGTATGAGTCGGACTTTCAGTCCTTATACGATTCAAGGTAACTATTTTTCCTTGTGAGCAAGCTCCCAGATAATAATATCCACCTCGAATCTATGTCTCTTAGCAGAGCCATCACATACTTTGTGAGCAAAAACATCGGACCTTTGGTCCTAAAAAACAATTCTTTTCTTGAACTCCTAAACATCTTGAACCTCTTAAACCTTTACCAGCGTCCGGATGGTGTTTTTTAGCGAAGCGATGTTTTTGCTTTCATTGATTTTAAAGCATGAAATGCTGCGTATGAGGCTGGTGATGGCTAACGGGAAGTTTACTTACAGTTAGACAGCATCAGCATCAGACGCTGAATCTTGTAAAGATTGTAATCAATGAAAGAGTTTTTCCTGTTTTTTTCTACGAACTCCGAACCCCAATGTTCTTCTCTTCAATCTTCTTTCGTGTTCGCTCAAAAATCCCTTCGTCTTCGCACAAACAAAATTTTTAAGTACTTGTATGAAAATTTCCAAGTACTTAGAAAAAAAATTTCCAAGTACTTAGAAAAAAAATTCCAAGTACTTGAAAAAAAATTTCTAAGTACTTAAAAAAATATTTCCAAGTACTTGGAAATTTCAAAACTTTTCGCTAACTTTGCACTCGGAACGAACACAAAACAGTTTTCGAGTTCGCACAACCTGAAATCCGAGTTTACTAACCCGTTGATTATGTGCTAACTGAATACTAAAAGTGAGTTTGCTAACCTGCCGAAAGTGGGTTCGCTAAAACATTAAGCGTGAGTTTTCAAAACAATCAAAACGAGTATTAACAACTAAAATAAATAGAACGATATGAGTAACATTACATTTCGATTCAAAGTGGGCCCAAAGAAAGTGGGTCTGCGAGGCGAGCAGCTCAAGTACGTTGCCCGTCCCTTCTATGCCAGCAAAATGACTGAAGATGACATCATCGAAAGCATCGTGCGAAACTATTCCGGAACCAACAGCGGAATGGTGGCGATGGTGCTCGACGCCATCCAGCGTGAGTTCCGCAACCACCTTTTCCACGGACACACCATCCGTCTGCGCAACTTCGGAACCTTCCGCCTTTCGTTCAACAGCACCTCCCACGACTCGCCAGACGACTTCAAGCCAGAGGACATCAAGAATCCGCGCATCATCTTCGTCCCCGACATCTCCATTCGTCGCGAACTGAAAAACGAACTAACCTTCGAGGAATTCAAGCAAAGATAACGACCTCAACTTCCGAACTTATCTCCTTTTTTTTGCAGAAATAGTCAATTTTCTTAGAGAAAATGACAAAAAATGTTGTTTTCTATTGAAAAAATTACTATTTTTGCAAAAATTTTTGATACAACTCGGCAAAATCATACGATTTTCTTGCACCTTAGTCATTCTGTCTTTGTTTCAATCATAGATTATGAACGAATTGTCTGTATTTAAGAACATTCCGATACAAACAGCTGCAATTGCCTCTCTTTATCCTGATATAAAGGCGGTAAACAGAAAGGTGGCGAATCTGGAAAAGGCAGATCGGATTATTCGTCTGAAGCGCGGTCTGTATGTTGTTAATCCCAAGGAGAGTGGTTTTTTGTTGTCTTTGGGTTTGATTGGCAACATACTCTATGGTCCGTCTTATGTGTCAAGGTTGACAGCACTCAGAGAATATGGGCTAATTCCAGAACGAGTGGATGTGGTTGAGTCAATGACCACACATCTGTCGGTTAGTTTTGACAATCCTGTAGGACGGTTTGAGTATTATCATTGTCCCAAAGACTATTATTCCATTGGTATCACTCAGCGTGAGGAGGAAGGCCTCAATTACCTCATTGCAACCCCAGAGAAGGCTTTGTGCGACTATATAGTTTCAACTCCGAAGCTTCCTTTGCGCTTCATAAAGGATACGTACGTCTTTTTGGAAGAAGACTTGAGGCTGGATATGGATGCCTTTAAGGAAATGAATGTGAATGTGTTGGAACATTGTGCTGCCGTCAGCAAAAAGCAACAGGCCATCAATAACCTGATTAAGATTCTGAAAAAATGAACCAGTTCTTTGAAAAAGCGTTAGCGCTCTATCCCATCAACAATGTCAAGGATAGGCAGAATGCAATCTACGAAATCACACAACAAGTGGTTCTTGCAGGACTGCACCGAGGTGGTTTCTTTGATCGTGCTGCTTTCTATGGTGGCACATGTTTGAGGTTGTTTCATCAATTACCTCGTTTTTCTGAGGATATGGACTTCTCTTTGCTGTCTTCAGATGAACATTTTCAGTTCGAGAATTACTTTCAGCCTATCATTGATGAGTTTGACAGTTTAGGTAGAAAGGTAGAAATACAGAAAAAGGACAAAAAAACATTTGGACGTGTGGAATCAGCATTCTTGAAGGATCATACGGATGTTTACAATATCGCCTTTCAGACAGAAAAGACAGTGAAAGTGAAGATTGAGGTGGACACGCAGCCGCCTCTAAAATTTCAGACAGAGCAGAAGCCTTTGACCATACCCTATACTTTTATGGTACGTTGTTTCCAGCTGCCTGACTTGTTTGCAGGAAAGATGCATGCCTTGGTGTTTCGTAATTGGAAGAGCCGAGTCAAAGGTCGTGATTGGTATGACTTCGAATGGTATGTACGTTGGCGCGTACCACTTGATTTCGAACATTTGCAAGAGCGCATTTATGAGTTCAATGGAACAGAAATGACGCTTGAAGACTTTAAGGCTGTCCTTAAAGAACGGCTGGCAACTACAAATATTGAAGAGGTGAAACGTGATGTCCGTCCTTTTGTCTTGAACTCTCATGAACTTGACATCTGGTCTAACGACTATTTTCTCCAATTAGCCGATATGATAATATTCAAATAGCAATTGCTGTAAGGAGATTCAGAAGCGGTTCGTTCATGTTAGGTTCAATGTTAGGTTGAATGTTAGGTTGACCCGATTCAACCTAACATGCTGAAACCCCTGTATTCATGCGGCTTTCAGCCATCCATGTTAGGATGTGAGGTTAAAATGCAAAAAGAGTTTTTGCGAAAAATCTATTTCTCTGGTAAAGAACGGTTCTTGTTGAATATGCGCTTAGGCTTTTAATTACATACATATCGTGTAATGAAACTGAAGAAATAGAATTGGGTCTTTTAAGTTCAAAAAAGAGCAAAAAGTCTTCTAATATGATGGATAAAACTAAATTATTTCGCTTTTTTGTCTTTTATAAAAGATAAAATCAGTAAATTTGCACCAAAATCCCATTATAAAAGATAAAAATTGAATTATGAATGCGATATTAAGACAGAGTTATCTGGAAAAGATTAATCGTTATTTGGGTAAAGACACCATCATCATCCTGACAGGTCAGCGCCGTATTGGCAAGAGCTATATCTTGCGCCTTTTCAGAGATAAGGTAAATAAGGATAAGCGTGCAAATATCATTTTCATCGACAAGGAGAAACATGAGTTTGACGATATCAAGACCTATCAGGACTTGAACGCCTATATCGATGCAAGGCGCGACAAGAAAAAGACAAACTACATTCTTGTTGACGAGGTTCAGGACATAGAGGAGTTCGAGAAAAGTGTGCGTAGCTATTACGAGGAGCCAGATATTGAGTTGGTTATTACAGGATCAAATTCAAAGATGTTGAGCAGCGACTTAAGCTCTATAATAGGAGGGCGCTACAAGGAGATCTATATTCAGGCATTGAGCTACGAGGAGTTCCTGCTGTTCCATCAATTCACGGACTCTGACGATACGCTGGCTAAGTATATCCAGTTCGGTGGTCTGCCGGGTTTGGTGAAGATGGGGCTTGACGAGCAGGATGCTCGTGAGTACCAGACGGACGTGTACCATACGGTGCTACTGAAGGACGTAATTATGAGGAACAAGATCCGCAACGTGCCGTTCCTTGAAAATCTCGTGCATTTTCTGGCTGACAACGCAGGGAAAATCATCTCAGCCAACAGCATAGCCAAGTATATGAAGTCGCAAGGCGACAGCGTCACCTCAACTGTTATCATCAACTATACGAAGTTTCTGTGCGATGCCTATCTGCTGCATAAGGTGAACCGCTATGACATTCACGGCAAGAAGCTGTTTGAGAGCAACGACAAGTTCTATTTTGAAGATAATGGTCTGCGGAACACGCTGGCTGGCGGCTCTCGTGAGGGTGATATCGAGAAGGTGATAGAGAACATTATCTATAACCACCTGATACGCCTCGGCTACGAGGTAACAGTCGGACAACTTCAGGCTGGTGAGATTGATTTTGTCTGCAAGAAGCCCAAAGGTCAGAGGATTTATGTGCAAGCATCATATATCATCTCCGATGATGCCACGAGAGAGCGTGAGTTCGGCAATCTGCGAGCTATCAAGGACAACTATCCGAAATATGTCATATCAATGACCCCGCTCGTAAGCAGACAGGACTCTGATGGTATTACTCACCTTCATTTGAGACGATTCCTAACAGAAGGATTGGAATAAAGCATCAGCTTGTTAAGTGGAGAGTTAATCCATTTCATTCAATCTGCTAATTCATTGTAATGAAAACGTACCTTCGGGCACATTTTCAAGGGGAAGGTGCGTTCCCCTTCAATTTTTTGCCCTGATTTTTGTTTATTTCGCTGATTATCCATATTTTTGCAGAACAATAGCACCATAACGAAACAAATGGACATACAACCAACCATAGACAATCAGCAGATGCTGCCCCAGGGGACGATGCTCAAGGGGCGGTACCGCATTGAGCGGTATATCAGTTCAGGAGGATTCGGCAAGACCTATCTGGCAACAGATGTGGATAGCTTCGACGAGACCGTTGCCATCAAGGAATTCTACCTCTCCGGCTATTCGGATCGTAAGGAAGATGGTTGCACAGTCACGATACCCAAGGCCAGCGAAGAACTCTTCCGCCAGCAGAAAGACAAGTTCCTGCGCGAGGCAGAACGGCTCTACGAACTGACCAAACAGCACCATAATCCCCATATCGTGCAGGTAAAGGCAAGGTTCGAAGCCAATAACACCGCCTACTACGTGATGAACTACATCAACGGTTTGTCACTTTCCCAAGCTGTCAAGAAGAACAACCATCCTTTCTCGGAGGCAGAGACAGAACAGATTCTTCTTCAGTTGGCAGATGCTCTTCAGACCGCCCACAGCATGGGCATCCAGCACCTTGACATCAAGCCAGGAAACATCATGCTGGACGAGCAGCAACAAGTCTATCTGATAGATTTCGGTGCCAGCAAACAGCTCAACGATGAAGGACAGCTTACCCGCTCTCTTTCAGCGATGGCTCATACCCCAGGCTATGCGCCCATCGAACAGATGGATCAGATATTTACGGAAATCGGTCCTTGGACAGACATCTATGCCGTTGGTGCCACCATCTATTATCTGCTGACAGCGGAACGCCCACCGATGCCCAGCGAAGTCCTTCGCAAGGGAGAAGCAGCTTTCCATTTTCCATCCATTATCTCCGACCGCTTCCGTCATTTCGTCCTTGCCTGCATGCAACCCAACAGCGACAAACGTCCCCAATCCGTTGCCGAGATGCTGGATTTATTGAAAGCAAAGCCAGCAGCAGCCAAAGTGCCAGAAGACGATGTGACAGTTGTAGAGGTTGAGAAGCCTAAGCCTGTTTTACCCCCAAAGGTAAGACCAATTCCTCCAAAGAAAGTTGAGTTAAAGCCAGCCGAGGCTCCAAAGCCCCAGCCTGATAAGACTCCAAAGAAGAAATCGAAAAATTTGAAGATAGTGTTTGGTGGTTTATTGGGAGTGGCGTTGGTGGTGCTGGCAATTGTGCTGTTTACTTCTACAGGGAATAGTACGGAGGATTCTGACTCTGAGACTGGAAGAACAGAATCTTCGTTACCCTCTCGCGAGACCATTACAGTAAACGGAGTTTCTTTCGACATGATTCGAGTGGAGGGCGGCACTTATTACATGGGTGCTCAGAGTTCAAACTCTTCTGCCAAGAATTATGATTCGGAAGCATGGGAATGGGATGGCCCAGTTCATCAGGAAACTGTCAGCACGTTCTATATGGGTGAGACCGAAGTGACGCAGGAACTCTGGCAGGCGGTGATGGGAACCAATCCTTCTTACTTCAAAGGCTCACAGAAGCCGGTGGAATGTGTAAGCTGGGACGAGTGCCAGAAATTTATCCAAAAGCTCAATTCTAAAACAGAACGTCAGTTCCGCTTGCCGACAGAGGCAGAGTGGGAATATGCTGCACGAGGTGGAAATAAATCTAAAGGTTACAAGTACAGCGGCAGCAATTCCATTGGTCAGGTAGCTTGGTATGATGATAACTCTTCCAATACCACACATCCCGTCAAGCAAAAGTCTCCCAACGAACTGGGCCTTTACGATATGAGTGGTAACGTCGGGGAGTGGACGAGCAGCTACTGGCGCAGCAACTACAATGCATCCGAAGACCGCTCTCGCCGCGTGCGCCGTGGGGGCAGTTGGTACAACTACGCGAGTTACGCGCGAGTTTCGTACCGTGACTACTACTCCCCAGGCAGCAGTAACAGCGGCATAGGGTTGCGCCTCGTGCTTGCTCCGCAGTAACAAACAAATCCCAAAGCAGGATGTTCTCAGGCAGGACAGCCCAAAGGAGCGGAGAGTGGAGCCTCCGCTCAAAAGGGCTGTCAAGCCTGCATTGAAGAACGTGGGGACAGGTGAATGTCTCGCACAGTATAAAAAGGACTAGAACCTATTATGTGTTAATTCTGTTATTAAAACTGTCTAACAAAAACAGAATCAGCTAAAATATCAAAGGACTTTTTGCAAAGAGGCATGAAAAAAGGCACAGAAAAGCTAAAAAAGTCATGCAAAGGCAAGAAAAAGGGCAAAAATAGTGTACCCTTAGTGTACCTTTAGTGTACCCTTTTATCGCTCAATCCCCTAACACACAGAAGATTGATTTAATTTTAGTGTACCCTTGACAAAAAACTTTTTTCTGAGGTGAGCCTAATAATTCGACTTTTTAGAAATTGAATCTATAGCCAGCTGTAAGTTGGAGAACGCGATGATAAGAGTCACGGCCAGATTGCCACTTGGAGACTCCCAGATTGAAACGTAAGTCAAGTACAAGATGATGATAGTCAAAAGACAAACCTATCGGAACTGATAGGTTGAATTGATTCACCAATCCTATTTCGTCGCCGGATGACATCGAGTGATATTCCTCATAACAATTGCATACTTCTTCCAAGAACACAGAGTGTTTGACATCAATACCAGGTTGGAGACCGATTTTAAAGGCAAGGAACTTGTTGAATCTGTAATGCAGCAAGAACGGGATATTGACATTATCCAGTTCACAGAAATAGTCTTCATCTGGTCCGTTTATCTTGATTCCCTGCTGAGAATAAAGCACACCAAAGGAAAAGCCGAAGGGCGATTTCGGACTTTGATAGATAAGTTCGCCACCAACGACCCATTCCATACGTGGAGAAGTTTTATCAGCACGGTAATTTTTCATCCATGTATGGTAATCGGAGAACCACGAAGCACTTACACCGACTTCTGGCACAAAACTCCACGCCTTAGCTCGACGTTCTGATTGCATCGTCTTGTCCTGTGCTCCAGCACTTACGCTCACCAGCAGCAACGCTACCCAAAGGATAATTCTTTTCATCGTTTTTTGATTTTGAAATTATACGTTCCATTAATATAAACGAAGAAATCTGCATTTTGTAACACAAAACTGAAAGAATTTTTCATTTACCACGTTTTCACATCTACAAAACAACTCCTACTTTCGCAAATATCCGCAAATTAAGCAAATAATTTTGAATCTGCCAAAATATCAAAGGACTTTTTGCAAAGAGGCATGAAAAAAGGCACAAAGTCGGAGGGACTTTGATGAAAATCTTTTGTAGGCGGAAAGATTTTCATTTCTTTTGCTATCACTTCATTGGGTTTTGCAACTTTTTATGGGTAATAGTGAGAAAAATGGGGGAAATGTTTGGGTGTGTTCATTTGTTTTTGTAATTTTGCAACATCGAAGAACTAAATAAAAGATAACGATATGAAGAAAGTGTTTTTTTGGGCAGCTTTTGGGCTGCTGACAGCAGTTGTTTCGTTTTCGTCCTGTGGAAAGGATGATGACGATGAACCTAAGAATCATAAGGAACAGACGGACGACGAAGATGAAAAGCCGGAGGCTGATGATCCTTCGAAGATTTATCCTGGCATTTACTATTATCAGGACAATGACTATACGAATAGTTATTGGTTTAAGGGCGACAGCTTGATTATCAACTCCTTCGACCGCACGACGGGTGTTCGTGCTCCGATCAATCTTCGTGGAAAATTCCGTATCGACGGAGATTCCCTGCGTTTGTCCCTTAATGACGACCTGATTAAGCTTGCTTTCGGCTTCAAGCGCGTCAGCAAGAATGAATTGCGTATCAGCGGCGACATCAACGCCACGCTGAAGCGTAACGAATATTTTAAGGAAGGGAAGGAAGTGCTCGGAGGTCCTTTCAGGAAAAAAGGAGAAACGTACGAGGGCGACGTGAAGTTCCGTTATTTCTTTGGCAAGAACAAATGGGGACAGGTTGCTGTGCTGGATGCCAAAGACGAAAAGTATTATCCTTTCTCTGTTGAGGGGAACGTGCTGAGTATTACGAAAGATGATAATACGCAGGATTTGCTTGTAAGGCAAACAGACAAGAACACTTACCAGATTGGTTCCGATTCATACGAAACCTTCGGACATCAGTTCGGAAAGACTGGTTGGTATGAATGTGAATATAAAACATCTGAATGGTACTATGATATGGTAACACATGGAACTAAACTCCACGATGTGACCTATGTGTACAAATTAAATTTTGAAGAAGTTTCTTGGACACTGTGGTACTATAAAATAAAAGACGGCAGTACTGAAGAATGGGATTCTTATAACTACTACATAGATGAGGACCGGATTTACATGAACACAGGTACTCCGCAATATGCTTCCATTAAATCCAAGTACTTTAGTGTCGTCAATAGTGACAGCACCATTGTCAAATTCGGCGAATTCCCTATGACATTGCAATAAAGCTGTGCTGTTAAGAAACATCATTCGAAGCGACAGGAAATACAATTCGTGACGACAAATAATAAGGAAGGAGGATGTGTCAGTTTCGACAGATTCTCCTTCCTGCTGTTGTGGAGTTGCGTTGGAAGTTGGGGGATTGGGACAAAACTTTTGGGTGAAAAGCAGCAGGAAAAGGAGAAGTTTTTTGGGATTTTGGGAAAAAAGTTGTAATTTTGTGTTACAAAACGGGGAATTCTCCGTTTATCCTTATAGAAGCATGCGAAAAGAAAGAAATGAGCAAGGAGACGGTGACATCTGTGTTCGTGAGGTTACGCAGCAGGTTTTTGCGGCGAGCCAGAGGTGTGCTCCCTTCTCAGGAGGATGCTGAAGATGCTTTGCAGGACGCCTTCGTCAGGTTGTGGCAACGGGCTGACCAGCTGAATACGGCTAAGGAAGTGGAGGCTGTGACAACAACCACGTTGCGACATCTGGGCATAGACAGGCATCGGCAGGAACAGATTCTGCCAATGGTGCCGATAGACGAAGAACGGGACGAACGCAGCGAGGAAGATGTGGGTGAGGACAGACGCAGGGAACTGCTGGAAGATGTGGAGATGCTGATGGAACGTGTGCTGACGTCCACCCAACGCAGAATCATCGAACTGCATGAGTACGAGGAACGAAGCTATGAGGAAGTTGCAGCGTTGATGGGAATGCAGCAGACAGCAGTCAGGATGCAGCTGTCGAGGGCACGAAAGGCACTCAGAGAAGAGTATAGGAAGAAAGTGAAGAAAGTGAAGAGTGAAGAATGAAGAGTGAAGAGTGAAGAATGAAGAGTGAAGAGTGAAGAATGAAGAGTGAAGAGTGAAGAATGAAGAGTGAAGAATAAAAGTAACTTGTAATTCATAATTGATATGAATAAAGATAAAACATATTGGTTGAGACTCGCAGACCGCTATTTCGAAGCGGAGACAAGCGACGAGGAAGAACGGTTGCTGAAGCGTTTTCTGGCTTCGGAGGCTGGGCAGGATGAGGCTTTCGACGAAGTGCGGGCTGTGATGGGTGTCTTTGCAACTGGCAAGAAGCGTGCTGTGAAGAAGACGGGTAGGGTCGTGAGTTGGTGGAAATGGATGGCTGCAGCTGCCGCCGTTGCTGGCTTCGCCTTCTTCCTGGCTAAGATGTATGCACCTAAGCATTCGACGGAGATTTGTGTTGCCTACGTTGACGGACACGAAATCACAGACCGCAAGGAGGTGCTGGCGATGATGCGCAGCTCGTGGGACAACGTGGGTTATGCCGAAACGCCCTCTGTGGAAGCTCAGCTGGAAGATATGTTTTCTTGTATGGAATAAAGAATAATGCATAATTGATTCATAATGCGTCATTGAGATAATAAAGAATATGAAACGATTCATCATCATACTGATTCTGCTGCTGTCCGGCATGAACGAAATGCTGGCGCAGAAGGGACTTGCCGTCAATGAGCAGTTCGACGGCTCGAAACCCTATTATGAGAACGCCACACGAGTGTGGGTGGAGGGCAAGGATCTGGCTGCCTATCACTTAACGCTCTACAAGAGCATCACGGTGAAGGGGAATGCGGAGGCTGCCAAAGATATGGAGCGGGCTGTGACCACAGACAGCAAACTGGCGCTGAGCAAGGAAATCGGTCATGTGGGCAGCAGACTCTACTATGCCTTCCTGTCCCTCCCAGGCAAACAGCACAACCGCTACATCTTCTTCCGCAATGCCTCCCTCCGAGCAGGTGGAGCCGACGAAGTGACGCTGGTCTATATGGAAGGCAACGTCTCGATGGAGCAACTGAAACAGATGTTTAAGAAATAGGAAACAATTCATAATTCATAATTGATAATAAAAAAACATACATAGATGAAGAAAGTAATTCTGATGAGCGCCTGCCTAATAGGACTGTCAGTTGGCGCAAGGGCACAGGTATCAAGTGGTGATACATTGGTGGTGGAGCATCCCGACCGAGTTATCATCATCAACACAGACGACGCGATGAGTATTCATGTGCAAGGTCAGGAAGGCAATCCCGATTACGATTATCGACGGACACACTCTGTACGTGCAGACGATGTGAACGTGACAACAGAACGGAGGGTTGCTGACGTCAGTTTCCGTTTGCCGTTCCAACAGTCTTCTGTGCCTGACGACAAGAAAAATGCTGTTGAGTTTGGTATTCTGTCCAGGCTTTGGGTGGGTGCACTTGTTCCTACGAATGTGTCCTCCAACTTGAATCTGAATGCTTCTTTAGAGGGTGGTGTCGAAATATTGGGTGTACACATCTATCCTCGTCAAAGCAAGTGGTCGTTTGCCACAGGAATTCAGTGTCAGGTTAGAGATTTTTTTGTCGGTAAACACGATTGTCTGCTGATGAACGGTGACGAGATGATAGTTGCACCCTATCCCATTACATCGGGCCAACGTCATTCCACCATTGAAGTTCTTAGTTTGGGAATCCCTTTGCTGGCTTGTTATCAGTTCAGCCCAAAGATCGATGCGTTTGCTGGTGCTGTGCTGAATTTCAACGGATGGGGAACGCTGGATGTGTCGTACAAATTTAACGGACATACACTTAGTCAGGAAGACCACGATATTTATCAGCGAAAACTAACCGTTGACTTTATGGCTGGAGTACGTATCTGGGAGAATCTCGGCTTCTATGTGAGTTATTCGCCAGCTGATGTTATTAGCAAAGGTCACGGACCTTTGTTCCGTTCGTTCACAATCGGAACGCAGATATTTTTGTAGAATCATAAAAACAGGAAAATATGAAAAAGTTAGTTTATATCTTGGCTTGTGCGGCTCTGTGCGTGAGCTGTTCGGATGATCCTGATTATGATAGTGGGTCGCACAGCTCATTATTCGAAGACGGACCTCTGAAGGTTGAGCAATCCACTTATCGTATTGATGCAGGAGTCGGTGGTTCCTTTGTTGTTACGGCTTCTCAGTTCTGCGAGTTGTCTGCGTATTTGCTCGTTCCGCTGAATGGGTCAACTATGGAAGAGGATTGGGTGCCTGTCTCAACCGATTCCGATTTTCATCTGCAAGAAAAGGCTGAAAGCAACGAAGAAGAGTCTCAGGAATCCAAGAGTCACACATTCTCTGTAGATGACCTTTGCACAGTCACTCATCGCTATTCACAGTATGGCAGCAAGTTGAACGAGTTTGTTGTCACGCTCCAACCTCAGTCGTTCAGCTATCAGCTCACTTTGACTCTGACTTCACCGAACGGACAAAGCGCTTATGCTTTTGTCAACGCTATGAATAAATAAGGAAAGGATATGATTAAAGACAATAAGATGAAAAAACAAATTATCATAGCAGTTTGTTCGCTCATAAGCGTGAGCGTTTTGGCACAGGAACGACAAGGACAGTCCCATTGGTCTGTCCAGGTACGAGGTGGTATCACCAAAAGCTTTGTTTCTGTCGAAGATCCAGATTATGAGAAAGGAAGACTGGGTTGGACTCTGGGAGCAGAGGCTGAATATAAAATCAGTAAACACTTCTCGTTGACTGGAGGTTTGGAATACACGAGGTTGAGTAGAAAGAAAGGCTGTACGATTTTCCCTTTTTTTGGTGGTACTTTGTACAATCGATTTAAAATCTATTCAGACTATGTTCATATTCCAGTCCTTTTGAATTATTATGTGGTGAAGGGCTTAGCTCTGAAAGTCGGAGTGGAGATGGGTATTTTGACACATGCCAAGAGAAAAATACATTCGTTTAGAAATGGTGATGAGGACTCTCCATTTGACAGAAGAATGACTGAAGACATTTATTCTTTGATGTCGAAGGGCGATATCCTGTTCCCTATCGGTATTTCCTATGAATATAATAACGTGGTTCTGGATGCTCGCTATCATCATGGTGTTAAGAACATCAGACTTCCGTACTCCTTTGAGTCAAGACCACATAACCGCTATCTCAGCGTCACTCTTGGGTATAAATTCGACTTATAAATTGTTTACATAAATTACACAAAACATAATGTAAGAATATGAAAACTTGGTTTTATAGATGTGCAACACTCCTGATGTTTGCCTTACCATTGTTAGCAATGACGTGTAATGAGGACTATGGTGGAGAGGACAACAGAGAAGACTATTACAACATGGGTAAGGACGGAAAGGTTCATTATTCGTATTTGTCAACCATTAGGGAAGAGCAGTTCATTTATACCAACATCAAAGAAGGTTGGCGCTTATATAAATCTACCATTATACTAACTTCAGAGCAGACGAATGACGAATTGCTCGTTTTGAGATATGGAATCTCGCCCATGCCTCATGACCTTTATTTCGATAGCCGTAATCAGTTTACGGTGTTTGAATATCAAAAGGACAAGAATCTGCTGAGAGGTGGAACTTATCAGTATGACGAAAAGACTAACAGCATTGTCAACGAGGTAATTCCCTACATGGTGGTACTCATAGCAAACCCTGACCGTCTTGAGACTTTGGAGTCGGCGGGCTTTGACGAAGAGGATCATCCTATCTATGTGCATAACATGTATATAAAGATGAATGATTACGAATTGAATTCCCGTTGGCTAAGCTTTAAAGGAGAGACGGAATGAATAGTTGGAGAAAATATGCCAGCTGGATTCGCAGCCTATTGCTTCTATGTTTGTGCATAGGACCTGCTGCTTCTGTGTCTGCTCAGGAGGAATATGTGGAAAAGTCTGACAGTGCAGGAATGTCGCAGATGAAGAAAGTGCGTACTTGGAGAAAATGGAAGCCTTTTTATGTTCAAGAAAAAGAGAAAGAACAGGCGATGTCTTCTGAACCCAGAGAAAAGGAAGATGATTATCTCTTTCTGAGAGCTGGATTAGGAAAAAGTTTTACGAATTATGGAGATCCTCGTTCTAGTTACTTCTTAGGTGTAGGCAGGAAGTTTTTTATTGGTGAGAATCAGTATTGGTATTTTCAGCCTTCTTTTGAACTGAGTTACCAACAATTGGAGGTGGAAGATTATTCCTACTGGTACGTATGGGAGAAAGAGGCCACTTTTCGTCAATACTGTGCCTCCATTCCTGTCTTGTTTGTCTGGCATGGTCATGGACGCGGAAATATAGCTCTCGACATAGGTTTAGGTCCCTACCTATCATACGGCTTTGCTGGTAAGGTGTATGCGGATGCCGACATTATTTGGCTGTCAGGAAAGAACGTTGCCAATCATCCTGAGACGTTTGGTTCGCGAATCGGAATGAATCGGTGGAATATGGGCCTTCGTTTTGAATTGTCTGTGGTAACGCGTCGCTTCGGATTTGGCTATAATTTCAATTTTGGATTATCGAAACTCTGGCCAGACGAGCGGTCCCACGCTTCTTTATACTATCATTGCTATAATTGTTCACAATGGTTCTCATTTACTTATCATTTCAATATGAAGTAAAAACATTATTAACAATTCATAAATTACACAAAACAAAATGAAGAAAACGATTTTGATGAGCGCTTGGCTGATGGGTATTTCAGTCTGCGCTACGGCACAGGTAACTGGTGCTGACACGGTTGTGGTGGAAAAAGCCGACCGAGTAACGATTATGACAAATGACGATGCTATGACTGTCGAGGTGGAGGGACGCAAGGACGATCCTGCCTACAGACTGCGTAAGTCGCAGACGATGACGAATAGCGGGGTACGGGTGGAACGCGAGGAAAAGACTGACTTCGAGTTCAAACTGCCGTTCTCCGTGAATAGCGGTAATGACGCTTCTGTTCAGACAGAAAAGCCGAAGCGTGGGTCTGCGGAATTCGTAGCTGGCGGATTCCGTTTCGGTTGGGCAAACGCTTTGGGCGCTCCTGCTGGGATGAACACTCCTTTCGGCAAATCGTGGGAGTTTGCGCTTCGCTGCTTTGAGGTGAATGTCAGGAAGACGAACAGCCCCTGGACGTTCAGTACGGGTTTGTGGCTCAACTGGCGAAACTACAGGATGACAGGACCATTGAGCTTTGTGAAGGACGAGGCAACGACGAATATCGAGTTGCAGCCTTATCCGCAGGGTGCTGACCGCGATTTCTCACGAATCAAGATTTACAGTCTCGAAGTGCCGTTTACAGCCAGGTTCCGTTTCAACAAAGGACTCCGCATTGATGTTGGACCGATATTCAGCTTCAATGCCCGCACCAGCATCAAGACACGCTATTCGCTGGATGGACACAAGGTGAAGGACTACACGCGTGGCATTCACGCCCAGCGTTTTACAGTTGATTTGCTGGCTCAGTTCCGCTTCAGCAGTTTCGGTTTATACGTCAAGTATAGTCCGTGTAATGTGCTGGATGTGGATTACGCTCCTAAGTTCCACGGAATCTCAACGGGTTTTGTGTTGTTCTACTAAAAGCTAAGCCTCGCGGAAAAGCGCGAGGCACTGTAAGCCTCCCCCAACCCCCTCCGAAAGAGGGGGGCTTTTTGTTTTTAAAGGTAGAATTTGTGCTGACGGATGAAGCGATAGACTTCGGGGTGAAGCCAGCGACGGGCAAAAGCGAGGTCGCCTGAACGGAGAGCCTGACGAATCAGAGTGCTGGAGATGTTGTAAAGCTGGAACCCTTCGTGGGTCTCTTCGCTGCCGTCTGTGTGATGAACGGTCACGATGCCGTTTCTCTCTGTGCTTTCTGTGTTTTCCTTTCGTCCATAGACGATGATGTCGTGACGGGAACGGATTACATCGCTTTGATACCAACGGGAGAAACGCTGCCAGTTGTCTTCGCCGATGAGGAGCGAAAACGTGTGCTGGGGATAGGCATCCTGAAGCTCTGCGAGTGTGTTGACGGTGTAGGAAGGAATGGGTAGGTGGAACTCGAAGTCGGAAGCTTGGATGCAAGGTGTGGCTGCTGTGGCGAGACGTGCTAAGTGAAGCCGTTTGTTATCGTCCAGCAACTCGCTCTGGTCGTTCTGTTTCAGCGGATTCAACGGAGAAACCATTAGCCACACTTCCTCTGCCAGTCCAGCCTTGCAGATAGCTTGTGCCAGACGGACGTGCCCTTTGTGGATGGGGTTGAAGGAACCTCCGAAGATAGCGATTGAGGACCCACCCCCTTTACCCCTCCCTGCAGGGAGGGGAGTGGTTACTCCGTTAATGGGATTTGTCATTTCATTATGAATATATACTCGTCATTTTGACAGGAACTCGCTGACGATTTCGTAGGCTTCGGCTTCGGCTGTGGCTAAGTCGTCGTTGACGAGTTGGCGGTCGAACTCGCCGGCACGAGAGATTTCGTACTCTGCACGAGCCAGACGCTTCTCAATCTTTTCGGGTGTTTCGGTTCCACGCTTTTCGAGACGCTCACGCAGAGCTTCGATGCTGGGAGGCAGGATGAAAAGGCTGAGAGCGCGTTCTCCGAAGTACTCCTTGATGCGGAGTCCGCCGTGAATATCCACATCGAAAACGAGGTTTGTGCCTGCTGCTAAGCTTTTCTCTACTTCGCTCTTCAGCGTGCCGTAGAGTTGTCCAGCAAAGACTTCCTCATACTCAATGAAGGCGTCTTCCTCGATGAGACGACGAAACTCTTCTTCGCTTTTGAAGAAGTATTCCACTCCGTCTTTCTCCTCGCCTCTGGGTGGACGACTGGTGGCAGAGATGGAGAAATGAAGCCTCCCCCCAGCCCCCTCCGAAAGAGGGGGAGTTGCTGACGAGAGAGGAAGTGAAGTGCTTACTCCATTGAGTTTCTCCATTAAGAAATTGATGATGGTTGACTTGCCTGTTCCGCTGGGTGCGCAGACGATCAATGCTTTTCCAAGCCTCCCCCTAACCCCCTCCGAAAGAGGGGGAACTGGCTGAGTAGCACTATTTAATGTTGTACTATTATTCATCGTAGTTTCCATGTTGTTTTTTATGATGTTTATTACGTTTTCTGTATCGTAAAGAACTTGTTCATTTGTGAAACGAATCACTCTGAAACCGTACTTTTGAAGTATTTCTGTCCTGTTTTTGTCCTCCTGCTGCTGTACCTCTGTATAATGGTATTCTCCGTCAACTTCAATAACCAATTTCTTATCTAAACATACAAAATCTACAATATATGTATTGACGATATATTGGCGGCGGAATCTAGCACCCAGTTGCCCTCTTCGAAGTATATTCCACAAAACAGCTTCTGCATCTGTGGAATTAGCTCGGTTCCGAAGGGCATTCTGTTTCAACAAGTCATATTCCATGATATCGGCTCGCCAGTATTCTTGTGGATTTTTCTTCTTAGCCATTATTGTATGAGAAAAAACTGCCCATTGGTTGGTACTCCCCCTCTTTCGGAGGGGGTGGGGGGAGGCTTACATCACGTTTAAAACTTGCTCTTTGATTTGTTCTAATTCGTCTTTCATCATGACGACAATATTCTGCATCTCAGCGAGATTGCTCTTGCTACCTGTAGTATTGATTTCACGTCCCATCTCCTGAGCAATGAAGCCTAACTTCTTGCCCTGACCGTGTCCGTCGCGCATCGTTTCGCGGAAGTAGTTGAGGTGGTTGGTGAGTCGTTGCTTCTCTTCGTTGATGTCGAGCTTTTCGATGTAATAGATCATTTCCTGCTCCAAGCGGTTCTTGTCGTAATCCACACCTGATACCTTCTCCAAACCCTCCACGATGCGCTGGCGGATTTTCTCCACACGCTGAGTTTCGAAGGGTTCGATGCTCTTCAGCAGTTTCTCGATATTGTCGATTTTCTCGTTGAACTTCTTCTCCAAAGCAGCTCCTTCCTGTGTGCGGAAAGCAACAAGGTTGTTCACAGCCTCTTCAACGGCGACTTTAGCTACAGCCCATTCCTCTTCGCTCAGTTCCTCAGCCTCTACCGACGAGATGGTGTCGGGCATTCGCAACAGCGTCAGCATCCAGTCTTCGGACTTTGAACTGGGGTTCAGTCCCAACTCGTCGCTCAGGGCGAGCATCTGTTCGTAGTAGTTCTTCACCACCGCCTTGTTGATGGGAACGGCAGCCTGTGCTTCGTTCTTCTCCACCCACAGCGAGAAATCCACCTTTCCGCGTTCGAGGAGCTTTGCCACAAACTGGCGTATTTCCATCTCTTTTTCGCGATAAAGCGGAGCGATGCGAGTGGATAGGTCGAGTGCTTTGCTGTTGAGCGACTTCACCTCAACGTGTATTTTCTTTCCTTCAAAAGTGGCTACACTCTTTCCGTAGCCTGTCATTGACTGTATCATTTCTGCGTTTTTTTTGAAATTTGGTGCAAAGTTATAAAAAATATTCGTAACTTTGCAAACTAAAGTGATGAAAGCAACGAATTATGTCGTGTATTCTGCATATTGAGACGGCTACAGAGGTTTGTTCGGTAGCTGTAAGTCAAGACGGAGCCACCATCTTCCACGAAGAAGATTTCGATGGTCCGTCGCACGCCACCCGTTTGGGAACGATGGTGGACGAAGCCCTTTCGTTCACCGACAATCACGCTATTCCCTTCGATGCCGTAGCTGTGAGTACAGGTCCTGGTTCTTACACAGGACTGCGTATCGGTGTTTCGATGGCGAAGGGCGTGTGTTATGGGCGCAACCTGAAGCTGATAGCCCTTCCCACATTAGAGGTGTTGTGTGTACCCATTTTGTTGGGAAAGGAGTTGCCCGACGACGCGCTGCTCTGTCCCATGATTGATGCACGAAGGATGGAAGTCTATGCGGCAGTCTATACCCGAGCGCTGAAAACGGTGATGGAGACAAGTGCTGTGGTCGTGGATAGCGAGAGTTTCCGTGAGTACCTCGATGCGCACCCAGTCTATTTCTTTGGCAACGGCGCCGAGAAGTGCAAGGATGTGATACAGCATCCCAACGCCCATTTCTTCGACGGCATCCGTCCTTTGGCAAAGAACATGTGTCCTTTGGCAGAAAAAGCTCATGCCCGTGAAGAGTTTGCCGATGTGGCTTACTTCGAACCCTTCTATCTCAAGGACTTCGTAGCTACAAAGAGCAGGAAACTGGAAGGGCTAATGCATAATGCATAATTCACAATTCATAATGCATAATTGGAAATCGTAAATTGGAAACTTTTCGAGCAGCGAGAGCCATCATGCTCGCATGAATGGCCGAGTCGTGAGAAAAGTCAACGAAGTTAAATCGTCAAATCGTAAATAAATTAGATGAACATTGTAGATTATAACACAGAACGTACGAAGCTCGTGATGCCAGAATACGGTCGCGTGGTGCAAGAGATGGTGGATCATGCCAAGTCGTTGGAGGACAAGGCGGAACGCCAGCGTTGTGCCAACACCATCGTGGCGCTGATGGCAGGTATGACGAAGCAGAGCGGTGATGCTGAGGACTTCAGACAGAAGTTGTGGAACCATCTCGCTGCGATTGCCAACTACGAGCTGGACATCGACTATCCGGTCGAGATTGAGCGTCTGGATGAGAGTAAGGCTATGCACGAGCGTATTCCCTATCCTCAGCAACGTATTGCCCGTCGCCACTATGGCGCCATTGTGGAGGCGTTGACGAAGAAAATCGAGAGTTTTGAGAATCCTCAGGAGCGTAAGTTGTTTACTGAGCAGGTTGCCAACCAGATGAAGCGCAGCTTAGGCCGTTGGAACAGGGACGCTATGAACGACGAGAAAATCCTCGAAGACATCGCGTTCTATACGGACGGAAAGGTTAGTCTGTTGCCTAACGAGCTGAAAATGAAGAGCGACGGCGAAATTCTCAACGACGTTCAGCAAATGACTCCCGCCAAAAAGAAGAAGAAAAAGAAGTAAGATAGGTTTCAAGTGAAAATAGTCAAATTAGATGGCATCATTCATTATAGAAGGCGGTCACGAACTGCATGGCGAAATCACACCTCAGGGTGCCAAGAACGAGGCGCTGGAGGTGATTGCAGCCACTTTGCTGACCGCAGAGAAGGTCACGATGCATAACGTGCCCAACATTCTTGACGTTCGCAACATGATTGCCCTGCTCAGCAAGATGGGAGCGAGGGTGACACAGTTTGGCGAACACGACTGGGAGTTTCAGGCTGCTGAACTAGATATGGATTATCTGGAAAGCGATGAGTTTGTCAGCAGTTGTGCGTCGCTTCGCGGTTCCATCCTTTTGCTCGGTCCGCTGCTCAGCCGTTTCCATCATGCCCGTGTGGCAAAGCCAGGAGGTGACCAGATCGGTCGCCGTCGTCTCGACACGCACTTTCAGGGCGTACAGGAACTGGGTGCCCGCTTCATGCACAACGTGGAGCGCCAGACCTACGAGATAGACGCAGAGCACTTGAAAGGCACTTATATGCTGCTGGATGAGGCTTCTGTCACAGGTACCGCCAACATTATCATGGCGGCTGTGCTGGCTGAAGGCACCACCACGATTTACAACGCAGCCTGTGAACCTTATATCCAGCAACTCTGCGGTATGCTTAACCGCATGGGAGCACGTATCTCAGGCATTGCCTCCAACCTGCTCACCATCGAAGGTGTGAAGGAACTGCACGGCACGGAACATACGCTTCTGCCCGACATGATTGAAGTGGGCAGTTTCATCGGTATGGCAGCGATGACGGGCAGCGAACTCACCATTCGCAACGTGTCGTTTGAGAATCTCGGCATCATTCCTGAGATGTTCCGACGCATGGGCATCAAGCTGGAAAGACGTGGAGACGACATCTTCATTCCCCAGCAACAGCACTACGAAGTGGAATCGTTCATGGACGGCAGCATCATGTCGTTCAGCGACGCCCCTTGGCCTGGACTCACGCCTGACCTCCTGAGTGTGATGCTGGTGGTAGCTACGCAGGCGAAGGGCAGCATCCTCATTCATCAGAAGATGTTCGAGAGCCGTCTGTTCTTTGTCGATAAGCTCATCGACATGGGTGCGCAGATTATCCTCTGCGACCCTCACCGTGCTGTGGTGGTGGGTCACGACCGCCAGTTCAAACTGCGTGGTTCACGCATGACTTCGCCCGATATCCGTGCTGGTATCGCTCTGCTGATTGCTGCGCTCAGCGCTGAAGGAAGGAGCATGATTAGCAACATTGAGCAGATTGACCGCGGCTACGAAGACATCGAAGCCCGTCTCACGGCTCTCGGCGCTAAAATAACAAGGATTTAGTCGAAATGTCGTCATCTCGAAATGTCGAAATAACGAAATTCCGAAATGTCGATATTCCGGAAAACTCGCTCAAATGATTAACCCCGAAGACCTCTATAAGATAGGAGAAATCACGAAGACTCACGCCCTGAAGGGAGAAGTGGTCTTTCAATTCACGGACGACATCTTCGATACGACTGATGCCGACTATCTCATTGTGGAGGTTGACGGAATCTTCGTGCCTTTCTTCATCGAGGAATACCGTTTCCGCTCCAATAGCTCAGCTTTGCTGAAGTTCGAGGACATCGACTCTGTGGAGCAGGCACAGCAGGTGGTCGGTTGCGACGTTTATTTCGAGAAAGCAAAAGCTGCCGACGCAGGTGAGGAAGAGATGTCGCTTCACTATTTCGTGGGATTCCAGATGGTGGACGAGGAAGGAAACCTCATTGGAAAGGTGACCGATATTGACGACAACACGGAGAACTGGCTCTTCGTTGTGGAGAAGGAGGACGGAAGCGAGGCTTTGATTCCTGCCCACGAAGAGTTTATTACCGACATCGACCACGAAGGACGCAAGCTCACGATGGACTTGCCCGAAGGATTATTAGAATTATGATGAAACGTATAGCTATATTAGGTTCCACAGGCTCAATCGGAACACAGGCGCTTGATGTGATTGCCACCCACAGCGACCTGTTCGAAGCCTACGTGCTGACAGCGCACAACAACTACGAACTGCTCATTGAGCAGGCTCGCCGTTTTCAGCCCGAAGTAGTGGTCATCGCCAACGAGAAGCATTACGATGCGGTCCAGCGAGGACTTTCCAATCTGCCGATCAAGGTGTATACTGGAGCTGATGCGCTTTGCGACGTGGTGCAGGATGAGAACGTGGACATCGTGCTGGCTTCGATGGTTGGTTTCGCAGGTTTGCGTCCCACCATCAGCGCCATTCAGGCAAAGAAAGTGATTGCGCTTGCCAACAAGGAAACACTCGTCGTGGCTGGTGAGTTGATCACCCGTCTTGCCAACGAGAACCAGGTGCCCATCCTGCCTGTCGATTCCGAACATTCAGCCATTTTCCAATGTCTGGAACCAGGCAACCGCATAGAGAAAATCCTGCTGACAGCTTCTGGCGGACCGTTCCGCAACTGCTCAGCCGAGCAACTGCGAACTGTGACGAAGGCACAGGCGTTGGCACATCCTACCTGGAATATGGGTGCGAAAATCACCATCGACTCAGCCACGATGATGAACAAAGGTTTTGAGGTCATCGAAGCCAAGTGGCTCTTTGGTGTGACGCCTGAGAAGATTCAGGTCGTGGTGCATCCGCAAAGCGTTATTCACTCGATGGTGCAATTCGAGGACGGAGCCGTGAAAGCCCAGTTAGGTGTTCCCGACATGCGTCTGCCCATTCAGTATGCTTTCAGCTACCCACAGCGTCTGGCGTCTGAGTTCGACCGTCTGGACTTCTTCCAACTCAAAGACCTGACCTTCGAGCAGCCCGACTTGGAACGATTCCCTTGTCTGGCGCTGGCATACGAGGCGTTGGAACGTGGCGGCAACATGCCTTGCATCGTGAATGCAGCCAACGAAGTGGTGAACCGTGCTTTCATCGAAGATCGCATTTCCTTCCATCAAATTAGCGAAATCATTGCCCAGACGATGCAGAAAATCGACTTCACCGCCCATTCCGACCTCGAAACCTACCTCTACACAGACTGCGAAGCACGACAATTCGCCGCATCCCTCATCAAGAATTAACTCAAAAACTCGAAAATCGAACTTAAAAACTCGAAATGTCGATATTCCGAAATGTCGAAATCCCGAAAAACAACAAAAAATAAATGGAAGTAATCATCAAAATTGTTCAGGTTATTGTGTCGCTGGGACTGCTTATCATCCTGCACGAAGGCGGACACTTTCTTTTTGCAAAACTCTTTAAGACACGCGTAGAGAAATTCTATCTTTTCTTCGACTATAAGTTCCACATCGTCAGCACATACGACAAGTGGGTGCGTCGCCTCTTCAAGAAGCAGCCTGTGCCTAAGAAGGAAAACGGCGACTACGAATACCAGGGAACGGAATACGGCATCGGCTGGATTCCCCTTGGCGGCTATGTCAAGATTGCAGGTATGATTGACGAGTCGATGGACAAAGAACAGATGAAGCAGCCACCAAAACCATGGGAATTCCGCACCAAACCTGCTTGGCAGCGTCTGCTCATCATGTTGGGCGGCGTCATCATGAACTTTATCGTTGCCTTCTTGATTTATGGAATGGTGCTCTTTGTGTGGGGTGAGGACTATGTGAAGACTTCCGACATCACCTACGGCATGAAGTTCAACGAACAGGCGAAAGCCGACGGATTCCAGGACGGAGACAAGATTCTGGGTGTGGACGACGAGACTTTCGACTACTGGACGCCTGCACGTCATCGTGCACTCTCCAACGGAAAGGTGGCGCATGTGCTGCGCAACGGACAGAACGTGGATATTCAGCTGCCCGAAGAGATGAACCTTCTGGAGATGCTCGAACAGCCTCGCTATGCCACCGAATTGATGCCGCTCCAGATCGACTCTGTCTCTCCTGGTTCGGCTGCCGAAAAGGCTGGACTGAAGCCTGGTGGCGTCATTACGGCTATCAACGATATGCCTGTGGAGGACTTCAACGACCTCACCAACGCGCTCTTTGCCCTTCAGGATAAACTGCCTGAGAACGCAACTGCCCACGACAGCCTGCTGGCTCGTACCGTCAACCTCACGATTGCTGCTGAGGACACGACGAACGTAGTGGAAGTGGTGCTCGACGAGCAGTTCCGCATGGGTATTCAGAACCACATGCCCGACTACAAAGTGACTCACCGCGACTACGGCTTCCTCGAATCCCTGCCTGCCGGTGTGGCGTATGGATGGCGTCAGCTGAAGGGTTACGTGAGCGACCTGAAATACATCTTCACCAAGAAGGGAGCACGCTCCGTAGGCGGTTTCATCGCTATTGGCAACATCTTCCCAGCTACGTGGGATTGGCACAGCTTCTGGCTCCTTACAGCCCTGCTCTCCATCATTCTCGGCTTCATGAACCTCCTGCCTATCCCTGCGCTCGACGGCGGACACGCACTCTTCGCTATCTACGAAATCATCACCCGTCGCAAGCCCAGCGACAAGTTCCTCGAACGTGCTCAATGGGTAGGTATGATCTTCATCTTCGGACTTCTCATCTTCGCCAACCTCAACGACATCCTGAGATTGTTCGGAATCTAATCAAGCGTGCTACAACTAAAAATCAAGCGTGCTCTGCTGAATTTTTGAACGTGCTCTGCTGAATTTTTGAACATGCTTGAACGATGTGTTGTAGCGTGCTCTGACGTAATTTCAAGCGTGCTCTGGCTAAGGCTGGAGCACGCTTTATTTTGCAGATTATGACAAATGACAGATGTCATGAAGCATTAAAAACCCCCTCTTTCGGAGGGGGTAGGGGGAGGCTTCTTTTTTACTTTAACAGATGCTTGTCGAAGAACTGTTCGATGCGGGTGAAGAGGTGGAGACGGGTGTTGCCGCCAAAGATGGAGTGGTTGCGGTTGGTGTAGGTCTGCATTTCGAACTGGATGCCTGCCTGAACCAACTGCTCGGACAACTCGGCTGCGTTCTGGAAATGAACGTTGTCGTCGGTAAGACCGTGACAGATGAGCAGATCGCCGTGCAGCTTCTTGAAGCGGTGGAGGGGCGAGATGTCGTAACCCTTAGCGTTTTCCTGTGGCGTACGCATGTAGCGCTCCGTGTAGGCTGAGTCGTAGAAACGCCAGTCGGTAACAGGAGCAACAGCCACACCACAACTGAAGACAGGACGCCCCTCACACATCGACATGATGGTGTTGAAGCCGCCGAAACTCCAGCCCCAGATGGCGATACGGTCCTTGTCAACGTAGGGAAGTGAACCCAGATAGAGGGCTGTCTCCACCTGGTCTTTCGATTCCTTGTCGCCCATCGTCATGTAGGTACACTTCTGGAAGTCGGCACCTCGTCCGCCTGTTCCGCGTCCATCCACACAAGCCACGATATAGCCTTTCTGAGCCAGACGATGTTCCCAGATGAGTCCGCCTGCGTTTCCGTTGCTCCACGAGTTGTGAACCTGCTGATTGCCTGGTCCGCTGTACTGGTACATGATGACAGGATAGCGTTTCGTGGCATCGAAATTGGCTGGTTTCACCATCCATCCGTTCAGCTCCACGCCTTCGCTCGTGGTAAAGGAGAAGAGTTCTGGCTTGCTGATTTCCAGATTTTTTGCGTAGGCATCCTTCAGACGGGCGTTGTCTTCCAAAACGCGCAACTGCTTGCCTGCAGAGGTGCAGAGCGTGGTCACAGGTGGCGTCTGGAGGTCGGAAAAGACGTTGACGAAGTAGAGGCAACCGTCGGAGAACTCAGCCGAGTTCGTGCCTTTACGGGGCGTAAGAAGCGTCTTCTTTCCCTTCTCATCTACCTTATATATATACTGCTCCAGCGGATTGCCCTTACCCTTCATCTCGGGCGTTTCGGTGGAGGCATAATAGTGGAATTTTCCGTCTGTGCCGTAGTAGTCGTTCACCTGAAATTCGCCTTGAGTGAGCTGACGCAACAGCTTTCCGTTCTTGTCGTAGAGGTAGAGGTGATTGAAGCCGTCGCGATCGGAGAGCAGGATGAACTTGTCGCCTGAGAAGTCGAGATGTGCGTAGTAGCTGGTCTCGATGTACTTGTCGTTCGTTTCGCGTACGGCAAGGTTAAATTCTCCTGTTCGTGGGTTCACGAAGTAGATGTCGCAGCGGTTCTGCAGGCGGTTGAGCGTCACGACAGCGAGTTTGTTGGCTTCGCCCGTGAACTGAATGCGTGGGATGTATCCGTCTTTGTCGAGCGGAACGTTCAGCGTGCGGATGGTTTGCGTTTCGAGGTCGTAGCTGAGGACAGAAACCTTGGAGTTCACTTCGCCAGCCTTGGGATATTTGTACTCGTAGTTGCTGGGATAGAGCGTGTTGTCCGTCATCTCAGGATTGGTTCCTTTGAAATATTGGAACGAGAAGGTGCGCACATCGGTCTCGTCAAAACGTACCCACGCCAGCATCTTCGAATCGGCTGAGAAGTCGAAAGCACGGTTGTACTCAAACTCTTCCTCATACACCCAGTCGGGCTTTCCGTTGATGATGTAGTTGAAGCGTCCGTCGGTCGTCACCTGATGCTCCTTGTTCGTTGCCAGATCCACGTAGAAAAGGTTGTTTTTGCGGACAAAGGCAATCTTCGTTCCGTCGGGTGAGAACTTCGGCACTTCCTGCGCTCCACCTTTCGAGAGTGCTCTGACTGTGTGGCTTTCCACGTTGTAGATATAGTACTGCGCAGTCTGTGAACGACGGTAGATAGCCTCCGATTCTGTCTCGATGAGGATGTTCTTGCCGTCGGGCGAGAGCGTGTAACCTTCCCAACCGTTGAGGCGTTCGCCTTTGGCTTGAGCGAGGTTCATGAGCGTATCGACAGCTACGTCGTCGGCATAGGAATAGCGAACGAGGCACTTGCCGCCGTTGCTGGTTCTGCCGTAGGTTTTGCCGTCAGGCATACTGCTCAGTCCTCTCACGCGACTGGGATAATACTTGTAGAAGACAACGTCTTCGAGCGAGATTTGCTGTGCCGTCGCTGCAAGAAATGCAGGCAGCAAGGCTAAAGTCAAAAGGATTCTTTTCATGATGGTTATTTGGACCCTCCCCCTTGCCCCTCCCTTGTAGGGCGGGGAGTAGTCACTCTTTTAATTCTTTGTTTTTTTTCGGAGTATATACTCCCCTCCCTACAAGGGAGGGGTTTGGGGGGTGGGTCCCCTTTCTTCCATCCTTTTCCTCAGCATCGCTGTGAACTCGTGGTTCTTCAGTCCCCAGCCAGGAACGGCTAAGAGGCTGGCAGGCGATTGCGAGACGAAGCGTTCGAGCACGATGTCTTTCCGCAACATTCGGATGAAGTCAATCACGTAATCGATGTACTCGGCAGCTGTGAAGAGATGGAAGTCTTCAGGTCGTTCTGCGTATTCCTCCGCTATTCGCGTCCCTCGGATGAGCTGTAATTGGTGAACCTTGAGCGTGGTGAGCGGTAAGGCAGAGAGGCGTTGGGCTTCAAGTTGCAGGTAATCGGGCTGTTCGTATGTGCCTGGCAGTCCCAGGATGATATGTCCGCCGACGGGAATGCCTCGTTTGGCTGTCTCACGTACCGCCCACTCCGTCTGAGCGAAGTCGTGACCACGATTGATACGTTTAAGGATGGCGTCGTCGGTCGATTCTATGCCGTATTCCAGAAGCACGAACGAACGCTGGTGAAGTTCTGCCAGATAGTCGAGCAGGGTAGGAGAGACGCAGTCGGGACGTGTGCCGATGACCAGCCCGACCACTCCGTCCACGCTGAGCGCTTCCTCGTATTTCTTCTGCAAGGTGTCGAAGTCGCCGTAGGTGTTCGTATAAGCTTGGAAGTAAGCCAGATACTTCATCTCCGGATATTTCCGTCCGAAGAAAGCCTTGCCTTCCTCCAGCTGCTGCCGCACACTCTTCTCTGTAGCGCAGTAGGCAGGATTGAACGTCTGGTTGTTGCAATAGGAGCAGCCGCCTGTACCCACACGTCCGTCGCGGTTAGGACAGGTAAATCCTGCGTTCACCGAAATCTTCTGCACTTTCGTGCCCAACTGTTCGGTCAACCAGGAACCAAACTCCCGATATAGCTCTGCTTTCATTTTCTTTTCGCAAAGTTACGCTTTTTCTTTCAAACTGCCATGTTTTGTAACAAAAAAGCTATGCAAGCCCTTTCTTTTTGGCGATTCACAGAAAAATTCGTAACTTTGCAGCCAACTTAATTCATCAAAATGCGGAACAGTTTATCAGCGGAAGGCTTGTTTATCAACGATTTTCATCGCGAGAACAGCATGGCTGCTCAGCGAGCGGTGCAGCAAATGTCATTGCAACCATACTCGCGGGAGCAGAAGATAGAACAGATTCAAATGCTTCGTCGTTTTTCAACGACAAAGAAAATAGTAAAACATACAGATAAGATATAGAATTCGGGAGACCTATGCAGAAAATTCTGCAGTGGCCTCCCGAAGTCTTTTTACATTGTCTGATACGCTTTCCACTTCTCAGGAATCGTCAGTTCGTAACCATCGCGAAGTGTTACAGTGTCGGGTAGTAGACTTTTGCGGAAGCGGCTCTCGTAGCGTTCCATGCGGATGACGCTGGTGAACATCGAGGCAATGGCTGACGATCGCTGGAACGGAGGAAAGTAGGCAAACACGGGATGTTTCTCCTCAATAGCTAGCTCCATTGCTGGAATCATATCGCTGTCGGCAGACACCACAATAGATATGTCGCAGTTCTTGCGGAACGCATCGGCTACTACCTGCGTGGCTATCCTCACGTCCGACTCTTTCTCCTCGTAAGTGTCGTTCAGGAAGCCGCACTGCTTACACTTGAAATTCTTCCGCAGGTACTTCCCCAAAATCAGTTTGAACTTAGGATTCGTCTGATTAGCTTGAAAGAAAGCGTTCTGCCGTAGACTCTTCCCATCGTCTTCCACACGCGCAGAGAAATACTTAACCGCCACAAGCTCCTGATTCGGGCGCATAAACGACTCGAACAGCCGCACCATATCCAACCAGTAATACTTACGCCAGCGGTTCTTCCGCAGTCCGTAGTAGAAGTTGAAGCCGTCCACATACACGATAACCTTCTGCTTATCCATATCTTGTTTGCTTTTGTCCGTTAAAAAATTATTGCTGTCCGCTAAAAGTTGAAAAGCGAAAAATCATGTGTCCGCAGTGCCGATAAACAGGCATTGCGGACTTGTTTTTGAAAAAGTAAGCCCC
>CAJOHO010000017.1 GCA_905234555.1 uncultured Bacteroidaceae bacterium
AAGCAGATTGCTAATCCGTGTGTAACGGCTATGTGCAATCTGCTTTTTTGTTAATAATCGAGAAGTCTTCCTATCTTGAGGACTTTTTCAGTGCCCTCGATAATTCGCCTATACTTTTCAATTTAATTGGGTTTCATATACGTTTATGCCGATTATTAGCTATATTTGCAGTCATAAAAAATGCCCTAAAACATTTTACCACAATGGCAATAAAACAACTGACAATCTTGCTGCTATGGCTTACTGCCGCATTTGCTGCGAGTGCCCAAACTACCAACGAGCAGACCCTAATTGACGAGTGGAAGGACTCTGTACGTACCGTTTTTGCTGATGCCTATCGTAACAAGGTGCTGGTCAACGATTCGCTGACAATGAAACTGGATTGGAAGATTTATGGTCCCAAACCTGCCGATGGCTATGCCCTCTATATCTCGCTGCATGGTGGTGGAGGTGCCCCTGCCAGTCTGAACGATCAGCAATGGGAGAACCAGAAGGTGCTGTACCAGCCACAGGGTGCCGTTTATCTCTGTCCAAGAGGCATCACCAACACGTGGGACCTCCATTTCCGACCTGAGGACGACACCTTCTACCGCCAGATTATCATGATGATGCAGGCCTACTGTGATGTGAATCCAAACAAGGTTTACATCATGGGCTACTCGGCTGGTGGCGATGGCGTGTGGCGACTGGCTCCCCGCATGGCAGACCATTGGGCTGCTGTCTCCATGATGGCAGGACACCCTGGCGACGTGTCGCTCCTGAACCTGCGCAACACCCCGTTTATGATTTGGTGCGGACAGCTGGACGGTGCTTACGAACGGGTGCAGCGCTGCCAGGAACGTATCGCAGAGATGGACTCGCTACACGCTGCCGATCCTGAGGGGTATATCCACGAGGGACATATCGTTGAAGGCAAGGGGCATTGGATGGATCGTGTGGATACCGTAGCCGTCGCATGGATGGCGCAATATCAGCGCAACCCCTACCCCAAGCAAATTGTCTGGCACCAAGCGGATGTGGTCACTCCTCATTTCTACTGGCTTACTGCCCCCGCCAACGAGCTGGCTCGCGACAAAGAGGTACGTGCCTACATCAACGGCAACACCATTACCATCACCCGTTGCGACTACTCGCAGCTCACCCTCTCGCTATGCAACCAGATGGTAAACCTCAAAAAGCCTGTTACCGTCATCTACGAAGGTCGCCAACTCTTCAAAGGTAAGGTAAAACCCAGCTCCAACACGCTGCGCCAAACCCTCTACCAGCGTAACGACCCAGCCTACATGTTCCCTGCCCAAATCACAGTTAAGACACCGAAGTTATTCAACTTATAACTTATAACTTTGGACATTAAGGTTTTTTGATGTGGTTCTGGATGCTTTCAAATCGTAAGTTGTGTACTACAGAAAAAATTGAAATTATAATTATTATAATTTTATTATTATATATTATATATATAATATATAATAATAAGGTTTTCCTGTTTAAGAATTCCAAAACCTTAATGTCCAAAGTTATAAGTTATATCTGTTATAAGTTCCCTCTTGTCGTACTGATCCTGTTGACTTTTCCCTCTAGTTGGGTTTACTATTTCCTACTTTTGTTGTCCCTTTTCCCAGATATCATCAATCAGGGATTAAAAGGATTTATAAGGATTACTTCTTACATCATACATCTTACATCTTACATCTTACCCCCCCTTCTCCCCCTCTTTCGGAGGGGGCTGGGGGGAGGCTTCTCACATTGTCATCCAGACATGACAACAGTGTTATTTCATTTTGCCTTAACACAAAAAAAATTTTGCCTTAAGTGAAAAAAATTTTTCTCTTAAGGCAAACTGATACTTACCCTTAACACTACCTGAAAAACGCCAAATTTTAACACTTTGTGTTAAAAACCAGTTTTTTCTTCGAAAAACACTTGACATCGCCTCTTAAATTTCGTAACTTTGCGCTGCAATTAAAAATTGCATCGCGATTGTGGGCGGCGGCTCAGCCAAGGCCAACCGACGCCCGAGCGGATACAACGCCAAGCTAGCTTGATCATTGTTGAGCGAGAAGGAGGAAAACGAAGTTAAGCAAGCTTGCCCTCCGCGTTCGCCTTGCACCACAATTGTAATGTATTTGAGAGGGGAGGTTTACAGCCCCGAACAATACAGAATTAGCCCTATTTTTAACCTGACCGACTCCTGAGCCTTACAGACGGAGTAACCACTCCTCCCCCTTCACGGGGGAGGTAAGGGAGGGGGTCCTCTAACAACATGAAGAAAGGGAAGCACACACAGATGTGCCTCCCCTTTTTAATTTTTCAAGTAAACGCCACTTTTTCAGCGTTTTACGAATCAGAATTTACACTTTTCCAATGGATTTTCGACCCAAAAATGACACTTTTCCAATGGATTCCCTATCGGAGGGAGAGGACGACTTTTTTGCCGTTGTAGTGGATGGTGCGGGGGGTGCCGTCGGGAAGGGTGACGGTGAAGGTGCGCTCCTGAGGCATTCCTGGGTAGGTGCCTTGGCGACGGTCGATGGTGAGGGTGCCGCGACGGTCGTTCCAACGGAAGGTGATGGTGCTGTAGGCACCTTGCTCGTAAGCGAAAGTGGTGCCATCGTCCTCGTAGAGGGTGTAGGTAGCGTCGGTACCTGGATAAATAAGGACGGACCCACCCCCTTGCCCCTCCCTGCAGGGAGGGGAGTATATACCAGCCGTGCGGGAGGATTCGTCACCTGAATTTAGCAGTAGGATGGAGCCGGCACGGACAAAGACGGGGATGTAGGACGGGGAGACGTCGGTGGTGACGGTCTGACCTCCTTCGTAATGACGGCCTGTGTGGAAATCGTACCAGCCACCTGGCGTCTGGGGCAGATAGGTGTTCCAAGTGCGGACTTCAGGAGCCGTAATGGAATTGACGAGAAGAGAGGGTCCGAACATGTATTCGAACTTCTGACGGAGGGCCTGGGTGTCGTTGGGGAAGTCGAAGACGAGGGGACGCATGAGGGTGGAACCCTTGAGGGACACGGCGGCTGCCTCGGAATAGATGTAAGGCAGGAGGCGATGACGTTCGCGAATGCTCTCGGTAATGAGTCGCTGGGTCTGTTCGCCATAGTTCCAAGGTTCTGTGTTGCTCATGTAGCCATGCACTCGCATGAGGGGCAGATAGACGCTGGTCTGAATCCAACGCAGGAGGCGTTCGTGATAGGCGGGGTCGGAATACTGGTTGTTAGGACGGAAGAATCCGCCTGCGTCGTAAGTCCACCACGGCATTCCTGCTGCCTGCATACCCAGTCCGGCGGTAATCTGACGACGGAGGGTCTCCCAGTCGTTGCCTACGTCGCCACTCCACATGGCGGAACCGTAGCGCTGGATGCCTGGGAAGCCGCAACGGGTGAGGATGAGTGGACGGGACTCGGGCTTGTCGTTGCGAAGTCCTTCGAAGACGGTTTTGTTGACGAGGAGGGGATAGACGTTGCGGACGAGTTCGCCTGGCCAGCGGCCTCGGTTCACACGGCGGCCCAGCAAATCGTCGTTCTCGGGTTCTGTGGCGTCCTGCCACCAGGCATCGATGCCGAGGGGCACGAGACGGCTGCTGAAGTTCTTCCAATAGGCTGCGGCTGCATCCTTGTCGAAGAAGTCAATCCAGTCGGTACCAGGGATATAGTGTCCGTCTGCCTGCATCTGCTTACCCAGCTCGGAGTTCTTGTCAATCTTCGACCAGACGGAGAGCATGAGCCGTACATTCATGGCGTGGAGGCTGTCGGTCAAGGCTTTGGGGTCGGGATAATGGTCCTCGTCGAAACGCATGGCGTTCCATCCGTATTTGCCCCACCATTGCCAGTCCTGCACGATGACATCGAGGGGAATCTGCTCCTGACGGAAGCGGTTGGCGGTCTGCAGGATTTCGTCGGATGAGTGGTAGCGTTCGCGGCAATGGATGTAACCCAACGCCCACTTAGGCAGCATGGGCACATCGCCCGACACATGACGGAAGGCAGCTATGGCTTCGTCGGCTGTTCCCACAAAGACAGTATAATCGACGGCTTGAGCGACAGGCGAACGCAGGACGGTGGTGTCGTCCACGGGCTGATAATAGAGCACAGGACGGTCGTTGCTGGTGAGTTCGGCCTGCAGCTGATGCTTGCCTGCTGTGAGGTGGACGATAGCCGAAGTGGTAGGAGGCAGCCAGGTGTTCTGCATGTCGATGACGGTCTCTCCGTCGATGCTGAGGTTGTGGCGACGTGCCATCGTCTGACCCACATCGAGCAGGAGGGAGTAGTCGCCTTCGGCTGGGATGTCGAGGGTGGCTTGATAGAGGTTACGCCGGCGCACCTCACGCCTTCCTCCTTCCGTAGAGGTGACATCCACCACTTCCGTCGCTCCTTCAGCCTGTCCCTTCACCAACGCAACCGACTGGTCGGCAGGGTTGTACTCGGTCATGCCGTAGTTGTTCCAGAGGAGGGCATAGCCACGACTGGAGAGCAGCATGGGAATGGAGATTTGGGTGTTGACCTGAGTGAGGCGGCGTGATACGCCACGCAGATTGCTCAATCCGTCCTGAAACTGTCCCAAGCCATAGAGGAACTCGGTGGGAGGGGTGGTGAAGGAAAGAAGGGAAGCCTCCCCCCTACCCCCTCCGAAAGAGGGGGAGTTATTACCTGAACGGAGGAGTTGGTGGTTGGTGGCGGTAAAGACGGTATCGTGGTGGGCGTTGAGGATGCTGACGGTCTGGAGCAGGGTGTTGACAGAGACCGTCATCTTCTTGGTCTGGAGCGTGGTGATACCACCTCTCTTGTTCACCTTGCACTTCACGAGGTCTGCCTTGGTGTAAATCCACTCGGGCAGCGTGTCGGCATTGGCAGTCTCCATGTACTGGATACGTGCAGCGTTCTCGGTAAGGAAACGGACACGGAGGGTTCCATGAGAGAAGGGGAGGTCCTGAGCAAAAGAAGCCCCCTCCCAGCCTCCCCCAAGGGGGAGGAGAAAGGACAGCGAGATGAATAAAAAGAAGAGCTTATAATTCATAATTCATAATGTATAATGCATAATTCATAATGGGCCACAGATTTATTCTATCTTGAGGGTGATTTTCTTGAGGTCTTTGTCCTGGGAGCTGTTGCCGTAGAAGAGGTCGTAGTCGCCAGCAACTACCTTCATGATGTTGTTGGCTTCGTTCCAGAACTCGAAGGACTTGCGGTCGAGTTTCAAATCCACGGTAACGCTCTTGCCTGCAGGCACGCTGACACGCTGGAAGGCACGGAGGGACTTGAGCGGTCCTTCCTTGTCGGCAGTCTTCCGGATGTAGAGTTGAACCACCTCTTCGCCGTCACGCTTTCCAACGTTCTTCACGGGAACGGAAACGGTGAGGACAGGATTGCCCACATTGCCAGACATGGCCTTGCTCCCAGAAATCTTGGCTTCGCCGATGCGGAACTGGGTGTAGCTCAGTCCGTAGCCGAAGGCGAAAAGCGGGTCGGAGAAATAGCGATAGGTGCGTCCCTTCATGGAGTAGTCCTCGTAATCAGGCAACTGCGCATCGCTGCGATAGAAGGTGATGGGGAGTTTTCCGCCTGGGTTGATGTCGCCGAAGAGAGCATCAGCCACAGCCGTTCCTCCCTCCTGACCTGGGTACCACGCCTGCAGGATAGCTTCGCAGTTCTCCACCTCGGGCGTGAGGGCAAGGGCTGAACCAGAGCAGCAGACGAAGATGACTTTCTTGCCGGCAGCCTTGAGGGCACGCAGCAGGTTACGCTGGACGGCTGGCAGTTCGATGCTGGTGCGGTCGCCACCCTTGAATCCGTCGATATCCACAGGCATTTCCTCGCCTTCGAGAGCTGCGGAGATACCGCCTATATAGATGACCTTGTCAATGCCTTTGAGCTGGCTGACGATGGCGTCGTAGTCAATCATCTGCTCCTTGGCTACATTAATCTTGATGTTGGCATTCCATGTGCGCACATGTGCGAAACGTACCTCTATCTTATAGCTACGTCCTGCCTCAGCCTGAATGGCGGTACGGGTAGGCGTGGTGCGCCAGCTGTGAACCCGTTGCTTGCGTACGCCGTCGATATAGACTTCCGCATCGCCACAAGCCTCTACGTTGACCACATATTCGCCAGCCTCTGTGGGTGTGAAGGTGGTTTCGTAGAGGGCTGAGAAGTCCTCAATCCTGACACCTTCGGCAAAGACATGCATACCAGCCGTCGTGACAGCCAAAGGCGTGGTGTAATACTCTGTGGTGACGGGTGTTCCCTCGCGTTTTCTGTTGTTCCAGAAAGTACCTTTCAGACCCTTACGTCCATCGACGGAGCAGAGGGTTGGGAAGAGACAATCCATCACACGGTCGTAGGTGAGGTCGCAGGCTGGGAAATAGACGAGGTCGGTCTGCTTCTGCTTGATGCCGTCGAGCATGGTGACGGTATGGGTCGGCATACCGTTGTAGTTGCCCCACATCATCGGCTCCACGTCGGCATTCGGACCGATGACGGCGATACGTTCCTTGTTCTTGCGAAGCGGCAGGATGTTGTTTTTGTTCTGCAGGAGCACGAGGGTCTGACGAGCCATATTGAGCGAGAGGTCGCGATGTTCCTGACAATCCATGACGGAGGCAGGAATCTTCGACCACTCCACGAGGGAAGGATCGTCCATCTCACCCAGGTCGAAACGTCCTTCGAGCAGACGCTTCACGTGCTTATCCACTTCCGTCTCCTTGAGCAGTCCGCGACGAACCGCCTCGGGAATACCCAGATAGGCATAGTTGAAACCACACTCCACGTCGGTACCGGCATAGACGGCTTTGGCAGAACTGTGGATGGAGTCGGACGAAGACTTGTGGTTCTCATGGAAGTCGCTCACGGCTCCACAGTCGCTCACGACGAGGTACTTAAAACCCCAGTCGTCGCGAAGAATCTGCTGAAGCAGACGGGTATTGCCGCAGCAGGGGTCGTCGTCGAGACGCTGGTAGGCACACATCACCTCACGCACCTTGGCATCCTGAACGAGTGACTTGAAAGCAGGGAGATAGGTTTCCCAGAGGTCACGCGGAGAGATATCGACGAGGTTGGCGGTATGGCGAGTGTATTCGGGTCCGCTATGCACGGCATAATGCTTGGCACAAGCCCAGAGCTTGCGGTATTTGGCATCTTCAGGACCTTGCAGACCTTTCACTACCTGCACACCCATGACGGAGGTGAGGTAAGGGTCTTCGCCGTAGGTCTCCTGTCCACGTCCCCAACGAGGGTCGCGGAAGATGTTGACGTTAGGCGTCCAGACGGAGAGGCTGTGGAATTTCTCGTCCTGCCCTCCTGCCAGCATTCGTTTGTTGTACTGGGCACGGAACTCTGTGCTGGTGGCGTCGAACACCTTGTAGAGGAGCTGCGGATTGAAAGAAGCCGCCATACCGATTGGTTCCGGATAGACGGTCACGTCGTTCATGTTGGCAGCACCATGAAGGGCTTCGCTCCACCAGAAGAACTTCTTGATGCCCAGGTGAGGGATGGCAGGACTTTCGTCGAGCATGAGCTGGGCTTTCTCTTCCAATGAAAGACGGGCACAGAGGTCTTCTGCACGTTCTTTTGCACTCAGATTGGGATTCTGATAGGGAAACTGCTGTGCGGCAGAGGGCAGCATGCACAGCGACGCCAACAGGGAGGCGAGGATGTGTCGGGTTCTCATTTTGTTTTCAGGATTTTTTTGCCGTTATGAATATAAAGTCCACGGGGCAGGCCACCTCCAACTCCCCCAAGGGGGAGAGTTGAGGATTGACTATTTACCGATTGACTATTTGCGATTTTCTGACCAGCTACGTTGTAGTAGGCTGTTGCGACGGGGGAACCGTCGCTTACGGGGCTGTCGATGACTGTGATGTCGGCAGTTGCCTTGATGCCAATCTCGGCTGCAGACGACCAGGCTTTGCCGTTGATTTCGGACTTCGCCACGAACTTCAAGTAGCGTCCGGCTGTGGTTCTGGTGAGAGCTACCTCCTGCTCGGATGTGGTCTTCTTGAACTCACCCTTCGCAACAGCCGAACCCCAGTTCTCTCCGTCGAGACTGAGATAGACCTCGAATTCCTTCACCATACCATTCTCGTTGCCGTCCATACGTGCGTTATAGGTGAAGTGGGTCACCTTGTAGATTTTCACCATATCGACGATGAGGGTGTGGGGACAGGAGGGTTCGTTGGCGCCCCAGGCGGTATGCCAGAAGGTGTTGAGGTTGTTGTCGAACGCCAGTTTGGCTTCGTTGCCACCTTGATAGCTGTCTACACTCACGAGTTTCCATCCGCTCTTGTTGATGTAAAGCGGGAAGTTGAAGGTCATGACGGGGCTGGAGAGAAGTCCGTCGGCTGTGCAATAGGCTTTGACGGTACAGGCATCGTTCCAAAGGACAGGCGAGCTGTAAAGCTGGTAGTCGCCTCCGTCGATGCTGTAATAGATTTTTCCCCTCGGCGTGGTGGTTGTCATCTTGATGCGTCCGTTGGTCTGGCGTTCACAATTCACAGACTGACATATCGGCATCGCGATACGTGCTGCCTGAGCTGCGTTGCTCTCAGCCGTCAACGGCAGGATGAAGAAGCGGAAATGGGTGTTGGCAGCTTTCAGTTCGTACTTGTCCATCACGTCGGGTCCGCAGCTGGCGTTACCCAGTCCGCGAGTGGCGCAGTCGAGGGAAACGACGGTAGGTGTGCAGGTCTTGAACTGATAGGTATGCTTGGCGCGGTTGTTGCGGTCGGTATAGTTGTCTTCCGGACGGAAATGAACGGCAGAAGCTGCCATCTGGTCGGGTGCCACGAAGAGCAGTCCCAGACCGGCTGTGTTGCGAAGCGACATCCAACGTACTTCCTGCTTGGTGCCGTGTTCCTGCGGCTTGATATAGTCCTCACGCTGGTCGGTAACCGTGCTCTGGTAGATGGCAGGCAGACAGGCTTCCTTGCGATCCACATAGCTGTCCCAAGGTCCACGTCCGAACCACGTGAACTGCTCCATCTCAGCAGGCATTTCGAGACGGAAGCCCATCTTCGGCAGGATGGTTCCTGTGACGGCAGGCTGGATGAAGGCATTCACCATCATCGTTCCGTCGGCAACAACCAAGAAGTCGAGCTGTACGTTGCAGACCGCTCCGCTCTGACCCGAATAGGTGGAGTTGAGCGAGACGGTAACGGACTTCTTGTCTTCGCTAAGAGTGACCGTCGAACCAGTTCCCTTCACAGTCAGCTTGTGGAGCGAGAGGTTGTCCCAGGTCTCTGTACGGCGTCCGTCGTTGTCGGTAGGCAGACGGAAGAGGTTCAGCCTCATCGACTTATTCACCAGCACCACATCATCGTAGGTAAACTGCATGAGGGTGCCTTGGGTCTTGGAGAAGACTGCCTTGAAACGAGAGCCGGTAATCGTGGCGAGGGCACCACCATCCACCACTTCCAAGTCGTCGTAGCTATCCTTGGCTGAAAGGTCGTACATCGGCTTCTGAGCAGCATGAACCTGTAGCTTCTCTTCTGCCACCACATAGCCGGCATCAGCCCAGGCTGTATTCTCTTTCTGGGTAGCACAGAAGTAGATGAAAGCCTCCTTTGCTGCATCCAACGAAGAGAGGGCAGAGACATCGAGTGTCACAACGGCACTATCTCCTGCTGCTACTTCCGTATTAATGGTTCCGTTGGAAAGAACCGTTTCTTCCTCATCTACCAGCTTGTAGTTCACGTCGTAAGCGGTACTGGGCAGGAACGCCATCTTGTTCTTGACGCGGAATTTGCCCTGAGCCGTATTGACAGCCTTGAATTCGAGCGGCTGGTAGATTTACTCCAGTCGGGACGAACCAGTCCGTTGATGCAGAAGTTGCCGTCGTTGGGGTTGTCACCGAAATCACCTCCGTAAGCCCAATACTCCGTACCGTTGGAGGTTTTGGTCAGCAGTCCCTGGTCTTTGAAGTCCCAGATAAACTCACCCGTCAGACAAGGATATTTCTCGTAGAGGTCGAACATCTCACGTACGTTACCCATGGAGTTTCCCATCGAGTGGCTGTTCTCACATTGGATATGCGGACGGTCTTTCTGCGTCTCACCTTTGTTCTTGATGCCGTTATAGTCCCAATACATCGTAGAAGAAACGTCAGCATACTGGCTGCCGCCTTCGTAGTGAGTCAGACGGGTCTTGTCGAGTGCCTTGATGGCAGTCTGCACATACTGGAAATTCTCGCCGCCACCACTCTCATTACCCATCGACCACATAAAGATGGAGGGGTGATTGCGATGCCAACGGATCTGGTTGGTGGAGCGTTCCACCATCATATAGCGGAAACGTTCTTCCGACGACAGTTTCTGGTGGGCATGACACTCCACATTGGCTTCTGCCAGCACGTAGAGGCCATACTTGTCGCACAGGTCGTAGAAGATGGGAGAGTTGGGATAATGGGAAGTACGGACTGCGTTGACATTCAGACGCTTCATGGTCTTGATATCTTCCTCGATTTCCTCGTCGGTAATGGCTCGTCCGTTCACAGGACTGAAATCATGACGGTTCACGCCGTGGAACACCATACGCTTGCCGTTAATGAGCAAAGCTCCGTCATTACGTATCTTCACATCGCGGAATCCCACCTTGCAACTACGCACATCTACCGCCTTTCCGCTTCCGTCCTTGAGCACCAGCACAAGGTCGTAGAGATTAGGTGTCTCGGCACTCCAGAGCAAAGGCGAAGTGACATTCATCTTAAGGGTGGCCTGTCCATCCGAAAAAGAGGAGGTGGCGGATGAGGTGCTGGCGATTGTACTTCCTTCGCGATTGAGGTTGACTTCGACGGTTCCTTCTCCAGCAAGTGCGTCGAGTCCTGTCAGACTGACAGCTACGTTTGCCACAGCGCTGGTATAGGTGCTGTTGAGTGTGGTGGTGAAGAAATAGTCGCGAATCTGGGTCTTGGGTGCAGACCACAGGAAACAATGGCGCTGGATGCCTGTGAGTCGCCAGTAGTCCTGACACTCCAGGAACGAACCGCTGGTAAAGCGATAGACCTGCAAAGCCAGGGTGTTCTCGCCTTCCTCCAAGTAATCGGTAATCTTGAACTCAGAAGGCAGGTAGGAATCCTCGCTATAACCGATACGATGTCCGTTGACCCACAGATAGTACCCATGCCCTACCCCATCGAAACGCACATAGACATCACGTCCTGCCCAGTCGGCTGGGATGGTGAACGTACGACGATAGGTACCAACAGGATTGGGCATATTGCTGTTGTAAGTAAACCAGCTGGGACGGTCAGCCATCACGCTATAAGTGGATTCGTTGAACGAGAACGGATAAGCCACGTTACAATAGAGCGGTTTGTCCCAAGGCTTGTTGTTGTGAAGGCCATAAATCTGCCAGCTGGACGGCACGTCGATGTCGCTCCAGGATGCATCATCATAGTCTTTGGCACACATCGACGCCTGTACCTGCGTAGGCGACTTCACCCAATAGAACTTCCATGTTCCGTCGAGCGACTGATAGTAAGGCGAAGTACTCAGATCCGTCTCTGCCTGACTGGTGACAGCTCCCATCGGGATGCTCACGTTGTGGGCAGTTTCACGGTTCACATTCGAAATGGAGGGATTGTCCCATTCGGTTCCGGTTTGGGCAAAAGAAGACCCCCCTCCGACTCCCCCGAGGGGGAGGAGAAAGGACTGCGAGAAGAATAGGAAGAAAAGCTTTTTCATCATGATTTTTTGTTTTTATGAGTACTCCGACTTCTGAGTATTCTGAGTACTCGGAGTACTCTGATTTCTGAGGCACACTTTTAATGGATAATCAATACGAAGCCGCCACGGGGTTGGCAGGTAAGGGACTTGGGCAGTTCCTTCAGAGACTGGATGCTCCAAGGGTTTTCCTTGTTGCCACTATCGGCGAAGAGCTGGGCGTTAGTTCCTTTGATGAAATCGAGGGAGACGTTGATGGTCTTTTCTGCGTCGGTACCGTTGATACCAGCTACATACCAAGTCTTGCCGCTACGACGAGCCATCACGACGTGGTCGGCTGGTTCGCCTGCCACGAGACGAGTCTCATCCCATGCTGCGGGCAGCTGACCGAAGAACGCCTGTACTTCCTTAGGCTGAGCCAGGAAACTCTCAGGACGGTCTGCCAGATGCTGCAGTCCACTTTCGTAGAGGACGGTCAGGGCGAGTTCGTGGGCATGAGAGGTGATGTGGGGATGCTGACTATCGCTAAAGGCACAAGGTGTGTAGTCCATCGGACCAATCACGTTGCGGGTGAAAGGAATCGTGGCATTATGAGCTGCAGCACGATTGGTGAAGGTAGGCACGTTGTTGTACCACTCTGCGCCATAGACGCCTTCCGTGGAAAGCAGGTTGGGATAGGTACGTTGCCATCCACGCGGAATCGTCGCTCCGTGGAAGTTGACCAACAGGTGGTGGCGTGCACCACATTCGAGCAGTTCCTGACAGTAGTCCATGTTCAGCTGGGTATCGCCAGAGAAGAAGTCAATCTTCACACCTGCCACACCGATGCTTTCGCACCAGGCAAATTCCTTCTCGCGGTCTTCGGGTTTGTTGAGACGGAACTTAGGACCTGGAGCACCATTAACCCAACCTACCGATGAGTTGTACCAAATCATAGGCTTGATGCCTTTCTCCTTGGCATAATTCACGGCATCTTCGATAGTTTTGCCATCTTTCATCTCATCCCATTCGGCATCAATCAGCACGTAGGGAAGCTTTAAGGCAACGGCAAGATCTACATATTTCTTGATAATATTGTAGTCGTTGGAACCATGATTGTAAGCCCAATAAACCCACGACACAACACCAGGCTTGATCCAGCTGGTATCTGCCAACTTACAGGGTTCGGAAACATCCGTCACGAGAGTACTTTCCACCACTTTTGCCAAGGTGCCGATAATCGCCACACGCCAAGGTGTATGCCAGTCGCCCGAGAGGAGCAGTTCGTTCTGGTCGGGACAGACACGGAACAGTTCCTTGTCCTGGTCGTTCTTCAGAGACGAGGCACTCTGACGACGTTCGATATTAGCTTCTGTCAGAAGCGTATAGATAGCTGGCGACTGAGAGCGGAAGCCAGCCATCTGTGGAACAGCCTGAATGAGACAGGGATAGCCCCAATGGTGTCGACGGCTTTCGCCTGTTGTGGAGAGCGGATAGAAACCTTCGTAACCATCGCTCCATTCCATCATCCAACGGTTAGTTCCTTCGGCAATCCGGTAGGTGGTCTGCTCTTCCGGCATTTTCTCGTTGTTCAGTCCTGTCAACTCATAACGCAGGGCGATTCCGTCGTTGTAGAGACGAAGCACCAAGGTGGTGTTGGCATCCAGAATGGCACAATACTCGTTGGCTTCGTTGGTGCAATGGCTACGTTTTCCTGCCAGCATCTCGTAATCGGCCTTCACTTTGCGTGAGAAAATGAGGTTCTGTCCGTTGAGCAGGGCATTTCCGATACCCACCTTCGGCAGACAAAGTACCGTCCTTCCACTATTATTTATTAATAAGGTGTCGTTCTTAACCTGAGCAGTCAGTTGTCCGTTAGGGCTTTTAGGTTTCTGGGAAACGATGCTGATATCGCGTGTATCCACCTCTTTATTCAGCAGGAACTTGTCGATGAAAGCCTCTACTTCAGGACGCTGGCTTGCAGGCAACTGACAATGTCCGTGTCCATCGACGATGCTCCAGCCCATGCGGTCTCCGATGCCGAAGCTGTTCCACACTTTCTTTGCCTCCTTTGCCGACACCAACATGGCATCGTCTGCGAGCCATTGGTAGTCGGGATTTCCCAGCAACAGCAACGCACGTGGACAAACCATCGCACAGAGTTCGTGCTGGTCGTAGGGAAGGCGATAAACGCCATCGTTGCCGAAGTCCTTCAGCATACTTTCGAGGAACCAATGGTTGTCTGTACGTTCCAGACTCTCCACATTTTCGAGGGTATGGGAAACACGCCAGGCAGCAGCACCTCCGCCACCTGGTTCCTGTGCTATCGTCAGGGCTACACGTTCGTCGAAAGCACCACAATAGAGTGCCATCTTGCCTGCATAGGAACAGCCTGTCACGCCAATGTGCTGGGTGTCAATCTTCGTTTTCTCAGGACCCAACTGCTGGAGACCATCAATCAGGCGGCTCAGTCCCCAAGCCCATTCGCTATAGGCTCCGTTGTCCTTCAGCTTCGGATAGAGATGGTCGAAATTGTGCTCTCCCCTTTCGTGATGCTGTCCCCATTGTCCGTAGTCGTTCACCTGCTTCTCGTGGAACACCATCGTGGCGATGGGACGATCCGTGAAGAGGTCGCGTGGCAAGGAAATACCACTTGTACCAATCATCAGGGCGTAAGGGGGTTTCCCCACCTTCGGATAACGAATGACGGAACGAAGGGTCAGGGTTTCTTTCCCAACGGTAACATCCACCACGAGAGCCGTATCGCCCTCCATGTGTGCTTTCACCTGACTGGGATCAACAGACGGTTTTTGACCGATGCCCCAATGCTGAATCATGGAAGCGATTTCGTTGCGACGGCGTTCCCAGTCGCCAAAGTCCTTCACACCTTCCAAGGCATTGGGCAGCTCTTTCATCACAGGCAGCTTCTTGAAGCTGGTCTTGATGGGTTTCTGGTACTGAATGCCCGTGTTCTCAGATGGATATACACGCGGCTGAGCGAAGGCAAAACAACCCATCGCCAGCATCATGGCTGTTATGACTGTTCTTTTCATATCTTTCTTTGTTACGGAAAACCGCAACACACAGTTATTGTTTAAAGAATTTCTTGCCATTCACGATGTAGAGACCACGCGGCAGGTTCTGCAACTGTTCTCTGGTTCCAACCTTCATGCCCTGCAAAGAATAGACGGCATCATCTGCCTTTTCCATCTTTGTTGTTTGGATGTCGGTAACGGCTCCACCCATCGTGCAGAAGGAGAAGAAAGTCGGTTCGTCGTACTTGGCAGATGTCTGGTTCTTCAGGTAGAGGCCTGTACCGATATTTCTCAGGGTAAAGCCTTTACCGCTGACGTACTGGATTTCCCATGCTGCACCATTCTTGATTTCCTGTCCATTCTGTTTGTTCAGTCCGTTGATAAAGCAATTGGTTTTATTGGCTGCCTGTGAATTGAGGTAGCCTGGGTTGTCGTTTACACGATAGTCTGAGCCAGACGGTTGAACCATTCGGAGCATGTAATAGTCTCTGACTGCAGGGTCGGCATTGTTCTTCATGCTGACCAGTCGGAACTTATAACCAGCGTTGTTGGAAGAGAACGCTTCGTCGTATGCACCATATTTCAACGTCTGACCACTTGGGCAATAGAGCGCCTTTCCGTCTGTTTCGTTGACGATGGCAAATTGGTTCAGCATGGCATCGTCCAAATTTGCAAGGTGGTAGCCCAGCATATCGGCACTCGGTACGGTAAAAGTAAGGGTTACCGTGTGCTCCGTTCTGTTAAAGTCCATATACGTGGCAGTTACTGTACCTATGGAACCTGGCTCACCCATCGTGATGTAACCGTTGCTGATGGTGAAGTCGTCGCTGGTAAAGGTGGCGTCGGAGGTAACGTCTTCACGATGATTGTCGATGAAGGTACACATGAGGGAAAGCTTCACTCTTGATTTTGCCTTATAGGTGAAATAGTTGTCAAAGCTCTTCGGAATAAAGAACTTCTGCAGGTTTGCAGGCAGGGTGTAATCGGGGTCTTTGTAGAGTTCGACTCCCATCAATTTCAGGGCTTCAAAAGCGTAACGCTTGCCGAACTGACGATAACCCGTCACAGAGAAGTGCCAAGGGTCTGTGCCGTTACCAGGAAGGTCTTTGGCGCTGACAACATGGCCTGTAGGAATGACGCTGGGGATTCTCTTGACCTGAGTGTTATGGCTGGAACAACCACCACCCATATTCTCATATTCCACCTCACCCACGAAGATAGGAACATCGGCAGCATCCAGTTCCAGATCAGTCAGCATGTCGTTGTAAATCTTCTTCACCATGTTGGGCCAGTTGGGATCACCACAATTCGAACAACCCTGATGGAGCAGGATGCCCTTGATAACACCTACTTCCTGAGCCTTCTTTGCCATCTCGATGATGCGTCCGTAAGGATTGCCTCCATAGTAGTTGGTGGCGAGTTGTGCCCACCACTCGGTTGAGTTCTGACTCAGCTTCTGCTGGTATTTGTCCTTATCGAACATCTCTATGGGACTTCCACCCATAGCGACTGCAATCACACCAATCTTGACGTCAGAAGGCAGGGCTGCCACCATCGTACGTCCAAAATAATCGGTAGGACCTAACTTACCGACAGGACTGACAATCGGGCATTTGGCGGTGTACCAGTTACCCAACGTACGACTGGGTGAGCTGAAATTCGTGGTAGCAAGCATCTGAAAACGGGAATCAACAAACTGGTTGTCAACTGACTCCCATTGTGCATTTCCTTCCATATTCGACTGTCCGAAACAGATGTAAATATAGAAATTAGGGTCAACATCGGCTTTGGCTCCGATGAACATCGTTGTCATGAACAACGTGAAAAGTAAAAATCGTTTCATATGTTTAATGTTTAATGTATAATATCTTTCCTTCTTTAATATATAAACCGCAAGGCAGGCCCCCTCCAACTCCCCCAAGGGGGAGGGTTAACGATTTACTACCTCCTATTTTTCGTCCGGTGAGGTCGTAGATGGCGTCACTTTGTTGCGACTGAGTCGCAACAGACGTAACCGAGGTAATGATATCGCGATGACGCAGGGCAGAACGAACGGCATACCAAGCTGGTTTCTTTGCCAATCCTGCTGTGTAAAGCAACGGATTGGAAGCGCTACGCCAAGAGTCGTTGTCCTTGATTCCCCAAATCATCATGGTGGGGCAGTTGTCGTTGTTCAGGACAATATCGGTAATGATGCGATATTGACGGGCCTGTTCCTCCAAGTCTTTGGCAGAAGTGGATGGTGTACCCATATCCAGTTCGGTAATGATGCACTTGAGACCCAGTTCAGCAAAACGACGGATGTTCTGATCGAGTTTCACGGAATCCATATCGCCTACAGAGAAGTGACATTGGAGACCGACTCCGTCGAGTGGGATATTCCGCTCCTGCAGGTGTTTCACCAGGTTGTAGAAAGCGACGGTCTTCGCCTTTCCCTGCAGTTCTACGTCGTAGTCGTTGAGATAGAGTTGGGCTGTGGGGTCTGCACGATGTGCATAGACAAATGCTGAGTCGATGTAATCGTCTCCGATGGCTCGTTGCCAGACAGACGCACGGAGGAAATAGCTGTTCGGATCGGTTCGGAGAATGGTCTGGTCGTCATCGAGACATTCGTTCACCACGTCCCACTCCACTACTTTTCCCTTAAAGTGGGTCATGACGTTGGTGATGTGGTTCTTCATGATTTCCAACGCCTCGGCACGCGTCCAGTTCTGGTCGTTCTTCTTGCCATCGCTACTGAGCCAAGTGGGTTGCTGCTGATGCCACACCAGACAATGGCCTCGAACCGTCATCTTATTGTTTTTGGCGAAAGTGACAAGCTGGTCGGCACTTCCGTAGGTGAATTGTCCCCTCGATGGTTGCAGGGCATCCATCTTCATCTCGTTCTCTGCCACCATCATGTTATATTGCTTTCCACTCTCGTCGCGATCGCTCTGGTAGCCTTTGTAGGTACAGAGTGCCACACCGATGTTCTTGCCATTCTTTTCTGCATAATAGCGCAAAGTGTGGGTGTCGGTATTGTCGTTGATGCCATCGTCGTAGAAAGCACCCATCGTACTTTCTCCTGGATTGTCAGGGTCATCGGGATTGTCCGGATTGTCTGGGTCCTGATTTTCCAATGATGTCAGGGTTAACACCAGGGCATAGCCGCTTTCTGTCTGACGTTCTTCGATGGTCCATGTATATTTCTCAGGTGTTTTCAGTTCGAAGTTCCAGTCACCTGTCTTTTTCTTTGCTGTTAGAAGCGTAAATTCGTCACCCACCTTGACATCGGCTTCTTCTGCTATCACGATACTCACGTTGGGCATCTTGTCATCGGTGGAGAAGTCTTCACACTGGTTGGAATACTTCAGTTCTCCGTTTACCACGAGTTGGTCGTAGCTGCTGGTATTTGCCACCTTGAAACGAAGCATGGAAGCTGGATGCACGACAAGGTTTGTGTTCTTCGAGGTTGTAAAGTAGTTTTTCAACGTCAGCGTCCCGATGTTGTCGTCACCAGGCTCAATCGTTCCGTAATTATCCACAGTACCGCCAATACTACCTGTTCCGCCTAACACACCATTGGTGAAGACGTAGGCAATGGCGTCGTTGATGTTTGTTTTGGCTCCCAGTCCTCCACGCATCTTCTTAGTTTCGGCTTCTGCACGATTGTTGTTCACCAACACTTTTCCGTTCAGCACACGGAGTGCTCCTGTCAGGTAATTGTTGTTACCCGTGATGGTATAGGTACCCGTACCTTCTTTGATAAGACCGAGGATGGTACCATCATTATAACTGCCTGGGGCAATCGTTCCTGCCAACACAGCATCACCATTCAGGGATCCGACCAGATAGTAGGAGGTGCGATTGGTTTTCATATATCCTTGCAGGGTGGAACCGGCTTCCATCTGCAGTTCTCCGATTCGGAAACCACCTGCGGTCTCGCTGTTGGCTTCGTTGCAGATTCCGGCACCATCATGAACCGTCACCTTGCAATTTTGTAAGGCGTTGTTGAGTTTGCCACTCTTGATACAATCATCTATCATCTCAGGTGAGAACACTTTCCCACCATGATTCAGAACAATCAGGAAAGCACCAGCTTTCGAGGAATTTTCCCTGAAAGGATAGATATGGGCATCGCCTCTGAAGTTTGTCCAATTAGCCCATGCCGATTTCGTTCCTAACCAGCACCGTTCACCACCCGCATAGAGGTTGATGGTTCCTCTGCCACTCACCGTAGAGTTCAAATAGCAATAACGTGCCAACTTCACATCGACGATTTTGCCAGAAGCCACAGAGATCGCCTGATTGTAGGTGATATAGGTTTTGTCAGTATTATCACCATTCCCGTCTCTGATATCAATAACGGTATTCTGTGCCGAAACAGCTGATGCGAGCCATAAAAAGCCTAAAAGGGTAAGAATTCTATGCATTTTTTAAGATTGAAAGCCATTCCCCCCTCCCCGTTGGAGGGGAAGGGGAAAATGTTGAATGTTTAAAGTTTAATGTTTATTGACTTTAAATTATGCATTATGAATTATGCATTGGATGCATTACTTTACTTTCTTGTTCTTTTCAATAGTCCAGCCTTGACGCTTGGAGAGTCCGCAGTTTTTGCCTTCGAACATCTTCGCTGCTTCCTTGCTGCCTTTCAGCTGCCAGTCGAGCCAGCCAAGTGCTACGATGGAGAATTCGCCGCCATGAGGCTGTGAGTAAGTACCTCCATGACCCACTGGGAAGTTCGTGGCGATGGCAGGAACATGGCTGATGCGGTGGAAGTCGTCCATTCCGTTCCCATAAGCTATATCCTGTTCACCACCAAGGATATAGATGATAGGGGTATGGATCTCTTTCAGCTTTTCCTTCGGAGGCATAGGCATTCCGCCAACAGCCTGATTGGCGTTCTGCTGATTAAACAGTCCGCTATTGCAAATCATCAACGCAGAGATGCGCTTGTCGGCACAGTTGAAAAGTGTCTGCAAGCCACCACACGACATACCTGCTACGCAAAGGTTCTTCAGGTCAAGCTTCTGGTAGAAAGGACTATTGGGGTCTGCATTCTGTGCGTATGCCCAGTCGATGCTTTCGATTTGCTGTGCAGAACTTGACATCGGACCTTTGTACCATTCGTCAGTCATAGGGATAAAACCTGTTGCCAGCACGATATAACCGTGGGAGGCAATTTCGTTCAGGAATTTCACGTGCTCAAATGGCGAGTTGTTGCAGGCTCCGTTACCCCATACGAGGATGGGCAGCGGTTTCTTGGCACCGAAAGCAGAGAGATCCTGTGGGCAGAACACCGTATGAGCAGGCAGACCTTCCACTTCTTTCATGATAGCTTTGTAAGGACCTGTACCACCATCTTCGAGGATGCGCGACTTGAGAGCAGAGGCGTTGGCAGCTTCCTTGAGGAAGAAGTCAGTCATTTGCTTGAAGGTGTTTTCGTTGAAAGTCACAGGACCATGTCCTCCACCTGGAACGCTGACGAATGTCTCCAATCTGCCCACTTTCTTCAGGGCTTCGGAGAAGTTCACACCCTGGCAATGAGGAACCACATTGTCGGCATCACCATGGAACACAAGGAAACGAGGCAGTTTGGCATTATCCACGTAAGTGATAGGACTGATGAGGGCAACGAGGTCGGGATTCGATGCAGGAGCACAACCCATCAGGGCTGCTTCGGGCGACTTTTCGTCCTTCACCGTCTCGCAGTTTTCCATGTGTGCCATATCCACTGGTCCGAACCAGTCAACCACGGCATCCACATTACTGGAGAAGTTCATGTTGCCACCTACAGTTCCTTCAAGGTCTACGGTCGTGCTGCCCACCGTGCGTGTCTTCATGTCATTGGTTACACCAGCGAGCGCAGAAAGATGTCCTCCAGAAGAGAAGCCAGTGATTCCCACGAAGGAAGTGTCGAGTTTGTAGTCCGCGGCATGAGCACGGATGAATCGGATAGCCGCCTTCACATCTTGGATTTGAGCAGGGAACTTAGCGTCACCGCTGGAACGGTGGTTGATGCACACAACAGCAAAGCCAGCATCAATCAATGGTTTACCCAGCGACATAAATGTCATTCCTTTCATGTTGTTGGAGAACCATGCACTACCATAGATGGCAACCACCACCTTATACTTGTCCTGACCCGTCTCAGGCAGATAAATGTCCAGACGGTGGGCTTCGAGGTCATCACCAGCATAGTTGATGTCCTTGTAAGTGGGATTGGTTGCAGGAGCACCAAAACCACCGAACCCTCCAGGCTGTGCTGCTACTGTCAGAGCAAGGCAACAACCCAATGCGAAAGAAAAGAATCTTTTCATCTTTAATTATCTATGGTTTTTGAATTATGAATTATGCATTGTTTAATGATTGCGGAAATTCCATTTTGAATTATCTGTGTTGAAGTCATATTCAGCCAACGTAGATGTGCTGTCACCAGCAGAATAGAGGCAGTACTTCTGGTTCTTGCCCTGTTGACCTGGTATGACGTAAGGCATGATGCGATAAGTACCGTCGGTCAGCTGTTCTATACGCCACAACTGCTCATCGAGATCTGCAAAATCCTTCGTAGTCACTTCCAGCTGGTCGGTAGCAGTCAGGGCACGGTTCGTACCTTCAATGCGGATGGTATAGAGAGGACCGCAGATTGTTCCTCCCCTTTGCGGAACGGGAACCACCTGCCAACGCTGCCAAGGACGGAACATATAGTCGCCAATGCGTACACGGATCTCTCCTGTGGGCCAAGTACCCTTCACCTCGTCGAGTGTTTGGCTGGGTACAGGTTGTGGTGGAGCTGCATTCGCCTGTGGTCTGCCGAAACCTCCCTGACGTGCTACATTCATGCGGACGAAATCCACAGCCAGCTCTAAGGAATAGCCACGACGTTCACTCTCTATCTCGTAAACTCCCTCCTTGATCTGTTCACCAGCGTATGGCCAGTCGTTCTTCCAAAGGAGCGGACGGATAGCCAGCGTGGAACGACCACCCATGTCGAAGTCGGCTTCCCAGTGGAACGACATCAGTTCCACTCCTTCGTCGATAATGGTACGTCCGAAGTGTCCGGCACCCGTTTTGCGGTCACCGGCAGCAACTACCATGCGGCCTCCACCATGATACATGTCACGACCGACGTTGTCCATATAAGGTCCCTCAACACTCTTGGCACGACCCACTACTATATTATAGGTAGAGTTCACACCGTCGCAGCAGGTGCCGTGAGTACCCAGCAGGTAATACCAGCCATTGCGATAGATGAGGTCTGTGGCTTCGCAGTCGATGGCAATATCTTTCTCCTTATTGCCTTTCACACGGTAACCCGTCTTGGGATCGAGTTCAATCAGACGGATGGTGCCAAAGTAAGTACCGTAACTTACCCACAGACGTCCTGTAGTGGGGTCCAGCAACATACCTGGGTCGATGGCATCCTGGTCTTCCATTCCATCACTCGAGCACACTTCAACGGCTGTACTCCATTTGAAGTCAGGACTCTTCGGATCAAGCGTCTTATTCCACATAGTGAGAATACGACCACTATGACCACCACCTAAACCGCCACCCGTGGCACCATAGATGCATAAATAACGGTCTCCGATTTTCATGATATCGGGGGCAGCTCCGCCACCAGGACGGTCTGCTCCACTGTTCCAGGTCCAGCCATCTTCAGAAATCAGGCCACCGCCACCAGTGCCGAAGGTATAATACTTGCCGTCGCACTCTGCGATGGTTGATGGATCGTGAATATAGGGTGCACCAATTTGCGCGTTTGCTGCCGAGGTCAATGCCAGAGCAGCAAGGATGCTATATAGTCTCTTCATTGTTATTGTGCTTTGATTGAATAGTTCTTAACTGGATTACCTTTCTCGTCGAGGAAGCGAACACAGAAGTCGCTCATACCTGGTCCGTTGATAATGGCACCACGCAGGATGTTGCGACCTTTCTTCAGGGTGAGGCGGTTAGACATCGCATCGTCCTTCACCATACGTCGGTCGCCACTGAGCAACAGCACTTCCTCACCGTTGAGCCACCACATGGATGCAGAGTTAGAGCCAACAGCCAAACGTACGTTCTCGATATCTTCTTCACAGTCGATGATGGTGACTGCCCAGAAGAGCACACCATACACCTTTGTGCCCCATTTCTCCGCAAAGCGGAAGAGCTTGACGTTAAACATATTGCTGTCGAGTGCTCGCCAGGTCAGCGTTTGCTTCACCGTCTTCACCTCCGGCTGGGCTGGTGCCTGCGCACCACGTCCAAAACCTGCAGGAGCCTGCTCCTGCTTGAACACCGCTGTCACTTTCTGACCATCCTTCGGCACCATCGTCTGCTGACCCTTGAAATATTCGCGGTAGAAGTGCTCACGCAGGTAACTGTCCGTAAACACAGTATTTCCGCTATTGGGTTTGTCAATAGGTTCCAGCAGCAGCCATCTACGGATGAAGCCCTCGTCGTCGGGACGTGCTGGTGACGCTGCAGCAGAAACAGGAGTGAAGTAGTTGGAGCGGTTCTTGAACTGCACCCAATCCACACTCAGAGCGCCATCGCCCTCATTGGTGACGCAGAGATCTGTCACTCCCTTCGGCACAAAGTCCAGATTTACTGTTTGGGTAAGCCATTGGTTGCGCAGGTCACGACGGAAACGTGCCGCCATCGGGTTCGCAGCAGCACCACCGGCTGGTTCCTCTGGTTTCACCGTCAGCTTGATGCGGGCAATTACCTTACCCTTTTCGTTTTTCTCACGAACACAGAACTCCGTATTGTCTGCAGCCTTCACCTTGATCATCATGTAAGCGTCTGTGAGGCAATCGAAATCCACATCCTTATAGCCCAGCCAACTGCCTTTCTTCGGCATCGTCGCACAACCACCGCTGAACTGAATCAGCGTGTCGATATATTCTGTGGTGACATCTGGGGAAGCTGTACTGTAACGGTCGATTTCTATCCGTTCCGTAGCTTGGTTAATGCCGACACCACGCATCGTGGGCTTCACCTCCTGAATGGTTCCGTCGGCATTGAATGTCAATTTATCAATCTGCACCGAACGGCGCTTGTCGTCGTTGGGCGAGAAGAAGTTCTGGTGGTAGAACAGATACCACTGTCCCTTGTAGTTCACAATGCTGTGGTGGTTCGTCCAGCAGCCGTTGGGATGTTCCGCCATAATCAGGCCTTTGTACTCATAAGGACCCATCGGGTTTTTGCTCATGGCATAGCCCAGCACCTCCGTCTTCTCTCTCACATAAGGATAAGTGAGGTAATAGTTTCCGTTGTACTCAAAGGCAAACGGTCCCTCAGCCTGACGGTTGGGCAGATCTTTCAGGCAGTTCACTCCCACCATCTCCATCTCTCTGTCACGCCACTTCACCGTCTCTCGTGGGTTGTCGTCAGCCAGTTCCTTCATGTTCGGCTTCAGTTTGGCACAACGTCCGTTTCCCCAGAAAATGTATGCATTGCCGTCGGAGGCTTGCAACACACATGGATCAATGCCGTTGATACCCTTGATGGGTTCCGGCTCAGGGATGAATGGTCCCGTAGGGCTGTCAGCGATGGCAACACCTACCGCAAAACCGCCACCCGCCTTGGGAGCAGATGGGAAATAAAAATAGTACTTCCCGTTGCGTTCCACGCAGTCGGGTGCCCACATCGAGTAAGAGTCAGGTCTTACCCAAGGCACTTTGTTCTGAGTCACAATCACGCCGTGGTCGGTCCAGTCCGTCAAGTTTTCCGACGAAAACACATGGTAATCCTCCATGCAGAACCAATTCTGGCGTTGTTCCTCCGGCACGAGGATGTCGTGTGAAGGATACAGATACACACGTCCGTTGAACACGCGAGCCGTAGGGTCGGCAGTGTATTGGTCACGAATCACAGGGTTTTGTGCTATTCCCATCAACGGAAGCATCGTTAAAAGAATCGTTACTGTTTTCTTCATGTTTGTTTATAGGTTGAGAAATAATGCATTATGAATTACTTAAACATCCACCAATCCAGACGCACGTCACCCTGTGCTTTGCTGAAGCAGATATAGAGGTCGTGAACACCTGAAGCCCCTTTCACCTTGGTATTGAAAGCCTTGTACTTATCCACGGAACCTGTGCTCTTCACATCGACTGTGCCGATGGTTCCTCCATCGAGGCTATCCAGACGCAACGTGATGGTACAACCTGCTTGAGCGGCAGCTGCAGCAACGATGCTGAACTGCTTGGCATCCTTGCCAAAGTCAACTCCGCGCAGACGGATATACTCACCATCGTTAATATCGAAGATGTACATATTGCGCTTGCCAGTTGACTTAGGCATATCCTTCACGACGCCCGTGTTCTCGATTCCCATCTTAGCAGACTTCAAACCGAAGCCCCAGTTCATGGTCTCTGCCTCCACACGACGGTAGGGGTTCAACCACTGGAGTTGTTTCATCGGCTCCTGATCGAGCCAGTAGGGCAACGTCTGGATGGTTCCGTCGGCATTGTAGGTAATCTCCTGTGCCGACACACTGCGACGCTCATGGTGCTTGAATGTCTCCAAGTGCATGAGGTCATAGTTTTGACCGAAGACGTAGGAATGTCCCTTGAAGTCGCAGATGCCAGGATGATTGCCTCGGTCACGTTGTGTAGGTTCCATGATATAACCCTTCCACTCCCAAGGACCTGTGGGTGAGTCACTCATGGCGTAGCCCAAGGCTTCGGGACAACAAGTGCTGGCAAAGCCCAGATAGTAGTGCCCATTGCGCTTGTAGAACCAAGGTCCTTCCTGGTAATTGGGGATGTGAGGCAATTGGGTGATGCCACTGGTCAAAGATGTCATGTCGTTACCCAACTTAGCCCAGTAGGTGTGTGGGTTTCCCCAGTACATATAAGCTTGACCGTCATCATCCGTAAAGACAGAGGGGTCGATGTCGTTCCAATGTTCTTTCTGCCATACCAAAGGCTCACCGAGCGGGTCTTTGAACGGTCCATAGGGAGAGTCGGCTTCCAGCACACCGATTCCGTGTCCGTGCAGTGGAGCATACAAATAGCACTTTCCATTGCGCTCTACCGTCTGGATGGCCCATGCACCGTTCTCGCGTCCACGCCATTCAAAGTCCTTCAGAGAAGCCACAGCACCATGTTCTGTCCAGTTCACCATATCGGTGGTGGACCAGAGCAACCAATCGTACATAAAGAAACCGGCAGAATTACGCTCGTTCGGATCAGAAATATCCTCTGGCGAAGCGTCGTGCGATGTATAGAGGAACAATGTGTCTCCGATAACCAGTGGCGAAGGGTCGGCAGTGTATTTGGTTTGGAAAAGCGGCATGTTCACTTGCTCCAGTCCGCGCATCTTCCACCAGTCGAAGTTGAAGAGTTTCGGACCTTTGCGACCTTTGAATACGAAATAGAGGTCGGCTGTTGCAGGCAGGTCAAGACCTGAAATAGTACGCGAAGGAGCATTGATGTCGGTAATGGTAGAATAGTCAAGGTCGAGGGTCAGCGTTTGCCATTTCTCCCATCCGCCCGTACCAGGGACATCCATAATACCTAAGAGTTTTCCTTCGAGGCTGTCCAGACGTATCTCAACCCTTCCTCCACGCAAACCACTCGCCACGCGAGCCGTAAAAGTGCGAGGCACCTTCTTGCCGAAGCATACGTTCTGCAATTTGATAAAGTCGCCATTATGGATATCCGTCACATAGACACCCACCTCGTCATTCTGCTCCGTCTTCACACCCTTCGAGAAAGCCATCGTCTCGGCTTCCACCTTGCGAAATGGATCGAATGCAGCAACAGGCTTCACACCTTCGTCAGTAGGAAGAATCGTTGGGAACGAACCATCTGCATTATACTTAAACTCCTCCACAGCCACACTACGACCGAAACCGCCGCCATTGGGCAGTTTTCCCGTATGATAGAAGAAATAGCTGTGTCCCTTGAAGTCAGCCACACCACAGTGGTTGGTAAATGACTTCGTATCGCTCAATGGCATGATTTCGCCGGCATACTTGTAGGGACCAGTGGGCGAAGTTGCTGTGCTGTAAGAGATATGTTCGGGCACACCACCTGCAGCATAAAGCAACTGATACGTACCGTTGCGTTTGGTGAGCCACGGTCCTTCCACGTATGAGTCTTTGTAAGTCTTGCCTTTCTCACGGCCCTTCATCATCGGTCCGCCAAAAGCCTCTTCCGTCATACCCAGCTTACCCAGTTCACCGCTATAGGAAATCATGTCGCGATTGAGTTTCAAGTAATAGCATTGTGGATTTCCCCACATGAGCCACGCCTGTCCGTCGTCGTCAATCAACACCGTCGGATCGATATGGTCCCAACTCCCGTTCTCGAAGAGCGGCTTACCCAGTGCATCGCGGAACGGCCCCGTGGGTGAATCACCCACAGCCACACCGATGGCCATACCATTCGACAGACGGGAATGGGCACAGATGTACCAGTAGAACTTTCCGTCCCTCTCCACACACTGGCTCGCCCAGGCACGGTCATCAGCCCAGCTGAAACTCTCCAAAGCCAGCGGACTGCCATGATCCGTCCAGTTCACCATATCCTCCGTTGAATAGACACGCCATTCCTGCATCCAGAAGAAGTCAGCTCCATCCTCATCGTGTCCAGTATAGACATACATCCTATCTCCCACCACCAGAGGAGCGGGGTCACTTGTGCACCATGTCTGCACAAAAGGGTTCTGGGCACTAATTTGCCCACACAGCAGCATGGCGGCAGCCGCTGTCCATGTTTTCATTTTCATGTGTTTGTTATAGTTGATGTTGATAAAATATGTAACTTTGTTAAACATTTTTGCAAAGATACGACATTTTTTTCAATCTCGTCTTTTCTTCGTGTAACATTATTTTCCGTTTACGTAACGCATCGTGAATCAAAAAGAGCTAACTTCCTGTAATTATGCATTATCAATTATGATTTTCACGATGCCCATTCAGCTCATTAAACCCATTCAACCCATTAATAATACGAATGAAGATAACAGAAAAAAGCCTGAAGAAACAAAAAAACAAGAAATTGCAACGTATTATTTTGGTACACGCGCGTAAATGCCTTAACTTTGCACGAGAAAATCCACAACTTAACTAAAAATAGCCAAATGAAAACAAGTTTCAGACTTTGGGCTACAGTCTTAGCCCTGTTTCTTTTCAGCAGTTGGAGCAACGAAGTGAAAGCCCAGCTCATCACGATGAAGGTGAATGGTCAGGATCGCACCTACTTGGAGTATGTTCCGAGGAATCTCGGTGAGAACCGGCCTCTGCTGATTTCCTGTCACGGCATGAATCAGGACGCAGCTTACCAGAAAGGTATGCTGGCGATTGAGTCGGTATGCGACACCGCCAAGTTTATGGTGGTATTCCCCAACGGTATTGACAAAAGTTGGGATATCAGCGGCGACCGTGACATTAATTTCGTGAAAGCGCTTATCGACGAGATGGTGAAGAAGCACAAAATTGACCGCAACAACGTCTATTTGTCCGGATTCTCGATGGGCGGTATGTTTACCTATCATGCCATGAACAAAATTCCCGACATCATTGCTGCCTTCGCTCCTATCAGCGGTTATCCGATGTATGGCACAACTGCCAACGCCAATGTACGACCCATACCCATTATCCATACCCACGGAACGGGTGACGACGTAGTTGCGTTCAGCGGCGTTCAGGGTGCACTGAATGCTTGGATTCAGCACAATCATTGTTCTTCCACAGCCAAAGTGACATCGAACTATCGAGGTGCCAGTCATGCCAAACTGTCGGTCTGGGGTAACGGTGACGACGGCGTAGAAGTACGTCTCCTGGAACTGGCGGATAAGGGACACTGGATTTCCAACGACTATGGTGTACACACAGGCCGTGAAATCTGGCTCTTCTGTAAGAACTACGGATTCAACAAGACGGGTCCTCGAATATCGATTGTAACGCCTAAGCCTAACACCAGCTTCACCTACTTCATGCCAGCTGAAGAGTTGGAATATCCTTCCATCAAGGTACTCGCTACCGCCAGCGACCCCAACGGAACGGTGGAGAAAGTGGAGTTCTTCGACGACAAAAGCCTCATCGCCTCATGTGAACAGCCTCCATATCAGATTGAGTGGGTTCCCACTGCAACAGGTAAGCGAAACCTGCGTGCGGTAGTGACGGACAACGACGGCGAGACAGGAGAAGCCGCTGTGGTAGTAGAGATCAACAATCCTAAAGTCTTTGCACTCTCGCAGAACATCAAAGAGGCTGGCACTGTACCCATCGGCTGGACCACCTACGACGGCAATCAGAAGCGCTACGGATATAGCGACGGTTACACCTCTGGATGTCGTGTTCTCCAGTTCACTGGTACACGCCATGATTTCAGCTACGGACTTTACTTCCGCAATGGGACAGGCGGGTTGAAACGCGGCTATGCCAAGTACGGATTGCCTAACACCAACGCAACGATGGTGCTCACACCTGGTCACTACTCCCTGAAATTCAGGGTTGTGAATTACAACCGTCCCAACTTCTCACCCGTCACCTTTGCCATCGAACATGCCTCTACAGCAGAAGCTATAGCTGAAGTGACTTATACACCTACTGTTAATGTAGGTGGAAACACCGAAAATAATTTCAACGGATCCATCCTGCAAGTGTACGATTTCGATGTGACGGAGAAAGACGAATACATAGTGGCTGCCTACGCTGATAAGACAGCGATGGCTGATGGTATCATCGGACAGCTGTACATTCAGGTGAAGGAATACGGCACCACAGGCATCGAGGACTTTAAATTGAAGAATGAAGAAGAAAACGTCAATAGTAAATCCGTAAATGGTAAATGTTTTGATTTGCAAGGCCGCGTGGTCGATGAGTCAGTCCCCCTGCAGAAGGGCTTTTATATCAAAGAAGGAAAGAAAGTTTTAATAAAGTGATTCTTTTCATTCAGCCCATCAAACCCATTTTACCCATTGACCCATAAATGATAAAACTATGATGAAAAATATTCTGAAGAACTGGTGGCTGACCTGCCTGCTGTGGCTGCCGTTGGTGAGTGCAAGCGGACAGAACCCTGCTATCTGCGATCGTTATACGCCCGATCCTGCTCCGTATGTGCATGGCGACACGCTGTATCTATTTGTTGACCACGACGAAGACGAAACCGTGAATGGCTACTTCACCATGAAAGACTGGCTGCTCTACAGTACGGTGGATATGGTGAACTGGACTTATCGTGGTACCCCACTGACTTCTGCCACCTTCTCCGCTTGGGCGAAGCAGGACAACGACTGCTGGGCAAGCCAGTGCATCGAACGAAACGGAAAATGGTACTGGTATGTGACTGCCACCATCAAGGGAGAAGCATATCCAGGTATAGGAGTGGCGGTGGCCGACAACCCTGCCGGTCCGTACAAAGATCCCATCAGGCGACCACTGGTGAAAGGATGGTTTAAGATAGACCCCACCGTCATGATTGACGATAATGATCAAGCATACCTTTTTTACGGCAACAATATGCTGTGGTACACCAAGTTGAACAAAAACATGACATCCATCACAGGTGGAGAAATCGAGGTAACCACAAAGGACGAGAGCGCTTTCGGTCCGTTTAAAGGCTATGATGACAACAATCAGCCGAAGACCAACTTCGAAGAAGCTTCGTGGATATACAAAAGAAACGGAAAGTACTATCTTGAGTATGCTGCCGGTGGCGTACCAGAGCATTGGGCTTACTCCACAGCCGACAACATCACAGGTCCGTGGACCTATCAGGGTAAGATCATGGGCGAAGCAGAAAACAGTTTCACCATTCATGGCGGAAGTGTGGAGTACAAAGGGCACAACTATATGTTCTACCATAACGGCAAGTTGCCCAATGGTGGCGGCTACAAACGTTCCACTTGTATCGAAGAGTTCACGCGCAACGAGGATGGTTCCATTCCTTTCATTCCTTTTACATCGCAAGGCGTGGATCAGATCCAGACCGTCAATCCCTTTGTACTTCAGGAGGCCGAGACCATCAACCAATGTCAGGGCGTGAAATGTGAGGGCGATTACAACGGCTGCTATGTGACGAATATCAGTTCGGGTGATTACATCAAGGTACGTGGCGTTGACTTCGGTGAGACTGGTGCCCAATCCTTCAAGGTGAGAGTGCGAGCCGAACGGAAAGGAACGCTGATGGTTCGCACGGGCAGTAAGACTGGAACGATCAAAGGTCGTGTAACCGTAGATGTGACAAACGGAGAATGGATGGAGTTCACGACCGACTTGCTGACACCACTCACAGGCGTGCAGGACCTGTTCTTCACTTTCAGTGGTTCGGGAACGTCTGTAATGGATTTCGACAGCTGGCAGTTCAGCGAGCAGACCATTGCGGCAAATCAGGCAGTAACCATCACCGTGAACGATGAACAGCGTCAGTACTGGCTCTATGTGCCGAAGGCGCTGAAGGGAGATGCGCCCGTCGTGATGGCACTCCACGGAGCCAGCGGACACATGGAGGACAACAGCCCACGGTTCAATGATATTGCCGATAAGGAAGGCTTTATCGTGGTCTATCCGCAGGGGAAGCCGATTTACTTCCCTGTGTTCGGTGGAACGGTGAACGGCTGGGATGCTTCTGGCGAAGAGAATAGGGATGTGACTTTCCTGAAAGCCGTGATTGAAGACGTAGCCTCGAAATACAGCATCGACCGCAACCGTCTGTACTGCTGCGGTTTCTCGAACGGAGGAATGATGACTTACGCTATGACGAACACCTGTAGTGATATCTTTGCGGCATTTGCCTCCATCAGCGGTTTCCCGCTCAACGAGTTTCACCTGCGACATACAGGAAAGCGACCTGTGCCCTTCCTCCATATTCATGGAAAGAACGACGATTTCGTGAAATACTCGCTCATGCCCATCATTGTCGATGAGATGGTAGCACGAATGGGAGCTAATCCTGTTCCACAGAAAACGACAGTGAACAGCAAATACGACAAGAGCGTGTATGAAGCCAACGAAGGCAGTTTTCCCTACATCTATTACGAAATAGACGGGATGGGACACAATGACTTTACTCAAAACACGGAAGTAAACAGCTCGTCGCAGACCATGTGGAACTTCTTCAAGCAATACACGCTGGATACACCTTGCGACACCACCATCAAATGGATGCCGCGTTTGAGCACAGAAGGATTTGATGCCAAAGCGCACGGCTGGACCTTGAACTCAGGCACACTCTTGATGCGATTTGGCGGAGACCAATCCACACAGGCTAATCAGAATGTCTATCGTTCCTTGCAACTGACAACGGGCAACTATATCCTGCACCTCAAGGCGGAAGGAAATTCGGGCCAGACAATCATGGTAAGAATTCAGAAACTGACAGGCAGGAAGAACCTCGTGCTGAACAAACAGGTTCCTGTGAGCGGCGACATCAAGCTTTTATTCAATGTGGAAGACGGATGGGGCGAGTACCGTTTGCAGATCACTCGTTCCAGCTCTACTGACGAAGTCAGCATTTCGGATATTTCCATCTCTTCAGCCACAGAGGAAGAAATAACTGCCATCAGTTCGCCTGCGGTTCATGCCACTGACAAGGGGGCTTTCTATTCTCTCTCTGGGATCGCTTCTCAACAGGAGCCTGAAGGGAAAGGAATCTACATCCACAATAACAAGAAAATAATAAAGACAACCAACCGAAAGTAAGGTGACCCTCTTCCGATGAACACGTCAAGAATCATGAGAAAGATATGGCTGCTTTGTCTGCTGGGAGTCCTGAGCCTCATAAAGGTTCAGGCACAGTTACTGGTGCTCAGTCATCCTCATGGATTCTATAAAGCACCCTTTCAGGTACGGGTGAACTGGGAGAATGAAGCACTAGCGGAAGACTTCTCCATACGCTTCACACTCAATGGAGCTGAACCCACTGCTGAGAGCGACATCTTCCCTAAGTCCTTGCGCATCCAGACCAATGGGGTGTTACGCGTAGCTGCCTTCAACGCCGACGGCGAACGCATCACACCCGTCACCTCAGCCACCTATCTCTTTGCGTCGGAAGTGATGGCTCAAAACAATGAACCTGAAGGCTATCCACAGGAGTGGGGACGATTTTGCCAGATTTCGGGAACGGCACCTGCTGATTACGAAATGGATCCGGAAATGGTGAACGACCCTAACATCCGAGAGAACATCCGTGAGGGGCTGACCGCCATCCCTACCCTCTCTATAGCAACCGACCCAGACTTTCTCTTTAGTCATGAACCGGACGAAGAGCGTGGTGGTATCTATATCTATACAGGAACACCAGTGGGCGACGGAACAGGTCGCAACTGGGAACGGTCCGTATCCATGGAACTCTTCGGCGGTGCTCAGGAGCATGACCTGACGGTGGATTGCGGCGTGAAGATTCACGGAGGTCATAGCCGTTTGCCTGAGAAGAACCCGAAGCATTCCTTCCGCCTGATGTTTAAGACCAAATATGGTGCTGACAAACTGAAGTACAACCTTTTCGATGCCGACGGACCGAAAAAGTTCAACCAGCTGGTTTTGCGTTGTCACTTCGGTCACAGCTGGCAGCATTGGGACAACACAGATCGCCACAAGGCACAGTACGAGAGGGATGCCTGGGCACGTACCATCCAGCAGTTGATGGGACATCCTGCGTCGCGCTGTCTCTTTGTACACCTTTATCTGAATGGTCTTTATTGGGGATTGTACAACGTAGCTGAACGTATCGATGACTATTATTGTTCGTCTCATTTCGGCGGTCAGAGAGCCGACTACGATGTCATCAAGGTGGAGGAAGACCATGCAGGACACAGAATCGAACCGTCCGACGGAACGATGGAAGCTTGGAATGCAATGTTCAATCTGGCTGACGAGGCAGCGACTTCCAACGAGGCCTATTTTGAACTGATTGGCTGCAACAACGACGGAGTACCCACTGATGAGGTGCAGCCACTGCTTGATGTCGATAACTTCATCGACTTCCTGTTAATCAACCAATATGGCGGCAATACGGACTGGGACCACCACAACTGGCTCGCCTTCCGCAACCGTGAGCTGGGCTATCGGGGATTCTGCTTCGTCTGCTGGGACACAGAGATGATATTTGCCTCGGCAAGTCAGAACAACCTGGGGCTGAACAACACTGGCGCTCCCACCAGCCTGTTCAACACACTGATGAACAATCCGAACTTCCGCCACCGTTATGAAAGCCGTGCCTACAAACACCTCGTGGCACCTGGCGGATGGCTCACCAGCGAACGGGTCGTCGCTGTTTGGGACAGTCTATACCACATCATCGAACTGCCTCTCTACGACGAAGCTGCCCGATGGGGCGACTACCGACGCGACGTGCATCCTTATACCAAACAAGGTGAACTCTACATGGTGGATAATCAGTACCAAACAGAACGTCAACGCCTGCTGACGCAGTATTTCCCCAACCGCTCTCAAACGGTGATCAGGCAAATGCGGGATTGCGGATGGTACGGAAACGTAGCACCTCCGAAGATTTATGTAAACGGAAAAATCGACGAAACAACAGATACCCTGCGATGGGGCGACGAACTGAAACTGATGGGGTCGTCTGTGATTTATTACACACTCGACGGTACAGATCCTCTGATTTGGTTGTCTGACAGCAAGGTAAAAGTAACGCCTTCAGCTCATGGTTCACGCGGTTCCAATTTGCTGAAATTCTATGACTGGAATAATGGAGAGCCTATCCGCTTACGCGCAATCTCCAAGGTAGGAACGGAATGGAGCCCCATCATTGATCGCGAATTCTTCGTGGACATCTCTACAGATATTGCAGACTTCGAAATGAAGGAAGAAGAAGAAACCGTAAATCGTAAATGCTTCGATTTGCAAGGACGACCCATATCCCTGTCCTCAGAGAACGCTACACTCCCACAAGGAGTCTATATCATCAATGGAAAGAAAATTTTGATCAACCATAACAAGTAAAACATGAAAAGAGTATTTTTTTTGGCAGCCATACTGGCTGTTAGCAGTTTGGGAACTTGGGCTACGCAACACCAGATCAGCAGCCCAGCAGGTACAATGACAGTAACCGTCGACGACACAGGAGGAATGCCTGTCTATAGCGTCCAGCAGAACGGGACAACCGTAATCAACTCTTCACCACTGGGTGTAAAACTCAACTTCGACGATCTCACACAAGGACTGACGCTCACCGCTTGCGACATAACCACGGTGACCGACGAGTACGAACTGAAAACCTCGAAGCAGAGCCATATCAACTACACCGCCACTGAGGGCGTCTGTCAGTTCTCAAAAGACGGACGGCGCGTTCTGGACATTGTGTTCCGTGTCACAGAACGCGATGTGGCATTCTGCTACCGCATCCTGTCCCGAAAAGGTCGTGGCGGTGAAACCCTGGTGGCTGTCGTGGAGTCGGAGGCAACTGGATTCAACCTGCCCGATGGAACAACCACGTTCCTCTGTCCGCAGTCACGACCGATGGGTGGTTTTGCCCGTACGGCTCCCAGCTACGAAACGTCCTATTCGCTCGACGAACCCGCTGGCAAGAACGGATGGGGCGAAGGATATACGTTCCCGTGTCTGTTTAGGCTGGGGGAAGCTTGGGTACTCGTCTCTGAAACGGGTACGGATGGTAACTATGTAGGCTGCCGCCTGCTCAACGCCGGTGGTGCAAACTACAGGATTGGCTTTCCACAACCTGGTGAGATGAACGGACACGGCTCCACCACCGCTTCTGTCGCTCTGCCTTGCCAGACTCCCTGGCGTACCATCACGGCTGGTTCCACGCTGGCGAACATTGTGGAAACGACAGTGGCATGGGATGTGGTAAAGCCTAAGTACGAAGCTTCACGCAACTACACCTACGGCAAGGGCGTGTGGTCGTGGATCATCGGCATGGACAGCAGCTGTAACTACGACGAGCAGAAGCGATATATCGACTTTGCGGCTGCAATGGGTTACCGCACCGTGCTGATTGATGCGCTGTGGGATGTACAGATCGGTTACGACCGCATGGCGGAACTGGCTCGCTACGGACGGACGAAGGGTGTGGGCATCTTCCTGTGGTACAACTCGAACGGTTCGTGGAATGATGCGCCTCAGTCGCCTAAAAACAAGATGGATCGCAGCGCCGCACGACGCAAAGAGATGAGGTGGATGCAGGAAAACGGCATCCTAGGCATCAAGGTGGATTTCTTCGGTGGTGACAAACAACCGATGATGCAGCTCTACGAAGATATCCTCACCGACGCCAACGACTTCGGCATTCAGGTCATCTTCCACGGCTGTACCCTGCCTCGTGGATGGGAACGTATGTTCCCCAACTATGTGGCATCGGAGGCTGTACTGGCAAGCGAGAACCTGCACTTCGGACAGGGTGCCTGCGACGCAGAGGCACGAAACGGCTGCATCCATCCGTTCATCCGCAACACGGTGGGTTCGATGGACTTCGGGGGTTCCACCCTTAACAAACGCTACAATGCCGACAACAAGTCGGGCACGGTACGCAAGACGAGTGATGTCTATGCCTTGGCAACGGCTGTGCTGTTCCAAAGCAGCGTACAACATTTTGCTTTGGCTCCCAACAACCTGACCGACGCACCCGAATGGGCTGTGGACTTCATGAAGAAAGTACCTACCACCTGGGATGAAGTGAAGTTCATCGACGGTTATCCTGGACGTTACTGCGTGTTTGCCCGTCGAAGCGGCAATCAGTGGATTGTGGCTGGCATCAATGCTGAAGAACAGCCAAAGGTACTCACCCTCAATCTGCCGATGTTTGAAAAGAACGCACCCTTGTCCCTCTATAGCGACAATGCCCAGCTCGAAGGCAGCCAGACGACCGTGAAGTTGAACAAAAAGCAGCAACTGAAGGTGACCATCCCCTGCAACGGCGGCGTGGTCATTACGAAATGACGGAATCACGGAATCACGGAACCTCGGTATGTCGAAATAACGGTATGTCGAAATAACGAAATGTCAAAATAACGAAAATCATGATAAAGAAACTTCTATTTTTATTCTTCACTCTTCACTCTTCATTCTTCACTCTTCACGCCATCGACCTCACGCAGTGCCGCATCACCTATTCTGAAGCCGATGCTCCGTTAGTCAAGAAAATGGCGACTGTGCTGAGCGAAGATATTGAGCGAGTGAGTGGCAAGGGCGTGAGTCCTGAGGAAAGTGTTCACCCTGCCATTGTTCTCGCCACCGTAGCCCACAGTCAACGCCACCCCGAACTGCGAGGTACATGGGAGCGCTACGCCATTGACACAGAAGGCGACTGCCTCTACATCACAGGCAGCGACCCTCGCGGACTGGCTTACGGCGTGCTGCATGTGAGCGAAGCCATCGGCGTAAGTCCCTGGTACTGGTGGGCTGACGTGCCTGTTGATCCAGGGAAAGCCAAGCGGGCAAAGAACTATAAGGAGAACTTCGTGAGTCAGTCGCCATCGGTGAAGTACCGCGGCTTCTTCATCAACGATGAGGACTGGGGTCTGAAAACCTGGTCTGCTCGCAACTTCGAGAAAGAACTGAACGACATCGGTCCGAAGACCTACGACAAAGTGTGCGAACTCATCCTGCGTCTCAAAGGCAATATGCTGGCTCCAGCCATGCATACCTGCACGGGAGCGTTCTACACCCATCCTGAAAGTCAGGTTAAAGCCGCTGAATGGGGTATTATGATTACCACCAGCCACTGCGAACCGATGCTCATCAACAATGCTTCGAAGAAGGAATGGGACACAGCTGTGGATGGCGAGTGGAACTACTTCACGAACAGCGAGAGCATCAAGCAGAAATTCGACAAACGACTGGCGGAGACGGCTCAGTACGAGAACATCTATACTACTGGTATGCGTGGACTGCACGACGAAGCCATGAAGGGTCCGAAGGACTTGACAGCTCGTGCCCGAACCTTGGAACAGGTGTTTGCCGACCAGCGAGCCATTCTGGAGAAATACAAGCAGAAACCGGCGACGGAGGTTCCGCAGATATTCGTTCCTTACAAGGAGGCATTGGACATCTACGAAGCCGGACTGCGTGTGCCGGAGGACATCACCCTCATCTGGCCCGATGACAACTACGGCTACATGAAGCGCGTGTCGAACACCGCAGAACGGAAACGCAGCGGTGGCAGCGGTGTGTATTATCACCTCAGCTACCTCGGCACACCGCACGACAACCTGTGGATTCATTCCACAGCGCCAGTGCTGATGTACGAAGAACTGAAGAAAGCCTACGACAGCGGAGCCGACCGCTACTGGCTGCTCAACGTGGGCGACATCAAACCCATGGAACTTGGCATCCAGCTGTTCTTTGATATGGCATGGAACCTCCCTGCGTTCAATTACGACAATGTGAACCGCTATCAGGCAACGTGGCTCACAGGTATCTTCGGCAAGAAGTACGCCAAGCAGTTCCAAAAGATTCTCGACACCTATTACCGTCTGGCTTGGCAGCGAAGACCTGAGTTCATGGGCTACGAAATGGAATGGAGCGGCGACGAGAACGACCGTCTGCACGACACAGACTTTGCCTTCGCCGACTCTCCCTCCGCTGACACTTGGGGCAAGGGATCTGCCGAAAAGCGTCTTTCCGACTATCAGCGCATCAGCCAGCAATGTGAGCAGATAGAGCAGTCTTTGTCTGAGCAGTTACGTCCTGCTTTCTTTGAAATCGTGGGTTATGCTGTGAAGTCGGCAGAGCAGATGAACCGTAAGTTCCTCTATGCCCAACGTAACCACGAAACAGGCAGCAACGAAGCTGCTGACAAATCCCAAGTTGCCCACGACAGCATTCAGACTTTACTTCGTCAGTACAACACGATGCTCAATGGCAAATGGGACCAGATGATTTCGGAAGTACCTCCTGGCCTGAGAGCCAAGTATCAGCTCATGCCTAAGCTTACCACTACACCGACACAGGAGTTCCGTCTGCCAGATGAACAGATTCACCCAGTGCAAGCCAACAGCGTTGACCTTTCACGTCTGAAAGCGAAAGCTCCGTTCCGCCTTGTCGAAGGCATCGGTATGAACTGGACTTCCCTGCTGATGGGCAATCCGCTCGATGCCGCTCAAGATCCTTCGTCGCTATCCTCAGCACATATCGACATTCCTCTCACCCTTGCCTCTCTCCCCTCCCCTTCTGGGACAGGCTCATTGCGTGTCACCATTTCAGTGGTTCCCTTTTGGCCTGTCAACAAGGAGTGTAGCAACCGCTTCGGCGTCAGTCTGGACGGAGGGAAGCCTGTGGTTTGTGAGAACAAGTTCACGGAGTGGTCCCTGCCTTGGAAAATACAAGTGCTGGAGAACCGCAAGGACTTCACACTGACATTTCCTGTAGATCGCACGAAGAAGAAGCACACGCTTTCCCTGATTATCGGCGACCCAGGACAAATGATCCAAAGCATCACGTTTGACTAAATAGAAATGTTTAATGACGGAATCCCGTTATAACGGAATAACGAAATGTCGAAATAACGAAACCTAAAACGAAAAATCATGATAAAGAAACTTCTATTTTTATTCTTCACTCTTCACGCTTCACTCTTCACTTTACAGGCCCAACCCCACCGCCTGTGGTACGCCAAGCCTGCCAGTCACTGGCTGGAAGCTCTGCCCATTGGTAATTCTGCGATGGGTGCTATGATTTACGGCGGAACCGACGTAGAGGAAATCCAGCTCAACGAAGAGACGTTCTGGAGCGGTCAGCCCCATAACAACAACAGCAAGGAATCTCTGCAATACCTGTCCCAGGTGCGCGATCTCATCTTCGAAGGCAAGGAGGAAGAGGCTGCCCGCCTCATCGACCAGCACTTCGTGAAAGGTCCTCATGGCATGCGTTTCCTGCCTCTCGGCAGTCTGAAGCTCTCGTTGGGTCACAAGGACGTCACGAACTACGAGCGAGCCCTGAACCTTGGCGACGCCACTGCCACCACCTCTTATATTTATAATGGTGTAAAGTACGAGCGCACCGTCTTCGCCTCGCTGGCAGACAGTGTCATCATCATCCAGCTGAAGGCAGGCAAGAAGGGCGCGCTGTCCTTAGACATGAGCTACCAGAGTCAGCTGCAGGCTACCGTCACGACGGAGCACCACTGCCAGATTCCAAAGACTAAAACGATGACTGTCGGCAAGAGCGGCGGCTATCTTCTGGCCACCATGCAGGGCGTGGAACAGGAAGGCATCAAGGCTGGTCTCACCGCAGAATGTCAGGCTGAGGTATGGGCTGACGGACAAGTGCGGTTCGATAAGAGCAAGACCATCAGTGTGAAGAATGCCACCGAGGCGACCATCGTGGTGTCGGCCGCTACCAACTTTGTGAACTACCACGACGTGAGCGGCAACGCTGCGGCAAAGAACAAAAGGCGTCTGGACGCTGCGGAGCGGATGCGCTTTCCACAGCTGCTGGCTCGCCATAAGGCAAAGTACCAGGAACAGTATAACCGCGTTCAGCTGAACCTTCCGAAGTCTAAAAACTCTACTCTGGAAACCGACAAGCGTTTGGCTGCTTTTGAGAAAGATGATACCGACCTTGATTTGGTAGCCCTCATGATGCAATACGGCCGTTACCTGCTCATCTCGTCCAGTCAGCCAGGTGGACAGCCTGCGAACCTGCAGGGTGTATGGAACGACAAGATGAACGCCCCTTGGGATTCCAAATACACCATCAACATCAATGCCGAGATGAATTACTGGCCTGCCGAAGTCTGCAATCTCAGCGAAACTGCTGAACCGCTCTTCTCGATGATTCGTGACCTGAGCGAGACAGGTGCAGAGACAGCACGCACCATGTACGGCTGCAACGGATGGGTGGCTCACCACAACACCGACCTCTGGCGCATTGCAGGACCCGTTGACGGTTCTGCGTGGGGTATGTTCCCCAACGGTGGAGCCTGGCTTGCCACGCACCTGTGGGAACACTACCAGTTCACCCTCGACAAGGATTTCCTTCGTCGCTACTACCCTATCATGAAAGGCGCTTGCGACTTCTATCTCGACTACATGGTGGAACGCAACGGAGAACTGCTTGTGGTACCCAGTGTTTCACCGGAACATGGAGGACGCGGCAAGGCAACACCTGTAACGGCAGGTTGCACAATGGACAATCAGATTGTACGCGACATACTTTCGCAGACGCTGCTGGCAGCACGCATCCTGGGTGAAGACGCCGAGTATCGTCAGAAGCTGAGTGATGCACTTTGGATGATTCCACCCATGAAGGTGGGACAGTACGGACAGTTGCAGGAGTGGCGCGAAGACCTCGACGATCCACACGACGAACACCGTCACATCTCCCACCTCTACGGACTCTATCCCTCTAACCAGATCTCACGTCTCCACACGCCAGAGCTTTGGGATGCGGCTCGTGTCACGCTGCAGCAACGAGGCGATCAGGCCACAGGCTGGAGTCTGGGATGGAAGACCAACTTCTGGGCACGTATGCAAGACGGCAACCACGCCTTCACCATCATCAAGAACATGCTCCACCTGCTGCCCGACGACCGTTCTGCCCGTCAGTATCCCAATGGACGCACCTATCCCAACCTCTTCGATGCCCATCCGCCTTTCCAGATTGACGGAAACTTCGGTGTAACCGCAGGCATCGCAGAGATGCTGCTGCAAAGTCAGGATTCTTACGGAACGTTTTCACATGATCAGGCCCAAAGCATCATATTGCAGGAGCTGGGTGCCAAAGTGAAAGGCGAAGTGGATGATCCGACGGGTGGCTTGTCCTTCATCCTCCACCTCCTGCCTGCCCTACCCGATGCGTGGACAGACGGTAGCGTGAAAGGGTTGAAAGCACGAGGCGGCTACACCGTTGACATCGAATGGGCAAACGGACACCTCACCACAGCCAAGATCCTGCCCAAGGCTGATGGCACCCTTTTCCTGCACAGCAAGGAACCTCTCAGCGGCAAGGGACTCAGAGCTATGGAACCCTACGCTGGCGTCTATCGCTACGAAGTCAAAGTAAAAGCAGGCAAAGCCATCATAATTCATTAACGAAACGTCGCAACGTCGAAATGTCGAAATGTCAAAATCTCGAAATGTCAAAATCTCGAAATGTCGAAATGTCGCAACGTCGAAATGTCGAAATGTCGCAACGTCGAAATAACAAAAAACCAATAACAACCCTAAAAAAACCAAAAACAAAATGAAAACAAGACTCTTTTTCTTCCTATTCTTCACTCTTCACTCTTCACTCTTCACTCTTCTTTCTCTCTCCCCCATGGGGGAGCAGGAGGGGGCTTATGCCCAGAATCCCTACCTCCCTCTCTGGGAGCATGTACCCGACGGTGAACCCCGTGTGTTCGAAGACCCTGACAATCCAGGCAAGCTGCGTGCCTACATCATCGGCTCGCACGACGTGAACTACTCTGCCTACTGCGGCCCCGACATCCGTATGTGGTCGGCACCCGTTGAGGACCTCAGCCAATGGCGCGACGAAGGTCCCATCTTCTCGTGGTTCGTCGATGGTCAGTGGGACACGATGTATGCCCCTGACCTCGTGGAAGTAAAGGACAAAGCCACAGGCAAGAAGACCTACTATCTCTATCCCCACAGCCGCGGATGGCGTCGCACACCTATGGTATGTAAGGGCGACCGTCCCAATGGTCCGTTCACACCCATCAACCTCACCGAAGACGAACGCCAGTGCCTCCCAGGCTCACTCATCGACTTCGACCCATCGGTCTTCATCGAGAACATCACCGACAAGAAAGACCCTGACTACAACATCGGCTTCCGTGCCTACGTATTCTACGGTTTCCAGCACTCCACAGCCTGCGAGTTGGACCAGAAGACCATGTACTCCAAGCGACCAGGCACCGAACTCATCGATCCGTTCATCCCTGCTGTCAGCGCCGACGGTCGTCTGCTCGACAAGGAAGGCAGCGAGTACAAAGCGCTTTATAAAGGTCAGGATCCCAAGGACTTCAACTTCTTCGAAGCTTCCAGCATCCGTCAGGTAGGCAACAAATACGTGATGGTGTTCTCCGGCTACAGCGGCAAGGAGTACGGACTGGGCAACACCAACTCTGCCCTGCGTTATGCTTACGGCGACTCACCTCTGGGTCCCTGGCGTTCAGGTGGCGTGTTGGTTGACTCCCGTGGCGTCGTCCTCAACGAAGACGGATCAAAGCTCATCACCACCAATGCCGGTCACAACACCCACGGCTCGCTGCAGGAAATCAACGGTCAGTGGTATGTGTTCTACCACCGTCCACCCCGTGGCTTCGGCAACGCCCGTCAGGCAATGGTGGCTCCTGTGAAGATCACTTGGGACAAGAAGCCTGTGGCAAAAGGTGGTAAGGTCACCATCACCGGTTACGACCCCTACACCAAGGACAACGTGTGGACAGCCAAAGCTACCGACGGCAACGAATACACAGGTGCCGAAGTCACCAGCGAAGGTTTCCAAATCTTCGGTCTGCCTCCTTATCAGTATTACAGCGCCGGCTATGCTGCATTCATGTATGGACCGAATGCCAACAACTGGATGCAGGACAACCACGACGTGTGGAACAACTCGATGGATCTTGCCGGCATTCAGAACGGCGGCATCATCGGTTTCAAGTACTTCGGCTTCGGTGGCCTGGCTCAGGACACCAAGGGCTGCAAGGCTTTCGAGGGCATCAAGAAAGGCGATGATGCCAGCATCTACGTCAATCTGACGTCTGGAGGACACGGAGAATTCAAGATTCATGTCAAGCTCGACGATCCTTGGAAGGGACAGGAGATAGCCACCATCAATGTGCCGGCAAACGACCAGAGAAAAGGTGCTACCTTTGGTGCCAAAGTACCAGCCGTTGAAGGACTGACAGGCAAGCACGCCATCTATCTTGTGGCTGAAGGTCCGGAAGTGCAGCAGCCTCAGCAGCCACAGGGACGTCCTGGGTGGGGTCGCGGTCCTCAGCAGCCACAGCGTCCACAGGGACTCTTCGACCTCCACGGCATCGGCTTCTGCAGTTCCACCATATTGCCTCAAGAGCCGAAGGTGCCACAGGTAACCATTACTGTTGATGGCAAGCCGCTGACCATTCCCGCTACGCCCATCCGCTTCAACAATCAGAACGGCTATCCCGACCAGATCCGCTATCAGGTCTATGGTCCGCTGAAGGACAACAGCAAGCTGGAAGCAACCTCCGACGTACCAGCCGCTGTAAAGTTCGACATCAGCCCCATCGTAGCCGGACGTGCCACCGTAAAGGCAACCTACAACGGTCAGACCAAAATTTTCCTCATCAACTAATGAAACGTGAATCTCGACATCTCGAAACGTCGTCATCTCCCAAAGTCCTCGTGTCGGAATGTCGTAATGTCGAAATAAAAAAATCATGATAAAGAAACTTCTATTATTATTCTTCACTCTCCTCCCCCTTGGGGGAGGCTGGGAGGGGGCCTCAGCTCAAGACCGTCTCTATGCCGATGAGTTTCCGCTGGGCGACGTGAAGCTCCTCGACGGACCGCTGAAACACGCACAAGACCTGAATATCGAGACACTGCTGAAATATGATGTTGACCGTCTTTTGGCTCCCTATCTCAAGGAAGCGGGATTGACACCCAGAGCAAAAGCATATCCCAACTGGGACGGACTGGACGGTCATGTGGGCGGTCACTACCTGACAGCTATGGCGATGAATGCCGCTATGGGTAATGAAGAGTGCCGCATGAGGATGTTGCACATGATTGGTGAGTTGCAGCTCTGTGCAAATGCCAACCTGATGAACCATCCTGACTGGGGCAAAGGCTATGTGGGCGGTATGCCGAACAGCGAACGCATCTGGTCAAACTTCAAGAAAGGTGACTTCGGCGTCTATAACGGTTCGTGGGCACCGTTCTACAATCTCCATAAGATGTATGCCGGACTGCGCGACGCATGGCTCTATTGCGGCAACGAAGATGCGAAACGTCTTTTCCTCGGTTTCTGCGACTGGGCAATTGACCTCACGGCTGGTCTGAGCGATGAGCAGATGGAGCAGATGCTGGGCAATGAACATGGTGGCATGAACGAAGTACTGGCAGATGCCTACGCTATCACAAAGGAACAGAAATACCTCGATGTGGCAAAGCGGTTCTCCCACCGCCGACTGCTCACACCCATGTCGCAGCGATTCGACAACCTCGACAACATGCACGCCAACACGCAGGTGCCGAAGGTAGTGGGATTCGAGCGTATCTCTGAACTTTCGGGCGACGAGACTTACCACGATGCCAGCCTCTTCTTCTGGGACATCGTGACAGGAGAGCGGTCACTGGCATTTGGCGGAAACAGCCGTCGTGAGCACTTCCCCAGCAAGGAAGCCTGCATGGACTTCATCAACGACATCGACGGACCGGAGAGCTGCAACACGAACAACATGCTGAAGCTCACCGAAGAACTCCACCGTCGCAACCCGGAGGCTCGCTTTGCCGACTACTACGAACTGGCGACCTTCAACCACATCCTCTCCACCCAGCATCCTGAGCACGGCGGCTATGTCTATTTCACGCCTGCCCGTCCGCGCCACTACCGCAACTACTCGGCTCCGAACGAAGCCATGTGGTGCTGCGTAGGCACTGGTATGGAGAATCACAGCAAGTACGGACAGTTCATCTATACCCACAAGGATGACGCACTCTTCGTCAATCTCTTTGTGGCTTCCGAACTGAACTGGAAGAAGAAAGGTATTGTGCTGTGTCAGGAGACAGCGTTCCCATACAGCGAGACGAGCAAGATAACGATGACAAAAGGAAAAGGACAGTTTCCTTTGATGGTGCGCTACCCAGGTTGGGTGAAGCCAGGTCAGTTTACCGTGAAGGTGAATGGTCAGCCAGTGAACATCGTCACGGGTCCTTCCAGCTACGTCTGCATCGACCGCAAATGGAAGAAGGGCGACGTGGTGGAGATTACCTTCCCCATGCACAACAGCGTGAAACACCTGCCCAACGTGCCACAGTATATCGCCCTGATGCACGGTCCCATCCTGCTGGCAGCCAAGACAGGCACGGAGGACTTGGCTCACCTCATTGCCGACGACAGCCGGTTCGGACAATATGCCAGCGGAAAGAAACTGCCCATCAACGAGGCTCCCATCCTCATCAATGATCAAATTGAGGACATCGCCAACCAGCTCGTCGAAGGCAGACCCTTGCACTTCACCCTCACCACGAAGATGGTGAATGCTGACAAGTCTCCGTTACTCCATGCTGAAGGCTTGGGAACCCCAGCCTGCGAACTCCAGCCTTTCTTCGAGATTCACGATGCCCGTTACATGATGTACTGGCTCGCACTTTCGGAGAGCAGCTATCAGAGCTATCTCGACAACCTCGCCCGTCAGGAGAAGGAGCGTCAGGCACTCGAAGCCCGCACCGTCGATAAGGTGCAGCCTGGTGAGCAGCAGCCGGAAACCGACCACAAGATGGAGACAGACCGCTCGAACGTGGGCAACACCAATGATGTGTTCTTCCGCGATGCACGCGACGGCCACTACTTCAGCTACCTCATGCAGACAGGCGGACAGACCGACCTCAGCCTGCGTCTGAAATACTGGGGCGTAGGTGAATGGAAAAGCCATGAGTTCGACATCCTCATCGACGACGTGCTGGTGAAGGAAGTGAACAACACAGGCAAGTACCGCATCTCCGAATTCAAGTACGAGACCTATCCCATCCCCCCCGACCTGCTGAAAGGCAAGACCCAAGTCCGCGTGAAGTTCGTAGCCAAACCTCGCAAGCAGATTGGCGAGATCTACGAAGTCAGACTGGTAAAGGAAGAAGCCCCGCTCTAACAGGCCCACCCGAACGGGACAGTCACGTCACATCCTCACATAGCATCCTGGAACCCCTGTATTGAAGTGGGTTCCAGGTTTTTCGTTGTAAATGTACGTCTGCATCCTGCACAAGACAGATACTCCAACCTCAAAACCACCTTATATTTTTCTCCACCCCGAAGCCAATTTTTCTTGCTTCCTCCTTATTAATATCGTATAGGCGCATGTATAGAAGTACCTGTCCCCCATGATCTCTGGCACTTTCGCAAAAAAAATCAGAAAAGAGAGACACTTTTTTTAAAAACATTTGGAAGTTAAGGGAATAATCACTATTTTTGCACCGAAAAAGTTACGAAATTCGTGACCATACTCCCGATTTTTATATAAAATTTTATTGCTGTCCGCTAAAATTTCTTAATCGATACACAAATTAAGGTCGGTATCTGACCTCAACTGAAAAAGGTTGTCACTTTTTGGAGAGTTAAACTTAACTGGTTATTACTATAATTACTATCTCACTAAAAGCGTTTACCTGTTCTGA
>CAJOHO010000018.1 GCA_905234555.1 uncultured Bacteroidaceae bacterium
TAAGTAAACTCCCGTCAGCCATTATCAGCCCCATACACAGCATTTCATGCTTTGAAATCAATGAAAGCAAAAACACCACTTCGTTAAAAAACAGTTCTTAAACTTTTGGAACAGTGAACACTAAAAGGTGTTTGGTTTCGATGAGGAATTTGGTTATTTAGCCCGAAGGGCGATGTTTTTGCTCACAAAGTATGTGATGGCTCTGCTAAGAGACAAAGATGCAAGGTGGATATTTTTATCTGGGAGCTACTTCGACAGGCTCAGCATGAATCGTGCTCACAAGGAAAAATAGTTACCTTGCGTCTTATAAGGACTGTAAGTCCGATACATACTGCGTGAGAGTTTTTAAGGTTTTTGTTTATTAAAATGTTGAACTTAAAAAAGTACGATTATGACCAAGAATAAGGAAACCTGGCAGAGAATCATCCAGTTGATTGTCTCCATCCTCACGGCTGCCCTCACTGCACTGGGCACCACCAGCTGCATGGGCAGAGGACCCTTCTAAAGCCCCCTCTAACTCCCCCAAGGGGGAGGACATGAAAAACTGAGGGATTTGCTAATGCTCTCTAAAACGTCTCAAAAGTCTCTCAATCCAAAACGATTGGGAGACTTTGTGTTGATGGAAAGAGTTAGACGAGGGAGAGGATTTGAGTGAAGTGCTGGATTTTGACGCAATGGGGATGGGTGAACTCGTCGGCGTGCTCCATCTCCCAGACGACATGGTAGGGGATGTGGATGCCGTTGGCTCCGATGGCAAGGGCTGGAGCGATGTCGGACTTGAAGGAGTTGCCGACCATGAGGAGTTCGTGGGGCTGGATGTTGAGCTTGTGGCAGAGTTGCCAGAAGTGGCGCTCGGTCTTGTCGGAGGTGATTTCGAGGTGCTGGAAGTAGTTGGCAAGTCCTGAACGCTGGAGTTTCTGCTCCTGATCGAGGAGGTCGCCTTTGGTGAAGACGACCTTATAATAATTGGGCAGACGGGCAAGGGTCTCCTCTACTTCGGGCAGGGGCGGAACGGGCATCTGCATGAGGGCATAGCCGAGGTTGACGAGTTCGCCGACAAGCGACGAGGGTATCTGTCCGCCGCTGACGCGGATGGCGGTCTCGATGACGGAGAGAATATAGGGTTTGCAGCCGTAGCCGGAAAGGGCGAGGTTCTTGCACTCGGTGTTGACGAGCTGGGCACGTGCTTCGTCGGCTGAGCACCAGGGAGCAAGCATTTCTGCCATGCGGTCGGTGACACGATCGAAGTGCGACTGGCAGTCCCAGAGGGTGTCGTCGGCATCGAAGGCAATGATCTTTATGTTTTTGAAACGAGACACGATAAGACTAAATTATAAATTATAAGATTCGGATGTTAACAAAAACATCAAAAACCCTTTCATTGTTTTCAATCTTTACAAGATTTGCGTCTGCTGCTGATGCTGTCTGCCTGTAAGTAAACTTCCCGTCAGCCATTATCAGCCCCATTCGCAGCATTTCATGCTTTGAAATCAATGAAAGCAAAAACACCGTTACGCTGCGCTCCACTAAAAAAAGGCTGCGCATTGTGAGGGTTTTTATGTTTTTTTTCTCAATCAGATTCACTTACGAAAGTTGAATTGTGAATTATGAATTATAATTTTTCTGCAAAGATAGTGAAAAAATGGAGAATAATGCGTAAATTTGCAGTTCAAAAGGGAAAATGGACTGATTTTTCCCAAAAAACTGAGGCAACAAATGGACGATACGATCATTAGCAGTATGCAGAATCCGAAGCTGAAGCGGTTGATGACGCTCCAGCGTAAGTCGTCGGAACGCAAGAGTAGCGGTCTCTTCGTGGTGGAGGGACTGCGCGAGATGGAACATTGTCTGGCGGCAGGCTACGAGATAGAAACGGCGTTCTATTGCACAGCAAAGATGGAGGTGACGACGCGCAAGGCGTTCAAGAACAACCCTCTGGCGAATCTTCCCAATGGCAATGCGCCCCATTTCACGTGGGTGCAGGTGACGCCGGAGGTGTATGAGAAGATTGCCTACCGAGGCAGCACAGAGGGCGTGGTGGCGATTGTGAAGTCGAAGACGAAGACGCTGAAGGATCTGGAACTGAGCGAGAAACCGCTGATTGTGGTGTTGGAAGGGGTAGAGAAGCCAGGCAACCTGGGTGCCATCCTGCGTAGTGCGGATGCTGTGAATGTGGATGCCGTGATTGTGTGCGACCCGCTGACCGACCTTTATAATCCCAACCTCATCCGTAGCAGCGTGGGCGCAGCCTTCAGCGTTCCCTGCGTGACCTGCACCACGAAAGAATGTATCCAGTTCCTGCAGGACCGAGACATCCACATCCTGACAGCGCAGTTGCAGGATTCCGAACTGTATTACAACACGGACATGAGAGGACCGACAGCCATCGTGATGGGAACGGAGGCAACGGGTCTGACACGTGCCTGGCGCAAAGCTGCCGACGCACATATCCGCATTCCGATGTTGGGCAAGATTGATTCGCTCAACGTGTCGGTAAGCACAGCCGTTCTGCTCTACGAGGCTGTGAGACAAAGAAAAAGGGGATTTACACTCGACTGATGGTTTCGAGATCGGGAATATCTTTCAGTTTGGTAATCAGCTCATCCACCTCGGTGGTGTCGTGAACGAAGAGCTGGATCTGGCAGGTGAAGATGCCGTCGTTGCACTCCACCGTGAGTTTGTGCATGTTCACGTTCATCTGCTGCGAGATGATCTGTGTGATTTCGTTGAGCAAACCCAGACGGTCGATACCACGCATGGAGATGTCGGCTGGGAAGAGCATATTCTGACTCATGTCCCACTCTGCCGCCAGCACGCGATTGCCGCGATTGGCTTTCAGACGGGCAGCCACCGGACATTGCAGCTTGTGGATCATGATGTGGTTCTGATCGTCGATGAAGCCCATGACGGGATCGCCAGGGATAGGCTTGCAACATTCGCTCAGCGTGTATTTCGTCTGGATGGAGTCTTCGGTAAGCTTGAGCACTTTCTTGCGGTTGAACGACTGATCCACTTCGAGTTTTGTTTCCTTCGAGTCTGCATTCTTGGGCTTACGGCCAAAGAAGAACAGACGTTTCCAACCACCTGAATTCTGCTTTCCACGCAGCATATCGACATCGAATTCACCCAGTTTCACCCTTCCTTCTCCCAGCGCCAGCAACAGGTTTTCCGTCTTGTTGAGATGGTGGAAGTGGCAGAGTTTGTCGATGTTGAGAGTGTTGCGAGGTATTTCGTTCTTGGTGAAGAACTCGGTCAGCAGTTCGTCACCCTGTTTGCGTGCTTCACGTTCGTTGTGTCGCACCATCTGCTGAATTTTCGATGTTGCCTTGGCGGTGGTGGCGATGGTGAGCCACGTACGAGATACTTGAGGTTTTCTGGAAGTCAGCACCTCCACCTGGTCGCCACTCTTGAGCTTATGGCTGAGGGACACGAGCGAGTGGTTCACTTTGGCACCGATGCAATGGCTTCCGACGAAGGTATGGATGGTGAAGGCAAAGTCGAGCACGGTACTGCCTGCCGGCAAGGTACGCATCTCACCTTTGGGCGTAAAGACAAAGATTTCAGAAGCGAAGAGGTTGAGCTTGATGGTGTCGAGGAAGTCCATCGCGTCGGGCTGGGGATCGTCGAGAATCTCCTTGATGGTGTTCAGCCATTTGTTCAGCTCGTTCTCACCACGCTGGAAGTTCATCGGTCCGTCCTTGTATTTCCAATGGGCAGCAAAGCCTCGTTCTGCCACCTCATCCATACGACGTGTACGGATCTGAACCTCGATCCACTCACCGTTCTTCGACATGAGGGTACAATGAAGTGCCTGATAATCATTGGCTTTAGGATGGTGAACCCAGTCGCGCAGACGGTCGGGGTGGGTGGAATAGAGTTTGGTCAGACGAACATACATGCTGAAGCACTCCTCCACTTCCTCCTTGGGGTCTTTCGGTTCGAAAATGATGCGGACCGCCAGGATGTCGTAGATTTCGTCGAAGGTGACATGTTTGGTCTGCATCTTCTTCCAGATGGAATACGGCGTCTTGACACGTGCCTTGATTTCATAGTCAAGACCCATCTCGTCGAGCTGCTTGCGGATGGGTGCCGTAAACTCGGTGAAGACGGTCTGGCGCTTCTCTGCCGTCAGATGCAGCTTATGTTCGATGGCGGCATACTCGGCAGGATGTTCGTACTTGAAGCTCAGGTCTTCCAGCTCGCTCTTGATGCGGTTCAGACCCAGTCGGTTGGCAAGCGGAGCATAGATATAAAGTGTCTCACCTGCTATCTTGTACTGCTTGTTCTTTGCCTGCGAACCCAGCGTTCGCATGTTATGGAGACGGTCGGCTATCTTGATGAGAATCACACGGATATCCTCACTCATCGTGAGCAGCAGCTTCTTGAAATTCTCTGCCTGTGCCGAAGCGTTGTCGCCAAAGATACCACCTGCAATCTTCGTCAGTCCATCGACAATCTGTGCAATTTTCGGACCGAACATATTCTCGATGTCCTCCACATTGTAGTCTGTGTCTTCGACCACATCGTGCAGGAGGGCAGAACAGATGGACGTACTACCCAACCCCATCTCGGAACAGACAATCTGCGCTACGGCCAAAGGGTGCATGATATAGGGTTCCCCTGACAGACGACGCACTCCCTTATGGGCATGTTTAGCGAAGTTGAACGCTTTGGTGATCAGTTCAACTTTCTTACGATGAGGACTGGCAAGATAGGACTGGATGAGTTGCTGGAAAGCTTCTTCCACCATCTGTTCCTCGACATCGATTTCTGGCTGAGGGAGGACTTGTTCCATAACAAATAACGTATAAAGTTTAACGTTTAAGGTTTAACGTTGAAAGGCGAACGAACGAGGATCTGGAAGGATTACTTCACACGGATTTTCTGACCTGGACGGATGGTGCTGCCCTTGATGTTGTTGAGCTTGCGAAGGTTCTCGACGGTGGTACCATTCTGACGGGCAATCTTCGTCAGGTTGTCGCCACTCTGCACCTCCACGCTCTTCGTACGAGGCTGTTGGGGCTTCTTCTTTTTTGCTGTCTGCTGATTGTTCCACCTGTTGTTCTTCTGCGTGGCTGCCTGCTTGTTGTTGGCTGGTTTCGCAGCAGCAGCTGGTTGAGCCTTCTGAGCATTATCCTGTGCAACCACTACTGGTGTCACCTTAGCAGGAGCTGCCTGAGAGTCAAGCGGTTTCACTTCAGCAATCAGCTGCGTCTGTGTGTTCTCTGGCTGAACGGAAGTCTGGGTCTGAGTCACAGGCTGAACTGGTGTGATATGAACTGGCTCTTCCACCTGAGTCTGGGCCACTTCTTCAACTTGCGTCTCAACTGGAACTTCTATTTGAGTCTGAGCGATTTCCTCTACTTGCGTCTCAACTGGCACCTCCACTCGTGTCTGAGCTATTTCCTCAACCTGAGTCTGGACAGGAGTTTCGTCGTAAGTCGGAACGGTCGTAACTGCCACAGCATTAGCGTCTTCCTCTGTGGTTTCAGGAACAGTTGCTGGCGAACTTCCGTAAATCTGGTCTTCCTTGGTGATGAAGTTCTCAATGGCTGAGGAAGGCAGGCGGACAGCATAGTCGCGAGGAACAATATCGTGACGATACTGAGGATTGAGCGAACGCAGTTCATCGACTGTCACATTGCAGACAGAAGAGATGGAAGCAAAACGGGCATCGCGAGAAACCACGATGGTGTCGGACTCGGCAGGGAAGTTGGCACTCATGGGCGTGATGCCGTGTTCGCAATAATAGTTCATGATGTAGGTGGCTGCGATGAAGGCAGGCACATAACCACGGGTTTCGTGGGGGAGATAGTCGTAAATCGCCCAGAAGTCAGCATTTTCCTTCGTGGTTCCTGCACGCAGAAGGGCTTTCTGAACGGTACCTGGTCCACAATTGTAGGCAGCGATAGCCAGACTCCAATCGCCAAAAGAATTGTAAAGGTCGCTGAGATAGCGTGCTGCTGCCTCACTCGACTTGATGGGGTCACGACGTTCATCGACCAACGTATTGATTTCCAGACCGTACTGCTTGCCTGCAGCCAGAATGAACTGCCACAAACCTGCAGCTCCGGCGCTGGAAGTAGCATTGGGACGAAGTCCTGACTCGATGACAGGCAGATACTTCAGCTCCAAGGGCAACTCATGGCGTTCGAGGGCTTCCTCGAAGATGGGATTGTAGAAATTGGAAGAACCCAGCATCACAGACACAGAACGCTTCATCCGACTGGCGTAGGTGTCGATATATTTGCGTGTCACCTCATTGAGCGGCAACTCAATGATGGTGGGAATACGCGAGAGACGATCCTCCAGTATCTTGTCATCGTAGGGCAGATTCCGCACAGGTGTGGAGGAGGAAGAGAGATTGGTGCGATTGTTGTAATCACGCATCAAATCGTTCTCCGTCACCTTCATGCCTTCAGGCATATCAGCCGACTCATTACCAGGAGTCTGGGCTGTGGTGGACGTTTGAGCCTTTAAAGGAGAGGTCGCCAGACAGGCGAGTGTCATGATGGCAATAATTTTCTTCATGCTGTATGGGGTTCTTATAGAGTTAGAATGGAATGTGTCTGAATGAATTGAGTCTAAATGGATTGAGTCTGAATGGAAAAATCAGAAAGCGATGGAGCATTGCACTCCGTAGGAGTTGGACATGAGCGACGAACCGCCCAAGGCAACGGACTGGTGATTGTCGTTCAGGATGGAAGGCCGCACTTTCATGCTGAGGTTGCGGCTGATGTCGAAACTCGACAATTCGGCATCGACGTAGGCATCAATGATCGAGAGCGCGTAAACGCCTATCACACAGAAGATACTGAGGTCGCGATAGCGGCGGTAGAAGTCTTTCTTGCGTTTGAAAAGACTCTGCAGGCGGCTGGCATTGGCGTTCACGTCGAACGAAGGCGGGAGGAAGTTCTCATAGCTCTTCGTGTTCGGATCGTCGTCCATGATGTCGATATAGGCCTGCGAATAGTCGCGATACATCGTGTTGTTCCAGTTGATGGCATAGGCACAACCTAAGAAACCACCATAGAACAGGGGAAGCTTCCAGTATTTGCGGTTATAGATCTGTCCCCCACCAGGAAACACGATGGCGTACCACAGGGCTTTCTTCGGATCGGGCATCCATTGAGCAGGGTCAATTGCCTGTGCTGCTGTCAGGGAGTCGCCTGTCAACCTGAATGTCGGTTCGGGAACCACGATGGAATCCCCTTCGGCAGGCATCAGGGTGACGGTCTGAGGAACAGAGTCGTTCTCAGTCTGCGCACTTGCCTTTCCCACAGAAAACACAAGCAGCAATACCGTCAGACGATATATCACCCCCTTCATTTTCATACGTTAACCCAGTATGGTGGCTACGATTCGTTTCAGTTCTTCTTCATTGGCAAACGCCAGCGTCAGCTTTCCACTTCCTTTGGCGTTGGCAGACATAGCGACCTGCAAGCCTAAGCGTTGCGTGAGCTGTTGGCGCATTTGTTCATAATCAGCTGAGAGCGAAGTCTTTGCAGGACGTTTGCGTGCATCGTTACCACGACTGCCTTCGTTCAGCATGCGGATCAAGTCCTCCACCTGACGAACGGAATAACCCTTCTGCTGGATTTCCTGGAAGAACTTCACTTGCTGCTTGGGATCGTCCAGCGCCAAGAGGGCACGAGCATGACCCATGTCAATCTCGTGATTCTGAAGCGCCATCTGAACGGGAGCAGGCAATTTCAACAAACGCAGGAAGTTGGCAACCGTTGTGCGTTTCTTGCCTACGCGTTCAGCCAGTTTCTCCTGTGTTAAGCCGTATTGGTCGATGAGGTGCTGATAAGCCAGCGCAATCTCTACAGAGTTGAGGTCCTGACGCTGGATATTCTCAATCAGCGCCATTTCCATCACGTTCTCGTCGTCTGCCGTACGGATGTACGCAGGGATGGAGGTGAGGTGAGCCAGTTGAGAGGCACGCCAACGACGTTCGCCGGCAATGATCTGGTAGCGTCCGTTGTCCAGCTGACGAAGGGTGATGGGCTGGATGATGCCTATCTCGCTGATGGAGTCGGCAAGTTCCTGCAAACTGTCCTCGTCGAACTCACGACGCGGCTGGTTGGGATTCGCATCGATGAGGGAAAGGTCAATCTCGTTGATGGTGGAAGACCCCTCCGTATGTATGTCTTCTGTGGAAATGAGTGCGTCCAGCCCTCTTCCCAGCGTTCCGAATTTCTTTTTTACTGCCACTTTCTTTATGTTTTGTTATAGGCTTTATCCCTCCCCCCTGGGGGGAGTTGGAGGGGGCTTATTTATTCTTTTCTATCAGTTCCTGAGCCAAAGCCAGATAGTTCTTCGCACCTGTCGATGTGACATCGTAGAGGATACAGGGAATTCCATGACTGGGAGCCTCACTCAACTTCACATTACGCTGAATCACAGTCTTGAACACCAATTCTTGGAAGTGACGCTTTACCTCGTCGTAAATGCGGTTGGCAAGACGAAGACGGGAATCGAACATCGTCAGAAGGAATCCTTCAATCTCCAGTTTCGGATTGAGCTTCGACTTGATAATCTTAATCGTCTGCAACAACTTGCTGATGCCTTCCAGCGCAAAATATTCACACTGAACGGGAATAATGACCGAATCGGCTGCTGTCAGACAGTTAGTGGTGATGAGTCCCAGCGAAGGAGAACAGTCGATGAGGATGTAATCATATTCAGAGCGAAGGGGTTCCAGCAAATGGCGCATCACCAACTCGCGATGGTTCAGTCCGATCATTTCCACCTCTGCACCCACCAGATTGATGTGACTGGGAATGATGTCAAGACCCTCTACATCTGTGGTATAGATGGCTTCGTGAGGATCGATGGCTTTCTCTTCTGGGTGAGCAGCATTGACCACTGTACTGATGATGCAGTCATAAATCGAGGTGTCAACCTGCTGGATATCTACTCCCAATCCTGAAGAGGCATTGGCCTGTGGGTCGGCATCCACCACCAGCACTTTTTGCTCCAATGTAGCCAAAGAAGCAGCAAGATTGATGGTGGAAGTAGTCTTCCCTACTCCACCCTTCTGATTGGCTAAAGCTATAATCTTACACATATTCTTTTCCTTAAATATCAATTATTCTGCAAAGTTACGATTTTTCCACGTATTATCCGCCATTTTGTATTTTTTTAATACAGGCAAAATCAAAAAAAATCTGTTTTTGCAGAACAACTACATGAAAAGGTTGCAGAACAACTACATGAATTGCTGGCTATTTTGTATTCGTATAGCCTTCATCTTTCAGCAACGCAATCAGACGGTCGCGAAAACTTCCCTGAATGACAATCTCACCGTCCTTGGCAGTTCCACCCACACCACATTTGGTCTTCAGAAACTTGCCCAAAGACTTTAAGTCGTCCTCACTCCCAACAAAACCCTTCACCAGCGTCACCACCTTCCCAGCTCGTCCGCTCTTCTCTATCTGCACACGCAGCTTCTGCTGGTTCTTAGGCAGCGTCACTTCTTCCTCTACTTCGTCGAGTGAATACTCAAAATCAGGATTCGTGGAATATACCATCCCCAAACGATCCTTCCAATCATTATTCTTCATATTCCTATACCTTATTATATATTAGTCACTTTACATCACTCTGCATATAGAACAGGGAAACAAAAAAGAGGAAGAAGTATTGACTCCATTCCTCTTACCGATGTGGGCTAAATAAGATTGCCTCATTTCATTCGGCTATCCTATCGCCACTCTGTGGGCTAAAAAAGGATTGCCTCATTTCATTCGGCTATCCTATCGCCACTCTGTGGGCGTTGACGGATTCGAACCGCCGACCCTCTGCTTGTAAGGCAGATGCTCTGAACCAGCTGAGCTAAACGCCCGAATGTGTCGGGGCAGCGTGACTCGAACACGCGACCGCCTGGTCCCAAACCAGGAACGCTACCAACTGCGCTATACCCCGATACAATTATCAACAGACCTTGTGCCTTCTTGGAGATTGGCAGAATCGCCTTCTGCCTCCTTTCGGGTTCCCTGTTTTGGTCGGGGCAGCGTGACTCGAACACGCGACCGCCTGGTCCCAAACCAGGAACGCTACCAACTGCGCTATACCCCGTAACAGGATGTCTGTTTTCAAATTCGGCTGCAAAGGTACGACTTTTTTTCGACTTGACAAAAAGAAATCATACTTTTTTCTCATTATGCACCAAAAAAAGCGCCACCCTTGCGGGCAGCGCTTTGTGATGAAGTTATCCTTTCAGATTATTTGAAAGAGATGACAGCACGGCGGTTGAGGTTGTAAGGTTCAACTTCAGCTACACCACCAATACCCTTAACTTCAATGTTGTCGCGGTTTACACCGAGGTTAACGAGTTCGTCAGCCACAGCCTGAGCACGAGCCTCAGAGAGCTGCTGGTTGTAAGCGTCAGAACCAGTCTTGCTATCAGCGCAACCAACTACGAGGATCTTAGCGTCAGAGTTCTTTGCAGAAGCTGCAACAGACTCGAGGTTGATGAGATCCTTCTTAGAGTTCAGCTTAGAAGAGTTGATGTCGAAGAATACAGAAGAAGCAGCACCCTGGATGATCTTAGCAGGAGTAACTTCTGGGCACTTGTGGTTAGCCCACTTAGCGAGCTGAGCGCGGAGGTCTGCGTTGAGAGCCTTCTCGCGGTCGAGGTCAGCACGCAGACGTGCGATAGCCTCTTCGCTGGCAGCTGCAAGAGCGTTGTAGTCCTCGAGAGTAACAGCCTTGTGGAAGGTAGCCTTGCCGAGGTAGAAAGTAAGACCGAGGTCAGCTACGAAGTAACCGTCAGTGTTGTAACCGTACTCACCTTCGTTGTGGCCAGTCAGCATGTTGTAAGCGAGGTCGAGGTAGATACCTACGTGCTTGCCAAGACGCCAACTGCTCTCTGCACCTACACCAAGGAGACCAGAGTAAGACTTGCTGTTAGAGAAGTTACGATAAACTCCGGCACGTGGATAAAGGCTGAAGTTCCAAACGCGAGTGTCGCTGTAACCGCAGAAGAGGTTGCTGAGGTTGAACATAACGTCACCAACGATTGTTCCATAACCACCCTTGTCAAAGTTAGGAGTCAATCCATAAGGAACCTTTGCAGGATTGTTGTGCTCACGCTCGATAATACCATTCTCCCAGTTAGCCTTCAAACGAAGAGCAAGACCTGGAGTGAAAGCCTTACCGATGGCGAGGTCAACACCATAAGAGCGACCATCATGCCAGTTGTTGTCCAAAATGTTAGAACCATAAGGGTTCTGAACTGCCATGTCGGCACCTACCTGAATGAACCAGTTGCTCCAGAAAGAGTTTGTAGCAACGGTGTACTTGCTTACGGTAGGAGTCTCGATTGTTGTCTGAGCATTAACTGCTACAGTACCCATGCCAGCAAAAGCCAGCGCAATCATTAACTTTTTCATAAATACTTTTTTTAAATAAAACAATAAATTTATTGATTTCTTTGTTTTTTTATTGCCAATTATCACACTTATTCGCGCATTGATTGCCTCCGAAAAGACGCACTTCACGCTTATTTAGCTGCAAAATTAGTATTTTCTATTAACATAACGCAAGTTTCTACCAAAAAAAATTAGAATTTTAACATTTCAGCGCACTTTTTTGCACACTTTTTCATTTTTGTGCAGCGTTTTTAGCATTTTTTTGTGTTTTTTGGAACAATTAGCTTCAGGCAAACTTCACAACTGAAATCAGAATTTTACTCTTTCGTTTTGTCCAATCCAATTTTTATTCGTAACTTTGCAGGCGATTTGCAAAGAGCAAGTCAAAGGGGTGCTGGAAGAAGTATGATGAATCTTTGTTTTTCCGGCTGAGATGATACCCTCTGAACCTGATGCGGGTAATGCCGCCGTAGGGACGGACCCTTCCCCTGTTCCTCTCTTGTTGCGAGAGGAGTGAAAACTGAAGGTGGAAGAACTCAGAAACCCCTTTATTGTTGTATTATTAAATAATAAAGGTAAAACAATGAGAAAGTTTATTGTATTAAGTGTGGCGATGCTGGCAAGTGCCAGTATGGCTCAGGCGCAGGGCGTCATGGATGTCGTGAAGGAAGCAAATCTGCAGGAGGTGCAGGTAACTTCGCTTCGTGCCACAAGCAAGACGCCTATAGCGTTTAGCAACTTGAATCGCGAACAGATTGAGGCTGTGAACTATGGGCAGGACATTCCCTTCCTGCTGTCCACGATGCCCAGTGTAACAACAACGACAGATGCAGGTAACGGCATCGGATACACGAGCATCCGCGTACGAGGTACAGACGCTTCACGTATCAATGTGACAGCGAACGGTATTCCGTTAAACGACAGCGAGAGTTCAAGAATGTACTTTGTCGATATTAGCGATTTTGCCAGCAGCGTCCAGTCCATTCAGGTGCAACGCGGCGTCGGCACCAGCACTAATGGATCGGGTGCCTTCGGTGCCTCTATCAACATGGTGACAGAAGGGATTGGCCTGAAACCTTATGTAGGTGTAGATGTCAGCGGCGGCTCGTATGGTACGCATAAGGAGACCGTCCGCTTCGGCACAGGACTCCTAAACAGACATTTCGGCGTACAGGGACGTCTCTCGAACATCGGCAGCGACGGCTATATAGACCGAGCCTCATCCAGCTTCAACTCCTACTTCCTTCAAGCAGGCTATTATGGTGATAACACGACTGTTAAGTTCATCACTTTCAACGGAAAAGAAAAGACTTACATGGCGTGGAACTACACATCGAAGGGTGAGCAGAGTCTCTACGGACGTCGCTATAACTCCTGTGGCCTGTACTACGATGATCAGGGCAACATGAAGTACTATGACGACCAGTATGACAATTATCATCAGCAACATTATCAGTTGCACTTGAACCAGTGGCTGAATACAGACTGGACGCTGAACGCTGCGCTTCATTACACACATGACACCTACTTCTACGATCAGATGAAGACGGGAAAGAAGCTGTATAAATATCTGCTGACCGACGACGACAAGATGCGAGCAGACTTGGTGCAGCGCAAGGACGGAGACAAGGATTTCTACGGAACGGTGGCTTCGGTAAACTATGACAACCATGAAGGTCTGACAGCGAATTTCGGTGGAGCACTGAACCATTTCGACGCCACACACCTGGGACACGTCATGTGGATCGGCACTCCTTATTATAAAGATAAACAGCTTGGAAAGATCATGCAGGTTCTGCCTGGACAGGAACCGAACTTCAAATACTATGGGAACAACTCAAAGAAGACCGACGGCAACCTTTATGCGAAGGTGAACTGGGAATTTGCCAGAGGTCTGAGTGCCTATGCCGACCTGCAGTACCGTCATGTGAATTGCCAGATGGACGGAAAATCAGGCGACTGGGACGACAACGGACAGATTCACTATGACCTTAACCGCAATTTCGATTTCTTCAATCCGAAGGCTGGTCTGAACTACGAATTTACAACACGTGCCGGTTTCCGTCAGCCACTTCACCACCGCTTGTATGTCTCTTATGCCATCGCACATCGTGAGCCGACCCGAGACCACTTTCAGGAACAGTGGGGAAAGCCCATCCATGCTGAGCGTCTGAACGACCTCGAAGTGGGTTATAAGTTCCGCACACGTCGCTTTGCTGCAGGTGTGAACCTTTACTGGATGGACTACAAGAACCAGTTTGTGCTGACGGGTGAACTGAACGACGAAGGCGAGGCCGTTACTAAGAATATCGACAAGAGCTACCGTATGGGCGTTGAACTGGAAGCTGCATGGGTGCCGACAAACTGGCTGCGCTGGGACTTGAACGCAACGCTGAGCAAGAACCGTGCGAAGGACATGATTGTAACCCTCGACGACTACACCACGCTGGTAAATGTAGGTGAAACACCGCTGAGTTTCTCACCAGAAGTGATTCTCAACAACATTTTCACGTTCAACTATAAGGACTGGACTGCGAAGATTCAGAGTCAGTACATCGGTGAGCAGTACCTCACCAACTACGGTGTGAAGTCTATGCGTTGCTGGAGCGATTGGAGCCAGACCGACGATGTGGCAACAGACGAGTCGCTGATGCTGAAAGACCACTTCACCACCAACGTTGACCTGAGTTACCGCTTCCGCCTGCCCGAATGGGGAATCCGCAATGCTCGCGTTGGCGTGACATTCTACAACATCTTCAGCGCCAAGTTCGACAATAACGGATGGGCCGCTCCTCAGTTCCGTCAGGACCAGAACGGCAAAGTCTATGCTGTCAATACTTGGGGACTACGCGACCAGGAAGCCGCAGGTTTCGCACCCTCTGCACCCTTTAATTTCCTCGCACATCTGAGCTTAACATTCTGATATGGGAACCTTTCTACAGAATCATTGGTTAGACATCACCACGACAGTGCTGGGACTTGCCTACATCCTGCTGGAACTGAAAGCCAGCGTGTGGATGTGGGTAACAGGTTTCGTGATGCAAGTGCTCGGCATCGTGCTCTACTACCAGAAAGGACTCTATGCTGACTGCGGTATGGAGTTCTACTATCTGGGAATGACTGTGTATGGATTCTACGCCTGGATTCGTCCTCGTCAAAAAACAAACCAGAACGGGACAAAAACCGAACGTCCCATCACGCACATCAAAGGAAAGGTGCTCTTACCTTGGCTCATCATCACGGCTGCGTTGTGGATGCTGATTTTCTGGATTCTGACAAGCTATACAGACAGCACAGTTCCTTTGGCCGACAGTTTCACGACAGCACTGAGCATCGTGGGTATGTGGGCTTTGGCACACAAATACCTGGAACAGTGGTTCATCTGGATTGCTGTAGATATCGTGACCTGCTGCCTGTATTTTTATAAGGATATTCCGTTCAAGGCAGGTCTTTATGCACTCTACGTAGTGATAGCGGTGTTCGGCTACAGATCCTGGAGGAAGCGAGTTGCCTCATGAAGGGAATCGACTTTGCCTACATCGAGGAGGCGAAGGTCTGCCACTGGTGCCAGATGGATGTTACGAGTGAGAGTGGTTTGAAGATAGAAATCGATGATGGAGAAGCGGTCTGGCCAATTCTCCATCAGTGAACCCAAGGAGGGTGAGAAAAGGTGAATGCCTGAGAAAGCGTATGCCTGCTCGCCCTCCTTTCCTTTTACTTCACCTGTCTTCACATTGCGCCAACCCAACAGGCGGTTGGTGTCGTCGGTAAGGAGATAACGCGAAGTGGTGCGTTGGCTGACGAGGAGAGTGGCATCAGTTTGTTGAGCACAATTTTGCTGATAGAACGAACGCAAATCTAAATTGTGAAGAATATCGACATTGTGAACAAGGATAGGCGATGAATCAGAAAACAGGGGCAAGGCACGCTTGATGGCACCACCCGTTTCTAAGAGTTGTTCCCGTTCGTCGCTAATACGAATATCCAGTCCAAAGTTCTGATGAGCGTTGAGAAAATCGATGATTTGCTCAGCGAAATGGTGAACATTCACGACAATACGCTGGAAACCTGCTGCTTTCAGACGTTCAATCTGGTACTGAAGCAGAGGCTTACCATCAACGGGAACTAATGCCTTGGGCATCGTGTCGGTGAGAGGACGAAGACGTGTGCCGAGACCGGCAGCAAGAATAAATGCGTTCATAAATATGTGCTATGAATGATCTGAAGCGCTGAGCACAGTGTGGATATTCTGTTCGCGATGGTGGAGGTCGATGGTAACACCGAACTTCTGATGCAGGTGTTCAGCAAGGTGCTGGGCACTATAGACGCTACGATGTTGACCGCCTGTGCATCCGAAAGCAAACTGAAGATGGGTAAATCCTCTGTCCAGATATCGCTGTACATGGAAGTCTGCCAGACGATAGACGCTCTCAAGGAACGTGAGGATTTCTCCGTCCTGTTCCAAAAAGTCGATGACAGGTTGGTCGAGTCCTGTCAGCTGTTTGTATTGCTCATAACGTCCAGGATTGTTCGTACTGCGGCAATCAAAGACATAACCGCCTCCGTTTCCGCTTTCGTCAGCAGGAATCCCTTTCTTATAAGAGAAAGAATATATAGTGATGGTAAGAACTGACCCCTCCCCAACCCTCCCACAAGGGGAGGGAGTGGTTACTCCGTTATTAGGCTGAATGTTTAGCTGGGAAGGTATAAACTCCTCCCCCTTGCGGGGAGGCTGGGAGGGGGTCTGGAGTTTCAGTATCGTTTCTTTTAAATACGGATAAGCATCGCAAGTGCCTTGTGCTAGACAGGCACGGAGGTTCTCAAGGGCTGCAGGGATACTGTCGATGAAGTGCTGTTTCTTTTCCCAAAGACCGCGGAATCCATAGGCACCCAGTACCTGAAGGGTACGGAAGAGCACAAAGAGGCGGAGACGCTGCATGAAGGTCTCACGATCAATGTGGATATAAGCTTCGAGGGAAGAAAGGTAAGCATCAATTAGACGGTTGCGCAACTCGTCACTATAATGGGCTGAAGCCTGCCACAGGAACGAAGCTACATCGTAGTAGATAGGTCCTTTGCGTCCGCCTTGATAATCAATATAGTAAGGACGTCCTTCCTTCAGCATTACGTTGCGTGCCTGAAAGTCCCGATACATAAACCCTTGTTCCTCCACAGCGAGGAGATCGTGCTTGAGCTGTTGGAAGTCTGCCTCCAGACGAATCTCGTTGAACTCCACACCCGTCAGTTTGAGATAGCAATACTTAAAATAGTTCAGATCGAACTGGATGCTTTGGTCATCCATCGCAGGAACAGGATAACATTGCTGATAGACATCGTCGCTGGCTGTTTCAAACTGGAACTGAGGCAGTTCGCTCATCACAAGCTGAAGCATCACTTCCTCCATTTCGTCGTATGCTCCCCCACTCTCTCGTCCCTCTCGGATGAAATCGAAGAGAGAACAGTCACCCAAGTCTTCCATCAGGTAACAAGTGTGGTCATCGCTAATATCATAAACAGCAGGAACGGGCAAATGACGGGCTGCAAAACAGAGAGAGAGGTTGAAGAAAGCCTGGTTCTCCTCTGTCGAAGTGCCAATACAACCGATGAGTGTCTTTCCGTCCTTGCCTGTCAGACGGTAATACTGTCGGTTGCTGCCCGCTCCAGGCAGGCGTTGCACAGAGACAGGCTCACAGCCCTCCAGACGACGATAAAGCTGAATCAGTTTTTGCGTTTCCATATCGACATGATTTTGGTGCGGACAGCCACAATGTTAAGAATGGAGACAAGCAGCAATAAACCCAGTCCTACCAACACAGCAGGCATCATGGAAGGAATCTCCATACGTGGGAACATTCCCTTGAACATATCCAGGTAGATACCACGAAGGAAGAAGAGAATGACAAGTGCGAGTATCAGCACCATGATGTTCAGTCCGACCGTCAGCATCTGGTAAGGACGAGCCACACGTGTCGGGCTGTAACCGATCAGCAGCAGGTTTTCGAGTTTGGTGTTGTTCTTCTCCACCAGCAGATAGACGCTCAACATGAGAATATAGAAGGCAAGGATACTGATGATGATGCCCACTCCCATGACAATGCCCACGATGACACGAAGGATGAAGTTCGTCTTTGAAGAGTCGAGTTTGTCCTGATCGGTGATATAATGGTGGTGGGTGAGGTAACGGGCGAGGTTCTCGTCCGTTGGGTTGTTCACCTGCATGATGAGACGTGTCGCTCCCTTTTCAGGTGTGCTGGGGTCGGAGAAATGCTCGTTTGCCCACTGGATAAAGCTTTCAGGAACCAGGATGGTGTTGATACGTCCGCTGAATCCTTCGATGCGTCCTTCAAGCTGGAGCTTGATGCCATTTCCTTCGAGCTGAACCTGTAACTTTGCCAGACTGAAAGCTCCTTCGTTAAGGGTGGCAAGGTTCTGAGTCTGTGCAAAGCCGAAATTATAGAGGTCGAGATAGCTGCGAGGGAGGATAATGGGAATCGTCGTAGATTGTTCATCGAAATGCCACTTCTTCGATTTCACATCGACAAACTCGTCGGGGACAGACTCAAAGAACATATCCGTAGAGAAAGCCGGTACGCCATCGATGGCAAAGGCAGCCTTCACCTTGAATTTGGAAGGAATGAAAGCACCTACCCGTTCGATAAACGGCTGGGCTGCGAGGTCATCCATATCTTCCTGACTGAACGACGAAGTAGCACCCGTCAGCGACACCCTCTTGTTGACGATGAGATAGTCATCCTTCAAGAAACTGTCTTCGCTGTTATAAATAGACTGAGTGTCAGTATAGAATTGAACGCCAAGCAGGATGATGAGCATACCGATGAGGTTTGCCAGGAAGAATCCGGCAAACTGAGGAATGCTGATATGCTGGCGCAAGAGTTTCCAAACGAGATTCATAGTTTCAATACTTGATCGTAATGTATCTGCATGTGTTTACCAATACTGGTAACAATGATGCCTGCCCCTTGTTTGTGGGCTTCTGTGGTTAGGATATCAGCCATGATGGCGCTGTTGGTGTCGTCGAGGTGGCTGATGGGTTCATCGACAAACACGAAGTCGAAGGGTTGGCACAGCGTACGGATCATAGCGACACGCTGCTGCTGCCCGAACGACATACGTCCGATTTTTGCGTCCTTCTTGTCTGCAATGCCCAGACGTTCGAACCACTCATCTATCTGCGCTGTTGTCTGGTGACTGGTCATTTTGTTCTTAATCAGCACATTCTCCATCGAAGTCAGTTCGGGAAAAAGCCGCAGTTCCTGCCACAGAAGGGCAAAATGGTGCTTACGGATATCCACCCAGCGGTTCACGTTGAAGCGGCTGATGTCTTCACCATCGAAGAGGATGGTGCCTTGATAGTCTTTGCGATAGCCAAAAATATAGCTGCAAAGGGAGGACTTACCTGTGCCGGAGTTGGCCTCCACCAGATAAGTCTTCCCACGTTCCAAGCGCACGTCTTTGAGCCACACATCGCTCTCGATGTCGGTGCGTGACGCAAAGACCTGCGGCAAGGTTTGTTGAAGTTCTATTACATTCATGTTCAATTAGAAGTTCTGTTCTACCACTTCTGCCACTAAGCCACAGAGAACGTCGAGAATGTTCTTGTCCTTCTCTGTGAAGCAGAGGCTGAGTTTGTTCTTCAGCGGCTTCTCTGCTACAAAGATCACCTCGTCAAGCATATCGATGAGTTTCTTCACCTGAGAAGGAAGTCTCTGCAAGTCGCGTTCTTCAACCGAAGCACTGATAATCTTCTTCAGGTCAACCCAAACGAAGCCGTAGGAAGAAGTGATTTCGCTCTCGTGCTGAGCCAGACGGCTGTTGTTGCCCTTAAACATATTGGGACCGTATGCGCTCTTGCCTGCAAAGAAGAGGTTGTTACCTTCGGCACCCACGAAGAATGAACGAGTCGTTGTCTCTGTATTAGGTTCGTCAGCTTGTTCGTCCTCCCATACGACAACGCTGTCTTCGATGATGGCATCGGGATCGTAGTCGTCATAAACACCATCCTCTGGATATTCATCTACCGTATAGTCGTAATAGTCTGAATCCCAGTTATACACATAGCGCTTTTCCTTGAAATCCATCACATAGACGTTGCCTTGCGCACGGGTAATCTTCACGTCATTGCCGAACTGAGCCTCATCGAACTTGTTCATGAAATCGGTCTTGGCTGCATCGGCAGCAACGATGAAGTTGTTAAGGATAAATTCCTCTTCGTCTTCATTACCTTCCTTCAGGTTATTGATATCACCATTAAAGGCAATGGCAAAATCACCAGTCAGTGCATTAAGCAAAGCACTGAAATCGAAGTTGGCAGCTTGTTCACCTGCAATCAGCGCTTCCTTACCGATAGCTGCCTTCACGTAGTTAACAAGAGGAATTCCACCCAGGTTCACACTTGCCCAACCCAAGGTCTTGTCGTTGGCGATATTGAGGAACTTACCACCAACTTTCTGGAACTTCTCGCCCTTGGCTTCAAGCTTCTTCTGGCTTTCGGAGTCTGATCCGAAGACTTCCTGCGTCAGGCTTACCTGTCCCTTCTCGAAGGTCAGTGTAGCCAAGTAGTTGATATCACGGAGTTTCAGACCGCCTAATTCTTTCTCGAAGTCAACGCCCGACTGAGCCTTTGCCATTTCCAGCACCATCTGGGGAACAATACCGAAAGACAGGTAGAACTGAGCTTCGCCTTCCGTTGATTTCATCTTGCTCCAAGCTTCTGTGCTGGTAAACTGCTTGTCGCTATCCAGGTCAAAGAGTGCCTTGAACTGTGCTTTCGTAGCAGCATCTCCGTCCAGACCGTAACGACCTGGCTTTATCTGACCCATCATCAGGAAAGCGTCTCCGTCGAAGGCAAAGAGGGGGAAGTCTTCCACCATTCCCCAGCAAAAGCCGTCTTCTTCTTCCAGTTCGAATTCAGACTTCGGCAGCACCTCCATCAGCTTCTCCAATGATTCTTTCAGTTTGCTTTTGCTCTTCACAGCCAGCACCATTCCGCCTTTTCCACCGGTCACCACGTCGCCTGATGCAAAGAAATAAGCTGGTTGTTTCACGTCAATACCCAGACAGCTGGGATCATCCATGATTTTCAGCAGCATCTCACCTGCCTCATCGGGTACATGCTCAGCAAACGCCTTCATCTTATCCGTAATGATAGAGTGGCTGCTCAGGTTGCACTTGTCAACGCAGGCGGCTGGATCCACCATCATCACAATTTTTGCATCAGCAGGGATGACCTTCATGTAAGCTTTGCTTCCTGACAGGAAGAAGAAAGCTGCAGCAGCAATCACAGCTACAGAACCACCTGTAATCGCCCATCCTTTCCAAGTAGAAAAGAATTCTTTAATTCCGTTCATAATGTGTTAATTTTTTGTGTTGATAAAAGTTGATAAATAATTGTATGTGAATTCATTCATTTGCTAAATGCATCAAGTGGACTGCCACCAGCGCAGCTGTTTCCGTACGCAGACGACTCTTGCCCAGCGACACACCGACAAAACCTGCTTTCTCTGCCATTCGCACTTCCTCAATGCTGAAATCGCCTTCCGGACCCACCAGCACCAACGCATCCTCGCCTCTTTTCAGCACATCCTTCAGCAGCACTTTGGGTGTCAGGTCGTCCTGCTCATAACAGTGACAGATGAACTTCCCGCCCTCGAACGGTTGTTGCAGGAACTGACGGAAGTCCGTCATCTCGTTAAGCTTTGGTTTCCAAGCCTTTCGGCTTTGCTTCATCGCAGAAACCAGAATCTTCTCCACACGTTCCGTTTTGATGACGGTGCGTTCGGAGAACTGGCAACGTAGGAAGGTGAGTTCGTCAAAACCAATCTCTGTGGCTTTCTCTGCCAACCACTCCGTACGGTCCATATTCTTCGTCGGTGCCATCGCCAAGTGGAGATGTGCCGCCCATTCCTTTTGCTGGGGAAGCGTTTCGAGGACGCGGCAAACGCAGCTTTTCTTCGTCACCACGGCGAGTTCAGCACGATAGAACTGCCCCACTCCATCCATCAGTACCACTTCATCGCCCTCCGTCAGCCGCAACACACGAACAGCATGCTGGGCTTCCTCATCAGGCAACTCCACCATTGGTTGTGATGGGGTGAGATGAGCGGCTTCTGGCGTATAGAAATAGCGTACTTCTTTCATAAGCGGGCAAAGGCAGGAGCTTCAATCGGACAGAAATCCTTGTCCTGATATTTGAAATAACCGGTGATGCCGATCATGGCAGCATTGTCAGTGGTATAGCTGAACTTCGGTATGAAGATTTTCCATTTATAGCGGCGGGCATAGTCCTGATAAGCGTTACGCAGACCTGTGTTTGCCGAGACGCCACCAGCAACAGCAACTTGCTGAATACCTGTGTCTTTTACCGCTTTCTTTAACTTATCCATTAAGATATCCACAATGGTTTTCTCCAGCGAAGCCGCCAAGTCTTCCTTGTGGTGCTCAATGAAATCGGGATCGTCTTTCAACCAGTCACGCAGCGAATAGAGGAACGAAGTCTTCAGGCCTGAGAAGCTGTAATCGTAACCAGGAATATGTGGTTTGGCAAATGCGTAGGCATCGGGATTTCCCTGACGAGCCAGCTTGTCGATAATCGGTCCGCCTGGATAACCCAGTCCCATCACCTTCGAACATTTGTCAATCGCCTCACCGGCTGCGTCGTCGATGGTCTGACCCAGAATCTCCATATCGTTGTAGGCGTTCACCTTCACAATCTGTGAATTGCCGCCACTCACCAACAGACAGAGATAAGGGAACTGAGGCTGATGGTCGTCTTCCTCGTTTTCCTTGATGAAGTGAGCCAGCACATGACCTTGCAGGTGGTTCACGTCGATAAGGGGAATTCCCAGCGAACGGGCAAAACCCTTGGCAAACGAAACACCTACCAACAGACTGCCCAACAAACCTGGACCACGAGTGAAGGCAACGGCTGAGAGTTGTTCTTTCTCAATGCCTGCACGCTTCAGCGCCTGATCCACCACAGGCACGATATTCTGCTGGTGGGCACGACTCGCCAGTTCCGGCACCACACCTCCGTATGCCTCATGCACAGCCTGACTGGCCGTCACATTCGACAACAGCACATCGTTCTTCAACACCGCCGCCGATGTATCATCGCACGACGACTCTATGGCCAATATGTAAATATCTTTTTGATTCATTTATATCTATCTGTAAACTGGAACATTTTGGAACAGTGAGAGCAGAGACCAAACTTGTTTGGACTATGCCGAGTCGTGACAAAATTGACTGAATGTAATTCAGTAAACAGTAAACGGTAAACCATCAACTAATACGTCAGTATCTCCACACCCGTCTCTGTCATCAGCAACGTGTGTTCCCACTGGGCGCTGGGCAGTTCGTCCTCGGTGACGACGGTCCATCCGTCGTCCTCATCCACAAACACGTGCCAGTCACCCATGTTGATCATCGGTTCGATGGTAAACACCATTCCTGGCACCAACAGCATACCGGTACCTTTCTTTCCGTAGTGCTCCACATCGGGTTCTTCGTGAAAAGCATTACCCACACCGTGTCCGCAAAGGTCGCGAACCACGCTGAAGCCGTTCTTGTGGGCATGTTTGGCAATCGCGTTTCCCAAGTCGCCGACAAAGCAATAGGGATGACAGGCTTCGATGCCGATTTGCAGACATTCTTTCGCCACATCCACCAGCTTCTGCTTCTGAGGGGTCGTCTTGCCAATGACAAACATTCGCGAAGCGTCGGCATAATAGCCGTCCAGGATCGTCGTCACATCCACGTTGATGATGTCGCCTTCTTCCAGGATTTCATCCTCGTTGGGAATACCGTGACACACCACCTCGTTCACACTCGTACACACACTCTTGGGAAAACCTTCATAGTTGAGCGGAGCAGGAATGCCACCATGCTCCACGGTGAAGGTATGAACCATCTGGTTGATGTCTTCCGTTGAGATTCCTTCACGGATATTGGCAGCCACGTGATCCAGCAGCTGCGTATTCAGGATACCGGCACGTCGGATGCCTTCGATCTGCTCTGGCGTCTTAATCAAATCACGACTCGGCACCTTCTTTCCGCGACTCTCCCACGACATGATGATCTTATCCATTTCCGTCAGTGGTTCACCAACAATGGAGTGCCAAACTCGTTTTTGTTTCTTTTTCTTCATCATATTTACTGAAATATCATGCAAATTTACACCTTTTTCCGTTAAAGATAGTTATAAAAACTCACTTTTCTCTATTTTATCAACATTTTTTTCACGTTCGTGTTCCGAGTTTCAACTTTTTTCACTTATTTTGCACACAAAACTAAATAAACAACCAAAAAATGAAACAAACTCACAACCTCTACGGATGGGCTATCGCATTTAGTCTTCTGTGCCTCACTGCTTGCGGTGGAAAAGAAAAAGAAAAAACAACGACCGACTCCCTCAATTCAGAGATTTCTACTGTCTCTGAAGACTTTGACGGGATTCTATCCCTCCCTGCCGTCTCGTTTACCGACACCCTCACCATCGACGGCAAAATCCATCAGTACACCATCGACATCTCACCTGTTGACACCCTGCCCGTCGTTATCAACGGCGATGGCGTAAAATACCACGACAACTGCATCCGCCTCTTTGTCACTCAGGCCAAAGACACCGTCTTCGACCACACCTTCACCAAAGAGTCGTTTGCACCCTACATCAAGGACATCAACAACGAACAGGTAGCGCTGGTCAACTGCCGCTACAACATCAACGCAGACAGTCCAGCCCTCTCGTTTGTTGCCTACGTTGCCGATCCCGACGACAATATCGAAGTGAAGCGTAACATCGAGATTCGTGTCCTGTCCGACGGCAAATTCTCGCTTCAACTCATCGACGACCCAGAAATGGAACCCGTCGCCTCCAGCAACCGCCTCAACCCCGAACGCTACGAATAAACAGCCCCCTCCGGTCAATGGTCTTTGCACCCCCTTCGCACCCATCGTTGCAAGTGGGGACTTGCAACCCTTTGTGGGGTCGGAGCAACATTCAGTGGCTCCTCTAAAGGCCCCAGTCGCCCCCGTCATCGGGGGACAGAACCCCCCAAGGGGGAGTGAAGTGGCGCCCTTGATTGTCGAAATGTCGAAATAACGAAAAACCGTAAACCGCATAACTTTAACCTTATGAAAAACTTTGCAAAGATGATGAAGAAATCAGCAGCCGCCATTGTGGCGCTGACATTAGGGACATCCAACGTTCAGGCAGGTGTTCCCCTTGACGAATACGATGTGCTGTGGGGCGAAGTCGCTCATCTGCAAGAGAAAGGACAGCCCAAGTCTGCCATCGAAGTCGCTGAGAAAATCTACAAACGGGCTGAAAAAGAGAACAATTTCGGCCAGCAGCTCAAAGCCGGACTCTCCATCATGGCGATGCGGCAGGACATCTCCACCGACAGCGTGGTGGTCGATGTCAAGAAGCTGGAAGCCTGGCCTGTGCTTCAGAACCCGTCACCTGGCGACGAACCTCAGACCAAAGCCCAGCGTGCCTTGACCCACGCCCTCATTGCCAGCGTCTATCAACGGATGCTTCGTTCCAGCCTGGCTTGGCAGGACGACGAAGCCAAAGCCTCGTTCGAAGCCAAGATGGCAGAACATATTGAGGCTTCGCTGACAGAGCGGGACCAGCTGCTGGGTGTGAACGTCGAAGCCTACGCACCTCTTTATTCTAAGGGTTCCGACAGCCAGTTCTATGAGAACGATGCCCTTTCCCTCCTCATGGACTTTCTGGAGAATCAGGGAATGGTGGGTGAAGAACAGCTTTGGGAACTCCGCTGCTGGTGTGCCGACAGTTACCAGGCAAAGGGAATGCGCGATGCTTACATCCTGCAGAAACTGCAGGCGCTGCAGAAACAGCGTAACCTGAAGAAGAAAGCCCTGCGCCTCTCCACAAAGGACTACTACGCACAGCTGAAGGAAATCTACGAGAACAACCTCGACACCGAAGCGGCTGCCGAAGCCTGCTATCTCTACCTCAAGTCAGCACCGAGCCTAACCGATCAGGAACGCTACGACTTGGCGGAAAAGCTCAAGACCAACTGGGAGAAAGCATCTGTCCGCGGTAAGTTCGGTCTCTTGCAGGAATCTTTGCTCCGACCCGCCCTCTCCGCTGAGTTCCTGGAGAAGAAAGTAGCAGGAAAGCCCTTCCCTGTGGTCATTGCCCACCGCAACGTCAAGACGGCACAGATCGTCACCACCATCGATCCTGACTCGAAAGCCATGAAGCAGTTCGACAAGTCGCTCCTGCCAAAACCCATCGACCTCACGTTCGACTATCAGGAAGGAACTTGCGAACCGACGAAGTACGACACCATCATGATGACCCTGCCGGCAGGCGAATTCCGCATCATGGCTAAGTCTGGCGAATCTTCCAGCTACGACTACCGCGTGCGTCTCACCTCGCTCCAGCTCACCTGCATCTCCCTGCCAGAGGAAGGAAATATCGCCTGCGTGGTCGATGCCATCACAGGGAAGCCTATACAGGGCTGCGAAGTCATCAGCACGTGGGAAGAGCGTGTGAAGGACAAATGGGAAACCAAGACAGAGACCTATAAGACCGATGCACAGGGTCAGGCGCATATCAGCATCAAGACCCATCAGGTGAAGGCACAACTCACGCCCACCGATGCCACCACCTACATGTATGCCTCCTACTCGATGCCCGACAGCATCAAGGAAAGCAAGCAGGAAATCCGCTACCGCGTCTATACCGACCGAGCCATCTATCGCCCAGGACAGACCGTTCACGTCTCCGGACTCGTCTATACCGAGAAGGACGACGAACGCCACGCTGTCGGCAATAGACAGGTGGAGGTGACTCTCTACGACGCCAACTATCAGGAAGTAGAGAAGAAGACCGTCACCACCGACGACTTCGGCACCGGCTCCTGCGACTTCATATTGCCCACCGACCGTCTGAACGGAAAGTTCCAGGTCCAGTTCGGCAAGACCTCCGAATACATCCAAGTGGAAGAATACAAACGGCCTACCTACACCGTCGAGTTCGAGCCAGTGAAGGATAACTTCGCCTTAGGCGACACCATCGACCTCTGCGGCTATGCCAAAACCTACAGCGGCGTACCCGTTCAGGGAGCTACCGTGAAATATACCACCATGCGTAGCGAAGCTACGTTCCGCTCTTGGTGGTATCGCGACAACCGCTGGGAAGAAACCGCCAACGGCGAAGTCGTTACCGATGCCGACGGACGCTTCACCATCCGTATGGTCCTCCAGAACGAGAACGACGCAGAGCTGCTGCTCTTCCGCACCGACGTGGATGTCACCGATCAGGCTGGCGAAAGCCACAGCAACAGCAAGACCATCCGCATCTCGAAGCAGGAGTTCGCCCTCAGCATCAGCCTCCGCAGCAATGTGGAAGTGGAAGACAAGAAAACAGCCAACGTCACCGTCAACGCCTCCAATTCGCAGGGACAGCCTGTAGAGGTGAAGGGAACCTGGCGACTCCTTTCCTACAACCGCGTCACGAAGGAGTTTGCCACCGAAGTGGCGAACGGCAATTTCACTTCCGACAAGGAATTCACCCTGCCCCACCTCGCCAACCTGCCGCTGGGTACCTACCGCTTCGAAGCCCACGCCACCGACGGCAAGGGTAACGACATCGAGGACAGCGACGAGTTCGTGCTCTGGTCGTCGAAGCGCAAGGAAGAGATGAACCTGAAGAAAGACTGGGTCTATGTGCCCAGCAGCACCTTCAACGAAGAGAGTCCCATCGACATCTGGTATGCTACCGCCGAGGACGATGCCTATACCTATTTATATATGACGTCCTACGATCACGTCACGAGGAAGGAAATCGGCACTCGTTCACGCACCATCTGCCACCAGCGCATCGAATGCACCGATGAGTATCGCAACGGAGTTGCCTTCCTCTTCACCTACGCCAAGAACAGCGAGTGGCACGAAGAACGACGCACCTTCTCCTACTCCGCACCCTACAAGTACCTGAAGTTTGCCTGGAAGACCTTCCGCGACAAGCTCACACCTGGACAGGAAGAGACCTGGACGCTCTCCATCCTCGACAGCGAAGGAAAGCCTGTTCCTGCACAGCTGCTCGCCACTATGTACGACGCATCCCTCGATGCCTTCGTCACCCACGGCTTCCCCTTCTCGCTCTGGCGCGTCACCCACTCGCCCGATGTGCGTCTCCGTCATTCCAACCTCAACAGCACCGGAACCATCTCCATCCGCTTCCCATCAACCTCCCTCTCCGAGTTCTACCGCAACTACAACCGGCTCCAGCCCTACAGTCATTACGTGGAACTCTATCAGGACTATCGCTTCCGTCGCGAACGGCTGAATGCAGGCGGACGACTTCTCCGTAGTGCTGCTAAATATGATTCGGGAGCCGTTCTCTTGGAAGATGCCGCACCGATGGCAAACCTCAAGATGGCAGTAGCCGACGGCGAAGCAAGCGAAGAAGCTGCGGTTGAACCGGCAGCCGAAGCTCCGAAGGAGCCTGAGACCAATAAGGTACGCGAGAACTTCAACGAGACCGCTTTCTTCTATCCCAACCTGCTCACCGACCAGGACGGCAACGTCACCATCTCCTTCACGCTGCCTGAGAGCCTTACCAAGTGGAAGTTCCTCGGCTTGGCCCACACCAAGGACATGTACTACAACACCACCTCCGAGGAAATCATCGCCAGCAAGGACTTCATGGTGCAGCCCAACATGCCTCGGTTCGTCCGCATGAACGACCAGCTCACCATCACCTCGCGCGTCATCAACCAATGCGAGAAGACCGTTAGCGGTACGGCTCAGATGCGTCTCATCGACCCACAGACCGACGCTGTGGTTTACACCTCCGAAGTGCCGTTCAGCGTGGAAGCAGGCAAGACCTCCTCTGTCAGCTTCGACTACCAGGTGCCTGAGACCTACCCCATGCTCATCTGCGAAGTCACAGGTACGGGCGGCGGATTCATCGACGGAGAACGCAACTGGCTCCCTGTGCTGACCGATAAGAAATTCATCACCGAGACCGTTCCGTTCTACTTCCTCGGCAACGAGACAGAGAAGGACATCGACCTCTCCACCCTCTTCAACAACAACTCCTCCACTGCCACCCAGCGCAGCATGACCTTCGAATACACCGACAACCCGTCGTGGACCGCCGTACTCGCCCTCCACGCTGTGACCAATCCGGAGAACGACAACGCCATCGCCTGGTCGGCAGCACTCTATGCCAACCGCGTCGCCCAGCACCTCGCCACACGCATGCCTCGTCTCCAGGGACTCATCGAGCAGTGGAAGAACGAGAAGGGTGAGGAAACCACCCTGCAGAGCGAGTTGGAGAAGAACAAGGAACTCAAGGAAATCCTCCTGCAGGAAACCCCTTGGGTGCTCGATGCCCAGCAGGAGACCAAACAGCGGCAGATGATCTGCCAACTCTTCGACAAGGACCTCCTCGACCAGCGCATCCTCACAGCCACCGAGAAACTCCAGAAGTGGCAGTTCTCGAATGGCGGCTGGGGCTGGTACGAAGGCATGAAGCACAACTACTACACCACCCTTGCCGTAGTTTCCGACCTCGCCATGCTCAACGACTACCTCATCTCGCAGGACATCCACGACAAGGAAATCGAGAAGATGCTCCACAAGGGCATCAAGTACCTCGACACAGAGGAACTCAAGGACTACAAGGAATTCTACAAGAAGCACAAGAAAGTGCTCCCTGCCGAAAGCACCTGTCAGTACCTCTATGCCAAAGCTATCAGTCATGCCGACACCGACAGCAAGTCCGTCGCTGCCATGAAGAAAGACTACCTCAACCGCATGGAGCGTAACATCAACGAACTCACCATGTACGGACGCGCCAACACAGCTGTCATCCTGCTGGCTAACGGACGCACCTCTGCCGGCACCCAGTTCGTTCGCTCTCTCCGCGAATACACCGTGCTGAAAGCAGGCGTAGGACGCTATTTCGACACCGAACGAGCCTACTACTCCTGGCGCGACTACAAGCTGCCCACCCACATCGCAGCCATGAAGGCAATGAAGCTCACCGCCTCCACCTTCGCCGACAGCCAGGACTACCTGCTCCAGATGCAGCTGTGGCTCCTGCGCCAGAAGCAGGTGCAGACCTGGGACAACGAGATGAACACCATCGCTGCCGTCGATCTCCTCCTCACCATCTCACCGGAGGCCACCTTCCACGAAGTCCGCACACCTCAGGTAACAATGGGCACCAGTCCGCTCACTCTCAACGCCCAGACCGCCAGCATCGGCTACACCAAGACTCCCGTCCCCGCCGACATCGTCGCCTCACAGCCACAAACCCTCCACGTCTCCATCCCATCTGATAGTGAAGTAACTACAACTCCCCTCCCCCTTGGGGGAGGTCGGGAAGGGGCTTCCATCTCCTGGGGCTGCGTCTATGGCCAGTGTCTCGAATCCCAGAGCAAGCTCTCTGCCACCGAAGGCGAACTGCGCATTGAACGCAAGACCTACGTAGAGCGCGTCATCGACGGTCAGACCCAATGGGTAGCAGTAGCTGAAGGCGAAAGCCTCTCCGTAGGCGACAAGATTCGTATGCGTCACATCATCACAGCCGACCGCGACCTCGACTTCGTGCAGGTACGTTCACAGCACGCAGCCTGTCTCGAACCTCTCCGCACCCTCTCCGGCTACCAGCAGATGGGTGGACGCGGCTGCTACCTCGTGCTCCACGATGCCAGCGCCGACCTCCTCTTCGACCGCTTCATCAAAGGCACCGCCACCCTCGACCTCGACCTCTATGTCACACATCCAGGCATCTACCAGCAAGGCGTAGCCACCATCCAGTGCGCCTACGCACCCGCCTTCTCAGGTCACAGCAGCGGAGCCACCATCACCGTCAAAGGGAAGTAACCACACCCGTGCAGCACGGTCCCTGTGCAGAAAAGCATAAAGCCGTGCTGCACGGTTATCGCTTTAATAGAAACTTAAAAACAACAAAGAATATGATGAAAAGAAACAGAATGATAGTATGGCTGATGGCGTGTGTGTTGAGCATGCCGTTCGCGATGGTTTCGTGTAGTAGCGACGACGACGAACCGAAGACACCCTCGGAGAACAACGTGGCAGGACTGCCCCTACTCACTGAGACAGAAGATGGCCTCTATACCGACGGGAAGATGAAGTTTGAAATCAAAGATGCTGATGGTCGCACGCTGTCGTTAAAAACTTTGGTGGAATATGACACCTATACATCCCTCGACATTCCTGCCTACGTGAATATCAAAGGAAAGCGCTATTCGGTTGTAGAAATCGGGTTAACCGCTTTTCTCGGACCCGATGGTAATAATGGTTTGAAGAAGGATACAAAGTTGGAAAGCATCACCCTTCCCAACACCCTACAGACCATCCAACATGGGGCTTTTGTAGGGTGCACCGCATTGAAGTCGATTTTCATTCCTAAGAATGTATCGTATATTGGAGAAGAAATCCCTTTCTGCTTTTGTGATGCTTTGAAGAAGATAGAAGTGGACAAAGCCAATCCGAACTACGATTCCCGAAACAACAGCAACTGCATCATTCAGACGAAGAAAGGTGTTGTTTTGGTTGGTTGCATGAATTCTGTCATTCCTACAGACCCTGATGTGACGAGTATTGCCCCTGCTGCTTTCATAGCCTGCACAGGTCTTGAGAAAATCACCATACCTGCCAACATCACGAAGATAGGAAAGCGTGCTTTTTTTTATTGCAATAACCTGAAGGAATTGTCCTGTCTGAGTCCTACACCGCCAACGCTTGAAGATACAGATGTGTTTTATTTCATCCACGAGTCCTGCGTCCTCTACGTCCCCAAGGGTTGCAAGGAAACGTACGCAAATGCAGAAAACTGGCCCTTCAAATACGACGACATCGTAGCAATCTATTAAGCAAGTTACAAACGCTTGATGCGTTTATTGAAGAACTCAAAAACTAAACCTCCTGTCCGACAACGAATGCCGAGCAGGAGGTTATAATGGCTTCTGAGAAAACTGTATACTGTGCGCCCCCTCTCATGATGAGGGGAGGATCCAAGATATAAAAATTTATGGACGATTTCTTTGTGCATTCAGAAATATTCATTAAATTTGCAGCCAGAAATCAAATAACAACTACAATTATGACAGCAATAGCAAAGAAATTACAGGCTACCCCAATGGCTCCTTATTTCAATTTGCTACAGAGCATGAGCCATGAGGACAAGAAAATTGTTATCATGTTCTTAACAGAGTCTTTGGCTGAGAAGAAAGGTGCAGCCGAAGAGCCACAACTGTCCAAGGAAGAGCGGAAGCGCGGACTCATGTCGCTTGCAGGCTGTTGGAATAACGACCCAGTGGATGCAGGCCGGATGGAAGCAGCCATCAAAGATAGTCGCAAAGGTGAATTCATGCGAGAAATTAATTTGGATGACTGATGGAAAGGTACCTTCTCGACACTTGCACATGGATTGAGTATTTCCATGAGCGCAATGGCGTAAAAGAACTTGTTGACACCAAGGATATCGACCAAATCGTAGTATCGGAGATCACTCTTGCAGAGTTGACCTATGGAGCCATGAATAGTTCTGATTATGAAAGACATATCAAGGAACCTGAATGGTTGCGCAGATATATCACCGTATATGACATTAGCGATGTTTTTCATGAATACGCGCAAATCCGATGTGCCTTGAACAAGATTAGAAAGAACCTTGATAAAGAAGTAGGCAGTCTCGACATTTTCATTGGCGCCACAGCTCTCCATTACGACCTGACTGTCATTACAGAGAACACCAAACACTTCAGCCTAATGCCTGGTGTGCGTGTGCAGAACTGGGTTAATAGGAACAAATAACCTTACAAAAAAGCCTCCCAATCCATAGCGGACGGGAGACTTTTTCTTTTCTATTCGTCGGAACAATCGCTTGACCTGCGGTCGAGCCTGCTCACGCTCGGCAAAGCTCAAGCAAGTTTGGCTCTGCTCTCGCTCAATCGCAGCCTTCACGCTAAACTCTTCACGCTAAACGTAGAAGGGACCTCTGCCCATGCAGCTGGTGGTGCCCAGTGCGGTGAGGGCTGCGGTGAGGATGGAGACAATCAACTGGATGATTCTCTGCCAAGTTTCTTTATTCTTGGTCATAATCGTACATTTTTCAGTTTTTCTTTTTCCCTTTAGCAGAAAAATGTGTAAATTTGCACATGAAAACTTCTTTTTTTATTCTCACACTTACCAATGAAAAAAATTCTGTTATTTTTAATAGCCATATTTGCCGTAGCTGGTAACCTTCATGCTGTTGCCTATTCGTTTGTAGCAAAAGGAAATGATGGAGTAACATATACGCTCCAAGTAGATCCATTCTGGAATACTGTAATTATCTCAGATGCAAAAGGGCATTTTACGGTTAAAGCACGTGAAATGACTGCCTTTATGAATAGTAGTCGCGAAGACGTAACTATAAATTTAGAAACATCCGATTTAAAAAAGTATGACCATTATTATGTCTGGAACACAAAGAGGAATAGACAGGAAAAAATTGACCAGATTCGTATTTCAAATGGCTTTTTACGCGAAAATCCAAAGATAGAATTGACACCTTTCTCGTGCTCTGTAATTTTGGATTTAGTTCCAGTTGATAATGATAGCTTTAGTGCATCTTTTAATGCCCTAATAGATGATTTAATAAAAAAAAGAAAGGGGATTGATAATAATGGTTGTCCTATCGATCCTAACAAAAACAATAGCTATAGAGTGTCAAGTAATTCGACTCCAACGACTAACAGCAATAAAACAATAGAGAAGAAAACAGATATATCCCCTACGCCGGCAAAGCCAAAGGAAGTGGTTGTTCCCATCCAGCAGAAGAAAGAAACGGACCTCACTATCAACGCATTTCTCAACAAACCTATGGGAGTGATGGATGGGTTGTTTGTAAAAATGCTGACTTACGACGGTGTACTGAGTTGGATACACAAAAACCGTCCTGCCTGGACACCACGAGCTTATTCATCGCCCAAGGCCTTAGAAATGAACCGCTATTTAGGCTATGACCGCACTTGGGCAGGACAGATACCTACGGTTCAGTGTATCTTTAACGAAAAAGACCGATTGAGTCAATATCTCGTGCGTTTCGATTTTCCCTCTTCCACGTTCAGCAAAAAGCAGATTGATTTGTTTTATGAAGATTTGAAAGCCTGTGTTATCATGGAAGTCAACCTGCAACCTGCCGCTAATGGAAATTACCTTATTGGCAACAAGGACAATAAAACGGTCAGTCTCAGTCGTGAATCCACAGACTCGAATGATAGTATATTCCTGATGGTGTCATTGTGACAAGGAGTTATGAAGAGGAGGAACCCTAATCTACATTCTCTACATTCGTTATGTCAAGAAGTTTATCATCTGCAAGTTTGTCTAAATATCTCGTAGGGGGTATTTACTATGATTTCCTTCAGTATGTGAAGGCCGATAAAGAGTTGGCTTTTGAAATCAGAATGAAGGATGAAGTGATGATTTATTGTCAGAAGAACCTGATTCTTAGGATATCGCACAGGAAGAATACCTCTGACAATATCACTATGCTGAACCCTCGCTATTACACTAACAGAAAAGATGGCTTGACATTGACCGTACAGCTTAATGGATCTTCCGATTTGCAAGACATACACAAGGTCAGACAGTATTTTAAAGAGGCCAAAGCATTGTGTAAAACTTACAAGTCTCATGATGAATTTATCGTTCAGCAGCAATACAAAGCGGAACATAGCTCTTTTGACGGAGATTATATTGCTATTGATATGGAATGGGCGCCAGACCAAACGGCCATTCCTATGGAATATAGGTTGAAGGATAAGACTAAAATCGATTTACTCGTTGTCAGCAATAAGCCCAATGAAGAAGGCAAGCATGAAATCTATCTGGCAGAGGTTAAATGTGGATTGGGAGCTGTTGAAGGTAAATCTGGAATTGAGGATCATGTGAGAATGTCACAGGCCATCATCAACAATGTTTATGTCAGGCAGATTCTTTTTGAAGACGTTATGAGTTTCATCAAGCAGAAAACACAGTTGCAGTTGTTGGAAGGAACGCCTATACAATACGATTTCTCAGAACGCCCCAAGATAATGTTCATTCTTGCTAACTCTTCCGACTACGACAAGTTGAGCTTTAACAGAATTATCAACAACCTGAGTGAAGCAGGACGTGACATAAAAATAGAGTATATTGGTTCTTCGATGGCTGCCAAACCAGCAAAGGCACATTATGGAGGGGACAACGATTACAAAAAGGCTTGCCGCCAACACCAGGCTTGGTTCAGGGAGAATGTCCTGAATTTGCAGATGGGACACAACCACTCCACTCGTCAGGGTGCAAACGAAACCGTAGAAGAGTTTGAGCATCGATGCAAGACAGAGACAGATATCGCCATCCTTACACCTGCTGATGCTGCACGACTCATGAACTTCGTTCCTGAATACCACAAAGAGATAAGAAAGGCGTTTTTGGAACATAGAGATGAAATACCCAAAGACTTCGGTTTGATGGCAAATATGTTACGCAGCGAACATGTGCCATACAACATATTCGTTCCAATGATGACCGATTTCGTGACTGCTTCACGCTGTTTCTCTGAGATTCTCCCACATAGGGACATCCAAACGATTCGCCAATGGATGATAGAATACGCCCCCAATACCATCAATGACAGGACAGCCTTTGACGTCTATATTGAATATGCAACCTCAAAGGATGAAAAAGGCGTGATAGGGATAGAGGTGAAATATACCGAAGAAGGTTATAGCGTTGGTAATAAGGAGTTTGCCATGATGCAGGATTCCCAGTCTGCCTATTCGGTTACGACTCGCAATAGCGGATGTTTCATTAACAACGACCCCATGCAGTTCAACAATCCAGACTTCATTCAGTTGTGGAGAAACCACATCCTTGGCCTGGCAATGCTGCAGCAAGGGAAGACCGATTATTTTGACTCCCTAACTTTATATCCTGCCGGGAACCTCCATTTTCATTCGTCTGGCAGTCACACGGGCACCATCACAGCCTACGAAGAATTGTTGACCGATAAAGGCCGAGAAACATTTCATGGCATCACCTACGAAGCCTTTCTCAACATACTGAGAAAGCATTATAAAAGCCCCCGCAACCTATCGTGGCTCCACTATTTAGAGACCAGATATGTCAATTTCCACCCATCGAAATGAAATTCCCCATTGTCATCTCCAGTTTGCAAAACCCCTGTTTTTTGCATTTAAAATCGCACTTAAAATTTTTTTACGTTTTTGAGGGTCTCAACGCATCTGAAATCCCTCACTCTGATTACGCTTACAGTTAGAATTAAGTGAGCGAAAAGAGAACTTGTTTTCTTCTCCGAACCGATGGAATAGCGAGAGAAAAGCCAAACTTGTTTATGCTTTTCCGAGTCATGACAGAGGAAGGTGTAGCCAACGTGAAAAATTTATCAAATAATCAGTAAAGTAAGAATAAATAGACAGGATTTGTTTGCCTAACGAGGAAAATTCCTTCATTTAGTGAGCTAAACGGAACGTTTTCGTTAAGCCAAATGACCAAAGCTAAGCTTGCTTAAGCTTTGGCATGGCGAGAACCGATGGAGCAGCGAATGCAGAGCTAAACTTGTTTAAGCTATGCTGAGTCGTGACAGAGGAAGAGTAAAACTCAAAACGGCCCCATGAAATGGAACCTACAATTACTGATCCATTCAACTCAAATTAGGCGGTAAACATACGCATTCAAACTATGGTTGGGGAGGAGGTAAAACAAATTAAAGTATTCAAGCAACGACGTAAATCACTGATTTTCAGCAATAAAAGAGAATGTAAGCGTTGCGCGTTGCAGCGTTGCAGTTAAAAATACCATTATCAGAAAGTCGAAAAGTAACCTATATTTATATATCTATATATTTATCTATATATAAATATATAGATATATAAATATAGAAGTATTTTTGAGGTCGTAAAGACGAAAAAAACAACTGCAACGCTGCAACGCTGCAACGCATTGTGCG
>CAJOHO010000019.1 GCA_905234555.1 uncultured Bacteroidaceae bacterium
TGACAATTGTGGTGCAAGGCGAACGCGGAGGGCAAGCTTGCTTAACTTCGTTTTCCTCCTTCTCGCTCAACAATGCTCAAGCTAGCTTGGCGTTGTATTCGCTCGGGCGTCGGTTGGCCTTGGCTGAGCCGCCGCCCACAATCGCGATGCATTTTCAAATGCATTGCAAAGTTACGAATTTATTTTGTAATATGCAAACAATTATAAAGAAACTTTTTATCGGGCGCATAATTTAACATTAAGTGTTAAATTATGGCGTTCAAAAAGTAGTGTTAAGGCAAAAGTGCTGTTTGCCTTAAGTCTCAGCCAACTTTCTCTTAAGGGAAAATTTCGTAAGTCTTAAGGCAAAATTAATTTTCAGTTATGCAAGGTGGAGATTGCAGTTAAAGCGAATAGTAACCACTACCCTGATTCAGGGGACTGGCTTCTCACGCACCGACACACATACACACATACACACATACATTTGCTTTTTGCATAGTCCAATCCACCTCACCACCTCACCACCTCACCACCTCACTTTTGGTTTAAGTGATTTTACTACGCGCTGACAAACTGACAAGCTGACATTTGCTTTTGAGATTTTACCAAACACCGATTTATCATGACTGCTACACTGCTACATTTAGTTTTTTCAAAATTCATTATGATGTGATATTATATTTTATTATATATATTATATATATTTATATATATAATATATATAATAAAATATAAAAGTAACTATAATACTTCTTTATAATCCTCCTCTTTTCTGTAAATTGAGAGTGTCTTACCCTGAAAAACGTTGAATTCAATATACAAATGTAGCAGTGTAGCAGTGTTCAATCATATTCAGGGTTTGCGGTGCAAAGAAAAAAACAAATGTATGTGTGTATGTGCGTCACGGAACATATTCAGAGTTTGCGGTGCAAGAGAAAAAACCAAATGTCAGTTTGTCAGCGTGTCAGCGCGTCACGGAACACACAAACGAAAATTGCAAAAGTAAGGTTGTGAGGCTATGAATGTGGAGCCTCCTGCCCGTGATGGGTGGGAGGTTCAATTTATAGCCTCCTGCTCAGCACTCGTTGCTGGAAAGGAGTTTTTTAGACCCTAAAAGAAAGTGAAGAGTGAAGAGTAAAGAGCGAAGAATTAAATAAGAAAAGGAATTTTGCATAAAATTTGCGTTTTTGTTGTTGCTTCAAAAAAAAATACTTAACTTTGTACCCTGTAATTAAAACGAAATACTTAATGGGTAATTTAGTAGCTATCGTGGGACGCCCCAATGTGGGTAAATCTACTCTGTTTAACCGCCTGACGAAGACTCGCCACGCTATCGTGAGTGACGAGGCGGGTACGACTCGCGACCGCCAATACGGTAAGTGCGAATGGGGAAACAAGGAGTTCTCTGTGGTCGATACCGGCGGATGGGTGGTGAACAGCGATGATATTTTTGAGGGAGAAATCCGTAAGCAGGTGAAGATCGCCATTGAGGAATGTGACGTCATCCTGTTCCTGGTGGATAACAAGACGGGTGTGACGGATCTGGATATGGCTGTCGCCGACATCCTGCGTCGTTCGAAAGTGCCGACGCTGCTGGTTTGCAACAAGGTGGATTCGAACGAACAGCGGTATGACGCTGCGGAGTTCTATTCCCTGGGTCTGGGCGACCCTTACTGCATCTCGTCGTTGACGGGCAGCGGTACGGGTGAGCTGCTGGATGCCGTGATGCAGAGCTTCACGAAGGAGGTGACGGAGGTGATTGAGGAGGATATTCCTCGTATCGCTGTGGTGGGTCGTCCCAATGCAGGCAAGTCGTCACTCATCAACGCGTTTCTCGACGATGACCGCCACGTGGTGACGGATATTGCCGGTACGACCCGCGATTCCATCTATACGAAATACGAGAAGTTCGGCTTCAACTTCTACTTGGTGGATACGGCTGGTATCCGCAAGAAGAACAAGGTGAACGAGGACTTGGAGTATTACAGCGTGATGCGTTCGATCCGTGCCATCGAGAACTCGGATGTCTGTGTGCTGATGGTGGATGCCACGCGTGGTATCGAGGGTCAGGACGTGAACATCTTCCAGGTGGTGCAGAAGAACCAGAAGGGTCTGGTGGTTGTGGTGAATAAATGGGACCTGGCTACGGACAAGAGCAACGACGCCATCCGCTATTTCGAGAAGACGATCCGCGAACGTATGGCGCCTTTCACGGACTTCACCATCATCTTTGCCAGCGCTGTGACGAAGCAACGTATCTTCCGCATTCTGGAAGAGGTGCAGAAGGTGTATCAGAACCGCACGACGAAGGTATCGACGGCTCGTCTGAACGAAACGATGCTACCCATCATCGAGGCAACGCCTCCACCATCCATCAAAGGTAAATACATCAAGATCAAGTATTGCATGCAGCTGCCGAACACTCGCGTTCCTTCGTTTGTGTTCTATGCCAACCTGCCGCAATATGTGAAGGATCCTTATAAGCGTTTCTTGGAAAACCAGATCCGTGAGCACTGGGAATTCACGGGAACACCCATCAATGTGTATGTTAGACAGAAGTAAGGGAAGCCCCCCTCTTATCCCCCCAAGGGGGGAAGAAAGATGGATGGCAGGACTTTTGGTGGGTCTATGCCTGATGGTAAGTGGCTGTTGCTTGGTGGGTTGTAAGGGTGATGATACTTCGAATTTGCCGCCTGAACAGCAGGCGCTGGTTTCTGCCGTAGCGAAACTGAGTCTGAGCGACTGGCAGGGGTATATGGAGCTGACGGTTGAGAGCAGTGAGCTGGACTCCACGCAGTTGGCTTGGCGACAGCTGGCAGTGCAGCAGAACACGGAACGGATGGTTCGTCGGCATGGGAAGCTGACTCGCATCTCGGTCTATGATACGGTTGCCGGTGCTGACTCGACGCTGACGCTCTACTATTATCAGCACTTTGCTTCGGACGACTCGATTGCCTGCTCGCAGACGATGGTCAAGAAAAAAGGACGCTGGATGCTTAAATTGTAAATCGTAAATCTGTAAATCGTAAATTATATATAATGTCGGAGATTAAGTGTATCGGAATCATGACTTCGGGCAACGATGCCCCTGGTATGAACTGCGCCATTCGCGCCGTCACCCGTAGTGCGATCTATAACGGATGGCGTGTGAAGGCTGTCCGTCGTGGTTACAAAGGACTGATCGACGGAGAGATCGTGGAGTTTCAGACGCAGAATGTGAGCAACATCCTGCAGTTTGGCGGAACCATTCTGAAATCCTCTCCCAGTAAGGAATTCCTGACGGAGGAGGGACGTAAGATTGCCTACGAGAATGTGAAGCGTGAGGGCATCGATGCACTGGTGGTGATTGGCGGCGTGGGCACCATCCACGGTGCACGCATCTTTGCGCAGGAATATGATATTCCTTGTATTGCCATTCCTGCCACCATCGACAACAACCTCTGCGGAACGGACACGACAATCGGCTATGACACGGCGCTCAACACCATCATGCAATGTGTGGATAAGATTCGCGACACAGCCACCAGCCACGAACGTCTGTTCTTTGTGGAAGTGATGGGTGACGATGCCGGATTCCTGGCGCTGAACGGAGCCATCGCTTCGGGTTGCGAGGAAGCCATCATCCCATCGGTGCAGGTGCAGGAAGACCAGCTGGCGAATTTCATCAAGAACGGATTCCGCAAGACGAAGTCGAGCAGTATTGTGTTGGTGGCTGCCAGCGAAGAGACGGGTGGTGCCTTGCAGTATGCCGAACGTGCGAAGCAGGAATATCCTGAGCTGGATGTGCGTGTTTCGATTCTGGGTCACCAGCAGCGAGGCGGTCATCCTACGGCACACGACCGCATCATTGCCAGCCGTATGGGTAATGCCAGCATCGAGGCGCTGCGTAAGGGTCTGCGCAATGTGATGATCGGAATTGACAACGACGAAATCGTCTATGTGCCTTTCTCGCGTGCGGTCCGTGCGACCCGTGAAATCGACCACGCGCTGCTCGATATTTTGCACAACGTGTCGATTTGAGACTCGACGGGGAAACCGCCGAGCACAGGAAACCCACGGCTGATGCCGTGGACACGGTGGTAAATAATTAAAGGGGGAGTTGCCAGAAGTCGTAGCAGATGCCGCGGGCACCGAAGCCTTCTTTCTGGAAGATTAAGCCTTCGTTGAGGTTGTGTCCGCTGGATTCGGTGGAGATGCCGAAATCGAAGAATACAGGAGCTTTTTTCAGAGGCTGTCCGTCGGGTAGAATCATCCAGGGACGCTTCTCGATGAGTGTGGCTATGAGATAATCGAGTGCGCCAATCTGACGCCCAGGATTGCTCGTAGCCATATATTGTACATGAACGACACAGTCGGTGATGAAAAGCCAGGCTCCTGCCACCAGCTCACCACCTTCATCGTGTTCGACGAAAAGTCGTATGTTGTTGGGGAAGCGGCTGTTCAGCAGCAGCATCTCATCGACGCTGTGTACGGGCTTCACCCCATGACGGTCCTGCAATCCTGTGTTGACCACATCCCAGAATTCCTGATAGTCTTTCCGGTCGGTCGTTTCGGTGATGACCAGCCGATGTTCGATTCCCTTTCTCACTCCGCTGCGACGACGTGCCTGCAGGGGGATGGGTTGGGAGAGATTGACGGATGTGGATAAACCACGTGCCACGAGTGATGCGTCGTTGCGGAACAGCGCATAGAGCGGTTCTTCGGAAGCCTGACGATGGTAGATGTAAGGAGTTGGTTTGTAGATCATTCGTGTGGCTCCCAGCGTGTTCCGATAATAGTCGCGGAACAGGCTGAACATCTGCATCACCTCCACCGAACCCACGCTGTCGTCCATGATGAGTCCGCCGTAGGTGAGTCCCTGGTGCGAATAGACGGTCTGTTCGCTCTGCACGTAGTTGGCAGGGAGACAAGCCACCAGTCTGCTGCCTCGGAAGAAGAGCAGGGAGCAGTCGGTGAAACGGTGAGAATGGTAGTCCATGAAGCGGCGGTCGAGGAGGAACGTGCCGTTCTTGCTACGTGTCACCAGTTCGTTCCACTGGGACTGGAAGTCAGATGTATAAGGCTCTAAACGAATCATAATCATTGATATATCCGTCGCGCATGTAGGCACAGGATGCCAAGACGACGACAACGGCATCAGGACTGAAGTTCTTGAGTTCGCACCACACATTCTTGTCGATGAGGATGCCACGCTGAGGCGAATCCATGTGGATGGTCTCCGCTTTTTTCCTGTCATCGACAAAGATGTCGAAACTGCCGCTGACGGGGAAGATGAGTTCCTGACATTGGCTGTGCGCATGTCCTCCGCGTGTCTTTCCTTTGCCTACTCCGTAGATCCAGAAGACACGCTGAGGCTGGAACGGCAGGTCTTGCCATTCGGCAAAGCAGAGGCTGCCGCGTTCGTCGCTGACTTGGGGTATGTCGATGAGGGTTGCCATAGGGATGGATGGTAGTTAGTTGGCGTTGAGGGCTGTACGCACACGGCTGAGGGTCTCAGGGGTCATCTGGAGATAGGACGCCACGATATTCAGCGGAGCACGTCGGATGATGTCGGGATGATCCTGCAGGGTGCGGATATACCGTTCCTTCGCTGACTCAAAACGGAGTGTGTCGGCTTTCTCCTGAGAGATAATCAGCGACTCTTCGAGAATGGCCAGCAGGATGGCGCAGTAGGAATAGGCTTCGTGGGTCAATGCCGAGAATTCTTCGAAGGAGATGGCATAGACCACGGAAGGCTCCAATGCCTCTACAGCCAGTTTGGAAGGCGTCTGACGGAAGAGACTTTCGATACACATCACGATGCCGCCTTCGTAGGCGATATGCTCGGTGAGTTCCTTCTTGTTCTTGATATACACCTGTCTGAGCAGTCCGTGGGACAGGTAATAGATGTTCTCGCACACGTCGCCTATGCGTAACAGCTTGTCACCTTTCTTCAGTCGGATGGGTGTGATGATGGCTGCCAACGCATCGAGTTGCTCCGGTGTGAGCGTACCGTAGCGACGCGCCAGATCTCTGGCAATGTCTTTGCTTCTTTCCTGTAGCTTGTCCATATCGTCAATTGTAGTTTCTTTCTCCGAAAATCATGGTGCCGATCCTGACGAGGGTAGCGCCTTCCTCAATGGCGATGGGGTAGTCGTGGCTCATTCCCATTGAGAGTTCGCAGAAGGACGGTTCATCGTGGAAGTATTCCGCTTTGGCACGATCGAACGTCTGTTTAGCCAACTGGAACTCACGGCGAATCTGTGTCTCGTCGTCGGTGAAGGTTGCCATCGTCATCAGTCCGCAGATCTGCACATGTGTCAGTTGGCGCCACTCACCTTCGTTCAGCAAAGCCAGGAGTTCGTCGGGTGTGAATCCATATTTCGATTCCTCCTGCGCTACATGCAGCTCCAAGAGGCAACGGATGGTGCGACCCGCCTTTTCTGCCTGTTTGTTGATTTCGCGCAGCAGTTTCATGGAGTCGACGGCGTGGATGAGCGAAACGTAGGGAGCGAGATACTTCACCTTGTTCGTCTGGAGGTGACCGATGAAGTGCCACTCAATATCCTGGGGTAATACATCGACCTTTGCCATCACTTCCTGAACGTGGCTTTCGCCGAAGATCCGCTGTCCTGCTTCGTAGGCCTCGCGAATGGCTTCGGCAGGATGGAACTTCGAAACGGCAACCAGCTGAACACCCTCAGGCAACTGCTGGCGGATAGATGTTATGACGTCGGCAATCATTCAAACTCTGGTTTATCGGCTGGTTTTCTGCTCTCAGCTTCGAAGGGGAAGACATCCATGATCTTGGTCTCTTGGATGGTGTGGATTTCGTAGTCCACCATCGACCCTTTCATTCCTTCGTCGAACCGTTTTACGGCATCGTGGAGGTCGGAAGCCTGTACCAGCATGAGGCTGGCAGTCTTCTTCTCCGTCTCCGTCTTTTCGTCCAGCGTGATGAACATACACTTCACCTTATACCATTTGTCTGCACTTTCGGCATCGGAGGGGAACATCTCTGAGTATCTCACTCGTCGGATGTCCTTCACATCGAGCTTTCCGTTGCAGTATGGGGTGATTTCCTTGATGATGCGAGCCTCAGCTTCTGTGAAGTTGAGCGCATCGACCAGATAGGGTTCTGTCACCACTTTCGTGGCGCCTCCTTCGAGTGTCTTCTCGGTTGCTACCTTACACTCGAACCAGTTATTCATGATCATAAATAGTGCAATTTTATAAGGACGATGTACAACGTACAAATGAAGAGGTACAATGTACAACGTGCAAAGTTACGAATTAAAATTGATATAGCGCAATTCTTTGGGAAGAAATCTGCAAATAAAGTCGTATGCCAAGCAGAATGTTGCAAGAAAAAGGGCTTATCCTTCCTCTTCGGCTTCACGGAGTTTCTTCTCTTCGATGAGCTGGAAGTCTTTGGGACGGAGCACGAAGTTCGAACCCAGGTATTTGTCGCGGACGATGCTGTTGGAAGCCAGTTCGGGAGGTGTTCCCTTAAACAGGATTCTTCCTTCGAACAGCAGGTAGGCGCGGTCTGTGATACAGAGCGTTTCCTGCACGTTGTGGTCGGTGATGAGGATGCCAATGTTGCGGTCCTTCAGCTTCCAGACAATATACTGGATGTCCTCGACGGCGATGGGGTCAACGCCGGCGAAAGGTTCGTCGAGCATGATGAACTTAGGGTCGATGGCAAGACAGCGGGCTATCTCGCAACGGCGTCGTTCACCTCCCGACAGTTGGTTACCTTGGTTCTTGCGTACTTTCTGCAGACGGAACTCGTCGAGCAGGCTTTCCATCTTGTCCCGCTTCTCAGCTCGTGTGAGACCTGTCCGCATTTCCAGCACCGACATGATATTGTCTTCCACACTCATGGTGCGGAACACCGATGCTTCCTGTGCCAGATAACCCACACCAGCCTTTGCCCGTTTGGCGACGGGGAAGTTGGTGATTTCCTGATCGTTCAGGAACACTTTTCCGGAATTGGGTACCACCAGACCTGTGGTCATATAGAACGAAGTGGTCTTGCCGGCACCGTTAGGACCCAGCAAACCGACAATCTCGCCTTGTCGCACATGAATGCTGACATCGTTCACCACGGTACGCTTGCCATAGGTCTTCACAAGGTGACGCGTGTAGAGTGTTCCGCGTTCTTCTGAATAATCGGGAATGAGTTCGTCGCCTGCATTCGTTGTTGCTGTTTTTGATGCGATTTCTTCTGCCATAGAGTAGAATTTTTGTGATTTGAGTGCGAATTTACGGTTTTTTTTTGAATTATTGCAGAGAAAACTCTAATTTTGTCATTTCAAAGCAAAAAATCTCTATGATAACTCTCAAAGGAAGCCTGACAGAGATAGGTCAGTATATACAATTGATGGGAAGAGTCCTCTCCATCCCCGACCGCTGGCGAATGTTCTTTCGTCAGTATGTGACGGAGATGTATCAACTCGGTTATAACTCCATCGGCATCGTCCTGATCATCTCTTTCTTCATAGGTGCAGTCATCTGTCTGCAGATCAAACTTAACATCCAAAGTCCGTGGATGCCACAGATGGTGGTGGGATATACCACCCGTGAAATCATGCTGCTGGAGTTTTCCTCCTCCATCATGTGTCTGATTCTCTCGGGTAAGGTGGGTTCGAACATCGCTTCCGAACTGGGCACCATGCGAATCACCCAACAGATAGATGCCCTCGATATCATGGGTGTGAACTCAGCTAACTACCTCATCCTTCCCAAGATACTGGGACTGATGACCATCATGCCCATTCTCGTCACTTTCAGTGTGGCAACAGGTATCTTAGGTGCGTACTCCACCTCGCTACTGGGTATTACCACCGTTCCGGAGCTGACCGAAGGATTCCGCTACGAATTCAACCAATGGTTCTTCTGGTGCGGTATGCTGAAAGCCATCGTCTATGCGTTCATCATCACCAGCGTTTCCGCCTATAAGGGATATAGCGTAAAAGGCGGTTCGGTGGAAGTGGGAAAATCTTCCACAGATGCCGTCGTGCTCAGCAGCATCCTCGTCCTCTTTGCAGATATCTTCCTTACACAAATACTGAAGTAATGATAGAAATACAACATCTCTATAAATCGTTCGACGACAAGGAAGTACTCACCGACATCAATGCTGTCTTTGAGAACGGACAGATCAACCTCATCATCGGACAGAGCGGTAGTGGAAAGACCGTGCTGATGAAGAATATCGTTGGTCTGCTCACACCGACTCGAGGCAATATCCTCTACGACGGACGCGATTTCTGTTCACTCTCGAAACGCGAACGCATCCTCCTGCGCCGTGAGATGGGAATGATTTTCCAGAACGCAGCCCTGTTCGATTCCATGTCGGTGCTCGACAACGTCATGTTTCCGCTGAATATGTTCTCCGATGATCCTTACGAAGACCGTGTGAAACGCGCACGACTTTGCCTCGAACGTGTCAATCTCGCAGGAACCGAAAAGAAGTTTCCTGGCGAACTCTCTGGAGGTATGCAGAAACGTGTAGCCATCGCCCGTGCCATCGTTCTGCAGCCACGCTACCTTTTCTGCGACGAACCCAACTCAGGACTCGACCCCAAGACATCGCTTGTGATTGACGAACTCATTGCCGGTATCACCCACGAAGACCACATCACCACCATTGTCAACACCCACGACATGAACTCCGTGATGGGAATCGGAGAACGTATCACCTTTATCTGTGGAGGTAGGGCAGAGTGGCAGGGAACCAACAAGGAAATCCTGCAGGCAGACAATAAAGCCCTCGACGACTTCATCTTTGCCAGCGATATCCTCCGTCAGGCAAAAATCGCCTATTTCTCACATACATAAATGCGCCTCCTCTTTCTCTTTTTCTTCCTTTCCGTTCTGCCCTCATCGGCACAGACATCCTTCACTTTGTTGACCTATAACTGCGAGAATGCATTCGACACGATTCACGATGTGGGTCATCAGGATCAGGATTTCCTGCCAGACGGACAGAACCATTGGACCCGTTACAGGTATTTTCGCAAACTCAGACGTATCGCTCAGGTGATTGCCGCTGCAGACACGCTGAAGCCTGTGGATGTGGTGGTGTTGGAGGAAGTGGAGAACGACACCGTCCTTACCCATCTGCTCCACCGTACATCATTAACCAATATGGGCTATTCCTATGTCATGACCCACAACCACACAGCTCGTGGTATTGACGTAGCCATCGTCTATTCACCCCGCACCTTCCAATTGCTTGGAACTGACGAAGTAAGACTTCATAGCGACGAACCACCAGTTTCTGAAGACGAGAACACAGAACAGGTTCGGCCAGTCCTACATGTGTGGGGACAGCTGGCAACAGGAGATACATTAGATGTGTATGGGTGCCACTTGCCGTCGAAGTTGGGAGCGGGAACGGCAGAAAGGGCAAGGAAGCAGATTGCCTCAAGGGTTCGGCAGCATGTGGATTCGGTATTGCGGGTTCGTCAGCGACCTTTGCTCCTGTTGGCTGGCGATTTCAACGATACTCCCCGTTCGTCTGTCTTTCGGAAAGCGTTTCGAACGGTCGCTCCTTTCGAAGGAAAGAAACGCCACCTTGTCGATGCGTCCCCTTATACCTTATATAATATGATGAGGGGAAAGGAAAAGGATGGCGGAAGTTATAAATGGCACGGAAGCTGGAACTGGATAGACCAAGTGATTGTTTCTGGGAATTTGCTGAGAAGTGACAGTCCGATGCGAACAGACCCCAGTCTTGTGGAAGTGTTACGGTTGCCGTTCCTGTTAGAGGACGATGATACGTACCGTGGGCAGCGTCCCTATCGAACTTTCTACGGACCCAGTTATCATGGTGGATATAGCGACCATCTGCCTGTAGTGGTGAGGTTTTGGCAGCATAATGGCTCTCGCAGCTCCATCATTTCGGAAAAAATCAAATAAAAATTTGTTTTTTCGCTCACTTAATCGTAACTTTGCACACCCATTAAAAATAAACAACTCATAAGTGTTTACCAAAAATATATATATTGATGATGTGGGTGTGACTGTCCAGCTATCGGCGTTTGCACCTAAGAGTGGAGTGGAGGAGTGCCCTGTGGAGGAGTTCCACGCAATTCTTCATGTAGAGCCACGTCAGGAACCATTCTCTCAGCAGCTTCGCAGAATCTGTGAGGGTGAGCAGCATCTGTTGTCCTTACCCGAAATGGCTGGAGCGAAGAAGGTGCTGAAGCGTTATTTTCTGAGCGACAGCACCAACCAGCGTCCCTTAATGAAACCCGATGCTGATTGTGCCTGTTCGTTTATCCAGCAAGCACCGCTCGACGGTTCGAAGCTGGGTGTGTGGATATATATGCAGCGTGGTAGCAAAGTTAGTCAGGAGGCTGGTATGGTGGTGAGCGAACATAATGGTTACCGTCATTTGTGGAAGATGGGAATGGTGAGTGAACAGGGTGACTCTGCCCAGCAGACCACGACTTTGTTGAAAACCTACGAAGCTGATTTGCAACGCTTAGGAGCCACGTTGGCAGAGAACTGCATCCGCACCTGGTTCTATGTTCGTGATGTGGATACCCAATATGCGGGTATGGTGAAAGCCCGTCGTGAGAACTTTGTGGAGCAGGGACTAACCCCTCAGACCCACTTCATCGCTTCTACCGGCATTGGCGGCAATCCTGCCGAAACCAAAGCACTTGTGCAGTTGGGAACCTATGCGTTGACAGGCTTCGATCCAGCTCAGCAGCGTTATCTCTATGCACCAACCCACCTCAATCCCACTTATGAATATGGTGTGACCTTCGAACGAGGCGTCTGTTTGGAATATGGAGATCGTGCCCATATCTATATCAGCGGTACCGCCAGCATCAACAACAAAGGCGAAGTGATGCATGTGGGTGATGTGGTGAAGCAGACGCAGCGCATGTGGGAGAATGTGGAAACGCTTCTGGCTGAGGCCGATACCACCTTCGACGATGTGATGCAAATCATTGTCTATCTGCGTGATGTGGCAGATTACGAGCTGGTCAGCCGTATGTTCAAGAAGCGCTTCCCATCTATACCTTATATTATTACCTTAGCTCCCGTCTGCCGACCCACTTGGCTCATCGAGATGGAGTGCGTAGCGGTGAAGGAAAGGCACAATCCACAGTTCCGGAACTTGTAATTGGTACTTTGTTCGTGGGTGGCTATTTCAGTTTGCGACCACGATAGTAGGAATTGAAGGAGTCTTCAGCATAGCCGTTGCCCAATACCTTGAAAGTGGAGGCGTAAGCACCTTGAATCTTGTCACCGAGGTAATAGACGTTGAAGGAGTCCTTGGAATATCCGCCACCCAGGATGGTAAAGGTGGAACCATTTGCACCCTTTATCTTCTCTCCGTAGTAAAAGACATTGAAGGAATCCTTAGCGTAGCCACCGCCTAAGTCCTGGAAGGTGCTGGGCATAGCGTCGAGTTTCTTGTCACCATAATAGACGTTCCATGTGGTTTTGAAATAACCTCTGTGCGCCCCTGGTGCCCAGTTGTCTTCATAGGGTTGATACCCGCCTTCGTAGGGATGATAGCCTTGTTCATAATTATCCTGACGACGTCCTGCATGCGGTTCTTTCAGACGGAAAGTGGAGGGGTCAACATATTCCAATATGCGTCCTGCCTTGTAAACATTATTGATGTCCTTGGCGTAGCCGTTACCCAAATCCACGAATGTGCGTGGGTCTGCATTTCTTATATGTTCGTTACCGAAATACACTCTGCCTTGATTGACTGTGTAGCGCTGAGCGTAACTCATTGTTGCCATTCCCATCAGGAGAAGGAACAAAAGAGATTTCTGAATGATTGATTTCTTTTCCATGTTGTTAAGTGTTTAGTGTGAATAAATAGAGTTGCTTTTTGCAGATAGACTGCCGTTCCGTCTTTCCGTTTAATCGCAGATGATTAAAAAAGCCTAAATCGCATCTTCTGTGTGGCAAATTGAGGTGCAGGAATGCAAAAGTGGGAAAGGAAAGGCAAATTCATGAGCTGTAATGCGTGGCTTATGAATTATTATTTGTATATTTGCAGAAATAATCTCATTATAAATTATAAAATCCCTCAAAATCTTGAATAAATCGCAAGATGTTGCCAGTCCAGGCTACCTGATTGACGAGGCTGTGAAGGCAAAGGTTGACGCGGAACAGGCGGAAGTGGAACGCTTCGGCTTGCGACCTCATTATGCTAGGGGCGCGAGTCAGACGAGCAACTACGAATTCAAGGGAATCGTCAACCTGAAAGGGGATATGGTTCTTCCTTGCAAGGAGTTTTCGGCTGTGGGACATTTCCACAACGGACGTGCCTTTGCCTGCAGTCGCGACAACAAGAAATGGGGATTCATCGACCGCTACGGCTCTGAGGTGATTGCCTGTCAATGGAAGAAGGTAAATCTCTTCAAGAACGGACTAGCCAAGGTCTCCGACTCCAAGAACTTCCTCTTGCAAGATAAATGGGTATATATCGACAAGACGGGGAGGGTGGTGATGTAGAAATTTTAAATTATAAATATTAATCTTTAAACGTTAAACGATAAACTTTAAACGTTATATAATATGAAAGCTTTGAACGCTCGCACGGCTCCGAAGAGCCATGCACCTGAGAGAATCATCCAGTTTGGCGAAGGAAATTTCCTGCGTTGTTTTGTCGATTGGATAGTGTATCACATGAACCAGAAGACGGACTTCAACGGGTCGGTTGTGGTGGTTCAGCCCATCGAACGCGGTATGGTGGACTGGCTCAACGGTCAGGACTGCCTCTACCATGTGAACCTGCAGGGACGTCTGAACGGTAAGGCTGTGAACTCACTCGAACGAATCGACTGCATCAGCCGTGCACTCAATCCCTACAGCCAGAATGCTGCTTTCATGGCGTTGGCTGACCAGCCCGATATCCGTTTCGTGATTTCGAACACGACGGAAGCAGGTATTGCCTTCGATCCTGCTTGCAAGCTGAGCGACACGCCTGCTTCGAGCTATCCAGGTAAGCTTACCCAGCTGCTCTACCGCCGTTTCCAGACTTTCAAGGGCGACAAGACGAAGGGTCTTATCATCATGCCTTGTGAACTGATTTTCCTCAACGGACACCACCTGAAAGACTGCATCTTCAAGTATATCGAGCTATGGAAGGACGACTTCGGCAAGGATTACGCGAAGTTCAAGGAGTGGTTCACGAAGTATTGCTATGTGTGCGCCACCCTTGTTGACCGCATCGTACCAGGCTTCCCACGCAAGGAAATTGCGGACATCCAGAAGAAGGTGTGCTATGCAGACAACCTCGTGGTTCAAGGCGAAGCATTCCACCTCTGGGTGATTGAGAAGCCGGAGAATATGTCGATTGCCCAGTTGCGTCGTGAGTTCCCTGCCGAGAAAGCCGGTTTGCATGTGCTGATCGCTCCCAGCGAGAAGCCTTACCACGAACGAAAGGTGACGTTACTCAACGGTCCGCATACCGTTCTCTCGCCTGTGGCTTACCTGAGCGGCATCAATATCGTGCGTGATGCCTGCAACCATCCTGTTGTAGGAAAATATATCCACAAGGTACAGTTCGAGGAACTGATGGAAACGCTTAACCTGCCGATGGACGAACTGAAGAAGTTTGCCAGCGACGTGCTCGAACGTTTCAACAACCCTTACGTGGATCATCAGGTGACGAGCATCATGCTCAACTCCTTCCCTAAGTACGAAACACGCGACCTGCCTGGCGTGAAGGTCTATCTGGAACGCAAGGGTGAGCTGCCCAAGGGGCTGGTGTTCGGTCTGGCTGCCATCATCACTTATTACAAAGGTGGAACACGTGCCGATGGCGCTCCTATCGAACCGAACGATGCCGCAGAAATCGTGGAATTGCTGAAGCAACTGTGGTCAACGGGCGATACCCAGCGTGTGGCTGAAGGTGTGCTGGCTGCCGACTTCATCTGGCATGAGAACCTGAACGAGACGGTTCCAGGTCTCACGTCGCTTGTAAAGAATTACCTCGACCTCATTCATGAAAAGGGAATGCTTGAAGCGGTTAAAAGCATTATTTAATGCATAATTGATAATGCATAATGCATAATTGAAAATGCATAATTTACCCCCAACTCTCCATTCGGAAGGGCTGGGGGTAATTCTTATTCTTCCATCATTCTTTATTTCTCCAAATTGTTCACGATTTTGCCGGTTGGAGTATTTTTGAATTTTGTTTGCTTGGCGTGACCGGAAAGGGTGGTGGTGCCGTTGCCGAGAACGGAGGCTTCGAGTCGGTCGGCCTGCACATGAAGGTCGAGATTGCCTGCGCCTGAAGAGATGGTGGCAACGGAAGGAGCTGTGACGTCTGCCTTGACATCACCCGTATTGCCCAAGTCAATGATAGCTTCGGTCTTGGCTGAAGCTGTCGCCTCGATAGGTCCTGTGCCGTATTGAAGGAGCTTCACTTCGTCTGCCCGTATGTTGGCAAAGACTGCCTTGCCTGGACCTGTGGCTTCGTAGCGGAATGTCTGGCAGTCAATCTGGTCGATGATAATACCGCCGCTACCCATACAGCCTGCCTGAAACTGTGTGGAACGGAAGGGCGTGTGGCAGGAGAACGAACCAGCTCCGCAAACGGCGATGATTCGCAACTCCTTATTAGTTATATAGATAGTGGCTTTCTCTGCTTGCTGAATCTGTTTGGAGAATTCGTCCTTCGAACCTTCGCTACGCAAGGTAAGCACCCCTCCGTCGTAGTCGTAACGCAGGTTCTGCAAAGCCGTGCTGCTACCCTCGAAACGTATGCTGGGATTGCCTTGCTCATACACGATATTGATGTTGCTGAGGTTGGTAATGCTGTAGAAATCTGTCTTGATAGGGATGGAAGCCTCTACCATCTCTACGCCAGCATCCTGTTCTGCGTCAACAGTCTGGCTGTTATCAGACTCGTCAGCCTCTCCTTGATCGGTAAGCTCCGTGTTTTCCTGTTCGTCCGAAGGAAGCTGGTCGTCTCCTTTCTGTTTGTTGTTGCAACCCACAAAGAGTAGAGCTGACAACGTAAGCGTGAAAATGAAGCGAATTTTCATGTGATTCTTCTCAGTTTTTAATAAAGGTGGTGCAAAGTTACGAAAAAATGAAGAATGAAGAATGAAGAATGAAGAATTTTTCGTATCTTTGCAGGGAAATATGTTCATAAGACACTAAACATTAAACATTATACAGAAATATGGCAATCGAAAACAACTATGTAGCGGTATCCTACAAGCTATACGTAAAAGACGAGGAAGACGAACAGGAAGCCCTCGTGGAACAATGTGACACAGTACATCCGTTCCAGTTTATCAGCAACCTGCAATGTGTGCTGCCTGCTTTCGAAAAGGAAGTGGTGGGTCTGGCAAAAGGTCAAAAGTTCGACTTCGTGATTCCTTGTGCTGATGCCTACGGCGAATTTAAGGACGAGCTGATGTTCGACGTACCGAAACACGTGTTTGAACTCGACGGACGTTTCGATAAGGAGCGCATCTTTGAAGGCAATATCATTCCCCTGCAGGGAGAGGATGGCGAACGATTCAATGCTACTGTTATCGAGGTAAAGGATGACGCCGTCACAATCGACCTGAACCATCCCCGTGCTGGTCAGGACCTTCATTTTGTAGGTATGGTGGTGGAAAACCGTGAAGCTTCCAGCGACGAGATTACTGGTATGGTGAACATGATGGCTAACGACGATTGTGGCTGTGGCTGCTGCTGTGGCGACGATGCCTGTGGACACGATGAGTGTGGCCACGATCATTGTGGATGCGGACACCACCACTAATTTCAGCATCACGAAGAGAAAAATGAGAAATACCTTTGGCAACATATTCACCCTGACCACTTTTGGTGAAAGTCACGGAGTGGGGATTGGCGGAGTGATCGACGGAATGCCTGCCGGCATCGACGTGGATATGGATTTCGTGCAGCAGGAACTGGACCGTCGTCGTCCTGGACAAAGTCAGCTGACAACGTCGAGGGCTGAGGCAGACCATGTGGAAATCCTTTCGGGCGTGTTCGAAGGCAAGACTACAGGTGTGCCCATCGGTTTCCTTGTGCGCAACGAAAACCAGCATTCTTCTGACTACGAGAATATGCGCAACGTGTTCCGTCCCTCCCATGCTGACTTCACCTATACCCAGAAATACGGATTGCGTGACCATCGTGGAGGTGGACGTTCGTCTGCCCGTGAGACCATCGCTCGTGTGGTGGGAGGTGCCTTTGCCAAGATGGTGCTTCGTCAGTTAGGAATTTCCGTAACCGCCTATACCTCACAGGTGGGCAACATCTGTGTGGAGAAAGATTACAGCCAGTTGGACTTCAGCCTGATTGAGCAGAATGCCGTTCGTTGTCCCGACCCCGTTGTGGCAGAGCGGATGGCGCAGCTGATTATCGACGTGAAAGCCGACGGCGACACCATAGGAGGCGTGATTACGTGTGTGGTGAAGGGATGTCCTGCAGGACTGGGAGAACCAGCCTTCGGCAAGCTTCATGCTTTGTTGGGAAGCGCCATGCTGGGCATTAATGCCGTAAAAGGATTCGAATACGGCGAAGGCTTTGCAGGTGTGAACCAACGTGGTAGCGAGCAGAACGATATCTTCTTTAATGACAACGGAACCATTTCCACACGCTCCAACCATAGCGGAGGCATTCAGGGTGGTATCAGCAACGGACAGGATATCTATTTCCGTGTTGCCTTCAAGCCAGTCGCTACACTCTTGCGCGAACAACCTACCGTTGACAAGGACGGACGTGAAACCACCCTTCAGGCGAAAGGACGTCACGACCCTTGTGTGTTGCCGAGAGCCGTACCTGTCGTAGAGGCGATGGCTGCTATGACGATTCTCGATGCTTATTTAATGAACAAAACTGTAAAACTATGAATAAGGTAATGTTAATTGGTAATGTGGGTGCCGAACCCCAGGTACGCTATCTGGATACAGGCATCTGCGTGGCGCAGGTAAGACTTGCAACAACCGAACGAGGCTATACGCTTCCCAACGGAACACAGGTTCCCGACCGTACGGAATGGCATAACGTGGTGTTCTGGAGAAAGCTGGGCGAGACCGTAGAGAAGTATGTTCACAAGGGCGACAAACTCTATGTGGAAGGTAAGATTCAGAGCCGTACCTACGACGACCGTCAAGGCGTTCGCCACCAAATCGTGGAGATTATGGCAGACAACATGGAGATGCTTACACCACGTCGTGAAGGCTCACCTGTTGCTCCAGGTTCTGCACAACAACCTGCTGTTAATCAACCTGCTGTTTCTGCGCAAACCGTATCTTCTCCGCAAGAGAATAACGATGAAATGCCTTTCTGACGCAACCAACTCTTCCACTTTATCAGACAACTAAATGCTCTATTTCGATAAAACCTACGAAGGCTGGCGTATCGCCATCTGGCATGTGACAGAAAGCGTGGACGAACTCCTGACCCTCCTTCCCGACGAGGACGTGGTGCGGACGGAAGCCAAGAACCGTTTCCATTCAGAATCACGTGTGCTGGAGTTTACGGCTGTGCGTGTGCTGCTGTTCACCATGCTGGGCCGACAAGTGCCCATCAGCTACGATGACAAAGGTGCCCCTCATCTGCCCGACTACGAAAAGGTGGATATCAGTATCTCTCACACTCGTGGATATGTAGCTGTAGCGTTAGCTGACGAAGGTGAAATCGGTATAGACATCGAACAGATTGGCGAACGGGTGCAGCGAATTAAGTCACGCTTTGTTCGCGAAGATGAGCAGGCCGACACCATTACTTCTATGCTGCTCCATTGGTCAGCCAAGGAGACCGCTTTCAAGGTGCTGCATCGCACGAAGGTGGATTTCCTCAAACACCTGCATGTTCAGCCGTTTGCCGAACAGGAGGAAGGTACGTTCCTGCTTCACGAAACCCGTACGGACGAAGAACAGACCATGCAAATCAATTATAAGGTCTTTCCTGAGTTCGTTTTGACTTACTCACATATCATTTGATTCTAACTTATTCACAATTAGTTTGATTCTGACTTGCTCACATAACTAATAATAGCACAATGAAGAAACTGATTTTCTCAACCTTTGCAGCTTTGCTGCTGAATATAGGCACTAGTTTTGCCCAGGATCATGAATTCGTTCAACCCGAATGCTTCCTTTGCGACTTCGAACAGGTATGGGCTGACAAAACACTCCAAGTGTCTCAGTCCATCAAGAATCCAGGTATCAAGGATTTTGTTCTTACCTTCTGTAACGAGTACGCAGAAGAGTGGGGCGGAGCGTTAGGTCAGACCATTGACTATTTCGAAAATCCCAAACAATGGGAGAAAGAAATGGAAGAATGTGGTGGACCCGATTTCTGTGATTATTCTCCTCGAAACGGTTATTTCGTTGCCAGCACTTGGGGCGACGGAGATGGCTTTGAAGCCTGCTACTGGAACTGCAAGAACGGCAACAAACTCTTTGCTGTGGATTGGTCGAAGGATACAGATTGCCTCTATGCTGTCACCTTGTTCTACGACTACAACCCGAAGACCCACAAAATGGTTCCCAACAAGGAACTGACGGCTCGTGTGAAGGCAGCTCGTCTGAAACTGGCTGCCGGATTACCCATTACCTACGTAACTCTGAGTTTGCCGAAAGTGGGCAAGACCATCAAGATGGAAAACTGGGAAACCAACGAGAAAGCTTCCTACACCTTCGACGGAACCAGTTTCGTAGGCTTAAAGTAGTTTTTCCATAACTCATATAGTTCCCATAACTCTCATATATCCCATCATTCCCAAAGTTCTTTCATTCCCTTTTCATGAAAACTCCAATCTTCATAGCTGGTCCTTGTGTCATCGAAAGCATGGATGTGCTGGAAACGGTGGCACAGGAACTGGTACGTTTGCGCCAGACGCTGGGCGTTGACATCATCTTCAAATCTTCGTTCGACAAAGCCAACCGAACTTCCATCCGTTCGTTTCGCGGACCAGGACTGGAGAAAGGTCTGCAGATGCTGGCAGACATCAAGGAAAAATACGGACTTCGTCTGCTGACCGACATTCACGAGAGCTATCAGGCTGAAGCTGCCGGAAAGGTGGTGGATGTGTTGCAGATTCCTGCTTTCCTCTGCCGTCAGACCGATTTGCTGGTGGCTGCCGCAAAGACGGGAGAGATTGTGAATATCAAGAAAGCTCAGTTCCTGTCTGGACTGGATATGGAGTTCCCTGTGCAGAAGGTGCGTGAGAGCGGAAACGACCAGGTGTGGCTGACGGAACGAGGAAACATCTACGGCTACAACAACCTCGTGGTGGATTTCCGCAACATTCCTGACATGCAACGCTTTACCGATACCGTCATCATGGACTGTACGCATTCCGTACAACGTCCAGGTGCGGCTGGTGGCAAGACAGGCGGCAACCGCGAGTTCGTTCCTGCTATGGCTTTAGCAGCAAAGGCTTTTGGTGACAACGGCTATTTCTTCGAGATTCATCCCGATCCAGATCACGCCTTGAGCGATGGACCGAATATGCTGCCGTTGGGCGATTTCGAACAAGTCGTAAAAGAATTGCTTCGCTAATCCCCAAATCGAGAATTAATATATCGTAAATCGTAAATCAATCGTAAATCGTAAATACTTAAATCGTAAATCATAATGGAGAGTCAGATAAGAGAGTTTGCCATTCAGGCACTTCGTGACGAGGCACAGGCTTTGTTGGATGTGATTCCACAACTGGATGAGCAGTTTGACCAAGTGGTTGATATGATTTACCACAGCTCAGGTCACGTCGTGGTGACGGGTGTAGGCAAATCGGGACATGTTGGCGCAAAGATGGCAGCAACCCTTGCCAGCACAGGAACTCCTGCCTTCTTCATCAATCCTCTCGACGCTATGCACGGCGACCTCGGCATGATTATGCCAAACGACATCGTGCTGATGATTTCCCACTCAGGTAATACCGACGAAATGTTGCGGTTTATGGCTTCGCTCGAAGAACGCCAAATCCCTATGGTGGCGATGACGGGTGATGCTGACTCCCTGATGGCTCATCATGCCAATCATCATATCCTCGTCAGCGTGGAGAAGGAAGCCTGTCCGCTCAACCTCGCTCCTACTTCATCCACAACAGCAACCCTGGCGATGGGTGATGCACTTGCGATTGCCTTGATGCAGGTGCGTCATTTCGAGGTAAACGACTTTGCGATGTTCCATCCTGGCGGTTCCATCGGACGCAAACTCATCACGAAGGTTCGAGATGTGATGTACACCGACAACTTCCCGATTATTGCGCCCAACGTACGTCTCAGCGATGCGATCATCGACATTTCGCGTGGCAAGTTAGGACTGGGTGTAGTGATGGAAAACGAACGGGTAGAAGGCATCATTACCGATGGCGACATCCGTCGGGCAGTGGAAGGAGCACGAGAGAATTTCTTCAACCTTACCGTTGCCGACGCCATGACTCGCAATCCTAAGACCATCGGTCCGGATGCCAAGCTGACCCAGATTCAACAGATGTTCCGAACCCACAAGATTCACTCCTTGCTTGTACTCGACAACAACCAGCATCTCGTCGGTATCGTCGATTACTTCGCCATTATGAGCTGATTTCATTGTTTTTCTGCGGTTCATTTGCTTATTTACCAATTTATTCGTAACTTTGCACACATAAAAGGTGGTTCGCCATCTGGTATTATCTCGATAATTCACCAAATCAATAAGTCATTAAAAGGTAAAAACTTTTTTTCTTTATTTTATACACAAAAAAATGAAACGAGACAACCTCATCTTCTCCCTCATCGAGGAAGAGCACCAGAGACAACTAAAAGGTATGGAACTCATTGCCAGCGAGAACTACGTGAGCGACCAAGTAATGGAAGCTCAGGGTTCCTGTATGACGAACAAATATGCTGAAGGTTATCCCGGCAAGCGCTACTATGGTGGCTGCGAAGTGGTGGATAAGTCTGAGCAGATTGCCATCGACCGCGTGAAGCAACTCTTTGGCGCTGAGTATGCCAATGTTCAGCCTCATAGCGGCGCACAGGCAAATGCTGCCGTTCTGCTGACTGTGCTGAAACCTGGCGACACGTTCATGGGCCTGAACCTCGATCATGGTGGTCACCTCTCTCACGGAAGCCACGTGAACACCAGCGGTATTCTCTACAAGCCCGTGGGCTATAACTTGAATCCTGACACTTGCCGCGTGGACTACGATGAGATGGAACGTCTGGCTTTGGAGAACAAGCCTAAGCTCATCATCGGTGGTGGTTCTGCTTACAGCCGTGAATGGGATTACAAGCGTATGCGTCAGATTGCCGACGAGGTAGGTGCCATGCTGATGATTGATATGGCACATCCTGCAGGTCTTATTGCTGCTGGTCTGCTCGACAATCCTTTGAAATATGCACACATCGTGACTTCTACCACCCATAAGACCCTCCGTGGTCCTCGTGGAGGTATCATCCTCTTGGGTAAGGACTTCGACAACCCTTGGGAACTGACCACTCCGAAGGGAGAAATCAAGAAGATGTCTGCCTTGCTCAACTCTGCCGTATTCCCAGGTCAGCAGGGAGGTCCGCTCGAACACGTCATCGCAGCTAAGGCTGTGGCTTTCGGCGAAGCGCTCCAGCCTGAATTCGTGGAATATCAGAAGCAGGTAAAGAAGAATGCTGCCGTTTTGGCTCAGGCTCTCATCGAGCGTGGATTCTTCATCTGCTCTGGCGGAACGGACAACCACTCTATGCTCGTGGATCTGCGCACGAAATATCCTGACCTCACAGGTAAAGTGGCAGAGAAAGCGCTCGTTGCTGCCGACATTACTGCCAATAAGAATATGGTGCCGTTCGACACTCGTTCAGCTTTCCAGACCAGCGGTATCCGTCTCGGAACACCTGCTATGACCACTCGTGGTGCGAAGGAAGACCTGATGCTGTTGATTGCCGAACTGATTGAGACGGTTCTCAATTCTCCCGAAGATGACCGCGTGATTGCATCGGTTCGTGAGAAGGTGAACAGCATCATGAAGGATTATCCGATTTTTGCGTGGTAAAAAATCACCTTTGCCCCTCGTCGTAAACGAGGTAAATCTATAGCATGAATCTCTTAGGACTTAACATAGCACAATTGCAGGACGTGGCGACCGAAATGGGGTTGCCGCGTTTTGCTGCTAAACAGATGGGACAATGGTTGTACCAGAAGCACGTGAGAAGTGTGGATGAGATGACCAACCTGTCGAAGCAGGCTCGTGAACGTCTGAAAGAGAATTATGAGGTGGGAGCGGCAGAACCGCTGCAAATGCTGAAAAGTGTGGATGGAACGGAGAAATACCTTTTTCCTACATCCAGCGGCAAACTTGTCGAGACGGTTTTTATTCCTGATGGCGAACGTGCTACGCTTTGTGTCTCCACCCAGGTGGGATGTAAGATGAACTGTCTGTTCTGCCAGACCGGAAAGCAGGGATTCGAAGGCAATCTTACTGTTTCCGATATCCTGGCTCAGGTGAGCTGGGCAATAAGAGAACGAGGACTCAGCAACCTGGTCTTCATGGGACAGGGTGAACCCTTCGACAATCTGGATAACGTGATGAAAGCGTTGGAGCTGCTGACCTCAGACGATGGGTATGCGTGGAGTCCGAAACGCATCACGGTTTCGACTGTTGGGCTGAAGAAGAACCTACGTCGTTTCCTCGACGAAAGCCAATGCCATTTAGCCGTCAGCCTTCATTCGCCTATCCATGAACAGCGTCTCCAACTGATGCCAGCCGAACGACAGTTCGCCATTGCCGACATCGTGGAGTTGCTGCGTGAATACGATTTTGCTCATCAGCGCCGTCTCTCCTTCGAATATATCGTCTTCCGTGGAGTGAACGACTCTAAAGTCCATGCCGACGCTTTGCTGAAATTGCTGCGAGGTCTGGACTGCCGTGTGAACCTCATCCGCTTCCATCACATACCTGATGTAGGTTTGGAAGGAACGGACGACACGTCGATGACGGAGTTTCGCGATTATCTGACGAATCACGGACTCTTTACCACCATCCGTGCCTCACGCGGAGAAGACATCATGGCTGCCTGCGGACTCCTGTCCACAAAAGCGAAAAAAGAAGAAAAGTCCTAATGTCGAAATGTCGTAATGTCGAAATGTCGTAATGTCCTAATGTCGTAATGTCGAAATACCGGAATCCCGAAATACCGTAATTCCGTAATCCCGAAATAACGAAACAATAAAATAATGAATAAGCTGAAACTGTTTTCCCTCTTGGCTGCTTTGACACTTTTCGTGTCGTGTAGGTTGTCGCCGAAGTCGTCGGGTAATCCCTACGAGGTGATGGTGGTGGCGAGCGACTCCGTGTGGAACGGCTATGCAGGTCGTGCTTTGCAGGAGGTGCTCAACAAGCCCATGCCGATGTTGCCACAGGAAGAACCTACGTTCCATGTGAGCCATGTGGAAGAGAAACACTATGATCGAGTGACCAACCTCTTCCGCAATATCGTGATCATCGACGTGAACCACACCTATTCACGTGTCAAGTACGAACTCCAATACGACCTCTTCTCTTCCCCGCAATTGGTGCTGACCATTCATGGACCTTCTGAGGAAGCCATCTCCATTTCCATCACACAGCACACCAAATACCTTATCAACCTGTTCCAGAACGAGGAACTGAACCGTGAGGCACAGCGGTTGGAAGACCACCACAACATTGAATTTGCCAAGAAGGTAGAGGAAATGTTCGGCTGCCAAATGAATATCCCGACGGATTTGCGAAAGCTGAAAATCGGCGAGGACTTTATCTGGGCGAGCGACGACGGCTTATCTACCATTCAGAATATCTGCATCTACAGCTTCCCTTATGCCACGCAGAAAATCTTTACGAAGAAAGGTTATCTGAATCTGCGCGACAAGTTCATGGGTGACAACATCCCAGGACGCAATCCTGGCAGCAAGATGCAGACCAATCGGGAGTTTGTTTCTGTCAAGGACAAGATGATCCAAGGACACTACGTTCAGGAATGTCGTGGACTCTGGGAAATGTCGGGCGAAGCTATGGGCGGTCCTTACGTTTCACACTCGATGGTGGATACGTTGAACAATCGCGTCATCGTGGTGGAGGGTTTTGTCTATGCACCCAATAAGATGAAGCGAACCATGATTCGTCGTCTCGAAGCTGCTCTCTACACACTCCAGCTTCCCAAGGAAAAGAAAGAAGAAAACAAATAATTTACTATATACCTTTTTGATTTATGCAAAAGATTAAAGTCGGAATACCACATGGCGATATCAACGGTGTGGGCTATGAAGTAATATTGAAGGCTTTCTCTAATGAAGAAATCCTATCTCTTTGTACTCCTGTGATTTATGGTTCCCCTAAAGCCGCAACCTATCATCGTAAGGCTATCGAAAGCCAGACGAATTTTGTGTTGGTTCCTTCAGCAGCAGAAGCTCGTGACGGACAACTGAACATGGTGAACTGCTTTGGCGAAGCCGAACTCAAAATAGAGTACGGAAAAGCTACGGAAGAAGCAGGACGTGCTGCCTTTACGGCTCTGGAGGCTTCGATGAAAGCGTTGGCAAACGGACAGATTGATGTGCTGGTGACGGCTCCTATCAACAAGAACACCATCCAACGTGATGACTTCCATTTCCCAGGACATACGGAGTATATCGAAGAACGTCTGGGTAAGGGACAGAAAGCGTTGATGATTCTCATGAACGAGCAAATGCGGGTGGCATTGGTGACAACTCATCTGCCTGTCTCGAAAATTGCTGCAAACATCACACAACCGCTTATCGAAGAGAAAATACAGATTCTCTACGAATCGCTGGTTCGTGATTTTGCCATAGACAAACCGCGTATTGCCGTTCTCTCCCTCAATCCTCATTGTGGCGACAACGGTCTGCTGGGTAGTGAGGAACAGCAAATCATCATTCCTGCCATAGAGTCCGCTACTAAGAAAGGAATCTGCTGCTTCGGTCCATACGCCGCCGATGGTTTCTTCGGATCTGGCAACTATAAGCACTATGATGCCATTCTCGCTATGTACCACGATCAGGGTCTTGCTCCGTTCAAGGCGCTGGCAGGTGGCGATGGTGTGAACTACACAGCTGGTCTGCCTGTGGTTCGTACTTCACCAGCTCACGGTACAGCCTACGACATTGCCGGCAAGAACGAAGCTGACGAGAATTCTTTCCGTCAGGCCATCTATACAGCCATCGACGTGTTCCGCCATCGTCGTGAGTTTGACAAGTCGCATGCCCATCCGCTCCGCAAGCAATACTACGAGAAACGAGACGATAGCGACAAACTGAAACTCGACCAAGTAACCGAAGAAGAAACTCTGTGAACACAAAAATAAGGAACATATTCTTTATCGTTGGTTTGGTTGCCATCGTCATCATGTTGCTGACTTTCGAAGTCAGCTTCAAGGAACTGTGGCACCAGCTCACCCATGCCGGCTATTGGCTCATCCCCATCATCGGCATGTGGCTTGTGCTCTATTGCATGAATGCCCTGACGTGGAAAATCATTATTCACGGCAGCGGTCCCTGTCCCATACCTTTTCTTCGCATCCTGAAAGTTACCATTTCCGGCTTTGCCCTCAATTATGCCACACCTGTGGGACTCTTAGGCGGAGAACCTTACAAAATCATGGAGATGAAGCCTTACATAGGTGTGCAGAGAGCCTCTTCGTCGGTTCTGCTGTTCGCCATGATGCACATCTTCTCCCATTTCTGGTATTGGGTGACGGCAGTCGTGCTTTACCTCATCTTCGTTCCCGTCACTCCCGTCATCGGCATCCTGCTGGGACTGGTCATCCTCTTCGCAGCAGGCGGCATCTACCTTTTTGTGAAAGGTTATAAGAACGGAATGGTGGTGAAACTCATCCGATTCGTCTCCCACATCCCTGGTTGCAGGAAATGGGGACGTCGTTTCGCAGAGACACATGCCGAAGACCTTCAGAAGATTGATCAGCAGATCGCCCAGCTCCATTCCCAGAACAAAATTTCGTTTTATGCTTCCTTCTTCATGGAGTATTTCGGACGCATCCTTCAGTCGTTCGAGATTTATTTCATGCTGCTGCTCTTTGTTCCCGACTGCGACGGAGACGTTCTGACCTTTGTCTATGCACTCCTCATCCTGGCATTTACATCTCTCTTCGCCAATCTTCTCTTCTTCCTGCCTTTGCAGTTGGGAGGACGTGAAGGAGGATTCGCTATGTCTGTCGGTAAACTGGGAATGACAGGGCAGGTGAGTATGTCCATCTCCATCCTCTGCCGCGTTCGCGAACTGTTCTGGACAGCTGTGGGTATGTTGCTCATCAAAGTAGGAAACAAAGGACTCCAACAGCTGACAACAGAAGCAAAAGAACTCTCCGACGAACCGTCGGGTGACATCAAGTTTGCCATCCTGGCAGCTGGAGAGGGTTCCCGTTTGGCCCAAGAAGGGGTGGAGCAGCCCAAACCCCTGGCCAAGATTCAGGGTGAAGCCATGATCGACCGCCTCATCCGCATCTTCATGTCGTGCGGAGCCAAGGAAATCCTCATCATCACCAATAACCTGACTCCGCAGACACGCCAGCATCTGGAAGACTTGCAGCAGAAGCAGCAACTGCCTATCCGCTTTATCGTCAAGACAACGCCCAGTTCTATGCATAGTTTCTACGAACTGAGTAAACTCTTAGGTGAGGGAAAATTCTGTCTGACAACCGTCGATACCATCTTCCGCGAAGAGGAATTCAAACAGTACATCGATGCTTTTAGGTCTTCCAGTCTGGATGGCATGATGGCTGTGACTGACTATATCGACGACGAAAAACCGCTCTATGTCTCTACCGACGTCCATCTTCGCATCACAGGCTTTCACGATTCCGTTGAGAATTACGAACAGAGTGACGCAGGCAAGTCAGGCGAATCTGAATGCAAATACATCTCAGGCGGAATCTACTGCCTTACCGATAAATCCTTTGTCACGCTCCAGCGTTGCATCGAAGGCGGACAGTCCCGTATGCGCAATTTCCAGCGTCAGCTCGTTGCCGACGGACTTCATCTTCAAGCTTGTCCTTTCAGCAAGATTCTCGATGTCGATCATGCAGACGACATTGTCAAAGCCGAATCCTTTCTTCAAGAACAACAATAACCACCAACAAAACCATATATCATGCATCTTTTAGGAATTAGTAGAGGAAAACAGTTTTCGCCCAATATGACGGACAACGACACAGCCATCTTTAGGGCTGTGGTTGACGTGTTGGAACATAGTGGGTGTAAGGTGGATCGTATGAGTGAGGATGAGTTCTGTGCCCTCTATGCAGACCATCTTGATCAGGTAAATGTAGATGCCATCTTCGGCATGTATAGGGGGATGGAAACCATCAATCTGCTGGACGAACTGGAGATGCTGTTTCACATTCCATCCATCAATCCCTGCTGGGGCATTCACAACGCCATCCGCAAGAACCTCACACTTGTGCTGCAGACCAGCGGAATCCCTATCCCTGAAACACAGATTGTAGATGCCAATTTCCGTTTCGACGAATCCATCAACTATCCTTGCTGGCTCAAGCGCGGAGATGCTTGTGCTCAGGTACGTGAGGATGTCGTCTATTGTGCCAATAGCGAACAGGCTCAGGCAGCCCTTCAGGCTTTCCAGCGACGTGGCATCGTTCGCGACATCGTCGTGTGTGAACATCTCGTCGGCGACCTCATCAAATTCTATGGTGTGGAAGGGACAGACTTCTTCCAATGGGATTATGCCTCACGAGGATACAGCAAATTCGGACTCGAAGCCCACAATGGTGTAGAACACGAATATCCCTTCTCCGTCAACACCCTTCACTCCCTCGCAACCCGTATGGCTGAAAACCTCAAACTCCCCATCTATGGTGGAGATGCAGTCGTTTCTGCCACAGGCGAAATCCGTATCATAGACTTCAACGACTGGCCCAGCTTTGCCCGTTGTCGTGAGAAAGCCTCCCATGCGATTGCCAAGAAAATCATCAAGGAATATGAAGAAAACAGAAAAAGATAAATCTGCAACTTCTGTTCAGCAGTCTTCCAACGTTGTAGCTTCTACTTATAAGTCTGCAGATACGGAAGAGTGGTTCGACATCGTCTTCAACCGTCCCATCGGTTACCAGTGGGCACTTCTCTTCCGTCGTTTAGGTGTGCATCCCAATACCGTCACCGTCTTCTCCATGATTCTTGGAGCAGCAGCAGGTGTGATGTTCTCGTTCGATGCCGATACCTCCTGCGGACTTCTCCTCAATATCATCGGAGTATTGCTCCTGATGTGGGCCAACTTCTACGACAGCGCCGACGGACAGTTGGCACGCCTCACAGGACAGAAAACCCAGCTCGGACGAATCCTCGACGGAGCCGGAGCCGACGTCTGGTATATCAGCATCTACTTCTGCCTCGCACTTCGTCTCTTCGACAAGCCCATTCCTTTCATTTCTTCACTCGGCACAGAGTTCAGTCTCTTCGGACTCCAACTGCCCATTCCCCAGCAATGGGCCTGGTGGGGATTCGCTTTGGCAGCAGCCAGCGGACTCCTCTGTCACACACCCCAATGCCGCCTTTCCGACTATTACCGCAACATCCACCTCTTCTTCCTCAACGCCAAGAACGGCAGCGAGTTCGACCGTGCTGCGGCACAAAAGAAGAAATACGAGGAAATGCCTTGGAAGGGCAATTATGTGAACAAAATTTTCCAGTGGTTCTACAAGAACTATACAGCAGCGCAGGAGAAATCCACGCCTCATTTTCAGGCGTTCTGGCAGAAAGTACAGGAAACCTACGGCAACGACATTCCCCAAAGTCTTCGCGACGAATTCCGACGTCGTTCCCTGCCGTTGATGAAATACACCAACATCCTTACTTTCAACACACGAGCTTTTGCTCTCTACATCGCTTGTCTCATCGACCAGCCTTGGATTTACCTCCTCTTCGAACTCATCGTCCTCACCATCATTTGCCGCTACATGCATTGGCAGCATGAACGTATGAGCCGTAAGCTCCTCGCCTCTCTCAAGTAATATGACTAAAGGAATCATTTTCGACTATGGAGGTACCATCGACACCAACAGCGTGCATTGGTCCGAAGTGATTTGGGATGCTTATCAGGCAGAACAGGTACCCGTCAGCAAGGAGCATTACCGCCTGGCTTACGTACACGGCGAACGCTCCCTGGCGAAGTTTCCGCTCATCCAGCCTGACCACAACATGCTCGACCTCCTGCGCATCAAGCTTCGCATTCAGCTGGGTTTTCTCATCGATGCAGGCTTGTGTTCACCTTCTGTCCCAGAGGCAGTTCTCTCCCAATCCCTTGCCCAACGCTGTTACGACCATGTGCTCAGCATTCTGACTCTGAGCCGTCCTGTTCTTCAGCAACTGGCAGAACGTTATCCGCTCGTGCTGGTCAGCAATTTCTATGGGAACATCCAGGCCATCCTTCGCGATTTCCAGCTCGACACACTCTTCCAGCAAGTCATTGAGTCTGCCGTAGTAGGAATCCGCAAACCCGATCCAGCCATCTTCCAGTTGGGCGTCGATGCGCTGGGTCTTCAGTCTTCCGAAGTACTCGTCGTGGGTGACTCCTACACTAAAGACATCGTTCCTGCCGCCTCACTCGGCTGCTCCACCGTGTGGATTCAGGGAAAAGGGTGGGGCGATGAACCCACTTCCGATACCTCTGCTGCCACTCATGTCATTCACAGCATTACCGAGTTGCTTCCTCTTCTCCATCCTCAGCATTGAGAACAGTCATCATCCTTCGTGATGGAAACAACAATTAAAATCATCGAGGCAGAAGCAGAAACTCCCCGTTTTGTTAAATAATAATAAGAAGACGAAGAATCTTCGTCGTTTCACAAAATTATTCTTAACTTTGCAGCACATTTTTCCTACTTAACTATCAACGCTTATGAAACGAAACATTTTTTTGATAGCGGTGCTGGCAATCTTCTCTTTCGTGGGAATGCAGGCACAGGAAACACGCCCCTTCAAGGGTCTGTTCCAGAATGAAGAATCGAACCTTCGTTGTGAGTTAAACCTCTACGAAGACGACATCCCTGTTCCTGGTTTGGAACTCGACACCTGTTTTGGCTACCTGAAAGGCAGCATCAACGGAATGTGGGTCATCCTGAAGGTGAAGGAATCTTCCGACGAGAAGTTCCTGGTTCGTGCTGCCTCCGAACGTGGTGGCGACGCACAGGATCTGGAGTTTGTCGCCAAGGAAGATGGCACCCTGGAGATGAAGCAGGTGGATGGCGTTACCATCAAGGGCGTAGCCAAGAACAAGTATGTGAAACTGCCTAAAATCGTGAAGCTGACAAGACTGAAGTAATGGTAGATATCCTGAATGATTTGAATCCGTCGCAACGCGCCGCCGTGGAGTATTGCGGCGGACCTTCGTTAGTGATAGCCGGTGCAGGGTCGGGCAAGACACGCGTGCTGACCTACAAGATCGCTTATTTGTTGGAACAGGGTTTCGAACCTTGGTCCATCCTTGCGCTGACCTTTACCAACAAGGCGGCCAACGAGATGAAGGAGCGTGTCAACCGTCTGCTGGGCGACGACCGAGGACGTTACCTCTGGATGGGAACCTTCCACTCGGTCTTCCTCCGCATCCTGCGCTATGAGCACGAACGCATCGGTTTCTCTGCCAACTTCACCATCTACGACGCATCCGACAGCAAAAGCCTCCTGAAAACCATCAGCAAGGAACTCCAGCTCGACGACAAGCAATACAAGATTTCAACCATTCAGTCGCATATCAGCAACGCCAAGAACCAGCTGGTAACAGCTGAGGAATATGTGGCAAACCCTGAGAACTTCCAGGTTGACCAGCGTCAGAAATTAGGTCAGCTGGGCAATATCTATCATCGCTATGCCAGTCGTTGCCGTCAGGCCGACGCTATGGACTTCGACGATATCCTGCTCTATACCTATTTATTATTTAAGAACAATCCAGATGTGCTGGCAAAGTATGCGGAACGCTTCCGCTACGTCCTCGTCGATGAGTATCAGGACACGAACTACGCCCAGCACCTCATCGTCTGGCAGCTCACCAAACAGCACCAGTATGTTTGCGTGGTGGGCGACGACGCACAGAGCATCTATTCCTTCCGTGGTGCCAACATCGACAACATCCTTTCCTTCAACAAGATCTATACCGACAGCCGCCTCTTCAAGCTGGAGCAGAACTACCGTTCCACCCAGACCATCGTGGAGGCAGCCAACAGCCTGATTCACAAGAACCGCGGACAGATTTTCAAGAACGTGTTTTCTGAGAAGGAACGCGGAGAGCGCCTTCATGTGAGCGAAGCCTATTCCGACATTGAGGAAGGACAGATTGTGCTGAAACAGATCCAGGACCTTCATCGTCGCGAACAGCTGGAGTACTCTGCCTTCGCCATTCTCTACCGAACCAACGCGCAGAGCCGTATCTTCGAGGAAGAACTGCGCAAGAACGCCATCCCTTATAAAATATACGGTGGACTTTCGTTCTACCAGCGTAAGGAAATCAAGGACATCATCGCCTACTTCCGTCTGACGGTAAATCCCAACGACGAAGAGGCGTTCAAACGAATCATCAACTATCCCGCACGAGGTATCGGAGGCACAACCGTGACAAAGATCGTGGAGTGTGCCAACCAATATCAGGTGAGCTTGTGGACCGTCATCAACAACCCTCTCCAGTACGGACTGAGTGTGTCGAAAGGCACCTATACGAAGATTGACCAGTTCCGTCAGCTCATCGAAGAGTTCCATCAGCTCTCTCAGACCCAGAACGCAGAGCAGATGGGGCAGGACATCGTGCGACGAAGCGGCATCCTTGCCGATATCTATCAAGACAATTCACCTGAGAATCGCAGCCGGCAGGAGAATGTGGAGGAATTGCTCAACGGTATCCAGGAGTTCTGCCAAAGCCGTCAGGAAGAAGGCAACAGCGCCATTTACCTCACCGACTATCTGAGCGAAGTGTCCCTCCTCTCCGATGTCGATACAGACGATAGCGACAGCGAACATCGTGTCACCCTCATGACCATACATTCCGCCAAAGGTCTGGAGTTCAACACCGTCTTCGTCGTGGGTCTGGAGGAAAACCTCTTCCCCAGTCAGATGGCAAGCGGTTCTCCACGCGAGATGGAGGAGGAACGACGACTCTTCTATGTCGCCATCACCCGTGCGGAACGCCATTGCTTCCTCTCCTTCGCCAAAAGCCGTCTGCGCTACGGAAAGATGGAGTTTGGCAATCGCAGCCGTTTTCTCTCCGACATCGATCCGCAGTTCCTCGACTTCCAACCCTCCATACGTTCCTCACGTCGCAACGCACAGGACGATGTGGAGCTGCCCTGGAGCCGAAAAGCCAGCTCGTGGGGCAGTCAGTCCTCAGGTTTCGGTGGTTCTTCTGGCTTTGGTGGATCCTCAGGTTTTGGAGGTTCTTCTGGTTTTGGAGGTTCCTACCAGCCTGTTCGTCAGCAGCCGCCTGCAGGTTTCAAGCGGGTTTCTCAGCACCAAAAGCCACAGGCACCAGTCCCATCCCCGGCTTCGGCAGCCTCGTCAGTTGCAACGCCAGCCAGCAGCTCCAGCCAGCTGCAGCCAGGCAAGCACATCGAGCACGAACGCTTCGGACTGGGCATCGTCGAGAAAGTAGAAGGCACAGGCGACAGCATGAAAGCCACCGTCACTTTCAAGAATGCCGGCACCAAGCAGCTCCTCCTCAAATTTGCCCGCTTCAAAATCATCGACTAACCCTATGAACATCCCCAACCCCTGTTACATCATGGAAGAATCGCTGCTGAGGCGCAATCTGTCCCTCATCAGCGACGTCGCACAGCGCGCCAACGTCGAAATCATCCTTGCCTTCAAGGCCTTTGCCCTGTGGAAGTCCTTCCCCATCTTCCGTGAGTATATCCGTCACACCACAGCCAGTTCCCCCTACGAGGCACGACTGGCATTCGAAGAGTTTGGCTCGAAGGCGCACACCTATTCGCCAGCTTACGAACCAGAGACCTTCGACGAAATCCTCCGTTGCAGCAGCCACATCACCTTCAACTCCCTGAGCCAGTACGAACGCTTTCAGTCAGAGGTGTTGTCACATCCGGAGATAGGGTGGGGGCTTCGTGTCAATCCAGAGTATTCAGAGATAGAGACCGAACTCTACAACCCCTGTGCGCCAGGCAGCCGCTTTGGCGTGTTGGCTTCTGCTCTTTCTGCATATACAGCGCAGTCCGAACCTTTCCTCCCCCTTGGGGGAGTTAGAGGGGGCTTTGGTGAGCCAGTCGAACCGACTTGTGGTGAGCTTGTCGAACCATTACCCCAAGGCATTAGCGGCTTTCATATACATTGCCATTGCGAAAGCAGTTCCGAAGCCTTCGAACGCACCTTAGTACATATCGAAGAGAAGTTCTCCAAGTGGTTTCCCCAACTCCGTTGGATCAACTTCGGAGGCGGACATCTCATGACGCGAGCCGACTACGATGTGGAACGCCTGGTGCGAGTGCTCAACGCCTTCCATCAGCGCTATCCCTGGCTGCAAGTCATCCTCGAACCAGGTTCCGCCTTTGCCTGGCAGACTGGTCCGCTCTTCTCGCGAGTGGTTGACATCGTCGAGAACAAAGGCATCCGTACCGCCATCCTCAACGTCAGCTTCACCTGCCACATGCCCGACTGCCTCGAAATGCCCTACATGCCCGTCGTTCTAGGCGCTGAAATCGCAGATGAAGAAACGGGAAAGACGAAGTTCCTTTATCGTCTGGGTGGCAACAGTTGCCTGAGTGGAGATTATCTCGGATATTGGGCGTTCGACCACGAATTGCAAGTGGGAGAGGACATCATCTTCGAAGATATGATTCATTACACCACCGTCAAGACCACGATGTTTAACGGAGTCCATCATCCCTCCATCGGTCTTCTCCACACCGACGGCACCTTCGAACTCTATCGCCACTTCACCTACGAAGACTATCGCGACCGCATGTGCTAACCAGTGAAAATTCGTGCGTGCACGAACGAAATTTTGTGCACGCTTGAACTACCCACTCGTGCACGCTCAAAATTTCATCCGTGCGTGCACAAAATGTCAACCGTGCGTGCACGAATTTTGACTTGTGCACGCATAAATGATGATTTGACTTTCATTTTGTCAGATTTGGCGTCATAAGGGAGAGATGGGTTGGGTTAGTTTTTGGTT
>CAJOHO010000020.1 GCA_905234555.1 uncultured Bacteroidaceae bacterium
GAAGCGTTACAGCGTTACAGTTGTTACAGTTGTTTTTTTCGTCTTTACGACCTCAAAAAAACCTCTATATTTATATATCTATATATTTATATATATATATAAATATATAGATATATAAATATAGGTCACATTTTCGACTTTTGATAATGCGTTTTTTAACTGTAACAACTGTAACGCTGTAACGCACGACAATCTTTCTTATTGATTATCAGCCGTTTATGTCGCTATTGGGATTATTAAGTAGGTTATTATCCTCTCCCAATCACAGGTAAAATGACCAGATTTACCCATAAATGGGGTTGAATGGATTAGTCTTTGTGAGTCCCGTTTAGCTATCAAGATGCATGTCGATGATGAAGACAAGCTGACCCGACAAATTGTCGTATCAGGTCAACTCCGAGGGGGAGAACGGGTTGGACAGGAGGTTTTTGTTTTGATAAGAAAGCCCCCTAACGCCTTCGGCGGAAACTTGCCCCGCAGGTGGCTGCCACTCTCAATCTTGATTCGTGTTCCTTCGCTGCTTACCTTATTATTCTTCGCGTACGTACGCGTGCGAAATTCCTGATGGAACGATGATGTTATTTGTGGTCGGACAAAATTGTTTCTTTTCGACCTCTTGCTTGCCTCTTAGAGTCTTAATTAAGCCTAAAAATGGGTGATTTGAATGTTTTTTTGTGTTAAAATTGAAGTTTAACGAATTTTTTTTTGTCTGTTCGGACTATTTTTTCTATTTTTGCTCACTTTATTGCATAAAGTAACCAGGAAAACCTATCAATAGGAATACCTAACATACAGTTTTTAATAATCCAATTATCCTAACTAAAAATCCATTTTAATTCCTAATTAAGAAAGCGAACAGAACATCTGCCCGGGCTGGTTTTACCACTAAGACTGGAAAACTTCAAACGGCTTGCAGTCCGAGGCCTCAACCGAAATTCTAATTCAAAAACACCCTGCGCCAACAAGCCGCAGACGCAGAAAACCAATTATTCAAAGAACTAATGAAAGTATTTACAAAATCGTTTCTCATCCTGCTGCTATGCATGTTGGGCGTAATGAATGTAAGTGCGAAGACAGAAAAGGTTCATGCTACGTTCGAAAATCCCAGCAACACGAATACCACGTGGACAGCTGCTACAAAAACCTTCACATGGTCTACGACGTACTATAACCAGCTGCGCAACATTGGCTTGCCTAGTGGTGACCTTACAAAGTACAAGAAACTAGTTGTTGACTGTACGATTAATTCTGGTGAGCAGTTCCGCGTTTTGATTTACAAAGGCGGTTCTAATCTTACACTTTACGCTAAGGATGGTGTAAATGAGTTTATTTTGGCTGACACGCTGAAAGCTCTCTATCCTGATGACTACAACGAGTATCTGTTAGCTTGTGACGAGATTTGTCTCTCCGGTAACAATGCCGTAGCTCCTGGTGAAGCCGTTATTAACGACGTCTATCTTGAGACGTATGATGATGAAGGCGAAAAGGTTTATGCTACATTTGAGAATCCTAGCAACACGAATACTACGTGGACAGCTGCTACAAAGACCTTCACATGGTCAACAACGTACTACAACCAGCTGCGCAACATTGGTTTGCCCAATGGTGACATCACGAAGTACAAAAAACTTGTTGTTGACTGTACGATTAATTCAGGTGAACAGTTCCGCGTTTTGATTTACAAAGGCGGATCTAACCTTACACTTTATGCCAAGGATGGTGTAAACGAGTTTATTTTGGCTGACACGCTGAAAGCTCTCTATCCTGATGACTACAACGAGTATCTGTTAGCTTGTGACGAGATTTGTCTTTCCGGTAACAATGCAGCAGCTCCTGGTGAGGCTGTGATTAACGCAGTTTATTTGGAAACCTATCCAGAGAATGAATCTGTTGAAATTCCCGACATCGTCTATGAAGCAGACCCAGGCAAGCCCGCTGGTGAATTCGTTGACTTCACTGAAGCGTTCCCCACTCTCCAGCCAAGAATAGGCTTAGGTACTGATGGTCATCCCATTGTACTTGGTAATGGTGATGTGGTTGTCGGACAGAGAACGAAGGATGTCATTGCCGACCTCTCTGCTTACAGTAAGCTCACGATGGTGACTTCTCCAAACTTGAAGCTCGTGCTCTACATGAACCATGAAGTAGACGCTCAGCAAAATGCTGGTGACTATTCTGCTGAAAACGAAGGCAAGTACGTGTTCATGGATGTTCAGGCTGACGAAAATGGTATTATCGAAGTTGATCTGACTAAATTTGACAAGCAGGATCTGAACTGCATTTGTCTGCCTTGGGATAATAACAATAAGGGTACTGTATGGTATCTGTTGTTGACAGCTAAGCCTGTTACAGGTCCAGTTGATGTTACATTCGACTTCAACGCTTTGGATCATGCCGTTTCTTCTGCTAGCTCAACTGATGGTGACATCACAGAACCAGAGACGCTGACAGAGGGTGGTGTAACCCTGACGATTACCCCTGCAGTTGAAGGCTATAAGACTCCTAACCGTTACTGGAGCACTCAAAATGGTCCACAGCTCCGTATGTACAGTGGTACGATGACTCTTGTGGCTCCTGAAGGAAAGGCTATCTCAAAGGCTGTCTTCAATATCTATAATAATAAGTGGGGTGCTAGTAATGCATTCAACGGTGTTACTGCTGAATCCAGTACATGGGAAGGTAACTCTACCAACCTCGTTCTTGACGTTGCTGCTAACTCTCAGATGAACAGCGTTGTTGTGACTATTGCTGATGCAAATGCAGAGACTACCACTTACGCTCCTGCTCCTCCTACTTACCCAATTAAGCTGAATGCGGGTGAGCACGGAACCTTGTCGGCTGACGTAATGGAAGCTGCTGAAGGTGCAACAGTTACTTTGACTGCTACTCTTGATGACGGCTACACGGTTGACGAGTTCAGCATTGTTGACGCTGACAATAATCCTGTTGATTACACTGTGAACGAAGAAGCTCTCACTGCAACCTTCACAATGCCAGCAAGCCAAGTAACCGTGAGCATGACGTTCAAGGAGAAGGGTGGCAGCGAAACTGTTGAAGGCATCGTGAACGCAGCCTTCGATCCTGCTGCTGATCCTCTGGGTTGGACACCAGTTGTATCTGAACAATACAAGGACTTTGGCATGGGTCTGATTGGCACATACAAAGTACGTAGCGAATTTGATGCTGCAACTGTTGACGAAACTCACCTTGCTACAGAATACTGTGCTGGTCTCGAATGCCGCTGGTCAACCAACTTCGCATCTTATGTTCAAACTGTCAACCTGCCTGCAGGCGACTATAAACTCGCATACGATGTTGAAAACGTAAATGGTGCGACTACTTCTGCTGCTTACGAAAACCGCTTCACTGTAACTGTAGGCGAGACTGTTTACACAGACGCTGCTACAGAATGGATGAAGGGTAAGAGCGCTTGGACTGCTCACGGCATCGTATTCTCACTTGCTGAACCTTCAGCTGTTACAATCAGCTTGGGTTATGGTACAGGAAGCAATAATTTCGGTGTCAACAACACTCCTGCTCTCTATGTAAGCCACTTAGAGCTGATCACTGCTGATCCTCTCGTTGAGGCTAAGGCTGCTGCTATTGCTGCTATCGACGCTCTGGCTCCTGTAGGTGAAGGTCTCTTCTTCTACAACCAGGACGACATCGACGGTGCTAAGCGTTCAGTAGAAGCTGCAACTACTGTTGATGAAGTGAATGCAGTTACAATGCCAACGCCAACCGCACCAAATCCAGATGCTACTTATACATTCCAGCTCCGTGTCGAAGGTGAGACTCCTCTCTACATGGCACTCGCCGAAGAAGGCATCACCATTGCTGAGACACCTACTTCTCTGCAGTTCGTTGAGAACGAAGAAGCTGCTGGTCAGTACTACCTCGTTGACGAGGATGGCGACTTCTATGTAGGTCTTGCAGGTGGTAACGCATGGACAATGTCAACAGCTGCTGACCAGAAGGCTGCTTGGACATTCACTGCTCTGACCGATGGTGCATACCGCATCAACAACCTCGTGACTGTAGGTTGCTTCGTTGGTACCAACGCTGCCGACAAGACCGCAGGTTCACCTTGCTACGCTGACAAACAGACTAGCAACGGTAATGTTGACTGGATTATCGAAGAAGTGATGCCAGAAATCACATTTGCAGATGGCAAGTACTATCTCGAAAACATTGCTTCTGAAAGATTCTGGGGTGCCGGCAACAGCTGGGGTACTCAGGCTTCTCTCCTGAAGAATCCTGACTATGTAACCCTCATCAGCAATGGCGACGGTACATATAAGATGGAATCTCAGGTAAGCAACGGTGGTACTGCTTACTTCTTCAACGGTGACTATATGGACAATGGTAGTCCTGTAAGTCTGACCATCAAGGCTGCTAAGAAGCTTGGTAAGACAGACGAAGGAAAACCTGTTTATGCTTTCACTATTGCTGCTGGTGACAACTACTTCGGTTGGGACGGAACATCAACTATTCTGGGTAAGAACCTGCCAGCTGACAGCGAAAACGCTCTGTGGGTTATCGCAACTGAGGAAGAGGCTTATGCAAACCTCCTGACTGCAACTGCTGACGATCCTGTTGACGCTACATTCCTGATTACCGACCACACATTCGGACGCAACCATCGCTTCGTAGATGCTTGGACGAACGAAGGTGGTGCTGCGCTGACAGGTGGTAACAGCAACAAGCACACTGCTGAGAAGTTCCACGGTGTATTCAATGTATATCAGAAGTTGGCAAATGCTCCTGTTGGTCTTTACAAGTTTACGGCTCAGGGCTTCTATCGTCAGGATGGTTCTGACGAGGAGAACCTGCCAGTATTCTATGCAAACGAAGAAACTGCTACCTTCCCATTGAAGACCGGTTCTGAAAACAGCATGGCTGATGCCTGCGCTTCATTCGAAGCTGGTAAGTATGCAGCTGAACCTGTCTTCGTAGAGGTTACTGAAGCTGGCGAACTGACTGTAGGTGCTAAGCTTGAAACCAACACCAACCTCTGGTGTATCTGGGATAACTTCGAGTTGACTTACTACGGTAAGGAAGCTGACAAGAACGCAGTGATGCTCGCAGACCTGATTGCTCAGGTTGAAGAACTCCGCGAAGAGGCTGCAGAGCTGAAGACCAATGAGGTTGTTCCAGCTACTGCTGTTGCTGACCTCGAAACAGCTCTCTCAGAGACTGAAAACATCGATCCTACGAAGGAAGCTTACAATGCTGCTATCGCTACATTGACAGCTGCTATCAATGGTGCTAATACATTTGTGAAGGCTGCTCCTGTTCTTGCTGCTATGAAGGAAGAGGTTGAGTCAACCAATGTTTACACTGCTGCAGCTTACGAAGAGTACTACGGACAGTGGGCTGCCAAGTTCGAAGCTGGTACACTCACCTTCGACGAGGCTCAGGCTCTTCAGGATCCATCTATCGTAACTGGCTGGCACGCAGCCATCACGGTTGACAACTTCCTGCTCTCTGCTTGGGACACCAACCCAGACTTCGTGGATGCTCCTTACTACATCAACACTTGGTCTGTAGAAGGTGACAACGACGGATCTAACTTCCGCGTTCCATTCTTCGAATACTGGACTGGCGACGATAATTCTCTCGCTGAAAGAACGCTCACAGCTACTATGGAAGGTGTTGAACCAGGTGACTACGAAGTATCCGCATGGGTACGTGTACGCGCTAAGAACGGTTATACAGCTCCTGCTTACGGCATCACGATGAGCGCCAACGACGGTGAGGCTGTGCCAGTAATCGGTGACCAGATTGGCGATAGCCAGTTCTACCTCGGTGAGTTCACAGCTCCTGCAACAGTTGCTGAAGACGGTGTTCTGAAGATTCAGTTCAACATCGCTGCCGACAACAACATCAGCTGGCTCTCATTCAAGAACGTGAAGTACGTTGTTGATCCAGTTCCAAATCCAACAGAGCGTACGTTCACTGTAAACGTTGAGCGCTACCCAGGTATGGGCTACCGTGTAACAACAGCAGAAGTTGACTTCGCTCCAGTCAAGGCATGGCTCGGTGTAGAAGAACTCACAACAGACATGCTTTCTTTCGTGAACCCAGATAATACAGAGATTGACTATGCAGCCTACACAGCAGCTAACTATGATGGTTGGTGTAACGGTGAAGGTGTAGCTACCAACTGGGGCACAAGCACGAAGATCTGTATGAAGTTCTTCCAGGCCATCCCTGATGGTACATTCGAAATTTGCGACATGAATGGTGCTGATGAAGTTGGTAAGACTTATACCACAACCTGGAAGCTCCAGGCAGGTGAGCAATCAGCCATCTTCAAGATTAACGTAACGTTCGTTCCTGCTCCAGTGAAGTATCTTGCCGACTACACAGAGAAAGCAAGCTTCGAGGTGGATATCTATCCAACAGAAGATGGTGCAGCTTATAACGGTGTTGAATCTGAAACACTTCAGGAGAGCGTCGTTAGCGCTGCAATCGGTGAAGCATGGGAAGACGTCTATGGCGTAGGTGCCAAGGACAACGACCAGGCAACCCTGACAGCCAACTACTCTTGCGATCCCAACCCAGGCTTCTGGTGCTTGGCAGACGGAACAGCTGACGTTTGGGCTAACAGTACGTTCGGTGTCAGCATGATTTGGGCAGAAGACTACTCAACCTTCACTTTCAAGGCCTGGACAAAGGCAGGTTTGACTGAAGACCTCAGCACAACCTTCTATCTGACCAATGAAGCAACGAAGGAATATGTAGCTTACAAGGTAATCCTGCATCCGAATAATACCGCAGTTGGTATCAATGGTCTCGCCCTCGATCTTGACAAGGCTACCATCTTCGACCTCCAGGGTCGTCGTGTACAGAATGTACAGAAGGGTAACCTCTACATCATCAACGGCAAGAAAGTACTGGTGAAGTAATCATTTGATGATTCTATAATGAAAGGGGGGGCGGCACTCGTTGCCGACCCCCTTTTCTGTTCTTTATTCCTCATCCCAATGACCGTTGAGGATGATGAAGGATTGACTACTTGAAGGAAATCTTCTTGCCGTGTTGGATATAAAGCCCAGACTGTGGTGTTTGTACACGACGCCCTTGAAGATCATAAATGAAACCACAATCTGGCGATTTGCGGCTGTCAGTTTCGTCGTTCAATACCTTGATGTCGTCAGCCACCTTATCGCCCAAACGATAGAGTTTGACGCCGTGACTTGGGATTGTGGCGTTGAGGCTGCCTGTAGAAGTACCCAGACTCTGCTTGCACCAGATGTCATAGACGGGAACGGCTTCGTCGGCTGCATAGCCCAGTTGTGTGAGGTCGAAATTGTAGGTGGCGTTGGGTGTGGTGATGTAGAAGAAGAACTCCATCGTGGTGCCAGTAGAAGAAGTGTTGTCGGTGTCGCAACTGGAGTCGTATCCGCAGAGGGCGCGGAAGGTCTTGTAGTTGTGTCCGGCAGGCAGGTCGTAGGTCAGCGTACACTGGGCATTCATGCCGAGGCCAGTGGCATAGCTCTGTCCCTCCACTCTCAATGTCCCGTTCTCCACATTCTTGTTCACGTGCAGTGAACCCCATTCCGAGGTGTACGAGGTTTGCTTCAGGGTGGTGAGCGATGTTTCGTTGCCGTCGCCGTCAATGAGCACAGGGTTGATGAGGTCGGCGCGATCATAGGAAAAGCCGTCGCCGTAGTTGCTCACGAATATCTTCAGCTGCTCGGCATTTGTTACGTCACATTCCATCAGTTTCGATTTCGTGCCTGTACGCGAGATAAGGCCCGAACGGGCAGCATAGTCCTCTTGTTCGTTGGTGAGAGGGTTCTGGTCGAATACCATGAAGCGGATGCTGGTTGTGGCGCCTGTCTGTCCGATGCCTGAGTCGTCGGCAGCAGCCATTGCCTTGAAGCGCACCACGTCCATTTCATCGGGTATTTGGAAGAAGATGGCAGCATTGGCGTCTGTGGAAAAACCACGATCGTAGCTGACTCCCATCACCTTCATCTTGCCGCCGTTATCCACGTTTTTGTTCTCATATACGCGCTTAAAATAGGAGGCGGTGTAGTCGCGGATTTTGTAGGTTCCGGTCAGCGGAACCTCTGTTCCGTCGCGCAGCACGAGTGTGGGGTTGATCCAGTCGCCGTGATCATAGTTGTAGTTGTCACCACCGTCATCCACCACCAGCACCAGCGTCTTCTCTCCTTCTGGCCATTCGATATCCACATCCACAGCGTGTCCGTCAGTGGTATATGCCACCACTTCTGACCGATAAAGCGCCTTGCTACCCACAATCCAACGGGTGTTGTCGCGTTGGAAGAGCGCCAAATAGCGGTTGCCCGTAGCGGGGTCTTCGCTTGTCCAGACAACCCGTCCGTTATCCTCGTCGTTCAGCACCTGGTGGGCGTTCTGCCCGTATTTGTGCATCTGGTGGTATTCCTCGTTGTTCAGGAGTGACAGCGTGAAGGCATCGTTCCTGGTCATCTCGCCACCAAAGAACAGCGGTGAGTGACACATGCCCCACAGGGTCATCATCGTCTGCTGTTCGTTCTGCGTCAGGTTTGTCCAGCGACCGTTGTCAGCTCCCGTATAGCCTGCATCGCCGATGGTCATCGCAATCTGTCCCAGAGGTAGCATGTCGCAGTCGGCATAGTTGCCAGGACGTGTCACCGTTTCCCAGGCGTGTGCTTCGTTGAACACAGCATCCACGGCACTCCAGTTATCCCATAAGTCGTCCATCATACGCCACATGTTAGCATTCTCCAGGCACTCCTCGGCATACTGGTACTGCGTCTTGCCAGGACTTAGCGAGAGCACAATGGGACGTCCCGTCTGGTCAATGGCCTTGCGAATCATGTGAATCTCGTTGGTATAGAACGGGCGGCTCAGGTCGTCCACTTTCAGGAAGTCCACCCCCCATTCAGCATACAGGTCCATGATGCTGTTGTAGTAGAGCTGCCCTGCCTCGTTGTTCCGCACCAACAAGTTATCTTTCAGCCAGGTGCAAGGTGAAGTGGTGCCGTTATACACCTGGCTCCACGCTGTTCCCTCGCTGCCTTTCAGCTTATAGCTGCTGCCCACAACCGACTTCGGTACACCACGCATGATGTGGATGCCGAACTTCAGACCCATCGCATGCAGCTTGTCGGCAATAGGCTTGAAACCAACGTTCTTGCCGTCCACCATGCACGAAGGAAAGCGGGTGGGGGAGGGCAGGTAGCGCCCGTATTCGTCGAGCACATAATCCTGATCGCCCCGTTGGTTGTAGTTGCCGCCACCTAATGACGGATGGTTACAATACCAGCGGATATCAATGACCACATATTCCCATCCGTGACGTACAAGGTCATTGTCAACAAGGTATTGTGCGTTCTGCATCACCTCTTTCTCTGTCACACTCGAATAGTAGCAGTCCCATGAGTTCCAGCCCATTGGCGGCGTCATTGCCCAGGTGCGGAAAGCTGCGATGTCATCCTGAGCCGTAGTGGTTTCCAGCAGCATAAAAGCTGCGAAAGCCGATAATAACAATTTCTTCATTGAATGTATTGATTTTTGGTAGGTTCTAAAAATCAACTCAACATAATTTTAGAACCTACCTTTAGTTAGTATTGCAGCGCAAAGGTACGAAAAAATTTCCAATTAATGAGAATTTCGAGTGAAGAACACCTTTTCTTGCACCCAAAAATAAAAAAACATTCTTTTTTCTTCCACGAATCATTTTTTTGCCTTATCTTTGCAAGTACACCCTCAAAAACCAATTGTCATGAAAAAACTGCTTCTTCTTGTAGGACTGATTGCTATGGCTGTCTCCTGCGCATCCCAAAAACCAGTTAAAAACAACGAAAACAACCAAGAAATCAAGATGAACACAGAGCGTCTCACCTATTTCAGCTTCGACCACCATAACTCTATGGTGAGGTTCAATGGCGAAAAGTACAGTGTCACCACCATGAAGGACGGCAGAATTCATGTCGTCATCGATGAGTCCTTCCCTGGAGAGAAAGAGTTCTACCTCAACGACTCCACCATTTTCGACGAACTGCTGGAAATCGTGAAAACCTACGAGATGGACAAATACAAGTCCGACTACATGCCTGAATGGGAAGTTACCGACGGCGACTCGTGGAGCCTGTACTACAAATACGACACGAAACGCAGCGTCAGCTCAGGCGGTTACATGGCTTGGCCCGACAACTACCGCGACATGCGGCATGCCCTTTCTGAGTATTTCAAGAAATGGCGTGAATACAAGGACGGGGTGCTTGCCATCGACTTCTTCAAGTTCACCCAGAAGAATAAGAAGGGACGCGATATAGAATACACGATGGAACGAGGCGAGAAGGAAGCCACCGTCACGCTGCGTAATGCCGAAGAGGGCGTGAAGGGCAAGACCGTGAAAGTCAGTAACGACATACTGCAAGAGCTGATGGAGGCTGCGAATGTGTCCCAGCTGAAATCAACGATGTACGACTACCACACCGACGATGAGAATGCCACCCGTTCCACCTATTTCGTCCGCTACAACACAGGCGACACCATCAGCGGCTACACCTGCCACACCCAGTATCCCAGCCAGAAGGAAAGCATGATGATTGAGTTTTTCAGTCGCTGGCTGAAATAAAGAAGCCGGTATTGATGCCCCAGTCGTTCAGCTGCCAAGCTGGAGACTTCATAACTCAAGTTTCGGAAGGACAAAAAAGCACTTCCGAAACTTGAGTTAACTGTTTTCTAAATTGTAAACTGCAAATGCTTCATGGGATGTCCGCCCCACACATTGTCATCCACATAGCCGAAGCCTATCCGACTGTAAAGCTGCTCAGCCTTGGGATTTCCTTTGTCAACTAAGAGTCCCACAGCAGGCATTCCTATTGTGCGTGCTTTCTCGATAGCAGCTTCGATCAGGGCAGTTGCGATGCCTTGCTTGCGATAAGGCGATGCCACGCAGAGACAGTCCAAATAATATTCTCCTGCGCTTGTTTCATCATCCATAGCGCTATGGTCCATGCCAAGACATCGTTTTGCGCCGTCAACGAAAGCTTGTCGCAGTTCATGCAGATGTGATCCGTCGTAGGCCACACACACTCCTACAACATCTTGACCTACGATGGCGACAAGTGTGTTAAGGTAGGAGTACTGACTATCTGTCCGTCTTACCAGTTCTGTCATCAGTTGATGGAAATCGGAGAGTGTATGGTGCGGACCGGCGAACCATTGGCAGCAGTCATGGTTCATGGCTTCCATGATGAGCGTTGCAACGGATGCTGCTTCATGGGGCTGGGCAGGACGAATGATATACGAATTCATAAATCAACGAAGGAATCTTCTCTGTACCCAATAGGTTAATGGCAAGAGATGAGCGTTTAGAAGTAACTGATGATATTCCGTTTCAGTTCACCGATGTCGAAGGGATGGTCGTTGCGTTGGAAGGTCAGCCCGATCTGGTCGGGGCACGACATCATCATCGACATCAGTTCTTCGTGGTGGATGGGCAGATAGCGGCGCTTTTGTCCGTGATAGGTCAGCGTCATCGCACCTCCTTCGGCTTGTAGCCTCTGGTCAACCACCACCGCTCCTTGCTTCTTCACCACCACCTTTTCGGCAAACACGGCTTCCTCAACATACATGAAAGGCGACCACGTACCGAAAACCTTGTATTCTCGGCTGCGGGCATCGTCGTGTTCCAGCTCAAAGGCATAGTGCGGTCCCTGTGGCTTGTACTTCTGATAGATATGCTCCAGGATGCCAGGATTCACACCAAAGCCGAGCATGACTCTTGATCGTGTTTTCCAAGCCGTCATATCCTTCATCAGCGCCGTATAGTCGCTGGGTGTGTTGTTCACGTTTCCGATGCCGTCCTCAATGCCCACGTCAATATAGTCAAGTCCCAGACGTATGCACATCTGCGACAGCTCGATGCTGTTGGCAAGGCTGGTGTTCAGCACAATGTCGAACTCATCGGCGTGATGTGGCAGATACTCCATCACGTCGTTTCCGTCAGCCAAGTCGCAGGGTGTCAGCGTGTAGCTGTCCTGCGGCTCCTGTTCTTCCATGATTTTTTCAAAGGCATGGGCTATGTTGCCGTAGCCGGCTAATAGTATTCGTTTCATCTGTCCTGTATCATGTCTCCTGACCCACCCGTCGCTGGGCATTCAGAAACTTCATAGCCTGAATCAGGCTGATTTGGCTTGTTTGCAGTATTTGCGAAGTTTCAGGATGCGTCGAACGCTTTGGTTGATGCGTTCCTCTGTGATGGTGCCATTCTTGACGGCCTCAATGACAGCATCGAAAGCTTTAACGAAATTCTGCGGACCCAGCACGATGTCCACTCCCGCCAGGATACAGCCAACGGTGGCTTCGGCACAGTTATACTGTTGCGTGATGGCTCCCATCTCCATAGCGTCGGTGATGATGACGTTCTGATAGCCCAGTTCTCCGCGCAATTTGTCTTGCAGAATGATCGACGACATGGTCGATGGAATATTCGAATCCGTCACATTGGGTACCGCTATGTGAGCCGTCATAATGAGTTGGCAGCCCCAGTCGATGCCCTCCTTAAAGGTGATCATCTCGCAACCGAGCAGTTCATCCCATGTTTTCATGCTCTGAGCATAACCAAAGTGGGTGTCGGCCTTGGTGTCGCCATGACCAGGGAAGTGCTTGATGCAGCCGGTGATGCCAGCATCCTTCAACCCCTGCAGGTAATGGGTCACCATCGGAGCAGCCACGGCTGGATCATTGGAGAAGGAACGGGCACCGATAACGATATTCTCGGGGTTGGTGTTCACGTCGGCAACAGGGGCAAAGTCGATGTCGAAATCATATTTCTTCAGATAAGTCCCGATGGTGTTGCCGCAGTAGTATGCGTTTTGGGGGTCTCCAGTCTTGCCGATGGCCTCCATCGACTCGAAGGTCTCTACGTTGAAGTTCGAGTTTCTGCCAATGCGTGCCACACGACCGCCTTCCTCGTCAATACACAGCAGCGGCGAACCGTTCAGGGCACGTATCTGTGGAATGAACGTAGCAAGCTGGGCTTCGTCCTCAATGTTGTGCGCATAGAGGATAATGCCACCCACAGGATAATCCTTATTCACTTTCCTCATGGTTTCATTCACAGCTTGCAACCTAATCTTGGTAATGTCATCAGCACTGACATCAATGCCACCCTGCATGTTGAAGTGGATGGTTGTGTCCAGACACTCAGGGCGCACATAGAACATCTGCCCTACCTTTTCGCGCAGGGTCATCTTCTGAAGTTGCACCTCCACCTCGTCGGGTGTCGGGTTTACAGGATCGTCATCGTCAGAACACGATGTAAAAAAGCTAACGCAGCAGACAAGGATGGTAGCCATCCATAACAGATTCTTTTTCATTATGATTAAAACTTTAAGTTCAACTTCCGCAAATATCTTTTCTTGCTCTTAACCTCCTGAAACTTTATCAAGAATATGAGAATTGTTTTGCGAGGCAAAACGATCTTCACAATTCTTATTCATTCAGATCAACTGTTCAAGAGCGAAATTCTCTAATTGACCTTAACTTCTGAAGCCAGAGAAAGCCTGTGGCTTCATGCCATCTTTCGATACAGGGTGCAAAGTTACGACAAATTCACGAAATAAACAAAGAACCCCCCGTTTTTACCCATTCACCTATTTAAATAAGGTAAAAATCAATCCAACCACGCTTTTGTTCATTTCATCCACCCTTTGATTCGCACCACCCACACCCTTTTTGCATAATCGAACAGCTCCTGCCCCTTATCTCACAGCCTTTCCCCAAACCGTTCTTTTCTCTTGGAGCGAAAAAATTAACTTGAAATGTTAAATTCTGGCTTTCAAAAATAAGTGTTAAGGCAAAAGTGCAGTTTGCCTTAACACTTACGAAATTTTGCCTTAACACTTACGAATTTTTGCCTTAACACTTAATTTCGTTTGCCTTAAGACTTTTTTCAGTTTTGTTGTCCACACCCTCCTTTTTGCACCTCTGCGTGGGTTCAACCCTCGTGAAATACAAATGTGAAAACGGGTTTGATATTTTTCGCGAAGAAAGAAATTTCGTTTCTACCTCACATCCTAACATAGGCCTCTGAAACCCGCATGAATACTGGGCTTGCACCATGTTAGGTACAACCGCTTCAACCTAACATCCAACCTAACATTCAACCTAACATAAGAACGGACAAAACAAAGATTACAGGATTAAAAAGAACAAAGATTTAAGGATTAAAAAGAAACAACGAATTTAACAAATATAACGAATGCGAATGCACCTAAGGTGCAACGAATAAATGCGAATTCTAATTCCGTAAATATCAAAAACTCTTGTTGCACCTTTAGGTGAATTCTGTTATAGAGAATTAATTCGTTCAATTCGTTGTTTTTAAAGATTTCCTTGTTTTTATCCGTTTCATCCGAGCAATCCGTGTTCGTTCTTTTTAGAGTTTTCGTGCCTTTCGAGTTTTTCGATGTTTATGGAATCATATTTTTCGCAGTTTTGTGTTAGGTTGGATGTTAGGTTGGATGTTAGGTTGAAGCGGTTGTACCTAACATGGTGCAAGCCCAGTATTCATGCGGGTTTCAGGCCCCTATGTTAGGATGTGAGGTACATTTGATTTTTTGTAGATAAATGAAAAAACACTCCCCCATCGACCAGCACGATTCAGAGAAATGTTGTGCACGTTTTGACGAAACTTTGAACGTGCTCTGTTTGAATTTCAAGCGTGCTCTGTCGAGATTTTGAGCGTGCTCTGTTGGAATTTTGAGCGTGCTCTGTAGGAATTTTGAGCGTGCTGTGATTTTGTTCAGAGCGTGCTTTTCTCAGGTTCCAAGAAAAAAAATCCCTTTTTTGCTTGATGAAATGAAATAAAGTTCGTAACTTTGCCCCTGAACATCGCCAACGTGCCTCAGCGGAGGCGGCGATGCGGAACATATTGATTTTATAACAAGCGTTTGCTGTTATTCGGAATTGCTTCAAGAATCTAGCACATTCAACAAAGACAAAACCGAAAGAATAAGTTGCAAACGTCTGTGCGTAATGCATGGGCGTGACTTATCTGGTTTTGTGGGCGCGTGCTAGAGCCTTTGAAGCATGGATAGACGTCCATGCTTTCTTTGTTCTCTAGCTGTGCTCACCTCCGAAGATAAGCAATATGCATAATGTATTTTTTATGGCACAGAAAAATCTGAGCGCTGCTAAGACAGCCAAGAAGGATGAGTTCTACACGCAGATGACCGATATTGAACGGGAGTTGCAGCACTACTGGTCACACTTCCGAAATAAGGTTGTTTTGTGCAATTGCGATGACCCTTATGAAAGTAATTTCTTCAAGTATTTTGCTTTACGATTCAACCAGCTGGGTTTGAAGAAACTGATTTGTACTTGTTATGACGGCTCACCTGTATTGGGCAATGAGTTGGTGTTAGACTTTGGCGATTTTTCGGATGAACCTAAAAAAACAGCGTATAAAGTCGAGATTTCAGAAGTAAAGGACTTAAACGGAGATGGTGCTGTGGATTTGTCGGATGTTCAATATCTGTTGAGAAATGATAAAAATGTCATTTCCTTGCTGAAACAACATGGAGACTTTCGTAGTGCTGAATGTGTAGAACTGTTGAAGCAGGCAGATATAGTCGTGACAAATCCGCCTTTTTCTTTATTCAGGGAATATCTTGGGCAGCTGATGAAGTATGAGAAGAAGTTTCTGATTGTTGGTCATCAAAATGCAATTACATACAAAGAAGTATTTCCTCTTATACAATCTAATCAGATATGGCTTGGATATGGCTTCAAGGGTGCAGCCGCACATTTTACGTCTCCTTACGACGATATTGCAACAGCAGGTGATCATCGTGATAATATGATAAGAGTGTCAGGCGTAAATTGGTTTACCAATCTCGATATTCCTAAACGAAGGGAAGATTTAGATTTGGTTTGCAGATATTCTTCAGAGGAATATCCCAACTTTGACAACTATAATGCAATCAATGTTGGAAGAACACAAGACATTCCTTGCGATTATCCTGGCGTAATGGGAGTTCCAATCACATTTCTTGACAAATACAATCCCAATCAGTTTGAAATAGTTTGGCAGGCAAGTGGCAACACGCGAGCTTCTGCACCAAGAGATGTGCTCAAAGACATAGGATACAGAATTCACTCAGAAGACCGTGGTGGTTGTGGAGTTGTAAATGGCAAAAGACAATATAGTAGAATCTTAATCCGCAATAAACACCCTAAAAATCTATGATGACAATTCAGAAAATAAAAGTAACTGTTGGTGAAATCACGAATGGTTATCTCAATAATGACGAACAAGGCGTTCGAGGCTATGGTGGTTTGCTCGATATTCGACCACCTTATCAGCGTGAGTTCATCTATAATGACAAGGAACAGCAAGCCGTCATTACAACTGTTCTGGCTGGCTATCCTTTGAACGTGATGTATTGGGTGAAGCGTTCGGAAGACGCTGAATGCCCTTATGAAGTGATGGACGGTCAGCAACGCACACTTTCCCTCTGTGAATACGTTGCAGGAAAGTTCTCCTACGACTTCAAGAACTTCTTCAATCAGCCGGCGGACATCCAGAGGAGGATTCTCGACTATGAGCTGGACATCTATGTTTGTGAAGGTACGCCATCTGAGAAACTGGGCTGGTTTCAGACCATCAACCTCGCAGGAAAACCCCTGAACGACCAAGAAATAAACAATGCCATATTTGCAGGTCCTTTCGTGACAGATGCCAAGAGGCATTTCTCGAAGTCGAATTGCGGAGCTTACCGTTTGGGCAAAGACCTCGTGAATGGTACTCCTATCCGTCAGGATTTCCTAAAAAAAGCGCTTGAATGGATGGCAGACCATGAAACGAGGCAGGGACACAGGCAGACTCTCATCGGCTATATGAGCGACCATCAGCACGACCCCAACGCCAACAACCTGTGGACTTATTTCCAGAATGTGCTCAACTGGGCAATCACGAACTTCGACATGAAGAAGTTCAAGAAAATCATGAAGGGCTTGGACTGGGCATGGCTTTACGACAAATACGGCTCCGAGACACTTGATACCGCAGAACTGGGAAAGCGTATCTCTGTGTTGATGCGTGACAGCGAAATTCAGAAGCAGGTGGGTATTATACCTTTTGTCCTGACTGGTGATGAGCGTTATCTTGATCTTCGTTCTTTCCCCGAAGACATCAAACTGGCTGTATGGGAACAGCAAAACCACATCTGTCCTCTCTGTGGCAAGGAGTTCGACTATGAGTTTATGGAAGGTGACCACATCACTCCTTGGCGTGAAGGTGGTCGTACTGTCACTGAGAACTGCCAGATGCTTTGCCGAGAATGTAACAGAAGGAAAGGAGCAAAATGAAAAAAGGAACACATTTGGTTGACAAAATGGATAAAAAACGTTAAAAAATCAACTTTTGTCAAAAAAAGCAGAGCGGATATTGGTTGACATAAAATAAAAAACCGTATCTTTGTCAACAAATTCAAAGCTACAACTATGGCAGAAGTTCTAAAAGTTTTTGGACAACGTCTGAGACAAGCCAGGATACTGAATAAGATATCTATGGATCAGCTTGTTGGAATGATTGGGAATATTGTCTCAAAGCAGGCAATATCAAAGTATGAGTCAGCCAAAATGATGCCTAACAGCACAGTACTGGTTGCTCTGGCCACTGCATTGAACGTGGATCCAGATTATTTTTTCCGTCCTTTTTCGTTTGACTTGAACGAGTTTCAGGTGTCCTTCCGCAAGAAATCGGACACCAGTGCCAAAGATGTTAACGCCTTGAAGGTTCGCATTCAGGATGAGGTGGAGCGGTATCTGGATGTGGAAGATATACTTGGAAAGGACAAAGGAAACGTTCTTCAGGTGAAGTGCGGACAATTGTCCACTCCAGCCCAAATGCGTGAATTAGCCATTCAGTTAAGAGATGCCTGGCATCTGGGATATGATGCTATTGGCAATGTACAGGATGTGTTGGAATCGCATGGTATTAAGGTCATCTGCACGGAAGCACCAAGTTGTTTTGATGGCATGAGCGGGATTGTTAACGGCACGGACTATATTGTAGTACTCAATAAGAAGCAAGAGCATGTGGAACGTCGTCGTTTTACTGCGTTGCATGAATTGGGACATTTGTTATTTGACAAGCATTTCTCTCAGGCTCTGACTTTGCGTGAGCAAGAAAAGCTCTGCGATGCATTTGCCAATGAAATGCTTTTACCATCGTGTGTTTTGAAATCCATCTTCAAACCAGGAGAGAAGATTTCCACCTCCGAGGTTCGTCAGTTGCAGGTGGTATATGGTATATCCTTTGATGCCATCATGCACAAGCTTAAAGAGCTCGGTATCATCAGTGAAAGTAAGTACAAGAGCTATTGCATCCGTAAAAATCAGAATGAGGCTCTAAAGCATTTAGTGGAAGAAACCTGTTACAAAGAGGACTTTTCAAAAAAATTTGAAACAATGGTTTATGCTGCTGCCGCAAAGGATTTAATCAGTACATCCAAAGCAGCTAGCCTTCTGCATAGTTCTGTCAGCACAGTCCGTAAACATTTGAATGTGATCTGATGAAAAAGATAGTAGTGAACGATACCAACATCTTCATCGATTTGTTCAATGTCGGGCTGCTGGAGGAATTCTTTTTTCTTCCTTGAGAGGTCCACACGACGGAATTTGTAATGGTGGAGCTACAAAAGGAAAGTCAGCATGAAACAATCTCCAGATACAAGGAGCGTGGGTTGTTGCATATCCCCATTCTTGAACCAATGGAGGTTGTAAAGATTGCTAACATTTACCAGGAGTGTAAAAACAGGAGAAATTTGTCTTTAATGGATTGCTCAGTATGGTATTATGCCAAGAAAAACAATTATGTGTTATTGACAGGAGATCGAAAACTACGAACAGCATCCTTATTTGATGGGGTGGAAGTTCGTGGTATTATCCATGTATTTGATAATCTTGTAGAGTGTGGTGTAATACCCCTTCAAGTTGCGATAGAAAGGTTACAATTATTATACGAAACAAATTCTCGATTGCCCAAGGATGAGATTCAGACACGCCTCACTTTATGGAAATCCAAGATGGCAATGAAGGGAGAGGCACTGTGAAGCAGTAAATCAGAGATACCTTGATAATAAAATTCCCCTGCAAATCAAGTGTTTGCAGGGGATTACCTTTAATTGGTCGGTACCCAGAGCCGGGATCGAACCGGCACGGATTGCTCCATTGGTGTTTGAGACCAACGCGTCTACCAATTCCGCCATCTGGGCCTCATTTGATTGTCGAAAGAAATGCTGGAAATCCAGCTCGGTTTGCTCTCGAAATCTCAAATTCGGGTGCAAAGGTACGAATAAAAGTTGAAACTCAAAACATGAAAGCGGATTTTTTTTGTATTTTCCTTGTTTTTGGGAATAAAAGTGGTAACTTTGCAGGAAATTTGTTGAAACTGCAGCAAATTGTAAATCGTAAATCTTTAAATTGTAAATAAATAAGATGGCACAAGAAGATGTATTCAAGAAGGTAGTTTCCCATTGCAAGGAATATGGGTTCGTTTTCCCTTCAAGTGAGATTTATGACGGTCTGGGCGCAGTGTATGACTACGGTCAGAACGGTGTGGAACTGAAAAACAATATCAAGCAATACTGGTGGCAGTCGATGGTGTTGATGCACGAGAATATCGTGGGTATCGACTCCTGTGTGTTCATGCACCCGACTATCTGGAAGGCGAGCGGACACGTGGATGCCTTCAATGACCCTCTGATTGACAACCGCGACTCGAAGAAGCGTTATCGTGCCGATGTGCTGATTGAGGAGCAGATTGCCAAGTATGAAGATAAGATTGAGAAGGAGGTGGCGAAGGCTCGTAAGCGTTTCGGCGATGCATTCGACGAGGCCAAATACCGCGAGACTTCTCCCCGTGTGCTGGAAGAACAGGCTAAGCGCGATGCTCTGCATGAGCGTTATTCGAAGGCGATGAACGCGATGGATCTGGACGAACTGCGCCAGATTATCATCGACGAGGAAATTGTTTGTCCGATCAGTGGTACACGCAACTGGACGGATGTGCGTCAGTTCAACCTGATGTTCAAGACGGAGATGGGTAGCACGGCTGACGGTTCGATGACCATCTACCTGCGTCCTGAAACGGCTCAGGGTATCTTCGTGAACTACCTTAACGTGCAGAAGACGGGTCGCATGAAGATTCCGTTCGGTATTGCCCAGATTGGTAAGGCTTTCCGTAACGAGATTGTGGCTCGTCAGTTCATCTTCCGCATGCGCGAATTTGAACAGATGGAGATGCAGTTCTTCATCAAGCCTGGTACGGAGCTCGACTGGTTCAAGCAGTGGAAGGAGACGCGTATGGCCTGGCATCAGAACCTGGGCTTCGGCGCAGAGAACTACCGCTTCCACGACCACGAAAAGCTGGCTCACTATGCCAATGCTGCTACCGACATCGAGTTTAAGATGCCGTTCGGATTCAAGGAAGTGGAAGGTATCCACAGCCGTACGGACTTCGACCTGAGCCAGCACGAGAAATTCTCGGGCAAGAGCATCAAGTATTTCGACCCCGAGCTGAACGACTCTTACACACCGTATGTGATTGAAACTTCCATCGGTGTTGACCGAATGTTCCTCTCTATCATGTGCCATAGCTACTGTGAAGAGAAGCTGGAGAACGGCGAAACCCGTGTGGTTTTGCGTTTGCCTGCTGCCCTTGCCCCAGTGAAGCTGGCTGTACTTCCGCTGGTGAAGAAGGACGGTATGCCAGAGAAGGCTCGCGAGATTATCGACGACCTGAAATTCCACTTCAACTGCCAGTACGAGGAGAAAGACTCTATCGGCAAGCGTTATCGCCGTCAGGATGCCATCGGCACTCCTTACTGCGTAACTGTGGATGGGGACACGCTGAAAGACGATACTGTAACACTGCGCTTCCGCGACACGATGGAGCAGAAGCGTGTGAAGATCAGCGAATTGCGTGGCATTATCGAGGATAATGTGACGATCACGAGTCTGCTGAAGAAGCTGAAGTAAGGACCCTCCCCCGACCCCTCCCTTGTAGGGCGGGGAGTATATAGTTACAAATGGTAAATATACTATATATATGAGATTGATGATGCAGAAATTACTTAGCAGAGTGACCACTTCCCTCCTTGCAGGGGAGGGGCTGGGGGTGGGTCTGCTGTTGCTCGGTCTGCTCTGTTTTTCCTGTAAGGAGAAGTCGGAGGCCGACGAGTACGACAACTGGCGAGAACGCAACGAGCATTATGTTGATTCCATCGCCACACTGGCTCGTAGCGGTCAGGGCGGCTGGACTATGTATAAGGCATACAATCTGGGCGACTCGCTGAACATGACCGGTCCTAATAAGTACTACATCTATGTGCAGAAGTTGGAAGAAGGAACAGGCGACTACCATCCTTTGTACAACGACAGCGTGCGAGTACACTATACCGGCAACCTCCTGCCCACCGACACCTATCCCCAGGGCTATAACTTCGACCGCAGTTTCCGAGGATCAGTGTTGAACGAAGCCACCGACGTACCTACGTTACTGGCTCCGGCGGGTGTGGTGGTTGGTTTTGGCACCGCCTTGATGCACATGGTGAAAGGCGACCACTGGCGCGTGGTGATTCCCTCTTATTTGGGTTACGGAACGACAGGCAGCACTTCTGGTTCGATTCCGGCACATTCTGCCCTCATCTTCGAACTTACCCTTTCGCGCATTTACCGCTACACCATCGATACCGATACCAGTTGGCATTAACAAAAAACTAAAATAAACTATGACGAGAAAGATGATGAATTGGGTGATGGCCGCCACCCTCATTTGCGGTGCAAGTCTTTTGACTTCTTGCAAAACCTCTAAAGCTCAGGGCAATTCTGCAAAGCAGGTGGTGAGCACCGAACTCATCCGCACCGACAAGAGTTGGGACGGTGTGGCGCTGCCAGATTACTTCAAGGGAAAGCCCGAACTGGTGGCTGTGAAGTATGTGTTCCCTGCAGGAAAGAAGCTGGGCTGGCACCACCATCCTGTGATGAACTACGGTGTACTGGTACAAGGAGAACTGACCATCATCGGTCTGGACGGCAAGACGAAGGTGGTGCATGAAGGTGAAGCTGTCGTTGAGATGGTGGGTACCGTACATCACGGTGAGAACCGAGGCAAGAAGGATTGCATCCTTTATATGTTCTACCTCTCGCACGAAGGTGAGAGTCTGGCCGTACAGCATCCTGAGATTCCACTGGAATAATACTGACATCGATATAAATCATGATAGGGCGTTCTATAAAAGGAAATTATTTCTATAAAAAGAATGCCCTATCTTTTTTTGCTCTCACGTTATCGACTTTTTTGTAACTTTAGCTCACTATGTTCGCTGAAGTTAGGCTGCATCTCGGAAGAAAAAATAAGAAAATGGAAAGAATTTCCTTTTTTTATTTTGTTCTTCGCTCGATTTGCACTAACTTTGCAGGCTGAAAAGGTAAAAAGATTTCACTTTGTTGCAAAATCGGGTGATTTCGTTTTACTTTGACACGATTTTCATAAATTTCTCAACATAATGGCAGAAAAAGTAGAAATTCAGGAATTGAACGACGTGGTCGTTCGGTTCTCAGGTGACTCAGGCGACGGTATGCAGCTCGCCGGAAACATCTTCTCCACAGTGTCTGCCACTGTGGGTAACAGCATCAGCACATTTCCAGATTATCCAGCCGACATCCGCGCCCCGCAAGGTTCGCTGACAGGTGTGAGCGGATTCCAGGTACATATCGGTGCCGACCAGGTCTATACGCCTGGTGACAAGTGCGACGTGTTGGTGGCAATGAATGCAGCTGCGCTGAAAACACAATACCGCTACGCCAAAGCTGGCGCCGCCATCATCATCGACACCGATTCGTTTGGTCCTGCCGACCTGAAGAAGGCAGCTTTCCAGACTGAGGACTATCTGGGTGAAATGGGAATTGACCCCGACCGCGTAATTGCCTGTCCCATCTCGCAGATGGTGAAGGACTGTCTCGCCGACTCAGGTATGGACCTGAAGTCTATGCTCAAGTGCCGCAACATGTTTGCGCTGGGACTGGTGTGCTGGCTCTTCGACCGCGACCTCAACATCGCTTTCAACTTCCTTCGCGAGAAGTTCGCCAAGAAACCGGGTGTGGCTGACGCCAACATCAAAGTGATTCAGGCGGGTTACGACTACGGACACAACACGCATTCAAGCGTGGCGAACGTGTATCGCGTGGAAACCAAGAATAAGGTGCCCGGACGCTATATGGACATCACGGGCAACAAGGCAACCGCTTACGGATTCATCGCTGCAGCCGAGAAGGCTGGTCTCCAGCTTTATTTGGGCAGCTACCCCATCACACCAGCTACCGACGTGCTGCACGAACTCTCGAAGCACAAGAGTCTGGGCGTGAAGACGGTGCAGTGTGAGGACGAGATCTCAGGCTGTGCCTCAGCAGTAGGAGCTGCTTTCGCAGGTGCATTGGCGGTGACTTCTACTTCTGGTCCTGGCATCTGTCTGAAGAGCGAAGCCATGAACCTTGCGGTCATCATGGAACTCCCATTGGTGGTGCTCGACGTACAGCGTGGCGGTCCTGCCACAGGTCTTCCCACCAAGAGTGAGCAGACCGACTTGCTCCAGGTGCTCTTCGGACGTAACGGCGAAAGCCCGATGCCGGTGATGGCTGCCACCAGTCCTACCGACTGCTTCGATGCAGCTTATATGGCTTCGAAGATAGCTCTTGAACACATGACACCCGTCGTGCTGCTGACAGATGCTTTCGTGGCAAACGGAAGCGGTGCCCTGCGTCTGCCCGACCTCAAGGATTATCCTGCTATCAATCCTCCTTACGTACCAGAAGAACTGCGTGGGCAGTGGACGCCTTACATGCGTAATGAACAAGGTGTACGCTACTGGGCTGTGCCTGGTCGTGAAGGATTCACCCATATCCTCGGTGGTCTGGAGAAGGACAACAAGACAGGTGCTATCTCTACGGATCCAGAGAACCACGACCTGATGACTCGTCTGCGTCAGCAGAAAATCAACAACATCCAAGTGCCCGACCTCGAAGTGTTGGGCGACAAGGACGATGCCAAACTGCTCATCGTAGGCTTTGGCGGCACGTTCGGACATCTGCATGCTGCTATGGACGAACTCCGTGCTCAAGGCAAGAAAGTGGCTTTGGCACACTTCAAGTACATCAATCCGCTGCCCAAGAATACCGCTGAGGTACTGAAGAAGTATCCGAAGGTGGTGGTGGCTGAACAGAACATGGGTCAGTTGGCTGCTTGGCTCCGCATGAAAGTCGATGGCTTCGTCCCAGCTCAGTTCAACCAGGTGAAGGGGCAGCCGTTCGTGGTGGAGGAACTGGTGAAGGCGATGGCCCCCCTTACTGCCCCCGAGGGGGCTTCAATAGCTTAGATTAATGAGCTACGATTACCAGACGGCAGACCCGCTATTATATCATCTATTGCGAGAACATGCTGCACATAACCGGAACAACCCTACTGAAGCAGAAGCTGCTTTATGGGAGTATCTTCGCGCCGACCAACTTGGTGTTACGTTCAAAAGGCAACATGTAATAGGTGATTATATAGCAGATTTTGTGTGTTTGGATTCAAAACTTATCGTAGAACTTGATGGTGAATATCACAAGAAAGAGCAACAGATAGTTTCTGATACACAACGTACAGAATGGCTGGAAAGTAGAGGATTCAGAGTCATAAGATTCACGAATGAAGATCTATTTAACGGTATTGATAAAGTGTTAGATGAAATAAAGAATAATTTATGAATATCACTTCACAAACAAACGTTGCCCCCTCGGGGGCTGAAGGGGGGGCCGCCTACACCGCAGCTTCTTTTAAGAAAGGACAGCCACGTTGGTGTCCTGGTTGTGGTGACCACTTTTTCCTTGCGTCGTTGCATAAGGCATTGGCAGAAATCGGTGTGGCACCAGAGCAGAACGCTGTGATTTCAGGAATCGGATGTTCGAGCCGTCTGCCCCACTATATGGCGACCTACGGCATGAACACCATTCACGGACGAGCCGCAGCCATTGCTACAGGATGTAAGGTAGCCAATCCCGACCTCACCGTTTGGCAGGTGAGCGGAGACGGCGACGGACTTGCCATCGGCGGTAACCACTTCATCCATGCGAACCGACGGAACATCAACCTCAACATGATTCTTCTGAACAATCGCATCTACGGACTTACCAAAGGACAGTATTCGCCCACCAGTCCACGCGGATTTGTGTCGAAGTCCAGTCCTTACGGCACAGTGGAAGACCCGTTCCGTCCGGCAGAACTCTGTTTCGGTGCTCGCGGACATTTCTTCGCCAGAGCCGTCGCCACCGATGCGCAGGGAACCGTGGAAATCCTCAAGGCTGCCAACGAGCACAAAGGAGCCAGCGTCTGTGAGATCCTCCAAAACTGCGTCATCTTTAACAACGGAACCCACGACAGCGTCTATTCGAAGGAAGGACGAGCCAAGAACGCCATCTACCTGAAACAAGGACAACCCATGATCTTTGGTGAGAACAACGAATTCGGACTCATGCAGGAAGGGTTTGGTATCAAGGTCGTGAAGATTGGCGAGAACGGCGTCACCGTTGACGATTTGCTCGTTCACGATGCCCATTGTGAGGACAACACGTTGCAGCTGAAGCTGGCCATGATGGAAGGTCCTGATTTCCCCATTGCCCTTGGCGTTATTCGCGACGTGCCTGCTCCCACTTACGATGAGGCTGTTGCTGCCCAGATTGAAGAGATCAAGGCTAAGAAGTCTTATCATTCGTTTGCTGAATTGCTTGAAACCAACGACATTTGGGAAGTGAAATAGTCACTTCCCAATTGTGTATAGTAAAGGGAATTTTATAATTTACAATTTACAATTTATAATTTGAATGTTCATGAAACGGCATCTGATACTTACCTTCATCGCCTGTGTGTTCGCTACATACAGCGCTAATGCTCAATCCCGTTCTTTACAGGAAATGGCGAACAAGGCACAGGAAGTGCTCAACACGCTTGGCGTACAATCCAACGCACAGGTGCGCACACTCTACTCTGCGACCAACTTCTCAGTCTATGGCTACCCGACAGGCGGTTTCGTCATCGTTGCCAAGCAGGGATTGGGTGACGGCATCGTGGGCTATTCCACCAACATCTTCCCCGAAAAGCCACGAGCAGCGTTCAAGCAATATCTCGATGAGCTGAAAAACACGCTGGACAGCAAGACCGTCCGTTCCTCTCTCCCCAAGAACCTGAGCGGCACATCCGTTTCGCCGCTGTGTCGCACGTCGTGGGGTACACGCGAACCCTTTAACCAGCAGTCGCCCATGAAGACAGCCAACAGTGCTCAGGTTCGTTCGGATGCCGGTTCTGCCGCGATTGCGTTGGCTCAGCTGGGTTACTTCTGGCGCAACAGCCTCAAGAACACGCAGACCTATGCCCGCAATGCACCTTGGAACAACCTCGCCGAACGCTATACAACCGGCAATTTCTCTACAGCTCAGGCCAACAGCATGGCGACGATGGTGGGAGTGCTGGGAAAGGCCGTCAACACCACCTACGAACCCGAAGCCAGTACGGCAACACTGGAGAACGTAGGCAAAGCCCTGCCTGAGACGCTGGGCTTCCAGAGCGACTACCGCCTGTGGAACCGTAACGGCATCAGCCCCAGCAAGTGGATGTACGTCATCTACGACAACCTCTCCCAGCAGCTGCCTGTGCTTTACTGCATGAAGGAAGACAAGTCTTTCGGTCTGAACGTGCTGGGCAATAACCACTATATCCTCATCGACGGTTACGACCGTCAGGGACTGGTTCACGTGAACTGGTGCGACGGAGGAGTAGCCAACGGTAACTTCGACTTCTCCTTCCTCAACAACGAACAGCGAATGTTCACCAACATCCATCCAGCCGAAGTCAAGTTGCGCACGACGGAAGTGAAGGTGGCAAAAGCCGGTCAGCTCTCCAAGCAGATCAGCAAGGAACAGCTCAGCCTCACCAGTCGTCTGAAAGTGACGGGGCCGCTCAACGCCTCCGACCTCGCTCAGCTGCGTGCGGCTGCAGAAGTGCTTAACGGACAGTCCAACCCCGACGGACTCCTCTCCTATCTCGATCTCTCAGAAGCTACCATCGCAGGAAATGAGATTCCTGAGAAAGCCTTCTCCGGCTGTGGATACAGCTATCTCGCTATCCCCAACACCATCCGCTTCATCCGAGCCAACGCCTTCGAAAACGGAATCGTGGACAGTTTCCATTATGGACAAGCTATTGAGACCATTGACAACGAAGCGTTCCTCGACTTCCGGGGCCTTCCCACCTTTAAGGTATATCCTTCCCTCCAGACCCTCTCGCCCATCGCCTTCTTAGGCTGCGATATGGAGAAGTTCGAGCAGGAAGGTACCAATGCCAATTTCAGCGTGGTCAACGGAGTGCTCTTCTCTGCCGACCAGACCACACTCTTTATGTTCCCCTTCCGCAAGTCGGGCAAATACACCATTCCTAATACCGTAACGACCATTTCCGACTATGCGCTGGCGCTGAGCCACATTACCAAACTGACCATCCCTTCTACGGTTCGTCAGACAGGTGAGAACAACCTCTACAACAACGAAACCCTGCAGGAAGTGACCCTTCAGGAAGGTTTCATCGCCATTGCCGACAACTTCTTCTCTGGTTGCACCGACCTGCGCGAAGTGAATCTGCCAAAGACGTTGCAGAAGATTGGCAATAACTGCTTTGTGGGTTGTCCCAAGCTGAAGGAAGTGGAACTGCATGCCTCCATCCAGGAGATTGGCGGAGGTTCGTTCTCCAACTGTGCCAAACTGAAGGAACTGCGTATCGGTAGCGTCAATCCTCCCACCGTAGGAGCTGGTGCCTTCACCGGTTCCGACGTCAGCAAGTTGAAGCTCTATGTGCCCAAAGGCACTTCCGCCAACTATAAGAACGCCCCCTTCTGGAGCGCCATCAAGACCATCAAGGAAAAGAACTTGAAATAATATAGTGTGCTATGCGGCTTCCCCGCAAGATAAAAAGAATTATTAGGAAAAAACAACATAAAAGAAACGACATGAAGAAAAAACTGCAAAAGGTGCTGGTGCTTGGTTCTGGTGCCTTGAAGATTGGACAGGCAGGTGAGTTCGACTACTCCGGCTCACAGGCTTTGAAAGCATTGCGCGAAGAAGGTATCAGCTCTGTGCTGGTCAATCCTAACATCGCCACCATTCAGACGAGTGAAGGCATCGCCGACAAGGTGTATTTCCAGCCAGTCACTCCTTATTTCGTTACAGAAATCATCAAGAAGGAGCGTCCCGACGGCATCCTCCTGGCTTTTGGTGGACAGACGGCGCTCAACTGCGGAACCGAACTCTATCAGAACGGAACGTTCGAGAAATACGGCGTGCAGGTGCTCGGAACCAGCGTCGAAGCCATCATGGACACAGAAGACCGCGACCTCTTCGTGAAGAAACTCGATGAGATTGGTCTGAAGACTCCCGTGAGTCAGGCTGTGGAGAATATGGATGACGCTGTGGCTGCTGCCCGTCGCATCGGTTTCCCCATCATGATTCGTTCAGCTTACGCCCTCGGCGGACTGGGTTCGGGTATCTGTCCCGACGAGAAGACCTTCCACGAGCTGGCTGAGAGCGCCTTCACCTTCGCCCCACAGGTGTTGGTGGAAGAGTCGCTGAAAGGCTGGAAGGAGATAGAGTTCGAGTGCATCCGCGACGCCAACGACCATTGCTTTACCGTTGCGTCGATGGAGAACTTCGACCCACTCGGCATCCATACGGGTGAAAGTATCGTGGTGGCACCAACCTGTTCACTCACCGAAGAGCAGGTGAAAATGCTGCAGGAACTCACCATCCGTTGCGTGCGTCATCTTGGCATCGTGGGTGAATGTAACATCCAGTTCGCCTTCAACGCTCAGACCAACGACTATCGCATCATCGAGATCAATGCCCGTCTGAGCCGTTCTTCAGCACTTGCTTCTAAAGCTACGGGTTATCCCCTCGCCTTTGTCGCAGCTAAGATTGCGCTGGGCTACACCCTCGACCAGATTGGTGAGATGGGAACGCCCAACTCTGCCTACGTAGCTCCTTCGCTCGACTATATGATCTGCAAGATTCCTCGTTGGGACCTCACGAAGTTCACAGGTGTGAGCCGTCAGATCGGTTCTTCCATGAAGTCTGTGGGTGAAATCATGAGTATCGGTCGCAGTTTCGAGGAGATGATGCAGAAGGGTCTGCGTATGATTGGTCAGGGTATGCACGGATTCGTGGGCAACGACCACACCAAGTTCGACAACCTCGACGAAGAACTCGCCAACCCCACCGACCTCCGCATCTTTGCCATCGCTCAGGCGCTTGAAGAAGGTTATACTGTGGAGCGCATCGAGGAACTGACCAAGATTGACAAATGGTTCCTTGTACGTCTGCGCCACATCGTGGAGATCAAGCAGCAGCTCAGCCAGTTCAACTCGCTCGACGAACTCAGCGACGAACTCCTCTTAGAAGCCAAGCAGGCAGGATTCAGCGACTTCCAGATTGCCCGCTTCGTCCTCAAGCCACAGGCAAACGAAAGCATGGAACGCATGAATCTGCAGGTTCGTCAGAACCGCAAGGAGCGTGGCATCCTGCCTTCTGTGAAGCGCATCGAGACCGTAGCCAGCGAACATCCCGAACTTACCAACTACCTCTACTTCACCTATACCCACACTCCTGCTTTCCAAGATGCCTTTACCAAGGGCGGCTCTCCCGTCGAGAGCTATCACCCTGCTCACGACATCTCCTATTACAAGAACGAGAAGAGCGTGGTCGTGCTGGGTTCAGGTGCATACCGCATCGGTTCGAGTGTAGAGTTCGACTGGTGTTCTGTGAATGCCATCAATACCGCTCGCAAGCTGGGTTATAAGTCCATCATGATCAACTACAACCCAGAGACCGTATCTACCGACTACGATATGTGCGATCGCCTCTACTTCGACGAACTCTCCTTGGAGCGTGTGCTCGACGTCATCGATCTGGAGCAGCCCAAGGGTGTGATTGTCAGCGTGGGCGGACAGATTCCTAATAACCTCGCCATGAAGCTGCATCGTCAGGGTGTGCCTGTGTTGGGTACTTCACCTGTGGATATCGACCGTGCAGAGAACCGAGATAAGTTCTCGGCAATGCTCGATAAGCTCGGCATCGACCAACCAGCTTGGCGTGCGCTGACCTCGTTGGAGGATATCAAGGAATTCACGCGTGAGGTGGGTTACCCCGTTCTGGTTCGACCCAGCTACGTGCTTTCGGGTGCAGCCATGAACGTGTGCTACGACGACGAGGAACTGGAGCGCTTCCTCCAGATGGCAACAGAGGTGAGCAAGGACTTCCCCGTAGTGGTGAGTCAGTTCATGCAGGAAACCAAGGAGATTGAGTTCGACGCCGTTGCCGATAAGGGTAAGGTCATCGAATATGCCATCAGCGAGCATGTAGAGTATGCAGGTGTTCACTCAGGCGACGCCACGATGGTGTTCCCTGCACAGAACATCTATTTCTCCACCGTTCGTCAGATCAAGAAGATCTCCCGTCGCATCGCTGAGGAACTCAACATCAGCGGTCCTTTCAACATCCAGTTCCTGGCGAAGAACCGCGAAGTCAAGGTTATCGAGTGTAACCTGCGTGCCAGCCGTTCCTTCCCGTTCGTCAGCAAGATCCTCAAACGTAACTTCATCGAGACCGCCACACGCATCATGCTCGACGCTCCTTACCAGCAGCCTGACAGCAGCGAGTTCGACATCGATCGCATCGGTGTGAAAGCCTCTCAGTTCTCGTTTGCTCGTCTGCAGAATGCCGACCCAGTGCTGGGTGTGGATATGTCCTCAACAGGTGAGGTAGGATGCTTGGGCGACGACCTCAACGAGGCGATGCTCAACGCCCTCATTGCCACAGGCTACCGTATCCCCACCAAGAAGTCCATCCTGCTTTCTTCAGGTGGCGTGAAGGGAAAAGTTCAGATGCTCGAACCGGCACGCTTGCTTGTGAAGAACGGCTTCCAGATCTTCGCCACCGACGGAACAGCCAAGTTCCTCAACGATAACGGAGTGGAAGCAACAGCTGTTCGTTGGCCTGATGAGGAAGGCGAGAACAATGTGGTGGATATGATTGCTCAGCACAAGTTCGATCTTATCGTCAATGTACCGAAGAACCACAGCAAACGCGAGTTGACCAACGGTTATCGCATTCGTCGTGGAGCTATCGACCACAACATCCCGCTCATGACCAACGTCCGTCTGGCTCGTGCCTTCGTAGAGGCTGTCTGTGCCTATATCGACCAGCCCCTCAAAGTCAAGAGCTGGCAAGAATACGAAAACTAAACAAGGGAACCAAAGTTATTTCCTCCCTCCTCCTCCTTCCCCCACACAGGGGGAGGGAGGTTTTTTATTATGGGTGAACGTTTTAATGATAAAGAAAAAGGCAAACTCGTTTCACAACGAATTTGCCCAAGAATGATTCTTATGGAGAATCGGGGGAGAAATTTTATTAACTTAAACCTATTAAAACAATGTTTTCTATTGATTAAAGCTGTGGTCCAGCAGCTACAAGTGCCTTACCAGCTTCATTTCCTTCATACTTCTTGAAGTTCTTGATGAAACGAGCTGCGAGGTCCTTGGCTTTCTCTTCCCAGATTGAAGCCTCTGCGTAAGTGTCGCGTGGGTCGAGAATAGCTGGGTTCACGTTAGGCAGAGCTGTTGGCACTTCGAAGTCGAAGAATGGAATCTTCTTCGTTTCAGCCTTCAGGATGCTGCCGTCGAGGATAGCGTCGATGATACCACGAGTATCGGGGATAGAGATACGCTTGCCGGTTCCGTTCCAACCTGTGTTCACGAGGTAAGCCTTGGCACCGCTCTTCTCCATCTTCTTCACGAGTTCCTCAGCGTACTTAGTTGGGTGCAGCTCGAGGAATGCCTGACCGAAGCAAGCAGAGAAGGTTGGAGTTGGCTCAGTGATACCACGCTCTGTACCTGCGAGCTTAGCGGTGAAGCCAGAGAGGAAGTAGTACTTGGTCTGCTCTGGAGTGAGGATAGATACAGGAGGCAGCACACCGAATGCGTCGGCAGAGAGGAAGATGACGTTCTTGGCGTCTGGACCTGCGCTCTTGCCGTTTACTTTCTTCACTACCTTCTCGATGTGCTCGATAGGATAGCTGACGCGAGTGTTCTCTGTCACGCTCTTGTCTGCGAAGTCGATCTTGCCGTCTTCAGCAACGGTTACATTCTCGAGGAGTGCGTCGCGCTTGATGGCACCGTAGATGTCAGGCTCGTTCTCCTTAGAGAGGTTGATGACCTTAGCGTAGCAACCGCCTTCGAGGTTGAACACACCTTCGTCGTCCCATCCGTGCTCGTCGTCGCCGATGAGGAGACGCTTAGGATCGGTAGAGAGGGTCGTTTTACCTGTACCGGAGAGACCGAAGAAGATAGCTGTGTTCTTACCCTGCATATCGGTGTTGGCAGAGCAGTGCATGGAAGCGATACCCTGGAGAGGCAGGTAATAGTTCTGCATGGAGAACATACCCTTCTTCATTTCACCACCGTACCAAGTGTTGATGATAACCTGTTCGCGGCTCTTGGTGTTGAAGGCAACGCAAGTCTCTGAGTTCAGACCCAGTTCCTTGTAGTTGTCAACAGTTGCCTTAGATGCGTTGAAGATTACGAAGTTTGGTTCGAAGTTAGCGAGTTCTTCAGCTGTAGGCTGGATGAACATGTTCTTTACGAAGTGTGCCTGCCAAGCTACTTCAACGATGAAACGTACGGCAAGGCGTGTTGCTTCGTTGGCGCCGCAGAATGCGTCCATCACGTAGAGCTGCTTGTTGGAGAGTTCCTTGATGGCGATGTCCTTTACCTTTGCCCAAACATCTTCGGACATGGGGTGGTTGTCGTTCTTGTACTCGTCGCTGGTCCACCATACGTTGTTGTGGCTCTCGTCGTTGTCAACGATGTACTTGTCCTTAGGAGAACGACCGGTGAAGATACCTGTCATCACGTTCACTGCACCGAGTTCAGTTTCCTTACCTACTTCAAAGCCTTCAAGACCGGCTTTGGTTTCCTCCTTGAAGAGTTCTTCATAAGAAGGGTTGTGTGCGATCACTGTTGAACCAGTGATGCCGTACTTGGTCAAATCTAATGCTGCCATGTAAACTAATTAATTATGTAAGTGATAAATTCTTGATTCGTTATTACACACAGAATTTTCAGCCTTTCACCGAGGTTGAGGCTCAAATTCTCTACAAAGTTAGCTATTTTATTTCAATCTGTGTGCGCTTTCGCTTACCTTTTTTGTTTTTTTTGCAAAAAGTGCCTTTATTCAGCCGATTTGCATGGGTTTAAGGGGCAAAGTTGCCATATCGGTGTTACAAAATGGAATTAGTAAAGCACTTTCTTCCCTTTGTGAACGTAGATGCCGTGGGTGAAGCCCCCTCCAACTCCCCCAAGGGGGAGAGTTTGGAATTTATCATTTACGATTTTGCGTCCGTCGAGGGTGTACCAGGCGGTTTCCTTGCCTTCGTCTGCCTGAGTGGGCTGTACGCTGGTGTCGTTGCCTGCGAACTTCTTCAGTTCATAGAAAGCGGCATAAGGCTTTCCTGTGCTGTGATCGTAGAGGGCTGCGTTCCACCAGCTGTTCGTGACGTTTTTGTTGCCGTTGTCCTCTGGCCACCACCAGAAGAGTCCCTTGACTGACGTGTGTTGATTTAATAAGGTGATGAGGTCGGCGGTGAAAGCCCTCTGTCCTTCTTCGGTAAAGGGGTAGGTAGCGGTGTAGTTGTAATCGCCACCGATGCTCCAGGCGTAGCTGTAGCCTGTTTCTACCACCATGATGTCCTTGCCGTAGTTCTTGCCTTCGAGCGTGGTGATTGCCGTTTCCAGCGTAGCGAGGTTTCCGTGGTGTTCAGGATAGTAGCTGAGGCCGATGATGTCATAATCGACGGATGCGTTCTTCATCCGGTCAAAGAAGTCGGTCAGTACGGCAGTTTTGGGTGTGCGTTCGCTGTGCAGGATGATCTTGGCGTCGGGACAGATTTCGCGACAGGCTGTCCCTGCTTTCTTGAGAAGGGAGATGAAGCGGTTCCAGTTGGCATCCGAGGAGTTGGTATAGCAGCGGTTGGTGGTGTTGCTGCCAACGGCGGCTTTCGTTCCCCACATCATGCCGTAGCTGATTTCGTTGCCCGTCTGGATCAAGTCGGGTGTGGCTCCGGCTGCCACCAGCTGCTCTAAGCAATTCTTGGTGTAGTCGTAGATCTTCTCGTAGAGCTGGGCATCGGTGAGGGTTTTCCAGGCGTCGGGTGTCCATTGTTTAGACGGGTCTGCCCAGGTGTCGCTGTAGTGGAAGTTGAGCATGAACTGAAGTCCGGCGTCTTTGATGCGCTTGCCCAGAGTCTTCACGTAGTCGAGATCCTGACAGACGGCTTTGTCGCTGTCTAACGATGGATCGACAAAGAGTCGGACACGCATGGCGTTCAGCCCTTCCTGCTTGAAGAAGGCGAGGACGTCGGAGACGGTGTTTCCGTCTTTGTCTTTATAGACTACGCTTGCTGCTTCGTATTTGGGCAGCATGGAAATGTCGCCACCCACCAGTTTTTGAGCTTTCACTTCGGCACTAACAGCACTGATGGTCAGCGCCATGAGGCATAACATCAATCTCTTTTTCATATCTTTTCAGTTTTTAGTCTTGTTATTCTCGTTTTCGGCCTTGATTTTGTTGTGAAGGCACATTCTCGATGCAAATATACAGCTTTTTCCGCGAAACGGCAAATCTATGAAGAGAAAAATGTGAAAACCCCGCCATGTTCGGCAGGGTGTTTCTTGGATGTTTGTTGGTGCCTCACGGCAGCCATCCATTGGTTTTGAGAGAATGGAACCTAAAATATTATTATAGTTTAGTTCCGTAGTTGTTTTAATTAGCAGTATATTGTTTTCTTAAAAAAGTATTCCAAACTTTACTCTTCCACAGGTACTTCCACCGGCAGGGTCGGCAGGATGAGTGAGTCGCCTGTTGTCACGGTCTGTGCCGTAAACGTGTTTTCCTGCACCTGAAGCGCCTTGTTGGTGATGTCCGCCACCTGTTCTTCACTCATATAAATGGCGGAAGCGGTGGATTTGCTGTCAGCGTTGTTGCTGTTGACGTTGCGGGTAGCCTGTTCAACAGCCAGTCCGACGGTGACGAACACAGCGATGGAGGCAGCAGCATTGAACAATGGCACCAGGCGGCTGCGGAGGCTGATGACCTTGGCTTTGGTTTCGGGCTGAACCTTCTGCTTTGTATCCTTTTCCACAAGCGCCATCATCCGTTGATCGAAATCATCGGACAGACGCTCCTGTGCAGCGTGCTGCTGCATCTGGAAGATGGGTACATAACGCTGGAGCTGGGCAGGTACGTCTCCTGCACAGAAGAAGGTGCGCAGAATGCTTTCTTCTTCCACGCTTGTCTCGCCTTCCCAGTAGCGTTCCAGCAGTTGTTCTATGTATTTATAATCCATTTTTCTGTCTTGAATGAAGGGGGTGTTTCAATGACGCCCTCAAAAGGTAAGACGGACAACCTGCCGAAAAGTTACAGAAAACACGAAAAAAATGAAAAAAATTTACAAATTGTTCAGAACGAGTTCTACTGGGCAGTGGTCGCTTCCGAATATATCCGTATGGATGGCAGCTTGGACGAGGTGTTCGTTCAGGCGTGAGGAGGTGAGGAAATAGTCGATGCGCCAGCCGGCGTTCTTCTCACGAGCCTGGAAGCGGTAGGACCACCACGAATATATGTCCGTCGTGTCGGGATAGAAGTGGCGGAAGGTGTCGGTGAAGCCGCTCTCCAGCAGACAGGAGAACTTTTCCCGTTCCTGATCGGTGAAACCGGCATTCATGCGGTTGCTCTTGGGGTTCTTCAGGTCGATTTCCTGATGTGCCACATTCATGTCGCCACACACGATGACAGGTTTCTGCTCGTCGAGCCGATGGAGGAACTGACGGAAGTCGTCTTCCCACTGCATACGATAGTCGAGTCGTCGCAGTCCGTCCTGTGAATTGGGCGTATAGACGGTGACGAGGAAGAAGTCGGGCATTTCCAGTGTGATGATGCGTCCTTCGTGGTCGTGTTCGTCGATTCCCATTCCGTAGGTGACGTTCAGCGGTTGGTGGCGTGTGAAGATTGCCGTTCCGCTATAGCCTTTCTTGTCGGCATAGTTCCAGAATGACTGGTAGCCTTCGAAGGCGAGGTCGAGCTGACCCGCCTGCATTTTGGTTTCCTGCAGGCAGAAGAAGTCGGCATCCAACTGTCGGAAGCTGTCGGCAAATCCCTTCCCGCAGCAGGCCCGCAGTCCGTTTACATTCCATGAAATAAACTTAAGATTTTTCATCATGTACTATACATTATTTATTATTAGGTGGGTTCGATTCTGTTATTTTTGCAAAAATACGCAATTATTTTGCTTTTCCATGCATGATTTTGAAAAAAACTTTGTAATTTTGTGCACAATCAGCAAAAACCTCTTTATCATGCCTACCTTTGAAACACAACAGACGGGTTGTCCTAATTGCGGAAACAGCGTCACGATGGTGGAAGCCATCAAGCCACAGATGGAATGTCCGTTTTGTCACCAGCACGTCACAGCTCCTGAGGTTCAGCAGTTGCAGCTGACCGATGGTGAACGGATGGTGCGTTTCGCCACCAGCAAGGGCGACTTCACCAAGCAGGTTGTGAAGAAACTGACAGAAACGGCTTTCGTGCCGACCGACATCTTCAACACCATAGCGCCAGAGAAAATGCATCGTGCTTATGTGCCGATGTATGTCTATGAAGGAACCTTTACCACCAACTGGACCTGTAAGGTGCAGCAGGAAGAAGTGGATGTGGAAGGAAAGAAGCGGCTGGAGTATGTGCCGGCAGACGGCAAGACCAGCGGTCATTTCTTCTTCCTGCTCTGTGCGCACGATGGCAAAGACATTCCTGCCGAACTCGTTCAGTTCGTAGAATCCATCCCTTATAAATCCTCCGACTTCGTTCCCTTCAACAACGAAATCATCACAGGCGCAGGCAATCATGATGTCTATACTTGGCAGCAGAACGCAGACGCCGACGGCCAGTTCCGTAAACGTGGAGCTGCCATTCTGAAGAAACAGGCAGAGCAGGCCGCACGCACCCAGCTGCAGGATCAGAAGTTCAGGGGACTGAAGACCGATTATACCCACGAATTCACGCTGGTAGGTCAGCGGGTGATGGTACCCGTGTGGTTTATCTATTATTATTATGGGAATAAACCTTATTATTTCCTGATGGACGGCAAAGCTATCCATCTGGCACAGAATATGCCGGAGGACAAGGCTACGTCCAAGAAGATGAAGTACCGCTATATGGCAGAACTGGCAATGGCTGGCGGAAGCGTCATTCTTCTTCCTTTGTTGCTCCACCTCATCGGAAAGGTGTTTGGAGCCAGCCTTCTCAGCAGCTGGATCACCTGGCTCTTCATCGTTGGTGCATGGGGTTATCTGGCTTGGCGCATCTATTCTGTCCGCAAGCACAAAGCCCAAGCTCTGCAGGAAGCCAAGACTGTACGTGAGACTGCTGGTGCGAGATTGCTAAACGCCATCAACAGCCGCACTTCCTCAACAGAAGGCTGAAAGGGCTGAAGTATAAGCTACTGGTTGATTAACGCCTCTATCGGTATTAGATGATAGGTAGGGAGTGTGCTACTTGGTGATTTTACTCCACTCGCGGTTTTGGGAGGCGTTGAGGTCGGAGAGGATGTTATACACGGATTCGCGTTCTTTGGCAGTGCCGTGCTGATTGCGATAGATATTCACGATTTCGTCGCGTTTAAAGTCTGTGAATATCTGGGGAAGGTCGCTTAACGGTTTGTTGGAATGGGCTTCTTTCAGCATCTCAATGGATTCGGTGATGGCCGTGCGTCCACGGTCGGCATTGTTCGACATTTCGTCGAGACCCAAGCGATGGTATTTATAGAACATCTGACGGAAAGGTTCCATCGCTCCGTCGAGATAGTCGTTGAGAATGCCGTGACGGTTGCGGTTGTCGTCGAAGGCTTTCCACCCTGGTTCGTTGGTGGTCTGTGCGTTGTTGACGATGATTTCTGCCTGTCGCAGCACATCTGTTCCACCTAACGGCGAGAAAGTGTCGAGGTCCAAACCGATGAAAAGGTAGGCGTAGTAGGCAAGCATGGACGTGAGGTTGGAGTCCATGGTGTTGATATTGAAGTCCAGCTGGTCGTATTCCTGATAAGTAAAGTGGAAGTTGTTGTCGCGCATGGAGAAGACAACGGTGTTGTAGGTGGAATTGAAGACAGGACGGCTGAGCTGGAAGAGGAGTTCGCACTGGAAGGTGCCTTCTTCCTGCTTATACTGCTTGACGGTGATGGTCATGGTGCAGTCGATACGTTCGTTCTGTGCAAACTGCAGTTCGGTCCATGTGCGATTGTTCATGAACTCGTTGAGGGCTGTCTCCAGCGTCTCGAACACGCTGGTGTTGGTTCCCTGAATCTGACTGTGCACAACTTTCACCTTGCAGTTCAGCTCCTGAGCGTGTAGAGTGAAGAGTGGAGAGAACCCCCTTCCAACTTCCCCGAGGGGAAGAGATGTGAAGAGTGGAGCGTGAAGCGTGAAGAGTAGGAGGAAGAAACGAAGATACCTCATTAAAACATTATAATTTATAATTTACAATTTATAATTGTTTCTGCAGTTCGTTGATGATATCGGTGGCGACTTCGGCTTTGGGTTTCAGAGGGAATTCCTGATGGCTGAGGTCGCGACGGATGATGGTGATTTTGTTGGTGTCGGTGCGGAAACCAGCTCCTTTGTCGCGAAGGGAGTTGAGAACGATGAAGTCAAAGTTCTTTTTCTTCAGTTTCCCTTCGGCATTGGTGGCTTCGTCGTTGGTTTCGAGGGCAAAGCCTACGAGGGTCTGGTCCTCGCGCTTCATTCGTCCTAAAGCGGCAGCAATATCCTGTGTGGGTCGCAGACGCAGCACCATCTCATCGCCCTTACGCTTGATTTTCTCGTCGGCACAGACTTCTGGGGTGAAGTCGGCTACGGCAGCACAGAGAATGGCTGCGTCCATTTTAGGATAGAGGTTAATGCAAGCGTCATACATCTGCTGTGCGCTCTCTACGTCTGTGCGATGGATGAGCGGGCTGTTCGACTGCATCTGTGCCGAAACAGGTCCGCACACCAGTTCCACTTCGGCTCCACGGGCCGCGCATTCTTCAGCTAAGGCAAAGCCCATCTTGCCGGAGGAGTAGTTACCGATGAAGCGAACGGGGTCGATCTTTTCGTAGGTCGGACCAGCGGTGATGAGTACACGCTTGCCAGCAAGGTCGTTCTGCTGCTCAAAGAACTCATCCAGTGCTTTCACGATGTTCTCTGGTTCTTCCATGCGTCCTTTCCCTTCGAGGTGAGAGGCGAGGAAGCCTGTACCTGGTTCAATGATGTGGTTGCCGTAAGAGCGCAGGATATCGAGGTTATGCTGAGTGGAAGGATGGGCGTACATATCCAAATCCATTGCCGGCGCAATGAATACGGGTGCCTTCATGGAGAGGTAAGTGGTGATGAGCATGTTGTCAGCAACGCCATGCGCCATCTTGCCGATGGTGGAAGCCGTAGCCGGTGCAATCAGCATGGCGTCTGCCCACAATCCTAAAGCCACATGGGAGTGCCACGTGCCGTCTCGCTGAGCAAAGAACTCGCTGATGACGGGTTTAGAGGTCAGGGCAGAGAGCGTAATAGGGGTGATAAACTCCTTACCTGCAGGCGTGATGACCACCTGCACTTCTGCACCAGCCTTGATGAGCTGACGGATGATGAGGCACGATTTATAGGCAGCGATACTGCCTGTGATGCCCAATACGATTTTCTTTCCTTTCAACATAAAGCGAGAAAAGCCCCCTCCCGACCTCCCCCAAGGGGGAGGAGTTGGAGCGTAAGAGTTATAGTTTGCCTTGAAACTTGTATTTGAGGGCAAGGCGTTGGAAAACCTGTTTGGTGTTGAGGGCAAAAGATCCTTGCAGCACCCAGTTGACATAGCCTGGTTCGCGTCGGAGCACTTCCTGCACGCTCATCCCTTTATACTTTCCGAAGTTGATGATTTCCACACCGTTCTCATCTCTGACGACGCGTCCGGCAAAATCGACGTTGCGGTTCATGGCTGAGAACTCAGCGAGGAAATCGACGGAGTTCTGGAGGTCGTCGGGATATCGGTCGAGTTGTGCTTCGAGTACTTCGAGGGTTGCGCGTGTGTCGGCATCAGCGGAGTGGGCGTTCTCAAGGTCTTTCCCACAATAGAACTGATAGGCAGCCGAAAGTGTACGACGTTCCAGCTTGTGGTAGATGTTCTGCACATCCACGAAGCGACGGTTGCTCAAGTCGATATTGATGCCGGCACGCAGAAACTCTTCCACCAGCAGGGGCACATCGAACTTGTTGCTGTTGAATCCGGCAAAGTCGCAATCCTCGAACGTCTTTGCCAGTTCGGGCGCAATCTCACGGAAGGTGGGGCAGTCTGCCACATCCTCATCCTTGATACCATGAACAGCGGTTGAGGCTTCAGGGATATGGACAGTCTGTCCGTTCTGGTCGGCAGGACGGATACGCATGGTCTTCGACTCCTCGTTGCCATTGGGCAGGACTTTGATGTAGCACAGCTCCACGATGTGGTCGGTAGCTACGTCCACCCCAGTGGTTTCGAGGTCGAAGAATACGATGGGTCTTGTAAGATTCAGTTTCAAGGGAAAGCGGAATTATTCGTTCAGCATCATAGGCATGAGCAGCATGAGGAGGTCTTCGTTCTCTTCCTGCTCTGCTGGGATGATGACACCTGCACGGCTTGGGTCGGCGAGTTCGAGAATCACTTCCTGCGAAGCCATACTGCTGAGGATATCAATGAGGAATGTACCCTTGAAGCCGATGCTCATCGGAGTTCCGCTGTAGTCGCAGAGGATATGCTCTTCGGCAGAAGTGGAGAAGTCGATGTCCTGAGCCGAAACGGTCATGTTACCCACATCGATACGCAGTTTCACCAGAGAAGTGCTGGTGCTGGCGAATACGAGCACACGGCGGAGTGCACCAATCAGGGCAGCACGGTCGATGGTAACGTGGAACGGATTGTCGCTGGGGATGACCGACATGTAGTTGGGGTAGCGGCCTTCAATCAGACGGCAGCTCAGCGTGTAGTTCTCCAACTGGATCTGTGCGTTACGGTCGTCGAAACGGATGATGGCGTCGCCCGTTTCACGAGCCAGGATATCCTTCAGCGTCTTAGCTGGTTTCTTGGGAAGGATGAAGGCTGCGGGCTGCTCGCTGTGAACAGACAGGCAACGGTTGCGAACCAGCTTATGTCCGTCGCTGGCAACGAAGGTAAGGTCCTCAGGCGTGATGTCGAAGTAGATACCGTTCATCACAGGACGCAGTTCGTCGTCGGCTGTGGCGAAGAGTGCACGAGAGATACCTCCGAGCAGCACGTCGGTAGCGATAGCGATCTGCTGAGTGCCTTCACCGATAGACTGGGCAGCAGGATAGTCGTCACCTTGCTGACCGATGAAGTTGCTGCGACCGTTCTGGTAGTTGATGATGATTTCGTGGCTCTCGTTGTTCACGTCGATGGTGATGGGCTGTTCCGAAATCTCCTTCAAACTGTTGATGATGGTGGTTGCCTTGATGGCAAAACGGCCGTTGGCGTCAGCTTCCTGCACATCAAGAGTGGTCACCAGTGTGGTCTCGCTGTCCGAAGCAGTGAGACGCAGTTTGCCATCCTCCAGTTCGAAGAGGATGCAATCGAGGATTTGCAGAGAATTCTTGCTGGCAAGAACTCTGCTGAGTGTCTGCAAGCGGTTGCAGAGTGTGGTGCTTGATACGTTGAATCTCATATTATAGAGTTTTTAAGTTGTTAAGTTGTTCGAAAAAAAGTAGCCGTTTTTGAGTTTTTTAGTTTGATAAAAACACAATTGGCACACAAAGTTATGAAATGTTTTCGGTTTTTTGAAAAAAAATGGCCGAAAATTCTTTTTATAAGCAAGAAAGTCGTAAATTCGCATAAAAATTAACGTTTTGTACTTCAAAACCTATCAATTTTTGCATTAAACTCAGTCTTTAAACTATAAACATTAAACATTAAACTTTATAATGGAATTAGCAGGTAAAGTCATTGCCATCTTGGAAGCTCGTACGGGTGTTGCCAAGACTACAGGAAATCCGTGGATGATTCAGGAGTATGTGATTGAAACGCACGAGCAGTTTCCACGTCGCATGTCATTCAATGTGTTCGGTGAAGATAAGATTCGTCAGTTCAACATACAGCTGAACGAAGAAATCAATGTGTTTTTCGATATCAATGCTCGCGAATATCAGGGACGCTGGTACAACGACATCCGTGCCTGGCGCATCGACCGAGTGACACCTGGTGAAATACCAGCAGCCGGAACAGCTGCACCCACAGCTGCTCCATTCCCACCAGCGGGTGCTGACAACGCTGCTGCTCCTGCCGCCGCACCAGCCGTTGCTGCAGCTCCAGCACAAGAGGTTGCACCTTTCACTGACAGCGACAGCACCGACGACCTCCCCTTCTAATACAAAGACAGCATGGGTCATCCGTGCAGTCTGTAGAGGCTGTTCTAAAGAATTAGTAAGAAGCAGCTGATATGAATATCCCCTCCTTGTTGATGCAGGGAGGGGATTTTATTTTGTTAGTTCCAGGTCAATCTTAATGACCGATTCGGTTAATAGACTCTGAAACCGATGGTCTTGCGCACTTCGCGCAGAGTGGCAGCAGCACTTTCGCGAGCTTTTTCTGCACCCATCTTGGCAATGCGGTCCAGCAGTTCGGTATTCGACGAGAACTCCTGAATGCGTTCGCGGATAGGGTTGAGGGTCTTCACCATATCCTCTGCCAGCTGCTTCTTCATGTCGCCATAGCGCAGCGAGCAGTCGTTCCACTTCTCATCGAAGAAAGCTACTGTCTCTGGCTCAGAGACGATGCTCATCATCGTGAACAGGTTCTGAATCACTTCCGGCTTGGGTGAGTTAGGCGTCTCAGGACCATTGTCTGTCACAGCACGCATCACCTTCTTTCTTACCACCTTCTCTTCGTCGCACAGGTAGATGCAGTTGCCGTCGCTCTTACCCATCTTGCCGCTTCCGTCCAGTCCTGGCACCTTCAGCGCATCACCACCGAAATAATAGTTCTGTGGTTCGGGGAAGAGTTCGGTCTTGTAGATATTGTTGAAACGACGGGCACACTTACGAGCCATTTCCATATTCTGCTCCTGATCCTTACCCACAGGCACCCACTTGGCACGATGCTGAAGGATGTCGGCAGCCATCAGGGTAGGATAGGTGAAAAGACCTGCGTTCACGTTGTCGGGTTGCTGACGGGCTTTCTCCTTGAAGGTGGTCACACGTCCCAGCTCACCGATGTAGGTGTTCATGTTCAGGTAGAGGTACAGCTCGATGGTTTCGGGCACATCGCTCTGAATATAAATGGTAGCCTTTTCGGGATCAATACCACAAGCCAGGTATTCTGCCAGGATGGTGCGGGCAGAACGCTGGATGTTTTCGGGTGTGGGGTGAGTAGTCAATGAATGCCAGTCGGCAATGAAGAAATAGCATTGATACTCTTCTTGCATCTTTACAAAACTGCGTACGGCTCCATAATAATTGCCCAGGTGCAAGTTTCCTGTAGGCCTAATGCCGCTAAGTACAATATCTTTCACGATTTATGAATTTATGAATTAAAGCCCATTAAGCCCATTCAACATTATGCATTATGCATTTTATTAACTCTTCGGTTGTCAGCAACTGCTGCTCACCCGTCTCCATGTTTTTGAGGGTTACCTTCTGTTCTGCCAGTTCGGTCTCGCCAACCAGCGCCACAAACGGAATAGCCTTCGCGTTGGCGTAGCTCATCTGCTTCTTCATCTTGGCAGCGTCTGGGTAGATCTCAGCACGGATGCCGGCAGCACGCACGCTTTGCAACACCTTCATGCAGAAGTCGGCTTCAGCTTCGCCAAAGTTCACGAACAGCAACTGGGTGGTGTTGACTGCCGACTTGGGGTAGAGGTCAAGCTGGTTGAGCACATCGAAGATGCGGTCGGCACCAAAGCTGATACCAACACCCGACAGACCTGGCATTCCGAAGATGCCAGTGAGGTTGTCGTAACGGCCTCCACCGGTGATGCTGCCAATCTCTACATCCAGCGCCTTCACTTCGAAGATAGCACCTGTGTAATAGTTCAGACCACGAGCCAGCGTCAAATCCAGTTCTATCGGATTATTCAGCGAACCCTTCAGTTTCGAGAGGATAAACTCACATTCCTCGATACCCTTCAGACCGATTTCGCTGTCCTTCAGCACTTCACGCATCGTAGCCAGTTTCTCTTCGTTCGAACCGCTCAGCTGGATGATAGGCTGCAGTTTCTCTATTGCTTCAGCAGGAATTCCCGCTTCTGCCAGTTCGGCATTGACATTGTCGAGACCGATCTTGTCCAGTTTGTCGATGGCGACGGTGATATCCACAATCTTGTCGGCCTGACCGATCATCTCAGCGATGCCACTCAGAATCTTGCGGTTGTTGATCTTGATGCAGACACGCACGCCGAAACGGGTGAAGACAGTGTCGATAATCTGCATCAGCTCCACCTCGTTGAGCAACGATTCGCTGCCCACCACGTCGGCATCACACTGGTAGAACTCTCTGTAGCGGCCTTTCTGCGGACGGTCGGCACGCCACACAGGCTGAATCTGGTAACGCTTGAACGGCAGTGTCAGCTCTTCGCGATGCTGCACCACATAACGGGCAAACGGAACCGTGAGGTCGTAGCGGAGTCCCTTCTCGCAGACGCAGGCTGCAAATCGGGGAATGTTGCGCTCCAGCAGCTGCTCGTCGGAGATGTCGCGCAGGCAGTCGCCTGAGTTCAGAATCTTGAACAACAGCTTGTCGCCTTCCTCGCCGTATTTGCCCATCAGCGTTGACAGGTTCTCCATTGCCGGCGTTTCAATCTGCTGGAATCCGTAGAGGGCATAGACCTCGCGGATGGTGTTGAAAATGTAGTTGCGCTTCGCCATCTCAATAGGCGAAAAGTCGCGCGTTCCTTTGGGTATGCTTGGTTTCTGAGACATCTAAGTTATTTACGATTTACAAATTTACGATTTACGATTTATTTGACGATTTACTTATTTACTGTGCTCGGCGCTTCTTCGCCGAGTTATGAATTGAGTTTGCAAATTTACAAATATTTTTCCGTTTTAAGGGCTTTCAGCGTCAGAAAAACCATTTTCTTACCCTCTTCGACTGAATATTCACGGAAAAACACTATATTTGCCGACGAAAATTCACCTTAAACACTCAACATTATGCTCTACACCTGTCCCAAATGCAACCAATCGTTCAATCTTCCTCTGAAAGAAGTAAATGAGGCCCGTTCTTTCACCTGTCCCCATTGCCAGGCCCACTTCGATTTTGGCGAACTATCCCAATCTCAGGAACACCCATACGAGGAACCCGAAGAAGAAATCACTGCCACCATTGACACATCTGCTAATCTGGCAGAACAGGAGTCGGGTGGGGGGACTCCTCAGAAAAAGACCAAAGCCTGCCCCTTCTGTGGGGAGGAGATTCTTGAAACAGCGCTAAAATGCAAGCATTGTGGGGAATTGCTCAGTCCCAGCAACCCGCTTTATGCTCAGCTCAACATCCAACCGCCATCAGGGACACCGTCAAAAGCCAGTCCTCAGCCAACAGGTTATGCTCCTCAACCAGCTGCCTATGCTCCTCAACCAGCCGCTTATGCTCCTCAGTCCGCAGCAGCCCAACCTGTTTACCCACAACCCGCACCTGCTTATCCACCCTATCAGCAGCCTTCTGCACCAGTGACCCAGCCCAAAAGCTATCTGAAGGTTTGGAACGGATGGGGAACAGCCCTCCTCGTGTTCTTTTTAGAAGCGGTATTTATGGGTACTATGTGTGGAATAGCAGGTGATGTTGATGCTGAGAGAAGAACAGGCTATTTACTTCCACTCTTTGGTTTGATCTCTCTTGTTTCCTTCATACTGATCATCGTAAAAAGAACCAAAATTCCAAACCCCAACTGGAATGTGGCGAAATACATGTTTATTTTTGTGTTTCTCGTGAACAGCGGACTGATTACAGTTGACAGGAAAACCAATGGTCCTTTCTTGGTTCTTGCCATCGGTATGGCAGTCATCTCCTCCTATATGTTCCTATATAAGACCGTTGATTCCGAAAAAGATGTTCAACAATAAACTCTTGTGTTTCCTTACATATTGTAATAAAGAAAAAAACAAAAAACTCTTTTTGATGTTTGCAGCTCTTGAGAGCTGTTGTGCTAAGCACTATGCCTTGCCTTTAAGAGCAAGCTCTTACGTCCAGCCATAGCCCTTATCACGTAACTCCGTTATCACAAACATCCAAAAGCAAAAACATCGCTTCGCTAAAAAACAATTCTTGAAACCTGAAACTTGAAACCTGAAAAAGGTGTTCGTTGAGAAAAAATCGGTTTTTCAGCCCGAAGGGCGATGTTTTTGCTTTCATTGATTTCAAAGCATGAAATGCTGCGTATGGGGCTGGTGATGGCTGACGGGAAGTTTACTTACAGGCAGACAGCATCAGCAGCAGACGCAAATCTTGTAAAGATTGAAAGCAATGAAAGAGTATTTAAGGTTTTTGTCTAAACACAGGGTTTGCAGGTGATCCGGTTTCGAATTTAAGACTATGTTATTTATTAAACATTAATATTCGATATGAAACAAAAATTAGTTTTTCTGACAGGTGCAGGCATGTCGGCTGAAAGCGGCATCAGCACCTTCCGCGACTCTGGCGGATTATGGGAAAAATATCCTGTGATGCAGGTAGCGAGTATTCAGGGCTATGAGGCCGATCCTGCGCTGGTCATCCAGTTCTACAACGAACGTCGTCGTCAGTTGCCGACGGTGGAACCCAACGAAGGCCACCGGCTTGTGGCAAAAATGGAACAGGACTACGATGTGACCGTCGTGACGCAGAATGTCGATAACTTGCACGAACGGGCAGGCTCCACCCGTATCATCCACTTGCATGGAGAGCTGATGAAGGCAACATCCTCACGCTTCCCCAACGATCCCGATCAGGTGGTTACCCTGCAGCCCGATCAGGACATACACATCGGCGATCAGGCAAAAGACGGCAGCCAGCTGCGACCTTTCATCGTCTGGTTTGGCGAAGCTGTGCCCATGATTGAACCAGCCGCTGAGGCTGTGTCCGAAGCCGATATCCTCGTCGTGATTGGCACTTCCCTGAATGTCTATCCAGCTGCAGGCTTGCTGCAGTATGCCAATTCCCGTTGCCGCATCTACCTCATCGACCCCCATCCCACCAACGTTCCTTATTCCCTTCACATCCACGTCATCGAGAAGGGAGCCTCCGAAGGCATGAAGGAGCTGACACAACTACTTGCCCAATAGGAAATGACGGGATTCCCCATACATCATCCATCATCCATCTTCCCATCTAAGGATTATAAGGTTTTATAAGGATCTCCATCCGGATGGGAATGATGTAAGAAGTAAGAGGTAATCCTTATAAATCCCTTATAATCCCTGATAAGAAAGTGAAGAGTGAAGATGTATGATGTATGATGTGTGATGGATGATGTAAGAAGGGGCCCCCTCTGATTCCCTGATGGGAGTCGGAGGGGGCTTTGTGATGGATGATGGGTTATATGATTTGTTGCCTGGGGTATCTTTTTGATGTCAGGGATAAAGGGTGTTATTTTTTCTTTTCGAGCTGGCCGATGAGGAAGTCGGCGAACTTGGCTACGGCTCGTGCTCGGTGGCTGATGGCATTTTTCTGTTCTTGGGACATCTCGGCGAAGGTCTGGTCGTAGCCGTCGGGCAGGAAGATGGGGTCGTAGCCGAAGCCTCCTTCTCCGCGTCGCTCGACGAGGATTTTGCCTTCGACGGTGCCTTCGAAGTAGTGTACGGCGTCGTTGGTGACGAAGGCGATGACGGTTCGGAAGTCGGCCTTGCGGTTGGTGTTGCCGTCGAGTGCAGCGAGGAGTTTCTGCATGTTGGCTTCGGAGTCGTGTCCTTCGCCTGCATAGCGTGCTGAGTGTACGCCTGGTGCTCCTCCGAGTGCGTCGCATTCGAGTCCTGAGTCGTCGGCAAAGCAGTCGAATCCGTAGTAGGTTTTGACGAACTGTGCCTTGATGAGTGCGTTTTCGCGGAAGGTGTTTCCTGTCTCGGGTATGTCGCGGTTGCATCCGATGTCTTCGAGGCTTCGTACTTCGAATGCGTCGCCGAGTATCTGTCTTACTTCTTCGAGTTTATGTTTGTTGTTGGTGGCGAAGACGACGGTTCGTTTGTCGCTGTTGCTTTTGGCTTTGATTTTGTCGAATCCTTCGCCATAGACTCCTTGTGCGTTTGCCATGGAGACGAAGCAGTAGGGGTCGATGCTCTTGATCATGCGGAAGATGTTGATGCTTTCGCGTCGTTTGGCGAGGCAGACGATGACTTTGCGTTCGGTCTTGGTGTACCAGCCTTGTCCGTCGAGCACGGTGACGCCTCGTCCTGTCTGGTTGATGGCGTCGGCTATTTTGGAGTAGTTGCGCGAGAAGATCATGAACTGTACGGACTGTCGCTGCCGGTTCATGACGTAGTCGAGTGTGACGGCTGAGATGCTGAGCACGACGAGTCCGCAGATGACTCGTTCCCAGCAGTCGGGCTGGTCTTGGAAGACGAAGTAGGAGGATGAGATGATGATGAGGTCGCAGATGAGGATGACGTTGCCGAGGCTGAGGTTCTTGTATTTGTTGACGATGGCTGCGATGATGTCGGTGCCGCCTGTTGATCCGTTGTTGAGGAAGCAGATGGCGAGTGCGACTCCTTCGAGTATTCCTCCGATGACGCATGACATGAAGCGGTCGGGCATGATTTTGGGCAGTTCGCCTGGGTTGACGCCTGGCTGTGACTCGATGATTCGCTGGAGCAGCCAGAGGATGAAGGTGAGCATGAGCACGGCGTAGATGGTCTTGAAGCAGAACTTCCATCCGAGTTCGATGACGGCTGCGATGAGGAATACGATGTTGATGGCGAGGTAGGTGTATTGCACTTCGATGCCTGTGGCGTAGAAGACGATGGCTGAGACACCGGAGATGCCGCCTGTGGTGATTTGGTGGGGCAGCATGAAGAGTGTGAGTGCGAGTGCATACATGAGGAGGGCTACGGTGATGAAGACGTAGTCGCGTGTCTCTACCCACATGTTTTTGGCGAAGGAGGGGATTTGGGGTACCATGAAGAGTGAAGAATGAAGAGTGAAGAGTGAAGAACGGATTTACGGAATTACGGATTTATGGATTAATTCAACTTTCGTAAGTGAATCTGATTGAGAAAAAAACAATAAAAACTCTTTTGATGTTTACAGCTCTTGGAGAGCTTTTGTGCTAAGCACTATGCCTTGCCTTTAAGAGCA
>CAJOHO010000021.1 GCA_905234555.1 uncultured Bacteroidaceae bacterium
TTCCACCTCTTCCCATCCCGAACAGAGAAGTTAAGCCCGTGCGCGCCGATGGTACTGCACCGCAATGTGGGAGAGTAGGTCGCCGCCGTTTTAATGAGAATCCCTCTGGCAGAAATGCCGGAGGGATTCTTTTTTTTGTTATTGATTGAGGAGATCGGGGCGGAGACGTTTGGTGCGTTCCATGGATTGTTGGAGTTCCCATTCTCGAATTTTCTTGGGATCTCCACTGAGCAGTACTTCGGGAACGTCGCCGAAGCCTTCGTAATGTGCTGGACGTGTGTAGATGGGAGGAGCTAACAGTTCGTCCTGAAAACAATCATCGAGTGCAGCTTGACTATCTCCGATGGCTCCTGGAATCACTCTGACGATGGCATCTGCCATCATGGCTGCAACCAATTCCCCTCCTGACAGGACGAAGTCGCCGATGGATACTTCTCTTGTGATGAGTTTATCGCGTACGCGCTGGTCGATTCCTTTATAATGTCCACAGAGAATGATGATGTTACGCAGCTGGGAGAGTTCGTTTGCCATGGGTTGTGTGAACTGCTCTCCATCGGGTGTTGTGAAGATAATCTCATCGTACGTTTCACCAGTGGTTTCCTGTAACTGCTTCTGCAGATAAGCTATGCAGTCTGCAATAGGTTGAATCTGCATAATCATCCCGCTACCACCTCCAAAAGGATAGTCATCAACACGGCGATGCTTGTCTTTGGTGAAGTCGCGAAGGTTGTGGACGTGAATCTCTACCAATCCTTTTTGCTGGGCACGACCCAAGATGCTCTCTGTGAAAAAACCTCCGAAGAGTTCGGGCAACACGGTGATAATGTCAATTCTCATTTGTTTCAGTCGTTTTTACGGAATCGATACTTTTCTACTTGCAAAGTTACTGCTTTTTCTTGAAAAAACGGTAGTTCAGCGTGTATTTTAGCAGTTTTCTTGTGGATTGGGAATGCTTTTTAGACATGAAACGAGGTTTTATCATAAAAAAAGTGTATCTTTGCAAATCATCTTTTATTCCCTTTATATTATGTTTTCAGGAATTGTAGAAGAATTTGCAAAAGTCGTTGATGTTCATCGCGACAGAGAGAATGTGGATTTCACCCTCACTTGTTCGTTTGTGAAGGAACTGAAAGTGGATCAGAGTGTAGCTCACAACGGAGTGTGCCTGACTGTGGTAAGAATACTCGACAAAGAGGGACACGTCGTGGCTCCTTATTCAGATGATGCATACGCATACGTGGTGACAGCTATGAAAGAAACTATGATCCGTTCGAATTTAGGTGACTGGGTGGTAGGCACAGAAGTGAATGTGGAACGTTCCATGATGATGAACGGACGTCTGGACGGGCATATTGTTCAGGGTCATGTGGACCAGACTGCAACATGTGTTGCGAAAGTAGATCAACAAGGCAGCTATACCTATCGTTTCCTGTATGCTTTTGATCCGGAGATGGCGAAACGTGGTTATGTGACAGTAGATAAGGGTAGTGTGACGGTCAATGGTGTGAGTCTGACGGTTTGCAATCCTACGGACGACACTTTTGAGGTAAATATCATTCCTTACACCTACGACAACACCAATTTCCATGCCATTGAAGTAGGTACTCGTGTCAACATTGAGTTTGACATCATCGGCAAGTACATCAGTCGGATGACAGCCTATCTATAACCAACTCCAGCGGGCTGAACCGAAACGTTTGCTTTATCGTCTATCCGAAGGTGTTATCCTTTTTCGCTGACGCCTTTGGGACGATGCCGTTGAGCGAAATCCTGACTTTGCACACAGTTGATCCCCCGATCACGCATGGCTTTGTTGCCGGAAACGTGAGTGTTGGGAAAACGTCCGTTTTTCTTCAAAAGAAGCTTGATGGAGAGAAAAACGATGGCAATTGCAATAATTGCAAGGGTAGGAAGCAGGATTTTCAACATTTTTTTATAACTTTGCAGATGAATTGATATGCAAATTTACGCATTAGCAATCACAATACAAAAAGAAAAGGCGTTTTTGTCTTACAGAACGTGAGAATTAATCCTTTTTGTGTTTATAACGTCAAATAAAACAGAAAAAACAATCAGAATATGGCAGAATTAACTCCCAAACATGTGTTTGACTATTTCAGTCAGATTAACCAAGTACCTCGTCCTTCGAAGCACGAGGAGAAGATGATTACGTTTCTTGAGAAGTTTGCCCAGACTCATGGACTGGCCTTCAAAACAGACGCCGTAGGAAATGTGCTGATTTCGAAGCCTGCCTCCCCTGGATGCGAGAACCGTCCAGGAGTAGTGCTGCAAGGTCACATGGATATGGTCTGCGAAAAGATAAAAGGACTGGACTTCGACTTTAACGCTCAGCCCATTGAAACCTATGTGGATGGCGACTGGATGAAAGCTAAAGGTACGACGCTGGGAGCTGATGATGGTATCGGTGTGGCGATGGCGATGGCTGTCCTTACGGATGACAGTTTTGAACACGGACCCATTGAGTGCTTGTTTACTCGTGACGAAGAAACGGGACTGACAGGTGCTTTTGCCATCGAATCCGGATTCATGACAGGAAAATACCTTATTAACCTTGATTCTGAGGATGAAGGCGAGATCTTTGTGGGCTGTGCCGGTGGTGCTGGTACAACTGCTACGTTCTCCTATCAGCGTGAGGCAGTGCCCGAAGGATATGTCGTGTTGCATTTTGGTGTTGACAAGTTGAAGGGTGGACACTCTGGCGACGACATCAATAAGATGAGAGCCAATGCCAATAAGGTGCTCGGACGTTTCCTCTATCAGGTTTGGAAAAAGTATGATGCACGTTTGCTGACCATCAAGGGAGGCAATCTTCATAACGCCATTCCTCGTGACGCAGAAGCTACCATTGCTGTTCCTTTTAAGGATAAGGAATCTGTTCGTGTGGATTTCAACGTGTTTGCCGCAGCCATCGAGGATGAGTTCCATACACAGGAAACAGAAGTAAAATTCTTCTTAGAATCCGATGAACCTGTTAGTGGAGATAAGAACTGTCAAGCTATTGACAATGAGGTGGCTAAGAAGCTGATTTTTGCTCTTCAGTCCATTCATAATGGTGTATTGGAGATGAATCAAGATATCCCTGGATTGGTGGAAACCAGTTCTAATCTTGCCAGCATCCGAACCAATGATGACACCATCGTTATTGTGACCAGTCAGCGTAGTTCAACTGCTAGTGCCTTGAGCAGTATGTGCGATACCATCGCTTCAACCTTTGAACTCGCAGGAGCATCAGTGGAAATTGGTGATGGCTATCCTGGCTGGAAGCCCAATATGCAGTCTAAGTTGCTGAAGATAACCGTAGAGACTTACAAGCAGTTGTTCCACAAAGAGCCAGTGGTGCGAGCTATCCATGCAGGTCTTGAATGTGGTCTGTTCAGCGAGAAGTATCCTGAACTGGATATGGTCAGCATCGGTCCCACGCTTCGTGGTGTTCATTCACCCGATGAGCGACTTTTGATTCCTACCGTACAGATGGTATGGGATCATTTAGTGGAAATCATTAAGAATATTTGTTAAATAAGCGTAAAATATTTTCTTCTTTAAGATAAACTGCGTAAATTTGCAGCGATTTCTAAAATGAGACTCCATTTTTAACTTAAAACCAACTAAATTCTAAAAGATTATGAAGAAGTTACTGATTACAGCATGTATGGCTTTGGCAGTTTCATTGCAAGCTAACGCACAGAGCCTGTTCAAGACGGTGATGGACAATGCCGTCAGCAAGATTAATAGTGCCCAGACCCCTGCAGATGAACTGGATTACTACCGTTTCGAGGAGTCAGCTTTGCGCTACATCCAACTGCAAGTGCAGAAGCGTGGCTTGAAAGTAGATGGCTATTTCTACGATTCTCAGGCTGTGAACATGAAGTCGTTTATTGACGATTACCGCTATTATAAGGCAAAGGCCACTCAGATTTCTGAAGCCAAGTTCCTTGAGGTGTCGGCATGCTATCGTGATGCTTCCATCCAGAATCCCTATTTCAAGGATACGGACAAGGAGAAAGTGAACAGCTACCTGAACTCACCAAAGACAAAGGTTCCGTTCTCGATGGATACTGACTGGGAAAAAGCCTACGATCAAGCATCAAAGAATATCAAGGCAATTATCAAGTAATGCCATTGATTCAAGAACGCAAAAACTCCTGCCACTCAGCAGGAGTTTTTTGTGTGTTTATCTTTCTCGTTTTAGGAAAATCTTGTGGTCAATGACTGAGGGAAGTTCTTCTTCGTAGTGGGTAACCATGAGAAGGGTCTTACCAGGACGTTGGCAGAAAGTCTCAATAATGTCCTTCACCCGACGTCGACGGATGAGGTCCAGACCATGAAGCGGTTCATCGAGAATCAGCAGGGACGGGTCTTTTACGAAAGCTCTTGCCAATAGTACTAAACGCTGTTCTCCGCTGGAGAGTTGTAGGAAACGGGTGTCACGATGTTGACGAATCCCGAAAATATCCATCCAAAACTCACAAATGCCCATTAGTTCAGGTCGTGGACGGAAATAAAGACCCACGCTGTCGCTTAGACCAGAAGCTACAATCTCAATGGCAGGAATATCCTTGAGGTAGGCACGATGCATCTCTGGAGAGATATATCCGATATGGCGTTTGATGTCCCAGATGGTTTCTCCCGAACCCCGCTGACGTCCAAAGAGAATGATGTTGTTGGCATAAGCTTGTGGGTTGTCGGCACAGACAATGCTGAGAAGAGTCGATTTGCCGCTGCCGTTTTCTCCGCTGAGTGCCCAGTGTTCTTCGCTTTTGACGGTAAACGATAAATTGCGGAGAATCGTCCGCTCTCCATAACGGATGGTGACGTTGCGGAAATCAATCACAGCCTGAGAACCTGGTTCGGGCAATAGGGCAGTGTCTTCTGCATGAGGCAGATCGAGGATGGCTTGCCGTTTTTCTTCTTCCAACACATGGTCTGGAACAGGTTGCTGTTCCGCCTTCCAATCTGCTAAGGGCTGTTTGGGCAACACTTCCATCTTTACCACAGGCACCACATGCGTGATGAAAGAAGGGATATCGTCGGTTTTTGATAAAACCAGAATGACCTGCATCTGTGTCTGTTCAATAAGCAGTTGCAGCAAGTCGCGCAACTGACGTCGTGCTTCCACATCCAAACCCACGAACGGATTGTCGAGAATCAGAACCCGTGGATGAGTGAGCAGTGCTTTTGTGAGTTGGAACTTACGCAACTCACCGCTGGAGAGCAGGATGATACGTTTGTCGAGTAAAGTGTCGAGATGAAAAAGTTCATAAAGTTGGTTGCGCAGCCGTAGGCGTTCTTCCGTAATCACACTTCGTTCCTCATCTGTCAGGAACGAATTCAGTCTCAGACTGTTCTCAGCCTGTTCGAAAGCCAAATCCAACAATTCACTTACCAGTGGAGCTTCGTCAATATCGTGCTGATTCCAACGCTGTTGGTAATAGTATGTACCGTCGGCTGGTCCGTAGCTGTCACGGAATGCAATATACTTGATGTTGTCGCTCACCATCGGCAGCGAACTGGGATAGAAATCATAGCTGACAGGGTGCATCAGGAGCGGATGTTTCTCTGTGAGGATATCCACCAGCATCGTTTTTCCTGCACCATTCTCGCCCACAATCGCTACCTGCTCACCAGTAAAGATAGTGAGATTGACAGGCGACTTCATCCGATAAAGCGGATGTCGCGTCACTCCGTTCTGTATGTCTATCACTTTCTGCATCAGAAGGGAGGCTCATCATTACGAGGTGCCATATCAGCCGTCAGCGTGCTGAGTGAGTCGTTGCCGTCAAAAGACGCGCCACTGCCCCCCATTTGATTCATACGTGATGGGAGAACCACATCAGCTTCTTCACTTGGAGAATACAGTAGGTTGTCCTCAGAGCGATTGGCAAAACGGGCATATTCACCAATGAAACGCATTCGTACATCACCTACTGCACCATTACGATGCTTAGCAATGATGATTTCAGCGATACCATGCAAATCGTTGCCATGCTGATCCTTATAGATTTTATAGTATTCGGGTCGGTGAATGAAACAAACCATATCAGCATCCTGCTCAATGGCTCCCGATTCGCGCAAGTCGCTCAGCTGCGGACGTTTGGTGTCAGGACTGTTGGCGTCAGTACCAACACGGTTTTCCACACTACGGTTCAATTGCGAAAGTGCAATGATGGGAATGTTCAGTTCCTTGGCCAAACCCTTGAGCGAGCGGCTGATGGTAGATACTTCCTCTTGACGGGAGTTGTATGACATTCCAGACGCATTCATCAGCTGGAGGTAGTCTATGATGATGATTTTCACACCGTAGTCACGCACCAGACGCCGAGCTTTCGTGCGGAGTTCAAATACGGAAAGTGAAGGGGTGTCGTCCACATAAAGCGGTACATCATAGAGTTCTTTAATCTTGACGTCCAGGTGTCTCCATTCCTCGTCATTCAATTGTCCGCTTCGAATTTTTGAACCAGCAAGTTCGCAGACGTTTGAGATTAAACGATTGACTAGTTGAACATTCGACATCTCCAGCGAGAACATAGCAACGGGTATTTTTTGTCTTACTGCCATATTGCATGCCATTGACAGCACAAACGCAGTCTTACCCATAGCAGGGCGGGCAGCAATAATCACCAAGTCGCTGTTCTGCCAACCACTTGTATATTTGTCCAAATCGTCATACCCACTACTCAGTCCAGATAAACCATCCGTTTGCTTTGAAGCTTTTGTTACCAATTCTATCGCTTCATCTAGCACAGGGTTGATCTGCGTGAAGTCCTTCTTCATGTTGGTCTTCGACAATTCAAAGAGCCGTCCTTCAGCAGTCTGCATCAGTTCATCGATGTCCTGACCCTCATCAAACGCCATCCGCTGGATATTGCTGGTGTAGGTGATCAGTTCGCGAGCCAACGCTTTCTGGGCTACGATGTGAGCATGATATTCGATATGTGCTGACGACAACACTTTCTGCGAAAGTTCAGCCACATAGAAAGGACCTCCTGCCTGATCCAGCGTTCCGTCGGCACGAAGCTTTTCCGTCACAGTCAGGATATCTACAGGACGGTTCTCGCCTGCCAACGACTGGATAGCGGCATAAATCACCTGATGTTTGTTGTCGTAGAATGAACGGGGTTTCAGGATATCCGATACCTGCCCAAACGCATCCTTCTCAATCAGACAGGCACCAATCACTGCAGCCTCCAGCTCTACGGCTTGAGGTTGCACCTTGCCTATTTCCAACAACTGGGAGGCTTCGTCTGTTATGCTGTTTTTACGGCGGGAAGGCCGTTTTGTTTCTGCCATATTCCTTAATTATTAGGTGTATTCAAATTAGTCTGTTTTACAAATAGATATTAATCTTTCGTCAGTTCGAGAATGAGTGGAATCAACACTTTCTTGATGACTTTTTCATTCAGGCGATGCTCACCCTCGAAACGAGAGGCATGAGGATAGTGCTTGTGGAACAAGTCATAAGTCTTTACCATTGTATCGTTGATGCCAAAGAGTCCATAGCAATGCTCACGGTCCCAGTCGGTGATGTCATCGAACTGATGACGCTCCATCTGGTTGTGGTGCTGAATGATGTCGCGTGTGATGCGGAACGTCTTCTGGTTATCCTTGCGTCGGTTGAAAAACTGGAACGTTCCTGTCTTCAGCACGCTGCTCATGGTGGACATCGTGAGTGCAGGATTGACACAGATGCGTACAAAGCCACGCATCTGCTGGGCATACATACCACCCATGCTGGTTCCGACCACTATATCTGGTTGCTCGTCTGCACAGAGTTGCTTGAGGTAGGGTAGTGCGTCGATAGGATCGATGGGAATATCTGGTGCGATGATGTTGAACTCAGGCAGCAGATTACGCAGCGTCCCTACGGTGCCAGAAGCTCCCGACGAACCGAAGCCGTGGAAATATATCAGTTTCTTCATCTTGAAAGTGAATGGTTATGCTGTTGCTTTTTTATGTTGAATCTTGTCGATGACATGTATGAGGACGCTGCCCAGGATGCCTGCACAGAGCGAACCCATCAAGACGGCAATCTTGCCGCCAGCTCTCAACTGTTCTGTGATTTCAGGACTATTCTCGCCAAACGAGAGCGTATCGACAAAGATGCTCATGGTGAAACCGATACCACCTAAGCAGGCAACGGCAAAGAGCATCTTCCATGTAGCCTTCGAAGGCATAGCTCCCACCTTCATCTTAATGGCGATGAACGAAGCCAGCGTGATACCCAGTGGTTTGCCGATGAGGAGTCCGAAGAAGATACCCATACCCACACTGCCCATTTCGGGAGAGTACTGGAAAATGTTGAAATAGCTGATGTCGGGTATCTCCACACCAGCATTCGCTAAAGCGAAAATCGGCATGATAATGAAGTTGACCCAGGGCGAGAGCGCATGTTCCAGTTGATAGCTCATACCCATAGAGTTTCTGCTGATTTCACTCATGCGGCGTAAGCAATGGCGCTGGAGTTCGTTGGGGAAGGGCAGACCCTCGTCTTCGTCCTCTTCCTCGTAATCGTCGAGCCGTTTGCTGAACATCTTACCCTTACATTTCAGGTAAGATTTGCTGTATCGAGCCTCCATCGGAATCAGGAACGCCATTACAACACCCGACATCGTAGCGTGGATGCCAGCGTAGTAGAAGAGGAACCAGACAGCGATGGCTGGGATGAGATAGAATGCTTTCCGTTTCTCGCCCAACTGGTTCATGATGACGATAAATATAATAAGGATAAGGGCGATGGTGAGCAGCAGCATGTTGATGTGTCCGCCATAGAAGAACGCCACCACCAAAATGGCACCCAAGTCGTCGGCAATGGCAAGTGCTGTCAGGAAGACCTTCAGCGATACTGGCACCCGATTGCCCAGAATGGACATGATGCCGATGGCAAAGGCAATATCCGTTGCCGTAGGGATTCCCCAGCCTGACGATGCTTCTGTTCCGTTGTTGAAGAAAAAGTAAATCAATGCAGGAGCCGCCATTCCGCCAGCAGCTGCAATGACAGGCATCATGGCTTTCTTGACACTGGAGAGTTCTCCGCATACCACTTCACGCTTAATCTCCAGACCGACCGTGAAGAAGAATACCACCATCAGGATGTCGTTGATAAACTTCTCTACCGTCATATCCTGAGGAAACACCCAGTTGATGACTCCGTCAGGACTCTGAATCGACATCGTGAGGCTCGTTTCCAGAAACTCATGATAAACATGTTTGGTGAAAGGCAGGTTTGCCAGCAACATGGCGATGACCACACACAGCAGCAGAATGCCGCCGCCAGCCCAAGGCTGGTTCATCAGGGCAATACGGTTGCGCTGCATGTTATGCACCTCCTTTGTCCATGTGTAAGTTGGGATTAGTTTCATAGCTTATACTTTTTCTGAATCAACACGAAACCGTCTTGATCACATTATTTGTTGTTGAATTGTGTCATCGTCGGGGCAATACCTGCCAGACAGAACGACTTCACTGCCTCTACGGCAAGACTCACACGCTCAGGCATTGCAGCCAGATCCTCGTCTGTAAACTGTCCCAGCACAAAATCCGCCTGTGTTCCTTTGGGGAAGTCGTTGCCGATTCCGAATTTCAGTCGGGCATATTGCTGAGTGCCCAGCACTTGTGCGATGTGTTTCAGACCGTTATGACCACCGTCGCTTCCGTTGGGACGCATACGCAGTTTGCCGAAAGGCAGGGAAAGATCGTCGCATACAATGAGAATCCTTTCCATAGGCACTTTCTCCTGCTGCATCCAGTAGCGAACGGCGTTTCCGCTGAGGTTCATGTAGGTGGAAGGCTTCAGCAGCACGAGTTCAGCATTCTTCGCCCGTCCCTTTGCCACGAATCCATAGCGACGGTCGGCAAACGTAGCTCCGATATTTTCACCGAGGGCATCCACAACGCGGAATCCGATGTTGTGGCGCGTACCTTCGTAATCAGGACCGATGTTACCTAAACCTACAATCAAAAACTTCATTTCGTTTGCTTCGGTCTCCTCATGTCTGGAAAACAACTGGAAGAACCGCCTGAATATATTCATCTTGAGTCAAAGTTAATGAGAACGCCCCGTAAGGGTATAGCAAAGGCGACACAATTTCTGCACAGTGTAAATGAGACACCGCTTCGATGTGTCGCCTTGTAAAGAGCTAAAGAGCTGATTATTCAGCTTCAGCAGCAGTGTCAGCAGCAGCACGTGCAGCACGAGTCATGCGAACGGCACATACAACCACTTCCTTCGGAGTCACGATTTCGAGACCCTCGAACTGGAGTTCTTCCACCTTCATGGCCTTACCCAGAGCAAGACCGGTAACGTCGATTTCCAGTGTGTCAGGGAATGAAGTGTAAGGAGCCTTCACCTTCAGCTTGCGAACGTTGAGGGCGAGCTTACCACCGGCACGTACACCTTCTGCGAGACCGTTCAGCTTCACAGGAATCTCCATCACGATAGGAGCATCAGTAATCTGGTAGAAGTCAACGTGAACGGGAGTGTCCTTCACGAAGTCGTTCTGAAGCGCTTTCAGAATCACCTTCACCATCTTACCCTCGATGTTGAGGTTGATGATGTAAACGTTAGGAGTGTAGAGCACTTTGCCCAACTCTTTCTGAGAAACCAGGATAGACTGAGCCAGAGGCAGTCCGTCTTTACCTTTCTCTACTCCGTAAACAACACAAGGAACGAGTCCTGCACGACGAGCGTCGCGGCTTGCTTTCTTGCCAAGGTCTGTGCGGACCTGGGCGTTCAGTGTAATTTCTTTCATTTGTTTTTTGTGTTACTATAAATTAAGACTGTTGCTTAATTCGCCATCACACGTGCTCCGCAAATGCCATCCTTTCGTTGCCGAAAACAGGAAGACAGGAGACTTGATGCCAAAAAAGCGGTGCAAAGGTACTAAAAATTCTTGATTCTGAAAAGAAATCAGCCTTCTTTTTGCCTTTCGACATCGCTTTTTTAGCGTTATTCTGTTTTTTAGTGGTTAAACAACCTTGGTAAGAGTCAGACGGAGGCTTCCTTAAAACTCAACATCCAGCTGGATGTCATCGCTTGCCTCCTTCTCCTCGTGACGATACACAGCACCGTTCATCACCAATTCTGCCACTTCGGTTCTCGCCTCATCCAACGACATCTCACCCTTGGCAACAGCAAGAGAACGTGTGAGGGCGCTAAGGAACTTTTCGTAATCCTCCTTATATAGGAAGATCTTGTGCTTCTCGAAAGAAATACGAGGGTTGTCGAAATCACCCTCCATAATCTTCTTACTCTCGGTGATCGAGATGTACTTCTCACCATTTCTGCTCTTTTTCACATCAAAGTAGTAGATGCGCTTTCCTGCCTTTACTTTTTCCGAGAAGAAAAAGTCTCTTTCTTGATCCATCATGATTGTGTTTGTTAATTCTTTTAATAGCGTTTCTAGTTTTGTTTTGAAATTTGACTGCAAAATTGATTCTTTTTTTGGATTTTGTCAAATTTCTGAGCTTTTTTTTTACTTTTCGTCAATGATTTTTGTTTTTATGCATGAATTTTGGAAAAAAATGCCTAACTTTGTCACTCAAAACAAAAAAGGAGTTTTTTGAAAATTATGATTAACCGTACACTTATCCGATTGAAAATCGTGCAGCTCATGTATTCTTTCTATCAAAATGGAGGAAAGAATATCGATACGGCAGAAAAGGAATTGTTGTTTAGCCTGTCGAAAGCCTACGATTTGTATCAGTTCATGCTGATGCTCATGCCTGAGGTCACGCATTACGCATTCGAACAAATCGAGCAGCGCGAGCAAATCAATCGCTTCGCCCATAAGGATGAAAACATTAGCCACCGTTTTGTGGACAACTCGTTTGTAGAACAGCTCGATGTGAACAAGCAGCTTCTCGAATTCCGTGAGAACAAGAAGCTGACTTGGCGCAACTATAATGACTACCTGAAGAAATTGTACGCCGACATTCAGGAGAGCGATTATTATAAGGAATATATGGCGGCTGAGTCTGTTGACTATGCCCTCGACCGCGAACTGTGGCGCAAAATCTACAAGAACATCATTATGAAGGATGAGCGCATCGACGAAATACTCGAAGAACTCAGCCTCTATTGGAACGACGACCGCGATATTGTCGATACATTCGTACTGAAGACCATCAAGCGATTCGAACAGAAGAAGGGAGCCAAGCAGGAACTCCTCCCAGAGTTCAAAGACGAGGAAGACCGTGAATACGCCATCCGCCTCTTCCGTGCCGCTATCCTCAACGACGAACTCTATCGCTCCTACATCATCCAAAGCGTGCGAAACTGGGAGTTCAACCGCCTTGCCTTCATGGATGTCATCATTATGCAACTCGCAGTAGCCGAAATTATGACCTGCCCTGGGATTCCTACCTCCGTCACTATCAACGAGTTCGTGGAAGTGGCGAAGTACTACAGCACCTCCAAGAGCGGCAGCTACGTCAACGGCATCGTCGATCATGTCGTCACCCGTCTGAAGGAAGAAGGGAAAATAATGAAGGATTAACATACAACCGTGCCTTGCGCTTTTCCGCAAGGATTAACATTAAACAGAAACATTAAACAATAATCATTAAACATTCAAAAACCTATGAATTATCTTTTCATCAATTTGTTGGATGGTGCAGCTGCACCAGCAGCAGGCGGTGCCGGTCAACAAGGAGGCGCTGGTGGAGGTATGTCCTCCATGCTTATCATGCTCGTACTCATGTTCGTCATCATGTACTTCTTTATGATTCGCCCACAGCGCAAGCGTCAGAAAGAATTACAGAACTTCCGCAATACACTCGATGTCGGCACGAAGGTGGTGACAGCTGGTGGTATCTATGGTACAGTGAAGGATTTGCACAAAGGTGAAGCTTTCATCACCATCGAAATCGCCAAGGGCGTAACCATCGACGTGGACCGCAACTATGTCTATGCCGACTCGTCGCAGGCCATTCAGCGATAATGCAGATTCTTAACGGAACGAAATCGCACACTTTATGGCATTACACCTGAAAGAAACATTCCGGAAAATGTGGAGGAGCTTACGGTTGGTAACCATCAACCGCGAACTCCTCGTTTTCGGTGTCTTTCTCCTCGTTGCCATAGCTTTTTGGTTCATACAGACGTTCAAAGAGCAAGCTTCCACCACCGTCAAGTTCAAGATGGAACTGGTGGGAGTACCTAAGAACATCGTCATCACCTCACACATCCCCGACACCGTTACCGTCGTTGTCAAGGGACGAGGATTCGACGTGATCGACTACCTATCGAAAGCCGACACACGGGTCCTCAAGGTGGACTTCTCCACCCTCGAGAAGGAAAACGGAGTCGTCGTCATCGACAATCCTGTCTGGAACCGCATCCTCACCGACAAACTCGGACGTTCCCTCTCCTTCACCTCCATCAATCCCTCCACCCTCGAGATATTCTATTCCTCAGGGTCACACAAGTATGTCAATGTTGTGTTCGGAGGGCAGGTGACGGTCGATAACAAGCACGTCTTCAGTAGTGTGACGATGCAACCCACCTATGTCGAAGTCGTTGCTCCACCTGCTATCCTCGACACGCTGACTACCATCAGCACCGAACCGGCTCGCTACGACAACCTCACCGATACGCTTCGTCAGAAGGTTGCTTTGGCACCACCTCCTGGTGTGAAGTGTGTGCCCGACAGCATCAATGCCACCATTTGTGTCGATCTCTTCGCTAAGAAAACGATGACTGTACCTATCTTCACCGTCAACACCCCCGAAGATAAGGTACTTCGCACTTTCCCCCTCGAGACACAAGTCTCCTTCCGCGTCAGTTCCGCTCAGTACAACACCATCAAGGAGAGCGATTTTGTCGTGGTGGCAGACTACAACGACACCCGTCCTGGCGAACACAAGTGCCCGCTCATCCTTCGTAGTCAGCCTAAAGGGGTTTCCGACGTCAAGCTCACACCCCGTAAGGTCGATTACCTCATAGAAGAAAGCGTAGAATGAAACGCGTCGGCATCACAGGAGGCATTGGCAGCGGCAAATCTTTTGTCTGCCGTTTGCTCCAGGCAAAAGGCTATCCCGTCTATGATTGCGATACCGAAGCCAAGAGACTCATGGTGACCCATCCCGACATCATTCGCGACATGCGGGCTTTGCTCTCCGATGCGGTCTATGAGCCTTTACTCCAGGAAGGTGCTCCTGTTCATACGGACGATGCTGGTCCTCTCGCCGAAGTCGCTCCAGCCTACAGGCTGAATAAGCAACTCGTGGCAGACTACCTCTTTGCCTCTGGCGATCACGCCACACACATTAACGCCATCGTCCATCCACGTGTCAAGGAAGACTTCCTGCGATGGGCAGAACGACAAAATACTGAACTTGTCTTTGTCGAGTCAGCCATTCTGAAAGAAGCCCATTTCCTCGATGTGCTCGATGCTGTCCTCTTGGTCTCAGCTCCCGACAAAGTACGTCTGCGTCGGGCAATGACTCGCGACAGAGCCACCGAACCGCAGATTCGTCTGCGTATGAGTCAGCAGCAGTCTCAAGCATCCATGCGAAAGTTTGCCTCCTTCGAAATTGTCAACGACGGCAAGAATGACCTCTCCGCCTCCCTTGACTCTTTTCTGCAAACTCTCATCGCATAATAGCCTTATAATTTGTAATTTATAATTTACAATTTAAACTTTTAATTTACAATTTACAATTTACAATTTAGCTTTAGCTTTATCATTTATAATTTAAAATTTATAATTAATTCCCATGTTGAAAACAATCTTAGCCATCGCTGGCAAACCAGGACTCTATAAGTTCGTGTCGCGTGGCAACCGCATGCTCATCGTTGAAACCATCGATGAGGCCAAAAAACGAATGCCGGCATATTCTTCCGATCAGGTAGTGGCATTGTCCGATATCTCTATCTATACTGACGACGGAAAGGAAGTGTCCCTCGCATCCGTTCTCCGTTCCGCCAAGGAGAAATACGAAGGCAAGAAAGTGGATCTCTCCCCAAAGAAAGCCTCGCAGGCTGAAATCGTCAAGTTCTTCGAAACCGTCATTCCTAACTACGACGTTGACCGAGTTCATGTGAGCGATATGCGCAAACTTCTCTCCTGGTATAACATCCTTATTGAGGCAGGTCTCGACGACTTCTCCGAGAAAGACGAAACCACACCCGAACAGACAGTAGAAGCTGCAGCCGAAACAGCAGAAAAATAATCAGTAAAAACTGCAGAAACTGATACTTTTAAGGAGTTTTATACACTCGTGCGAACCCTTATTTGGTTAAAAAAACTTAAATTCACCATAAAAACACCCTTAAACTATTGCAGGTATGGAAAAAAGTCGTACCTTTGCACCGTGTTTTTCATGGTATTAGATTTATTTTAAGGTTAGTAAAGATTGCTTGTCGTGAGATAAGCAATTTTTTTTTGTCCCTTTTGCTACCATTCTCATGGGCTGCAGAAGGGACAAATTTCTACGGAAGGGATTGATCTGGGGGGTCCTTCTCCTTTCATTACACAGGGGCTGCCCCTACGAATAATGCCTCAGCCATCTAACAAATCAGGACGCTTAACTGTCCAGAAAATGAATTTTCTGTTCTGTTGAGCGTCCTTGCTTTGTGATCCGGACGGGATTAAATATCCCTAATGGCTGGGCGCCAGCCATCTAACAAAAAAACCGTCTTCTGCAAATGAGGAAACGAGTTTCCTATTTTACGAAGACGATTTTCTTGTGATCCGGAAGGGATTGAATATCCCTAAAGGCTGGCGCCAGCCATCCTACAAATAAACGACGCACACAGTTCATGAAAATGAATTTTCCTGTCCTGAATGCGTCATTTCTTTGTGATCCGGAAGGGATTCGAACCCTTGACCCACAGCTTAGAAGGCTGTTGCTCTAATCCAACTGAGCTACCGGACCAGCCTTTGTGACTTCGAAAATGATTTGCTGGGTGAATCTCGATAGGGAAAATTGTTCCGGCAGACCTGTTTTTCGAAATGCGGCTGCAAAGTTACGGAGTTTTTCTGAATTTGCAAACTTTTGGTGGAAGAATCTTCATATTATTGCATTTTCATCGCATAAACTCTCAACTTTTGGGATGTTTAGTTGCGTAAGAAGGAAAAAACTTATAACTTTGCACCGAAAATGGAGTACTTTGCTTAAACGCAAGGTACATTCCTTGTAGAATTAGGTTAGAAAAAAGAACAATCACATGAAAATTGTACATACGGTACACGACCTGAAGACTGCTTTGCTGCCGTTCAGGAGCGAAGGAAAGAGTGTTGGTTTGGTTCCGACGATGGGTGCTTTACACGAAGGACATGCTTCCTTGGTTCGTCGGAGCGTGGCAGAGAATGATGCAACGGTGGTGAGTGTGTTTGTCAATCCCACTCAGTTTAACGACAAGAACGACCTGGCGAAATATCCTCGTACGTTGGAGGCTGACTGTGCTTTGTTGGAGCAGATCGGTGCGACGGTGGTGTTTGCCCCTTCTGTGGAAGATGCCTATCCCGAACCCGACGAGCGTCAGTTCAGCTATCCGCCTACCGATACGGTGATGGAAGGCGGCTTCCGTCCTGGTCACTTCAATGGTGTGTGCCAGATTGTGAGTAAGCTGTTCATGATGGCTGAGCCGACTCGTGCCTATTTCGGTGAGAAGGACTTTCAGCAGATTGCCGTCATCCGCCGAATGGTGGAGGACCTGCATTTCGACTTGCAGATGGTGCCTTGTCCCATTGTTCGTGAGAAAGACGGACTGGCGCTGAGCAGCCGTAACACATTGCTGACGGAGGCTGAGCGAGGTATCGCCCTCAACATTTCCAAGACACTCTTTGCCAGCAAAGATTACGCCAAGGATCATTCTTTGGCTGAGACCAAGCAGTGGGTCATCGACACCATCAACGCTGTAGATGGTCTTGAGGTGCAATACTACGAAATTGTGGATGGCAACTCGCTCCAGTCCCTGACGTCTTGGGAAGACAGCGACTATGTGGTGGGCTGCATCACGGTGTTCTGCGGACAGATTCCTGTTCGTCTCATCGACAACATCAAGTACAAAGAACAATAAAAAGTACAAAGGATTTATTATAATTTCAAAGAGATGCTGATTGAAGTTCTGAAATCGAAGATTCATTGTGCTCGTGTCACAGAAGCCAATCTCAATTACATGGGCAGCATCACGTTGGATGAAGATCTGATGGATGCCGCTCATCTGATTGCCGGCGAGAAGGTGCAAGTGGTAAACAACAACAACGGTGCACGCTTTGACACATACGTCATTCGTGGCGAACGCGGTTCTGGCTGTGTCTGTCTGAACGGGGCTGCAGCTCGGTTGGTTCAGGTGGATGATGTGGTGATCATCATGTCGTATGCCCAGATGGATTTCGAAGAAGCGAAGTCGTTTAAGCCTTGGGTTGTTTTCCCTGATGAGAACAACGTCGTGAAGTAGTCACCGAAACCGTGGAAGCCATGCAAGCGTTGTCTGTCGTCACTCCTGTCTATAATGCAGCTGCCTATCTGCAGGAAACCTACCGTTCGCTCCGTCAGCAGACGTTTACCTGTTGGGAGTGGGTGGTGGTGAACGACGGTTCGACGGACGAGAGTGGTGACATCCTGAAGTCGCTTGCCGCTTCCGATCCCCGTATTCATTATTATGAGCAGCCCAACAGCGGAGCTGCGAAGCAACCTCGCGACCGTGCGGTGTATCACGCCAAGAACGAGTGGGTGCTGTTTCTCGATGCCGACGACTATCTGGACGCCAACTATCTGGAACGGATGGTGGCTCGACAAAAGGAAACAGAGGCACAGATTGTGTATGGGCGTATGCGTCTGGTGGGTCAGCCCCAGAAGAACGACGTGCTCACGCTTCCCACAGCCGACATCGATACCACTCGTGTCTATGTGGGACGTGACCTCATCCGCGAGACGCTGCCTGAGTTCCATATCGGCTGCAACGGTGGTCTCTACCACAAGTCGGTGTGGGTCAACATGAGCTATCCCAAGAAGTCCGCACCGATCTGGATGAACTCTGACGAAGTGGATGAGCGGCTCTATCTGCTGCAGGCAAAGCGGGTGGCGTTTTGCGAAGCCATCTATTATTACCGTCGTCACGCGGAGTCCATCACCATCCAGTTCTCACCTAAGCTTTTCCAGCCCCTCCACACCAGCGAGGAAGTCTTGGATTTGGTGTTGAAGGAGTTCGGCGGTCAGAGTGAGGAATACCTGCTGGCTCACAAGATGATGTTTGCCACATGGCGCTATTTGCTCAGTCGCTATGTGAAGAATTTCTGCGAACTCACCGACTCGGCCATTCACCTGTTCAACGAGTTCTCGACAGCCATGAACCGGCTTAATCCCTATCTTCTCACCCGTTGGCAGCGAATCAAGTTCCTTTATCTGTTCAATTTCACAGCCATCTACACGTTGTTCGGCCTGCGTTACAACCCTCGTGCCATTTATGAGTGGTTCTACTTCCGTTTCTTCCCCAACCGCTACCTGCTCAAGATCACCAGTAAACGGACCGAAGCAGCTCTCAAGGCAGACATCGCGAAAAGCTATACCAGCCTGAAAGAAACTGGATCAACGGCAGTAGCAGGGGAAACAGGTTCGACAGATGTAGCCGTTAAAGCAGGCAAGATTGATCCCTGTGTGGTGTCTGTGTTCAACGGAAACGCGTCGGGTGGGGGACTGGTCGATCGTCTGAGAGGCATCGTCAGCACCTTCCAGATATGCAGAGCCTTGGGACTGGACTACAGGATTCATTTCGTCCATCCGTTCTCGCTGGATGACTATCTCGTGCCCAACACCTACGACTGGCAGCTGCCAGAGGATCGTCTGACCTTTGTGCGTGAGCAGGTGGATATCATCGTCTCCGACACGCTGACCGATACTCCTCAGGAGCGTCGCCAACAGCGTGAGCTGATTGTTCAGTCGTTGCGCCAGCATCCTCAGCTTCAGCGTCATGTCTATACCAACACAGCACTTTCCTACGACGACAATTTTGCTGCCTCCTTCCGTCAGCTCTTCAAACCGTCGCCTGTGCTGGAGAACCAGCTGCAGACCATTCAGGAGCAGATAGGCGGACCCTACGTCTCTGTGTCGGCTCGGTTCCAGAACCTGTTCGACGACTTCAACGAGCAGAACTACAGTCCTGCCCTCAATGCTGAGGATCAGCAGGATCTGCTCAGTCGCAGTCTGGCTCAGTTGGAGTTTATCCACGAGCTGCATCTGGAGCATAAGGTGCTGCTCTGTTCAGACAGCATCACCTTCCTCGAGGCAGCCTCGTCCTTACCTTATATATATGTCATCCCTGGACGGGTAACCCATATCGACAACGACGAGCCGCACGACTATGCCTACTACGAGAAGACTTTCCTCGACTTCTTCACCATCTCTGGCGCAGAGAAAGTCTATCTCCTCAAGGAAAGTCGTATGTATTCCAGTGGTTTCCCCTATGCGGCATCGCTCTTGGGCAATAAACCTTTCAAGAAACAGTTGTATTGAGAACAGGCAGAAGCCGTCGTGTTCAGCATCACAAAGGAGTAAACAGCATCGCAAAGGAGTAAACAGCACCACAAGAAGTAACAGCATCACAATGGAACAGAAGCACCAGCGTAGCTATCGCAACATCGTTTCGAGCACAGTCATTTTTGGCGGTGCTCAGGTGATGAATGTGCTGGTGAATCTGGTTCGCGGCAAGATTGTCGTGCAGATTCTGGGTGCTGCAGGTATCGGTATTTCGGCTCTTTTCCACAACACAGCCGACCTCATCAAGCAATATGCGATGGTGGGTCTGGATGTCGCTGCCGTCTGCAATATCACGCAGGCAAAGGACGATGCTTCGCCCGATGTGCTGGCTGCCACCATCAAGGTGGTGAGGCGTTTGCTCCTGTGTAGCTCCCTCATCGGTGCGGTGAGCACGATAGCGCTGTCCTATTACTTTGCCAGCTACATCTTCGAGGATCTGGCATACCTGCCGTTCATCATGCTCATGTCGCTCGCCGTCCTTTTCAATATCCTGGGCAGCGGAGAGTATGCCATCCTGCAGGGAATGCGCAAATACAAGCAGATTGCCCTCTGCTCCGTCGTGCCTCCGCTCTGCGGACTGCTGATGGGAGTGCCCATCTATCTGCTGATGGGAACATCGGGTATCGTGCCGGCGATGATTGTGATGGGAGTGGTTTATTTTGCAGCCCTCCGTTTCTTCTCACGTCGCAGCATGCGTCATCTGCCCAAGACCCCTCCTGTGCCTTTCCGCACGGTCTGGAAGCAGGGTAAGGACATCATCCAGTTCGGACTCATCATGACGACGACAGGACTCATCGGTGTTGTGGCGACCTTCGGCATCACCGCCTTCATCAACCTCGTCGGTTCGGAGACAGATTTGGGTTACTATGCCTCCGCCAATGCCATCACGATGCAGTATGTGACGATGGTGTTCGGAGCGATGGCAGCCAGCTACTATCCGCAGTTGGCGCGTCTGGTGAATCACGATATGAAGGAAGCCCACCAGCTGGTCAACCACCAGACAGAGATCATCCTGCTGGTGGTGGCACCCATGTCCATGTTGATAGTTCTTACGGCACCAGGACTTATCGTGCTGCTGCTGTCTCGCGATATGCTGCCCATCGTGCCGATCGTGCGATTCATGGGAATCTCAGTACTGATGCGAGCACTCTGTTTCCCGATGGACTACCTTGCGTTGGCAAAGGGAGATAAGAAGTTCTTCTTCTGGGTCGAAGGAGTGTGGACCAACGTGAAGACCTTCACGCTGATGGCGGTGTTCTATTATTATTATGGATTGGACGGACTGGGCTATGCTGTGGTGGTGACCGGAGTTGTCGATATTGTTGTCAGCCTTATCCTGACGCGCTGGCGTTACGGGTTCCGTCTGTCGGGACAGAGCATCAAATTGATTGTCACCACCTTCCTGCTCGTGTTCATCTGTTTTGCCTTCTCCTTTGTGGGAGACAGGCTGTGGCGTTACCTGCTGATGGGTGGTGCGACCCTTGTGTGCTGCATCTATTGTTATCGTCAGCTCGATCAGCGAATTGACATCCCTGCCATCTTCCGAAAATTCAAATCCAAGTTGCGGAAACGCTCATGACAACAAAAAAAAATCCGCAACCGGAAAGCTGCGGAACTTATATAAATAAGGTATGACCTAAACCGTCAACAAAAGGAGTAATCGAGAGTGATCAAGCTGAATCAAGAGATGCCTCGCTTATTTGATGTCCTCAATGTTGATGGGCTTTTTCTTTCTTTTCTTCTTTACGACAATGCCACGTTTGATCAGTTCCTTGACGATTTTTTCTTCCTTGGAATGGGCACTGCTTACATGGTGTGCAATCTCGTAAACCCTGTCTGGGGTAACCTTGAACTCCTCTGCAATTTCCTCATAGATCTTCTTGCGGCGCGACTTCTTGTAGGGATGTCCGCCGGTTGAGAAGTGATTGATGATTTTCTTGAAAATATTCATTGAAAAATAACGATTTTAATCCTACTAATATATCTGTTGAACTACTTGACGTTGCAAAGGTACGACTTTTTCTCTGTTTTACCAAATTTTACGCTGTCTATTCACTTTTCACGCTCTCCTTTTCCTTTCCCGACCCCCAATATCACCTGCCGAGAGTGCTCTGAGGGGTGAGTTTTTCGGTGATTATTCGGTTGGAAGAGGAAATGATTGAAAAAAACTGACAAAATCTTTCGCAGATGTTTTGAATGTCGGAGAAAAGTAGTATCTTTGCACTTTTGTAATGCATCTTCATTGTAAACATGAAGAAATAGCATGCATCCTCATTTGAAAGATGAAGAATTTATAAACTAACAATAAAAACACCAAAACGTATGATGAATCTGAAATCACTTTTCCTGGGTGCTACTCTGATGATGAGCGCAACGGGACTGATGGCTCAACAGCCAATGTGGAACGATCCACAGAAGAATGCTGACAACCGCATGACGAGTGTAGCCGACTTCTTTGCTTTCGAAAGCGACGAGTTGGCTCAGACCAACCGGAAAGAACAGTCGAAGCGCTTCCTCTCTTTGGAAGGAACGTGGAAATTCAACTTTGTGCGCAACGCCAACGAACGTCCGCAGGGCTTTGAGGCTGTGGGTTACGACGATTCGGCGTGGGGCAAGATGCCTGTGCCAGGTATGTGGGAACTCAACGGCTATGGCGAAGCCATCTATGTGAACACCAGCTATGCCTGGCGTCACGACTGGGGAACCAATCCTCCAATCGTGCAGGACCTTAACAACTGGGTGGGCAGCTACCGCCGTTCCTTCACTATCCCTGCCGACTGGAAGGGACAGCAGGTCATCATGCACATCGGATCTGCCACCAGCAACGTGACGGTCTATGTGAACGGCCAGTACGTGGGTTACAGCGAAGACTCGAAAGTGGCTTGTGAGTTCGATGTCACCAAGTACCTCAAGCCAGGAGAAGAGAACCTCATCGCCCTGCAGATCATGCGCTGGTGCGACGGCTCCTATCTGGAAGACCAGGACTTCTGGCGCCTTTGCGGTATTGCACGTGAGGCATACCTCTACAGCCGTCCACAGACACACATCAAGGACTTCTTCATCAAGACCGACCTCCAGCCAGGTTACCGCATCGGCGTGCTGACCCTCGACGTGGAGGTGGAGAACGGCGAAGGCACTACAGTTGACTATCAGCTGTACGACGCAAAGGGCAGCATCGCTCATTTCTCTTTCCCTGCATCGCAGAAGTCCGACCACATCAACCTGCCTTTCATCGATAAGTGGAGTGCTGAGGCTCCTAACCTCTACACCCTTTTCATCCGTCTGAAAGACGCTCAGGGCAATGTGCTGGAGACCATCAACAAGAAAGTGGGTTTCCGCAAGGTGGAAATCGTGAATGGCCAGCTGCTCGTCAACGGACAGCCTATATATATAAAAGGTGTCGATCGTCACGAACTCGATCCTGACGGAGGATATGTTGTGAGTATGGAACGTATGATTCAGGATATCAAGATCATGAAGCAGTTGAACGTGAATGCCGTTCGTACCTGCCACTATCCCGACGATCCACGCTGGTACGATCTCTGCGACGAATACGGAATCTATGTTACTGCTGAGGCCAATATCGAGTCTCACGGAATGGGCTACGGTGAAAAGACGCTGGCGAAGAATCCAGCCTTCCATGATGCACATATCGAACGCACCCAGCACAATGTGCTCGTGCTGAAGAATCACCCCAGTATCATCGTGTGGTCACTCGGTAACGAGGCTGGCTACGGCAAGAACTTCGAAGATGCCTACGACTGGATCAAGAGCTACGACCAGAGCCGCCCTGTGCAGTACGAACAGGCTGGACAGAACGGCAAGACCGACATCTTCTGCCCCATGTACTACGGCTATGAAGGTTGCGAAGCTTACAGCAAGGGCGACAATCCCCGTCCGCTCATCCAGTGCGAATATGCACACGCAATGGGTAACTCCATTGGTGGCTTCAAGGAATACTGGGACCTCGTTCGCCAGTATCCGAAGTATCAGGGCGGTTACATCTGGGACTATGTGGATCAGGGTCTGCGTTCCAAGAGCAAGGTGACTGGTAAGGAAATCATGGCTTACGGTGGTGACTTCGGTCGCTTCCCAGCTTCCGATAACAACTTCAATATGAACGGTGTCATCAGCGCCGACCGTGTTCCTCATCCACATGCCTACGAGGTGCAGTACTACTATCAGAACATCTGGACGAAGCTCTACGACAAGAAGAAAGGTACCATCCAGATCTTCAACGAAAACTTCTTTGAACCGATACAGGGCGTTGAACTTCAGTATGTTATTGAAGCTGAAGGCAAGAAGGTGGCTGATGGTGTCATCAACGTCAGCAAGGAAAAGATCAAGCCTCAGACAAAGGCTTATTGCCGCATCAAGGACATCCCTGCAGCTCTCAACAACAAGGAGCTGGCTGGCAAGGAACTCGTTTGCAACCTCCGCTATGTGCTTACCGAGGACACACCGCTTATGAAGAAGGGTGAGACGGTGGCACACGAGCAGTTCGTGCTCTCCGACTACAATTGGAACAGCGCTACCTGCTGCTGTGCAGCTGCGAAGGCAGAAGGTAAGTTCGACCACTCCGACCGTGCTGTGAAGGCTGAGAACCACAACGCTTACCTCGTCCTCACTTCAGGTAAGGCAAAATACACTTTCGACCGCCACACAGGCTACATTGCCTATATCGACGTGAACGGACAGCCCATGTTGGAGGAAGGCTACGAACTGCGTCCCGACTTTTGGCGTGCACCTACCGACAACGACCACGGAGCAGGTATGCAGCGTCGTCTGCGTGCTTGGCACAATCCTCACATCCAGCTCAAGAACTTCAACTACGAACTCAAGCAGGGTGACGGCATCGTGACCGCTGAGTACGAAGTGAACCGCTCTAAGTTGGTGCTGACCTATACCGTGACGCCTTGTGGAAAGGTGTTCATCGAGGAAACCATGAATATGCTGCCTAAGGAAGAACAGCAACAGCAGCAGGGTGGTGGTCGCCGTCAGGGTGACGCCAACGCTGTGCCGCTCCGCTACGGAATGGAACTGCAGATGCCGAAGGAATTCGACCAGATCGACTTCTACGGCAAAGGCCCGCAGGAGAACTATATCGACCGCAACAACTTCGCTACGCTGGGTGTTTACAGCCAGAGCGTACATGAGCAGTACTGGACCCGTCTGCCTCGTCCGCAGGAGTCAGGCAACAAGACACAGGTTCGCTGGTGGCGTGTGACCAACAAGGAAGGCAAAGGACTGGAGTTCCGTGCGACCAAACCGATGGAGTGCTCATCGCTGCCTTATCTCACCGACGACCTCTCAACGGGTGAGGAGAAGGCTCAGCACCACTCCGGTGACCTCGTAGAGCGTCCCTTCACTTCTGTCCACATCGCTCAGCGCCAGATGGGTATGGGTTGTGTGAACTCATGGGGTGCTTGGCCTCGCAAGGAGTACCAGATGCCTTACGGCGACTACAAGTTCAACTTCGTCATCATCCCTGTTAAATAAAAATAGTGCCCTGCGGGTTTTCCGCAGGGTTCCCATTAACCCCATTCTGCCCATCATCATGAAGAATAGTTGGAAAGCGAAAGGCTACGTTGACGAGCCTGTTCCGCAGGAAATAGACCTGGCGGCTGAGATCCGCCGTATGTGTAAGGAAAAGAATGCCGTCGTGCTGGCTCACTACTACACAGAAGGAGCTGTGCAGGATGTGGCTGACTTCGTAGGCGACTCGCTGGCTTTGGCTCAGTGGGCTGCCAAGACCGATGCCGACATCATCGTGATGTGTGGCGTTCATTTCATGGGTGAGACCAACAAGATTCTCTGTCCCGACAAGAAAGTGCTGGTGTGCGACCTCAACGCAGGTTGCTCGCTGGCTGACTCTTGCAATGCTGAGGATCTGAAGCGCTTCATCGATGAGCACCCAGGCTACCAGGTGGTCAGTTACGTCAACACCACCGCTGCCGTGAAGGCGCTGACCGATGTGGTGGTGACGAGTTCGAACGCCAAGAAGATTGTAGATAGCTTCCCACAGGATGCCAAGCTCATCTTCGGTCCCGACAAGAACCTGGGTGGCTACATCAACTCCGTCACAGGTCGAGAGATGCTGTTGTGGAACGGTGGCTGTCATGTTCACGGACAGTTCTCCCTCGAAGCCATCATCCAGCTCAAGAAGGAACATCCCAACGCCAAGCTGCTCGTCCATCCTGAGTGTCCGGCACCCATCCAGGCACTTGCCGACGTCATCGGCAGCACAGCCGGACTGCTGAAGTTTGCCATCGAGAACGAAGCCACAGAATTCATCGTGGCGACAGAGAGCGGTATTCTCCATCAGATGAAGGCTTCCTGTCCCGACAAGACCTTCTATCCTGCTCCGCCCGAAGCCAGCGAGACCATCGGCTGCCAGTGCAACGAGTGTTCGTTCATGCGTCTCAACACCCTGAAGAAGCTCTACAACACGCTCAAGTATGAATGGCCCGAAATCCTCGTTGATCCCGACATCGCTGAAAAAGCCGTCCGCCCCATCAACCGCATGCTGGAACTGAGCTAAATATGAATATTTCAGAGGTAAAGGTAACTACTCCCCTCCCTACAAGGGAGGGGCAAGGGGGTGGGTCCGCCATTGCTTGCCTTGTCAGTGGGGGAGTGGATTCTGCTGTGAGCTTGCATTTGCTCAAGGAACAAGGCTACAACCCCCATCTCTTCTATATCAAGATCGGTCCCGACAAAGACACAGAGTGGAACTGTACGTCGGAGGAGGACGTGGAAATCTGTACTTGGCTTGCGCGGAAGTACGGACTGAAGTTCGACGTCATCGACCTCCACCGTCAGTACTGGGATCAGGTTGTGGGTTACACGATGGACAAAGCCCGTTTGGGTCTTACACCCAATCCCGACGTGATGTGCAACAAACTCATTAAGTTCGGATGTTTCGAGCAGGAAGCAGGCAAGGACTTCGACTTCACCGCTACAGGCCACTATGCTCAGACCTACAAAGATGAGCAGGGACGTGTGTGGCTTGCCACCAGTCCCGACCCTGTGAAGGACCAGACCGACTTCCTCTGCCAGATCGACTCGCTTCAGGTCAGCAAGCTGATGTTCCCCATCGGACATCTGTGGAAGCACGAGGTACGTGAGATTGCCGAACGAGCCAACCTGCTGAATGCCAGCCGAAAGGACAGTCAGGGCATTTGTTTCTTGGGTAACATCGACTTTCGCGATTACATCAAGGCACACCTTGGCGAGAATCCAGGTGATGTACGTGAGATTGAGACAGGTCACAAGATTGGTGAGCACAAAGGCTTGTGGTTCTACACCATCGGTCAGCGCAAAGGCTTAGGCTTTGGCGGAGGTCCTTGGTTCGTGGTGAAGAAGAACCTCAAACGCAACATCCTCTTCGTTTCCCACGGCTACGATCCGGAACGTGTGTATAAAGACCACTTGGAGATGACCGACTTCCATTTCATTACAGCCAATCCCTGGGCAGATGTTCAGGAGGCAGGGCAGGGTAGTGCCCAAGCCCCAGGAGCCAGTCATCCTGTCACTTTCAAGATTCGCCACACACCTGAGTTCCTGACAGGTCAGCTGCGTTGTGACGACGAAGGCACCTGGCACCTGAAGGCAGACGCTAAGATTCATGGTGTGGCACCAGGTCAGTTCTGCGTCATCTACGATGCAGACCACCACCTCTGCTACGGCAGCGGCGAAATCGTTTAGTAACTCAACTTTTATTGAGAAAAAACATCGCCCTTTGGGCTGAAAAACCGATTTTCTTAACGAATACCTTTTTAGTGCTCCAAAAGTTCAAGAACTGTTTTTTAGCGAAGTGGTGTTTTTGCTTTCATTGATTTCAAAGCATGAAATGCTGTGTATGGGGCTGGTGATGGCTGACGGGAAGTTTACTTCCAGACAGACAGCATCAGCGGCATACGCAAATCTTGTAAAGATTGAAATCAATGAAAGGGTTTTTGATGTTTTTGTTAACATCAGAAACTTGTATTTAGTATTGTATGAATTTAGTATTGTATGAAATTAAAGTTAATCGTTCTATTCTTCACTCTTCACTCTTCACTCTTCACTCTTTCTGCTCAGGAAGTTGACAGCGTGTATCTCTCGCGAGTGGAGCAGATGCTTGATAGCCTGGAGCGAATCCAGAAAGTTGAGGCAGAAGTGACGAAATATGAGGACAAACTGCTCAGGAAAGAGATGTCGCTCAACCTCATGCAAGCCTTTCCACTTGTGCGAGGCGGCTATGCCGTCATTGCCAACCAGAAGTTCGCCGACGAAAAAGCACGCTTCCGTCGCTACGATTGGGACGGCAAGGACTACATACCTGCCTCAGTCCCTTTGGCCGCCACTTGGCTCCTCAAAGCTGTCGGCGTGGAAAGCCGCAGCAAGCTCAATCGCATGATAACCGCCAATGCCCTTGCTCTTGCCATGTCCGAAGGAATAGTTTGGGGGCTGAAGCAGGCAGTAAATGAACGAAGACCCGACGGCAGGGACAATCACAGTTTCCCATCAGGGCATAGTTCCTTCGCCTTTGTCGGAGCCACCATCCTCGATCGCGAATACGGACACCTCAGTCCTTGGATCAGCGTCGGCGGCTATGCTGTGGCAACAGGTACCCAGCTGCTGCGTCTGCGTCATAATGCCCATTACGTCCACGATGTCGTGATGGGTGCCACCATCGGCGTCGTTTCCACCAACCTTGCCTATTACATTGCCGACCGCATCTTTGGCGAGAAAGGAATCAACCGTCCGCGTCTGTACAAAGGCGATGTCGTCCGATTTGGCCGTTTCCTCGAACAGCCCACCAGCCTCTCGCTGGCTTCAGGCTTTGAGTTCGGTTCCAAGAAAGTGGATAGCCGTTTTGCCCCCGACGGCTCCCGTCTCCGTCTGTCCTCCACCTTCTCCGTCAGCCTCGACTACTCCTATTTCTTCGATTCCCACTGGGCAGCCGAAGCCGTCGTCCGTCACAGCACCATCGGCCTTTCGCAGGTGCCCGAACAGGTTGGCGAAATGCTGAATATCTATCATGCCAACCTCGCTGTGAAGTACAGCCATCCTGTAGGATTGGGCCAGCGTGTTTCCCTCCGACTGTTGGCAGGCGAGCGTTACAACGAGAAGGCGCTGACCATCCCCTCCGCCTGGGATTTCGAGGCAGGTGCCGGCATCAACCTCTCCCTGCTCGACACCAAGAAATATGTCGTCGGTTTCAACCTCGACTATCTCCACGCTTTCTCCCACCTTTGCACCGACCGCTGGTACTTCGGCTCCTGTTGGCGCATTCTCCTCTAATTGTTGAAAATTCGTGCGTGCACGGTTGATATTTTGTGCACGCTCTGTTGAGATTTTGAGCGTGCACGAGAGGGTAGTTCAAGCACGCTCAAAATTTCGTTCGTGCACGCTTGAATTTTCATTCATGCACGCACGAACGGCGGCTCATGTTAACACGAACGACAACTCGTTCCCTAACCGCCACTTTGCCACCTATTCCTATAAAAAAATTTTTCGTCTTACCTTCATTTTTTGGGGTTAACCCATTGGCTCATAACGTTCTATCCTTAATTTACCTTCATGTTTCCTTCATAGCATTTTCTCCTAAAATTCTGAATAACAGTGTGTTGTGTAATTTCCACCTTCATGTTTTCTTCATAGTTTCTTCATAGTTTTGGCCCGTTTTCAGCCATTTCCGTGACCTTTTATCTTTTTTGAGGTCAAAGAAATAGAGGAATTTCGGAATTTTCAGACTATCCTCCTCTCCTTAGATTTATCAGATGAAAATGAAAAAAGTCATCAGAAGCATCAAAATCATGAAGAAACTATGAAGGAACTATGAAGGAAAACCCCGTTTTTATGAAGGAAATATGAAGGTAAATTTGACTCAACTCGCTAATAATCCGCAAGTTAAGCCTAATAATATGAAGGTAAGACGATAATACTTTTTTCTGAGAGAATAAACGGCGCAATTACCAGTCTTCAGAAAGGTCTTCGCATCCTTTTTCTGTGTTTTAATGCTTTTACCCAGATGCATTTATTGTTTCGTGGATATGTTGTTTTTCAAACCGAAACAGAATGCTTTTTGTATTTTTTGGAGGGTTTTGACCATTTTCTTTCTGATTGAAGAACAACGTATTAGATTTTTTCGTAACTTTGCAGCGCTGTATGGTTTTACTATGCAGCAAAGACATATTGGCTCAATTCCAGCTCGAACTGCGACCTCGAACCAGGAAATAAAGAGTAGTATTATACCACATTGAAGTATGCGCTAAAAGCGTAGGCTTCTTCTTATGTGGTATATAGGTTGTCGCAGACCTGAGCTGGAATACAGAAGGGTCTGCGCTTTTTTGTGCCCTAAAGCCAAGTGTGTTTGCCTCTCCCTCCTTCTAACTGTTGACAATTTTATAATCAAATAATTTCTAACCAATTTAACTAATTAAAAATGAAAAGAAAATTACTTTTTTTGGCGACTTTTGTCGTCAGTATTTTATCTGCCCATGCGGTGGATTGGACAAACAAAACTTCTCTCATCACAAACCCATCATTTGAAAATGATGCTGCTATCAGTGACCTTACAAAAGGGAATTCTTCAGCTCAAGTAGCTCCAACAGGTTGGACAATTACTTATGATACAGGTAGTAACAATCAGTACACTCAACAGTGGGGTACTGCTAATTCCTCATCAAAAGTAAAAGGCGTAGGTTCAACTCATGCAGCAAGTGCTGGAGATAAATATTTTTATCTACGTGAGAACTGGCATGCTAGTACAACCTATGCCATAGCACAAACTATAGAAGCAGGAGATAATTTACCTGCTGGTATTTACATACTTACTGTGCAAATGGCTAATTATGCTCCCTCTGGAAAGACCTGTACGTATAAATTATCTTTGCAAGAGGAAGGTGAAACAGCCAAAGAAAGTTCAACGACTACAATATCATCCACCTGGAGAACATGGAAAGTATGGGTTTACAAAAAATCGTCTTCAACGAAACTTACGATTAAAGCAACAATGAAGGCTAGTGAATCTAATAAGGATCAAGATTGGTGCATGATTTTAGATGATTTCCAACTTACTTATGGTGATTATTCATCTGCGTCTAATAATAACCCCCTTGATGTAACTGCTTTAGTTACAAATCCGACCTTTGATTCCGATAATAACGGCTGGACTTCTTATCTCAATGCTACTCATAACTATGTCATCAATTCAAGAACAACTGAAACGACTAATTTTTGGCAGAATTGGAAACCTTCAAACTCAGGTCGTATGTTCCAGACTATTTCAGGACTCCCTTCTGGTACATATAAATTGACGATGATGGCTTTTGCTCAAGATAAAGGCACGATGACTCCTGCCAATACGGATGTTGCAGTTTATGCAAAAGGCAATGGTGATAATATCAGAAGGAACTACGTCAACAGTACTGATTTTACTTATTATGACACCTATGCTTATGTTGACGCAAACGGTTCCTTGGAAATCGGTTTACGTGCAGATTTAAATACTTTTGAATGGCTAGGAATGGATAATGTTTCTCTGGAATATGTAAGTACTTCGAATACAGAGGAAGATCTCTTGCTTGCCAAATTACAGAGTAAGTGGACAGACGTAACAGATGCATGTAACATCTTAAATGAAGCAGCTTATACAAATATCACGGGGATAGAGCGTACGAACCTCTCAAATGCTCTCAACTCGAGTATTAATACAATTGCCGATTATGCCACTAACGCAGCTACTCTTCAAACAGCTTATTTGAAATTTATTGCTGCACAGAGTAATTATGATAAATATGCAGAGGAAAAGGCGCGCGCGATAGATATGGGTGTTGCCGCTGGAGATATTCCTGCTTTATCCTCTGACGATAACTATTTGACAACCCTCCACGAACTAATAGTTCTCGAAGATGCTGCTGTAAAGACTGGATACCCCAAAGATGCAACAGGAGTCATAGATACTTGGAATTTTACATCAGGAAAGTTGGAGAACTGGACAAAACAAAATGTAGGAACGGATAATACCGACCACTGGAGTGGTACTACTCAAACATACTATAACACATATGATGATGGTGGCTTTACTATGTCTCTTTCAAAGTCAGTTTCTCTCCCTGCAGGAAGCTATGTGTTTAAGGCAGCAGCACGCTGCTATAAAGTGAATGGTAATGACGATTTCTATTTGGGCGTGACCCCATCGGGAAGCAGTCTAATCAAAGAAATCTACACTTCTACAGGTGGTGGTGAAGGTTTGGGAATTGATAAGACAGGCGCAGCAAATTACACAGCAGCCGATGATACATATGCCAAAGATAATAAAGGTTATGGTTGGGAATGGCGCTTTGTTAAATTCACGTTAGATGCCTCAACAACAGTAGAATTGAAAATCACAGCTAATATTTTAGGAGGAGGCTGGGTTAGTTTCTCTGATGTAACATTGCTAACAACTTCTGCAAACACAGATGTTTTTGAACAAATGTACAATACAGCTAAGTCTTCTGCTGAATCAGCTCGAGACAATTCTTCATACACAAATGTGAAAGGTGTTGAGAGACAAAATTTATTGGATGCTATTGGCGAAAATGTCACGGCTTCTATTGATGCATATTCTAGCCAAAAGACCACTTTAGATGATGCAATTTCTGCTTATATAGCAGCTAAATCAAATTATGATAACCTTGCCACAGCTATAAGCAATGCTAATACCATTGTTGAGAATAGCATTAATGTTGGCGATGAGGCTTTCAAAGTTCCAACTTCATTAAAAACTACGCTTTCCGAGGCCAAAGGCACAGCAGAATCAATTAGGGATGCATCGACAACAACTTCTGCAGCCGCAGGAACAGCTGTGACTAATTTGACTACAGCTATTAGCGATTATTATTCAGGGTTTACTAATGCAACCCTTAACGCCCCAGACGAGACAACTCCTTATAATCTTTATTTGGCTGACGGAGGAACTAATTATGCAAAGAACTTAACCTTCAAAGATGGTAATTCCTCATCAGGTACTTATGCTATTGGCTTTACAGAAGGTAATAACTCACCATTCAATCAAGCAGTTCATTTCAAAGCAGTTGATGGACAGAAAAACCAGTATTATCTTTACATTATTGATGCGGAAGGAACTCCCTATTACATTTGTACTGGTGCCAAATATTCGGGAGGCAACAATGATCAGATTCGTGTAACTACTAATGAGAGTGATGCTTTGGCGGTATTGGTGGTAGTTTCTAATACAGAAAATGGTGCTTACAACTTAAAGAACACTGCTTCTTCGAATAAGCTCATTGGTACAAGTGATGGTGGCTTCTATACGACAACAAAGTATAATAAGTTCAATTTCAATGATGCTACAAAAGCCTCAGTTTCCGTATCTATCCCTGCGAACAAGACATACGCAACACGTATCTTCCCGTTCAAGCCAGATGCAATTGACGGCGTGGACTTCTATTCTTGCAATGCTTTGACTAATGAGGGTGAAGATACTTATGTGTCAATGGTAAAGGTAGATGCCCCAATCGCCAATACTCCATACATCTTAAAGAAAACCAAATCAATAGAAGAAGCAGTAGATGAAGAACTGACGGGTTATGGAGTAGCAAAGGAGAACACTTACCCCGCAGGTTATCTGACAGGTGTTTTTGCTAATACAGTAATTAACGAGGGTTATGTGCTTCAAACACAGGAAGATCTAGAGAAACATGAAAATGTCCAAGGCTTCTATGTGGTTAGTTCAGATATAACTGTTCCGCCTTATCGTGCATACCTCACGGTTCCATCTACTGTTAAGGCTATCTTCTTCAACGACGACTTTGCGGACCAGATTGACACGATCAATGCTATCAATGCCAAGGATGCTGTGTTCTATAACCTGAGCGGTCAGCGTGTGAAGAACCCATCGAACGGTATCTTTATTGTAAATGGTAAAAAAGTATTCATCAAATAAATAATAGACTCATTATGAAAAAGAAATATCAATCCCCTAAAACTCTTGTCACAAGAACTTCTTGCCAAGCAATAATTTGCGCCTCAAAAGGAGCACAAGTGTTCGACAACAAATCTGCAAGTTCTGGTGCAACTGTAGAAACTAAGGACCGTGGTGACTACGACGAAGGTAACGGTTGGGGCAACGGTCTGTGGTAAGTAATTACATATTCCAACTATATTGAGAGTTTCCTGTTTGGCGACGTGCCGAACAGGAAACTTTTTTTGTGGTAAAGTGCATTTTCTTCTCGTTTCCTTTGCCTGTTTCAACTGAATTCCCTATCTTGCACCGAGAAAGGTAAGCATTCGTAGAAATACACGTTGTATCAGTTGTAGTTTTGTTGTACCTTTGCAGCCGCAATAGTGCACAAAACTACAACTGTTATTGTATCATGACGAAAGAAGAATTTGAAGTATTGCAGTTGGACTTGCAGCAGAGCGG
>CAJOHO010000022.1 GCA_905234555.1 uncultured Bacteroidaceae bacterium
ATTTGAATTTGCATTATCTCAAAAGGACAATGTTTCAAAAAATACGAATATTGATTATCAGTATGTTACAGAATCGAATCATGTCATTTCAAGACCTTTGATAATTTAACAGGACAGCAGTGAGGTCAAACTAAAAACATTAGCCTTCTTAAACGCTTTAGGCTCACTTTTGGCTAAGCGCTGCAAATCCAAAGCGGCCTCTGGAGTGATAATAATCTTATACTGCATAACCGTTGCGAGTTAAGAAAGCTGATAAATCTTCGTTTGGAAGCATTGCCATACCTTCACCACGAGCAATCTGTTGTTCTGCACGATTCACCTTGGCAAAGAATTCTTCCTCCGTCATCAGCGTGGGATCTTCTTTCTTTGCGGTCAGGCGCTTCACGTATTTCAAGACTTTGGTCATCAGCGTCTCATCGTCAGCTATCTTACTCATTTCACGATAGAGTTCTGCGTTCAACTGTAGTGTTGTCATAATCCTTCTGTTATTATTCTGCTGCAAACTTACACAAAATTTTTCAAATATCAAGCATTTCGTAAAAGAAAAAGAACAAAAACTGTCTTTTTTACTGATTATAAGACGAAAAGAGCACAAAGAAAACTATTGGACTTAAAAATCTTTTTGCTGACACTTAAGTAATATCATGCTATCTCTTAAGAAAGAAAATGCTGTGGCTTAAGAAAAATAATGTTTTCTCTTCGGAAATAAAAATCTTTTCCTTAACAAAAAACTATAAATCAAAATGTGATTTACAAGAATCACACTATGATTTTTAAGAATCACAATGTGATTTACAAAAATCACAATATGATTCTAAGTTTTTCCTTAAGTCTTTTCATAAAATATCTGAACAGAAAACAATTTGTTTCTGAACACTTCCAAAGAATATTTTTAAGGGTTTAAGAGTTCAAGAACTGTTTTATAACGAAGTGGTGTTTTTGCTTTCATTGATTTCAAAGCATGAAATGCTGTGTATGGAGCTGGTGATGGCTGACGGAAGTTTACTTACAGGCAGACAGCATCAGCAGCAGACGCAAATCTTGTAAAGATTAAAGCAATGAAAGGGTTTTTCCTGTTTTTTTCTTTATGACAATCTGTAAGCAAACACAGGAATTTATAAGAGAGCCGTAAATTAGCGAAAAACACGCACCCATCATCAGCGAACTTACACTTCTCTGCATGAGTTTAATTCGTGCTATTCGTAAAATTCGTGGTCGTTAAAAAAACAAGCAAAATTTGTATTGGTATTCCTTAAAGTGTTTGGTTGATGCTTTCGATATAGTTGAGGAGGGCATCGCGACCCAGACCGGTTTCTGCGCTGGTGACGAAGTGGGGAGGAAGTTCTTCCCACGATTCACGAAGCTGGTTCAGATAAGCTTCGACAGTGGCGTCGATCTTCTGACGGGAGAGCTTGTCGGCTTTGGTGAAGACGAGGGCAAAAGGAACGCCGTTTTCGCCTAAGAATTCCAGGAACTCCAAGTCCTTGCGCTGAGGTTCGTGACGTATGTCGATAAGGACGAAGAGGCAGATGAGCTGCTGACGTTCGAGCACATAGTGGCTGATGAGGTTCCAGAGTTTGCTCATCTCACGCTTTCCGCGAGCTGCATAGCCGTAGCCAGGAAGGTCGACGAGGTACCACTCGTTATTGATCATGAAGTGGTTGACCAGCATGGTCTTGCCTGGTGTGGAGGAAGTCATCGCCAGTTTGTTACGCTGGGTAAGCATGTTGATCAGGCTGGATTTGCCCACGTTGCTTCGTCCGATAAAGGCATATTCGGGTTCTGTGGTCTGCGGACACATATCGGCTCTCGGACTGCTGCATTTGAATTCTGCTGAGGTTATTTTCATGATAACACAATTTTATATTTCGCTGAGTTCGAGCCAGCGAGTGGATTTTTCGTCGAGTTCTGCCATGAGGATAGGCAGGCGTTTCGACATCGTTGTGATTTCTTCCACAGAGGCTTTGCCTGAGGAAAGAGCTGTTTCTATCTGTTTTTGTTCAGCCTCCAGTTGTTCGATATCTGTTTCTAACTGAGCCATTTCCTGCTTTTCCTTAAAGGAAAGCTTTCGCTGACGGTTGGCATTGCGATCGGTAGAATTTGGCTTGTCAGCGGGGGAACCGCTGACCACGGTGGAAGTACGTGAGGAGGGTGCTGGCTGAAGGGCTGCCCATTGGCGATATTGGGTGTAGTTGCCTGGGAAGTCCTGGATTTCGCCGTTTCCCTGGAATACCAGCAGGTGGTCAACCACCTTGTCCATGAAGTAGCGGTCGTGGCTCACCACGATGAGACATCCTCTGAATTCACGCAGGTATTCCTCGAGGATTTGCAGCGTAATGATGTCGAGGTCGTTTGTCGGCTCGTCGAGAATGAGGAAATTGGGCGAACGCATCAGCACGGTACAGAGGTACAGGCGACGCAGTTCTCCCCCACTCAACTTGCGGACGTAGGTGTATTGCTGCTGGGGTTCGAAGAGGAAATGCTGAAGGAGCTGAGAAGCCGACAACTTCTGTCCGTTGCCCATCTCCACATATTCAGCGATATTGCGGACGGTATCGATGACTTTTTCGTCCTCCTTGAAGTTCATGCCTTCCTGCGAGTAGTAGCCGAAACGAACCGTCGTTCCTATGTCGAAATGTCCGCTATCGGGCTGCTGCTCACCCAGCAGAAGGCGGATGAACGTGGTCTTTCCCACGCCGTTTCCACCCACGATTCCCATCTTCTCGTAACGAGAGAAGGTATAGTTGAAGTCCTTCAGGATGACCTGTTCGCCAAACGCCTTCGAAACCTCCTTCGCCTCAAAAATCTTAGAGCCGATATAGGTCTTTCCCTGTTCGAGCCGCACACGCTGGTCGTTGATTCGCTGCTTCGCTACCTTCTCCAGTTCGTAGAACGCCTCTTCACGATAACGAGCCTTATGACCACGAGCTTGCGGCATTCGTCGCATCCATTCCAACTCCTTGCGGTAGAGGTTGTTAGCCCGTTCGATGGTCTGAGCCAACTGGTCGATTCGTTCCTGCCGTTTCTGCAGATAATAGCTGTAGTTTCCCTGATAGGAATAGATGATGGAATCGTCCATCTCGATGATGCTGTTACACACACGATCCAGGAAATAGCGGTCGTGCGTCACCATGAGGATGCTTTTCGTGGTTCGTGCCAAGTACTTCTCCAACCATTCTATCATCTCCACGTCGAGGTGGTTCGTAGGTTCGTCGAGAATGAGCAGATCAGGATCTTTCTCCAGCACCTGCGCCAAAGCAATCCGCTTCACCATTCCTCCGGACAGATGCTTGATCTGCTGGTCGAAGTCCGTGATTTTCAGCTGCGTCAGGATCTGCTTGGTTCGCAGTTCGTCAGCGTGTCCCAGACACGCTTCACCCACGGTCAACTCTCCATCGTAGGAAGGTGTCTGCTCCAGATAGCCGATTTTCAGGTCCTTGCGAAATACAATCCTGCCGTCCTCGTAGCCTTCGCGTCCGGCGATGATGCTGAGAAGCGTGGATTTACCTGTTCCGTTCTTGGCTATCAAACCCACATACTCACGTTCGTTGATGGTGAACGTGATATCGTGAAAGAGGACTCTGTCGCCAATGCGTTTGGTGAGTCCCATCACCTCCATATATGGATTAACTGCAGCCATAGTGAGTGCAAAAATAGGGAAAAATCGTCAATCTGCCAAGAAAAAGCACAAATAAGCAGTCTTCTTTCCCCTTTGTGTCGTGAAAAAGCAGTATATTTGCAGAAAAGAAGAAGACCTTGCGACAAATCGCCAGGTAGCGTGAAGCATGAAAGAAGAAAGGATAAAAGATGCAGCCGAACGCTTTGAAGAACTGGAACGTGCCCGCCAACTGGCTCCACGCTTCAGGCAGATGTACGTTTCCCTGAACCGTACGTTCCAGCTGTGCCTGCATCAATGCACCAGCCAGACCCACGCCACCCTTGTCGGCACCTTTGCCAAGACCGACTACCTGCTGAAAGAACACCATGCATCTGCAGAACTGCGGCAGACTGTCAATGCTGCACGAAAACGGCTGGAGCTGCTGCGTGAACGGAATCGCGAGAAGCAACTGGAACTCGAACGCATCTTCAGCGAGAACTTCGAACAGGATCTGCGTGCCCTCGCCTTTTTCATCTGTCTGGCGTACGAAGTGGAAATGCCAGAAGCGCTACGTGCTTCCCTTCCCCTCTATCGCACTTCTTCCTCAGACCAGCGACTGCTCAGCGAGTATGTGCGTTTCATTGTGGAACGGTGGGACAACGACAACGTCTATGGGCAGCTCGACAACGGCAGCGATGAAGAAGCCTGCGTCTGCTACAGCCAGAACCGCAACTACGAAGGCGACTGGACCTATATGCGTGAGCTTTTCTTCCCAGGTGCCCAACTGAACCTGGTTCGTCCACGCACCAACGAGGAAGGAACCATCTTTCCCGAACTCATCATCTTCATGTCTGACTATCTGGTGGATATCAGCACCATCGCTGCCTGCTTTGAGAGCTACGGCGAGTCGCCCGTCACCCACCTGCTCAACAAACTGCGTCCGGCTCCCAACACCGATGCCATCATCTTGGGTAATCTCGCCAGCCAGTTTCTCGACGAAGAACTGCACCACAGCCAACTCAGCTACAAGGAAAGTCTGCTGCAATTCTTCCGTCGAAACGCACTCAGTCTGCTGACCACTCCCCTGCCCGACGATTTCCACCAACAGGCACAGAAACAGCGCCAGAACATCCATCGTGCCCTCCACACCGACCTGCCTGCCGACATCGGCTCGTTCCGTCCTGAGAACGTGATGGTGGAGCCTTCGTTCTTCTCCGAGATGCTGGGTATGCAGGGACGTATGGACTTCCTGCAACTCGACCACCGCCTGCTCATCGAGCAGAAGTCAGGTAAATGCGGGTTCCCCCAACGCGACCCCGACACACCTACTCAGCAGGAGAAGCATTATGTGCAGATGCTGCTCTACATGCTGCTGCTCCGCTACAACTACCGCGAGCAGTACGAAGCCAACCATCGCGAACTGCACGCCTTCCTGCTTTATTCACGCTATGCCAACAGCTTACTTTCGCTCAGCTGGGCACCCCACCTCATTTTCCGAGCCGTTCGTCTGCGTAACCGCATTGTCTGGAGCGAACTGCAATATGCACAGGGAAAACTGGACTTCCTCACCACCCTCACACCCGACCAACTCAACACACATCACACCCAGAGCACACTCTGGACAAGATACCAGCGGCCTGCCCTCCAAGAGCTGTTAACTCCCATTCAGGAGGCGTCTCCACTTCTGCAGGCCTATTTCCTGCGGATGCTGCAGTTTCTGGAGTGCGAACATCTGCTTTCGAAGGTAGGGAACCAGACCAAGGAGAACGCTGGTTTTGCCTCCATTTGGCTTACCTCTCTCGACGAGAAACTGCAAAGCGGAGATATCTTAATAGGTAAGTGGAAAGGGACAGACCCCTCCCCAGCCCTCCCACAAGGGGAGGGAGTTGTTACCCTGTCAATATGGAACCAACTGAAAGCACTTAATACTCCCCTCCCTTGCGGAGGGGCTGGGGGTGGGTCCTCCTCCACCTTCCGCATTGGCGACATTGTGATGCTCTATCCCTACGATCCGAACACAGAACCGGATGCCCGAAAGACGATGGTGCTGCGTGGAAGCATTGAGACAATCACAACCACAGAAGTTACCATTGTCCTACGGAACGAACAAGTGGATAACCGGATCTTCCTGCAACATGCTGAGGACAACTGGGCTGTTGAACACGACTTCTACGAATCCTCGTTCAGCAGTCTCTATCGAGGACTCTACGCTTTTCTCACAGCTCCTGCCCAACGTCAGGACCTGCTGCTCTTCCAACGCGAACCCGTCATCGACACCAACCGTCAGCTCCTTGGCGATTACGGAGCCTTCAACCCACTTGTCCTTCGTACCCAACAGGCACGCGACCTCTTCCTCATCATCGGTCCCCCAGGCACAGGCAAGACTTCCTTCGGTATGCTCTACACGCTGCAGGAAGAACTGCGCCATTCCGGCACTTCCGTCCTAATCCTCTCCTACACCAACCGTGCTGTCGATGAAATCTGCAGCAAGCTCGTGGAGGAAGGAATCGACTTCCTGCGCATCGGCAGCCGTCTGTCGTGCAGTCCTGCCTACAGGCCGTATCTGTTGGAAGAAAGGGCCTGCAGCAACGTTCAGCAACTCCAGCAAATGATGGCTGAGGCACGTGTGATGGTTGGCACCACCACCGCCTTCAATTCTCATGTGGAGCTGCTACAAGTCAAACCCTTCACACTTGCCATCATCGACGAAGCCTCCCAGATTCTCGAACCCCACCTGCTGGGTATCTTCAGTGCATTAAGCGAAGGGGCAAGGTTTGTCCTCATCGGCGACCACAAGCAGTTGCCTGCCGTCGTACAGCAAAGGGAAGAACAATCGGCAACCGACCACCCGCTGCTTCACGACATACTCCTCACCAACTGCCGTCTCTCACTCTTCGAACGGCTCCTTCGCCGCTATCGCCACAACCCCGCCGTCACCTTCATGCTTACCCGTCAGGGACGTATGCACCCAGCCATTGCCGACTTCCCCAACCACGCCTTCTACGACAACGCTCTCCTGCCCGTCCCGCTGCCCCATCAGCAGGAAACCCTTACCGACAACGAGCAGCCAAGAATGGCGTTCTACGCCGTTTCGTACGACCCGCGACTCCATCAGGAGCAAGAAGTGCTCTCCGACAAAGTCAATCTGGCAGAAGCCAACTTCATTGCCCGTCTGGCTGTCGCCATCTGCCAGCAGGAAGGTGAGAACTTCAACCCCGACCGCACCCTCGGCATCATCGTCCCCTACCGCCATCAAATTGCCGCCATCCGTCAGGCGATGGCACAATGCACAGAGGCAGATCCTGAACTTGCCGAAAGATGCACAAAGGGAGAAGGTATCACCATCGATACCGTCGAGCGTTTTCAAGGCAGCCAACGCGACTACATCATCTACGGCTTTACCGTCAGCCACCGCTACCAACTCGATTTCCTCGCCAGCAACACCTTCGAGGAGGACGGACGGCTCATCGACCGAAAACTCAACGTCGCCATGACCCGTGCCCGACGTCATCTTTTCATGGTGGGAAATCCTGCTGTTCTCCGTCAAAATCCCGTCTTCAACCAACTTCTCCACTACTGCCAGACACAAAACTGTTACTATATTGCGGCAGAATAGGCCATTTCTTCAGGATATATTTTGCCAAACGGAAAAGAATGCGTAAATTTGCACGCACAAACACAAGCAACCAAACACATAAAAGAACAATATGAAGAAAACTATTCTTTCGCTGGCATTATGCATATCAGCTATAGCCGGCAACGCCCAGACCACAGTCAAGGGTATCCTCGTTGATGAGTCAAAAGGCGAAGGCGAACCCTACGCCACCATCCGCGTCATCAAAGAAGGCGCACAGACACCCGCCGCGTCGTTCCTCACAGACGCTAACGGACGCTTCAGCCAGCCTGTGAAAGGCAGCGGCAAGTACAACATCGTCATCAGCAGCGTGGGCAAGGAAAACCTCAGCCGCCCCATCCAACTGACAGGTACAGGTACGCTCAATCTCGACACCTTATATATAAAGGAAAGCACCACAGCACTCGGCAGCGTGGAAGTGGTGGCACAGAAACCGCTCGTAAAGATGGAAGTCGATAAGATGACCTACAACGTGGCGGAAGACGAAGACTCAAAGGCATCCACCGTGCTCGACATGCTGCGCAAGGTGCCGATGGTCATTGTTGACGGACAGGACAACATCACCGTCAACGGATCATCCTCCTTCAAGGTCTATGTGGACGGCAAACCCAACGTGATGTTCAACTCCAACGCCTCCATGATCTTCAAGAATATGCCGGCCGCAGCAGTCAAGAGCATTGAAGTGGTGACCAACCCAGGAGCCAAGTACGACGCCGAAGGAGCAGGCGGCGTGCTCAATTTCGTGCTCAACCGCGACCTCATGGGCGGCGGAAACGCCGGTGGCGGAGCCGCCATGAACGGCTACAACGGAACGCTGCGTGGCCAGGTCGGAAACACCGGCTGGGGAGCAGGCATCTTCCTCAACGGCCAGCAAGGCAAGCTCAGCTATAACGCCTCCGTAGTGGAGAACTACATGAAGCCAGGTACACCAAAGGTAGATACAGAAATGGAACAGATGGGGATGACACAGACCTCCAAGACCCGTGCCAAGACCAAAATTCCCTTCACCATGGCCAGCCTTGCCCTGGGCTACGACATCGACTCCATCCGCACCCTCGGATTTTCAGCCGAAGTCACCAACATGACCATGAAGAACACAGGCCACACTTCAACCGGTCTGCTGGCAGGCAACACCAACAACTTCACCTACGGCAGCGACATCAACATGAAGAACCGCCAAACCAGCTTCAGCGGTTCCCTCGACTATCAGCGCTTCTTCAATGCCGACCGCACCAGCTGGTTCGCCATCGCCTACCAGCTGAACTACACCCCCAACCGCAACAAAACCATCACCGACTTCGAAACCGTCGAGAACCTGCCCATCGACATCACCGACCGCACCAGCGACAACGATGAGAACACGACGGAACACACGCTCCAAGCCGACTACACCACCCCTCTCGGCACACCCAGCGAGACCGCTTCCAACACCCTTAACCTCGGTGCCAAACTCATGATGCGCAAGGCAGAAAGCGATGCCAAGTACTTCCTCGGCGACATCTACAACGAAGACCTCAGCATGGACTACGAGCACCGCAACAAGATCGGTGCAGCCTACGCAGAGTACGAAGGCAAATGGAACCAGTTCGGAGCCAAGGCAGGACTGCGCTACGAGCACACCTGGCAGGACATAGAATACCACCTCGGACAAACCGACGACTTCAGCACCGACTACGGCAACCTCGTGCCCTCAGCCAGCCTCAGCTACTCCATGGCACCGACCGTCAACCTCGGACTCACCTATAACATGCGCATCTCGCGTCCAGGTATCACCTACCTCAACCCCTACGTCGATCGCTCCAGCCCAACGGCACTCACCTATGGAAACAGCAACCTCGACGTAGAGAAAACCCACAACCTGGCACTCGTCTTCAACGCCTTCAGCACTAAGCTGATGATGAACCTCAACCTCAGTCACAACTTCACCGACAACGGCATCGAACAATACAGCTTCGACGACGGAGAATACCTCCACACCACCTACGGCAACATCGTGAAACGCCATCGCACAGCCCTCAACGGATATGCCAGCCTGCTCGTTCACAAAAACACACGCCTCTTCTTCAACGGCGGCGTAGGTTACGTAGATCTCCGCTCCAACCAGCTGAACAGCAAGAACTCAGGCTGGGAAGGCAACATCCTCGTAGGAGTGCAGCAAACCCTCCCCTGGAACCTCAAACTCAGCACCTACTTCATCAACCAGTCCAAGAAATACACCCTCCAAGGCTATAGCGGCGGCATGAACCTCCTTATCGGCACACTCACCAAGAACCTCTTCAACGACAAGCTCACCCTCGGTCTTCAGGGACTCACAGGCATCGGCAACGGAGGCTGTCTGAAGATCGAGACCATGAGCCGCGGCGAGGGCTTCGTCAACCACAGCACCATCCGCGTGCCCATCTACGGCGTCACCTTCACCGTCACCTACGCCTTCGGAAACACCAAGAAGCAATTCAAGCAGCACCAGAGCCGCATCGAGAACAGCTTCATAGAACAGAAGTCCCAAGGCGAGATGATCCAAGGAGCCGGCAACATCACCCAGTAACTTCATTTTTCATTACGTCACCTTTTATTTTTCTTTTTTCATTCTTCATTCTTCATTTTGAACTATTTAGGTGAACTGATCTCGATAGGTGTAGCATTCTCGTGGACAGCAACGGCACTGCTGAGCGAGTTCGGCAGCAAACGTTTGGGCAACCTGACGCTGAACGTGCTGCGTATGGGACTTGCATTGCTGTTCTCGCTGGTGCTCTTCAGCGTGACGACGGGTAGTGTGTTGCCTTCTGGCGCCTCGTCGCAGGCCGTTGGCTGGATGTTGCTGTCAGGACTGGTGGGATACGTGATTGGCGACTTCTGCCTGTTCCAGTGCTACATCATCATCGGTTCACGCTTCGGCCAGTTGTTCATGACGCTGGCACCGCTTTCAGCAGCATGGATGGCTTGGATAACGCTCGGACAGCAAATGACCCTGATGAGCATCGTGGCGATGCTGGTGACGCTGTTCGGCATTGGCATTTCCGTTCTCGGACGGGGTGAGCATCACAAAATCTCGCTCCGTCTGCCTCTGAACGGAGTGCTGTTCGCCATTGGTGCAGCACTGTGTCAGGGCATCGGATTGGTGCTTAGCAAGATTGGAATGGATCATTACGAAGCCACAGAAGGAATGGCAGAATGGCTCGTGCCTTTCAGCGCTAATTTCTACCGTTGCCTTGCCGGCATCGTCGGCTTCACCCTGTTGCTCTATTGGCGCAAAGGCATGAAACCGCTACGTCGTGCCCTCCACGACAAGAAAGGGATGACGGTAGCCATCGCCACCACCATCTTCGGTCCCTTCGTCGGTGTCGGCTTCTCCCTGATGGCAGTTCAATATACAGCTGCAGGCATTGCCTCCACCCTGATGGCAATGACCCCCATCATCATCCTGCTACCCTCCCGCTGGCTGTTCCATGAGACAATCACGTGGAGAGCAGTCCTTGGCGCCATCATCTCCGTCATCGGAGTCAGCCTCTTCTTCCTCGGAAACTAACCTGTCCATTGAGCACTTACTTCTTTCGATAATCGGCAGCGATATGTAGCGGATAAATGCGGATTAAGGTCAAACCTTATTCGTATTCTACGGTGATGGTTTCTTTTGTGTGTTCGGGGTCGTTGCAGATGATGAGGACACGAGGTTTTGATTTGGCTTCCTTGAGGAACTTGGCAAGGAGGGTGACTTTCATGTCGATGCTTTCGCCTGCTGCCAGCTCACGCTTGGGAATGGAAATCTGAAGGGTGGAATTGAAGACCTGAAGGGAGGTGATGCGGAGTACGCCTTTGCCTGCGTTGGTGATGCGCACGCTGCCTGTGACACGTTTCCTGTGTCCCAGCTTTCCTAGTTTAAGGTTCGTGGTCGATACTTTCAGCTGAGGATGGAAGAGTTCGCCAACGAAGGCGCTGGCATCGGGGACCATGATGGCTGAAACAACGATTTCGTTCTCACGGCTCACCTTGTCGCCTGAGAAGCGGGCAAGATAGATGCTGGTCTGCGTGAGGCCTGTGCTGGGAATCTGATCGGAGTGGAGGGTCAGGTCGATATATCCGCGACGGTTGCGTCCCAACATCTGGGGCGAGAACTGTGCCGTGATGTAGGGTGGCAAGTGCATGAGCTGTGGGGTATAGACCTCCTTCGTGTCGTTGAGAATCTCGATGCGGTAGGTGGCTGTGTCGCCTCGCTGCACATCGGGAAACTCGACGTTGTTGGTGGTGAGACAGACATCGCCGATGCGGAACGGATAGAGGTCGTCGATGGTTTTCTTCTCGCCGATGCTGACCAGTCCCTTCATGCGGATGCGAACGGGTTTCTCGGAGGCGTTGGTCTTCACAAGGATGTAGCGGTCGAAGCGTCCCAGCATCTCTGCATCATAGGTGACGGCTATCATGCCTTCCTCATTACGCTGAATGGGATGGGTGGGAAAGATGGGTGTGAGGCAGCCACAACCAGGATCGACTTCCTGGATGATGAGAGGTTCGCGATCTTTGTTCTTGAAACGGAAAGTGGCTGTGACTGGTTTGTGCCACAGGGTGGTGCCCACGTTGATGGTGGACTGATCAAAGGAGATTTTCTGAGCTGACACCGCTTGCGAGAAGAGAGCGGCGAGAGCTATGACGAGGGTTCTTTTCATAAGCTTTTCTTTATCCTTGCGGGAAAACCGCAGGGCACACTATATATAAAAGGTGAGGCCGTCGTAGGCCATGTGAACGTGAGGGGGAAGGGCGGCTTCTTCCTCTGCCTGCGGCATGATGTGGTGGGACATATGGATGATATAGGTCTCAGGAAGGCCGAGCGAACGAGAGAATTCGATAGCCTCCTCAATGGTCTGATGGGTAGGATGGTCGTAATGACGAAGTCCGTTCACCACCAGCTGTTCGACTCCTTGAAGCAGCCGACGGTCCTCATCGGGGATGGTTTTCATATCCGTCACATAGCCCAGTTTACCGATGCGGAAGCCGAGGATGGGCAGTTTGCCGTGCATCACCCGCAGAGGCAACACCTCCACCTTGCCGATACGAAACGGCTCATGCGGCTCGATTTCCTCCAGATCGATGGAGGGAACGCCTGGATAGCGCTTATCCTTGGGTGTGAAACAGTAAGGGATGCGTTCGATGAGGTGGTTGGCACAATAGGGTTCGGCATAGACTTTGACGTTGCCAAAAAGGGAGAAGGGACGCAGGTCGTCGAGTCCTCCCACATGGTCGTAATGCTCATGGGTGATGAGAATGGCGTCGAGCCGCTGGAAGTCGATGCCCAGCATCTGCTGACGGAAGTCGGGACCACAATCCATGAGAATGCGGCGAACACCGTCGGGGGCTGTCTCGTCATCTTCCTCGATGTGCGCAGAACAACGCAGACGTTTGTCGCGAGGATCAGCCGACGTACATACGCGGCAACGGCATCCTATCTGTGGAACGCCTGTCGATGTACCTGAACCAAGTATTGTTACCTTCATTGTCTTGACTGTTTTTTCTCTCAGCGGGGAAACCGCTGAGCACACTATTCAGCGGGAAAACCGCTGAAGACAAACGCTTTAGATGACGTTGACTTCTGGGTGGATGTCGATGCCGAAACGGGCTTTCACATCGTGACAGACGGTATCGCTCAGCGCCAGGACATCGGCACCTGTGGCTCCGCCTCGGTTGACGAGCACGAGGGCCTGACGGTCGTGAACGGCAGCTTTGCCCAACGCCTTTCCCTTCCATCCACATTGTTCGATGAGCCAGCCGGCAGGAATCTTCACGCCATTGGGCGCATTGTAATGGGGAATCTGTGGATAGTCTTTCTGCAACTGCTCGAACTGCTCACGCGGCACAACCGGATTCATAAAGAAACTGCCTGCATTTCCCTGTACCAGAGGGTCTGGCAGTTTTGCCTGACGGATGCTGATGACAGCATCGCGAACGGCTTGTGGCGTCACTTCGTCGTCGCGAAGCGTGGAGAGCTGGGTGCGGATGTTGCCGTAGTCGAGCTGTGGAACGAACTGACGGGAGAGACGATAGACCACATGGGTGATGGCGAACTGTCCACGCCACTCACGTTTGAACTTGCTCTGGCGATAGCCATACTGGCAGTCGGCATTGGTGAAAGTGCGACGGCTTCCGTCGAGCAGCGAAACGGCTTCCACCCGTTCGATGACGTCCTTGGCTTCCACACCGTAGGCTCCTATATTCTGAACAGCCGAAGCACCTACTTCACCAGGAATGAGCGAGAGGTTCTCTACCCCACTCCATCCTTGTGTCAGACAGTAAGCCACGAAATCGTCCCAGACCTCGCCAGCTCCTACTCTTACCAACACGCTCTCGGCTTCTTCTGCCACCACCTCCATTCCACGAATGCCGCTATGCAGAACAACACCGTCGAAGTCATTGGTGAACAGCAGGTTACTGCCACCACCTACATGCAGAATCCGTTCGCCAGCCAGCTGGGGCAGTAGCGACTGGAGTTCCTCCACACTCTCATAATCCACATACACACGTGCCTTCGCCTCTATGCCGAAGGTGTTGTGAACAGGATGCCATTCGTATCGTTTCATCAGTTCTCTATTTCTATGAGTCGCCACTTGCCATCCAAGCGGTCGAACTTATATTTCACATACATTTCGTTACTCATTCCCTGCACAAGCAGGATCTTGCGGTTCTCGCTGAGGGCAGGCTGTCCGTAGTTGACATTGGTCATCACGCCTTCGGGCATCGGCATTTCCTTGCGGAACTCGAACCAGTCGTCAACCGTCAGGTCTATCTCGCTTTCCTCGTCGCCGTCGCCTCCCCATGCAGAAACCAACTTCAGAGGTTCGGCAATGGACTCACGCTGGAAGGTTGAGTCAGCCATGAACTTCGCATAGAAATGCAAAAAGTCGGAGTTGGGTGTCTGATCCGTGCTTAACTTCTCATAATCAGCTACTACCCATTGACCATCCACCCGTTGAAAATGGAAGCGGTTGATCGTCTGGTCGTGCAAAGACACTCTCTCCACACTCACAGTATTCAGGCTGGTATCTTTCTGGATTTCCATATCCCTCTCACGCTCGTAGAGCACGGAATAGAACGAGAGGTGGAAATCAGTATCACGTGTCCACTCCTCGTGGGTCATCGTGGACGGCTCACCTTGCTCAGTGCCGTGCAGGGGAAATGCCACACGCTGGGACTGGAAATTCTGGTCGGTGGCAAAACTGTAGAAGAAGTCGTCGAAAAGCAGATCGGCAGTCTTGGGAATCACTTTCTCCTCGAAGAGCTGCAAAGTGTCGAGCGCCTCCGTTTCCAGCGAATCGTTCTGCTCTTCCGTATCGAAGTCATCCAACGGCTGGCCTGCAGACGAATCCTCCTTCTTACCCGAACAAGCCACAATCAGAATGGCAGCCATGAAGGTTGCAAGTAGTTGTTTCATCGTTTTTTGCAAGATATTTGATAAAAAACTATGCAAAGTTACGATTTAGTAAGCGAATAACCAACTTAAAAACTCAAAAACTTACAAACTTAAAAACTTTTTCGTAACTTTAGCTCATAAATTCGCTGAAGTTACTCTCGTTCGGAAAAAATCAAATGTTTTATTTGTTTTTTCGCTCACTTAATCGTAACTTTGCAGAAAATTTAATCGAAGACGAACGTAAAAACAGAAAATATGTTAGAAAGAATCAAACAGATGATGGCTGAAGTGGAAGCACTCAAAGCCACATCAGCTGAGGAGGCGGAAGCACTCCGCGTGAAGTATCTGAGCAAGAAGGGAGACATCACAGCCCTGATGAACGACTTCCGCTCCGTACCTGCCGAACTGAAAAAACAGGTGGGTATGGCGATCAACGAACTGAAGAACCGCGCCACCGAACGCATCAACGAACTGAAAGCTTCGTTTGCCAGCGTGGATGCTGATACGGACGACATCGACATCACCCGCACAGCTTACCCTGTGGAACTGGGCACCCGTCATCCGCTCACCATCGTCCGCAACGAGATTGTCGATATCTTCTCGCGTCTTGGCTTCTCACTGGCTGAAGGTCCTGAAGTGGAAGACGACTGGCACGTATTCTCGTCGATGAACTTCCCTGACGACCACCCTGCTCGCGACATGCAGGACACGTTCTTCGTGGAGAGTCATCCTGACATCATCCTCCGCACTCACACTTCCTCGGTTCAGGCTCGCATCATGGAACGCCAGCAGCCTCCTATCCGCGTCATCTGCCCTGGTCGCGTGTATCGCAACGAAGCTATCTCAGCCCGTGCTCACTGCTTCTTCCACCAGGTGGAGGGTCTCTATATAGATAAGGATGTGAGCTTCACCGACCTGAAACAGGTCCTCCTGCTCTTCGCAAAGGAGATGTTCGGTGAGGACACCCAGATTCGTCTGCGTCCCAGCTATTTCCCCTTCACCGAACCTAGTGCAGAGATGGATGTAAGTTGTACCATCTGTGGCGGAAAGGGCTGCAGCATGTGTAAAGGCTCAGGCTGGCTGGAAATCCTCGGTTGCGGAATGGTTCACCCCAATGTGCTCGAAGCCAACGGCATCGACTCCACCATCTACAAAGGCTACGCCTTCGGTATGGGTATCGAACGTATCGCCAACCTGAAGTACCAGGTGAAAGACCTCCGTCTCTTCTCAGAGAACGATGTCCGCTTCCTCCGCGAATTCGAAGCCGCCAATTAGCATTAACGAAAACAAAAACGATGCTTCGTTAGGCTCAGCAACCAACCAAAACGAAAACGAAAAACAACCGCCAAGTCCTCAGACGAGAGCTTGGCGGTTGCTTTTATCCTATAGTTCCTCCCCGATATCGGGGAGGAACAGGCTTTTATGACAGGAAGCCGAGGAGCACACCGGCTGCAACGGCAGAACCAATCACACCGGCTACGTTCGGTCCCATGGCGTGCATGAGGAGGTAGTTGTGCGGATCGGCCTTGAGTCCCTCCTGGTTGGAGATACGCGCAGCCATAGGCACGGCACTCACACCTGCATTACCGATGAGCGGATTGATTTTCTTACCCTGTGGCAAGAACACGTTCATGAGCTTCACGAAGAGCACACCGCTGGCGCTGGCAATCATGAAAGCGCAAGCACCCAGCACGAAGATGAGGATGGTGTCCATCGTGAGGAACTCGCTGGCCTGAGTGGAGCAACCTACGGTGAGACCCAGCAGCATCACGACGATGTCGTTGAGTGCAGCACCTGCAGTCTTAGCCAGACGTGTGGTCTTGGTGCTTTCCTTCAGCAGGTTACCAAAGAAGAGCATACCCAGCAGTGGCAGACCCGACGGCACGATGAACGTGGTGATGAGGAGTCCGACGATGGGGAAGAGAATACGCTCTGTCTGGCTGACTTCACGGTTCTTCTTCATCTTGATCAGCTTCTCCTTCTTCGTGGTGAGGGCACGCATGATGAACGGCTGAATCACCGGTACGAGGGCCATGTAGCTGTAGGCACAGACAGCGATGGCACCCATGAGGTTGGGAGAGAGCTTCGACGAAAGGAAGATGGCGGTTGGTCCGTCAGCACCACCGATGATGGCGATACCAGCAGCCTGGTTAGGTTCGAAGCCCAAAGCCAGAGCGATGATGTAGGCACCGAAGATACCGAACTGAGCGGCAGCACCGATGAGCATCATCTTCGGGTTGGCAATGAGTGCGGAGAAGTCCGTCAACGCTCCGATACCAAGGAAGATGAGCGGTGGATACCATCCTTGCCGCACGCCTTGGTAGAAGATGTTGAGAACGGAGTTGTCCTCGTAGAGTCCGATTTCAAGACCAGCAGCCTTGAACGGTATATTTCCCAGAATGATACCAAGACCAATCGGGATGAGCAGCAGCGGTTCGAAGTCTTTCTTGATGGCAAGCCAGATGAAGAAAGCACCGACGGCAATCATGATGATGTTCGCCCACGCCACATTGGCAAAACCTGTGTAGGTGAGGAAGTCGGCAAACTTCTGACCGATGAAGTCCATTGTTGATGTTGCTTCTAATAACATACGTGTCAGTTTTTTAGTTTATCAACAACTTAATCATTCAATTGTTACCAAAACGGCACCTTCCATAACGGTGTCTTCCTTGTTCACACGGATTTCAGCAATCTTACCGTCACGGTCTGCATCGATGTTGTTCTCCATCTTCATGGCTTCGAGCACGATGACAGTCTCGCCTTTCTTTACGGCCTGACCTACCTTCACCTTGATGTCCTTCACGGTTCCTGGCAGCGGAGCCTTCACGGCAGATACGCCGGCAGCTACAGCTTCCTGAGCAGCCTTCGGAGCCTCAACAGTCTTGACGGGTGCAGCAACGGCACGAACAACGGGTTTTGGCTGAGCTACAGGCTTTTCCATTTCGACATCGAACTCAACGCCGTTTACCTCAACCTTTGCGATATTCTCTTCAAAGCCATTGATCTTCACATTGTAGTCAACGCCCTTGATTTTATAATTGTATTCTTTCATACGTTTTAGTTTTTAATTATTGATGATGTAATTCGGGAGTGTGACGCAACATGTGGTCTTTGGTTTCCCAGGCTGAAGCGTGGTGTTGAATGGTGAGCACACCGCTCTCCACATCGTGCATGTTACCCATGTACTCATGGAGTGCCAGACTGATGGCAGCAGCGTAGTTCTCCATCTCGATACCCTTGGTCTCAGCACCTTCTTTTGCAATGACAACCAGACGCTCAGCACTTTCGTGAATCTTGCGGATGGCCTTCACGCGGTTGAGTTTCGCCATACGGTTGAGAATCCAGCCGAAGGTGAAGAAGAAGGCGAACAGCAGGATGAGACAGCCGAACACAATGCTCATAGAGATGATAGCCATCGCGATTCCGTGTGGATCCTTCTCTTTCCAGTCAGCAATCTTATCGCTGACCTGACTACCGTCATTGGCATTGTTGGGTGTCACCTTCGAAGGTTCCAGCTGAACCCATTCGTAAGAGATCTCTTTGGTATTCGGATCTTCCTTGCTCACACGAGCATAGCTGTATCCTGGCTTCAGGTCGGCAGGAACGATCACCTGGTCGAGCAGCGTGATGCCGTTTCCGTCGTAGAGAGCGATGAAGTTCTCTTTGCCGGCTTCAAGCTTGAAGTTGAGGTGCAAGCTGCTACGGTTGGTATTGCCGTCGGCAAAGAAGGTAACAAACTGTCTTCCAGCCAGATTGGTACGAATATCGCCTTTGGGGATGAGCGACATCATGGCGATGCGTTCAGGAGCCGACAGTTTCTCATTGAGAACTGCACGGTCGTTGGTGAGGAAGCAACTACGAATATCGTGCGTCGTATAGGACGTATTCATAATCTCAATCCAGCTGCCAACTTCTCCATATTCGTCCTGATAGCCTGCGAAGTCGGAAACCTCAGGGTTAGCGATGAAGACTTCATTGATCTTGAAGTCGTGCGCTCCCTGGGCTTTGACTGCCACAGCGACAATCAGGGCAAATGCAAATAAAACATATTTCTTCATGCGAACAGTCTTTTAGAGTGGAATATTTCCGTGTTTCTTAGCAGGATTGGTCAGCGACTTGGTGGCGAGCTGCTCGAGTGCGCGAATGATGCGGAAACGAGTGTTGCGAGGCTCGATCACGTCGTCGATGTAGCCATACTTCGCTGCGTTGTAAGGATTAGCGAAGAGCTTAGCGTATTCTTCTTCCTTCTCGGCAATGAATGCAGCAGCGTCCTCACCTGCCTCTTTCTTTGCCTTAGCTTCCTTGGCATAGAGAACGGCAACGGCTCCGCTACCACCCATCACAGCAATTTCGGCAGATGGCCAAGCGTAGTTGAGGTCGCCACGAAGCTGCTTACAGCTCATCACGATGTGGCTACCACCATAGCTCTTACGCAGGGTGATGGTTACCTTGGGCACAGTAGCTTCTCCGTAAGCATAGAGCAACTTAGCTCCGTGCAGGATGACAGCGTTGTACTCCTGACCTGTACCTGGGAGGAATCCTGGTACGTCAACGAGGCTGACAATAGGAATATTGAAGGCGTCGCAGAAACGTACGAAGCGGGCACCCTTACGGCTGGCATTGCAGTCGAGCACACCTGCAAACTTGCTGGGCTGGTTGGCTACGATACCCACGGAGCGTCCGTTGAAGCGGGCGAAACCAATGATGATGTTCTGCGCATAACGAGGCTGTACTTCGAAGAACTCACCATTATCAGTAATGGCAGAGATGACTTCGTACATATCGTAAGCTTGGTTAGGATTGTCAGGAATAATTTCGTTCAGACGGTCTTCCATACGGTCGATAGGGTCGGTACATTCCACCAGAGGTGTCTCCTCCTGGTTGTTCTGAGGAATGTAGCTGAGCAGCTGCTGAATCATGGCGATTGCCTCTTCCTCGGTAGCTGCCGTGAAGTGAGTCACACCCGACTTCGTGGAGTGTACGCTGGCACCACCCAGACTTTCCTGATCCACATCTTCACCTGTCACGGTCTTCACAACGGCTGGACCTGTGAGGAACATGTAAGAGGTATTCTCCATCATGAGGGTAAAGTCAGTAAGCGCTGGTGAATAAACGGCACCACCTGCGCAAGGACCGAAGATACCGGAAATCTGAGGAATCACACCGCTGGCAAGGATGTTACGCTGGAAGATTTCAGCATAGCCGGCAAGGGCGTTGATACCTTCCTGAATACGTGCACCACCTGAGTCGTTGATACCGATGACAGGAGCACCCATCTTCATGGCCATATCCATCACCTTGCAGATCTTCTCAGCCATTGTCTCAGACAGAGAACCGCCGTTCACGGTGAAGTCCTGTGCAAATACATAAACAAGGCGACCGTTGATAGTTCCTGAACCGACTACCACACCATCGCCAAGATATTGCTTCTTCTCCATACCGAAGTTGTAGCAACGGTGGAGTTTGAACATATCGAATTCTTCGAAACTGCCCTCATCGAGGAGCATCTGGATGCGTTCACGTGCTGTGAACTTACCACGTGCATGCTGCTTGTCGATGGCTTTCTCACCACCACCAAGACGGGCTTTCTGACGGAGTTCAATTAACTCCTGTATGCGTTCTGTTTGCTTAGACATTTTCTTATTTGTTTAGAGGTTCACACAATTCTGTCAGGATACCGGCAGTTGATTTCGGATGCAGGAAAGCGATGTTCATCTGTTCTGCACCTGGACGTGGCTTCTGGTCGATGAGGCGGATGCCCTGACCTTCACATTGTACGAGTGCTTCAGCCACACCGTCTTCAACGGCAAATGCTACGTGGTGAACACCCTTGCCACCCTTCTCGAGGAACTTGGCAACAGCACTTTCGGGGCTTGTCGGCTCCAGCAGTTCGAGTTTCACTTCACCTACCTTCAGGAAGGCAGTCTTTACTTTCTGGTCAGCTACTTCTTCAATGTTGTAGCACTTCAGTCCGAGTGTGTTCTCAAAGTAAGGGAGCACCTCATCAATGCTCTGGACAGCGATGCCCAGATGGTCAATACGAGAAATCTTCATACTGAATTTTGGATTTAAATGTTGATGATATTTGTTTGAAATAATCTGAAAAATCTCTTTCTTTTGACTATACCTTATTAAATAACGGGCATAATCGAATGCAAATTTACGGAATAAATATTAACTAACGAAATTTACGAATAGAAAAACGACTGTCAGACCGTTTTTTTAATAAAAACACTTGAGTATTTCCCTAATTATATGTAAATTTGCAGCGGTTCTTGCAATTCTCAACTGAGAACCGATGGCCCATGCAGCACTTTTCATCCAAACCCTTCCTGCACTTGTCCCTACTCCACGATCTGGCGGATTTTCTCTTTCCCCGTCATTGTGTGATGTGTAGAAACAGGCTCAACACGACAGAGGTGCACATCTGCTGTGGCTGCATCCGCTCACTCCATCGGGTGGTCTATCATGGGGACGGACGGCATGGAGCAATTGAACGGCTCTTTTGGGAACGCATTCCCATTGAGCGGGCTACTTCCTTTTTCTATTATGACAGCTACGAGGCTCACAACCTGATCCACGTCTTCAAATACTTCAACCGTCCGACGGTGGCTCAGACGCTGGGTCGCATGTTTGCCGAAGAGATGAAACATACGGACTTCTTCGACGGTGTGGACGGACTGGTCAGTCTGCCTCTGCATTGGCAGAAACGCATCCAACGGGGTTACAACCAGTCGGACTACATCGTGAAAGGATTGAGTGAGGTAACAGGGATTCCGATTCTCCGCAACACGGTCAGACGAATCCGCAACAACCCTTCGCAGACACATCTCTCCCATCAGGAACGGGAAGAGAATGTACGAGGAATCTTCAAGCTGACAAAGCCAGAAGTGGTCAGTCACAAGCACATCCTTCTGGTGGACGACGTACTGACCACAGGCTCTACACTTACATCCTGTGCTATGGAACTGGCGCGTGCTGAAGACGTACGGATTTCCATCTTCACTTTGGCATACGCTCACGAAATGATTGACTTCCTCATTCATGAGCCAAGAGACATGGAATATGAATTCCACGTACGTCCTACGGTTGCAGAAGACACGTATTCAGAGGAAGAAGAGTGCTGAAACAGAAAAAAACGCTGGAAAATTTGCCGCTTTCAACAAAAAAGAGTAAATTTGCCCGAAACAATGAAATAATACCTCACGACTCACAATCAACGAACTGATAAAAAAACACATATTCCCATGGGTAAAGGACTGTCATTGCGCCGCCATCTGGCACTCGAACTGGCACACTACGTACAGAACAACATTCGCAGCGAACATCCTCTGCGTCAGTTGTTCTGGGAGTGTACGCTGCGATGCAACGTGCATTGCCGCCATTGTGGCAGCGACTGCAAGAAAATCATGGACACCAAGGATATGCCTCGTGAAGATTTCTTCCGAGTGCTCGACGAGATCCGCGAACGGGTAAATCCCCAGCAGGTATTCGTCATTGTCACAGGCGGCGAACCGCTCGTGCGTGAAGACTTGGAACTTTGTGGGCAAGGCATCAAGGAACGCGGATTCACCTGGGGAATGGTGACCAACGGACTGATGTTAACAGAAGAACGCTTCGACGCACTCTGCAAAGCCGGTCTCTGTTCGGTGACCGTCAGTCTGGACGGAATGGAAGAGAACCACAACTGGCTGCGTGGACATAAAGAGAGTTTTGCACGTGCCAGCCGAGCCATCGACATCATCCTGAGCCATCCGGAAGTCATTTTCGATGTGGTGACCTGCGTCAACCAGCGTAACTTCAAGGAACTGCCACAGATTCGCGACTTCCTCATCAGCAAAGGACTGACAGCCTGGCGCCTGTTCACCATTTTCCCTGTAGGACGTGCTGCACAGGATCCCGACTTACAACTATCTGGAAGCCAGCTGCGTGAACTGCTCGACTTCATCCGACAGACTCGTCAGGAAGGAGTGATCAAGGCTTCGTTCGGCTGCGAAGGCTACTTCGGAAACTACGAGGGCGACATACGCGACCACTTCTTCCACTGTCAGGCCGGACAGACCGTTGGCAGCGTGATGGCTGACGGAGCTATTGCTGCCTGCGCCAGCATCCGTTCCGATTTCAACCAGGGAAATATCTACGAGGACAACTTCATGGATGTCTGGGAAAAACGCTATCTACCCCATCGCGACCGTTCATGGATGAAGAAAGGCGAATGTGCCAAATGCAAGCATTGGCGCTATTGTCAGGGAAACGCCCTCCACCTGCGCGACAAGGACGGCAACCTCATCCTCTGCCACATGAAGAAGCTGGAAAGCGCTTAAACTCTTCACGCTAAACTTTTAAACTCTTCACGCTAAACTTTTAAACTCTTCACGCTAAACACTTCACTCTAAACTCTTAAACGCTTATGGCAAAGAAATTCAAGTATCGTATCAGTTTGCTCTGCTGCTCACTCATCGGCCTGCTGGGCTTTGGTGGTTGTAAGAGCAGCAAGCCTGTGACCAACGAGCCTTCGCCAGCCGAAAGGCTCAAGCAACAAATGGAAGCTGCTGAAATGGAAGGAGCTGATGTAGCTCGCGACTTGCAGCAAACCCAGGACGCTATCAACTCGAACGAGAAGATACGTCGCGATCTGGAAATTCGTCCTGTGGTCTATGGTCCACGTCCAGGAAAGTAATTCCACCTTACAACAAAGCATCGAAGCCATCCGTCAAGTTCGTCTGACGGGTGACTTCAATGTTTTCACAGGATTCCATCAACGATTCTTGATGGTTGATTGACACCTGATACTGAATGTCTTAAGGCAACTTAATCGTCGCACCTGCCGGCACATTATTCGGATCCTTGAATTTGTTCACACGGATGATGGCTCGAACAGAGTCTGGCGTTCCGTAAACCGCTCTCGACACTTTCGTCAGCGTCTCTCCACGCTTCAACACATAAGAAGTAGGACGCTCTGGCTTCGCAGGTTCCGGCTTCACTTCTGGTTTCAGTTCTGGCTTCGCAGGCTCAGGCTTTGCTTCTGGCTTCGTTTCAGGCTTCGTTGGTTCCTTCACAGTTTCAGGAGTTGCAACTGGCTTCTCCGTTTCTGGAGTTTGGACAGAGTCGGAAGCAAGCGAATCTGGCTGTTCCGGTTGGACTGGAGTGGGCTGAGGTTTCGAAGGAGTTTCAGGTTTTGCCGTTTGCTCAGTAACTTGCTCGGAATCTTTACCCTTGTCTGAACGCAGACATAGATAGTAGAAGGCGCAACCACCTGCCACAAAGAGTAACAGGAGCAGCCATAACAGCCAACGATAACGTTTCTTTGGCTTGGGCTGAACCTTTTCTTCCGTTTCCTGTTCTTCCACCTTCTCTTCTTCCACCTCTTTTTCGTCCTTCGCTGCCTGCTCAGCCACATGATGAGCTGGTGTAAAGACGGGCTGGGTGTTGTTTTCCACGTTCTGAACCATCTGTTCCACACGCTTCACTTCAGCATCAGCCTCATCGGCACGATTCTGACAAGCCTGTACCACACCTTCCGCCTCTTTCAGCTGAACATCGACAGCCTTGATGGCGTTAAGGGCAAACTGAGCACGTTCGTCTGCCTGACGACGCTGTTCCTCAGCTTCTTTCAGGTCGTCCTCAGCCTTGTTTCTCCGTTCACGACATTCGTCTGCCTGCTGACGAGCCTGACTCAGTTCGTCATAGACAGCATCGCGCTTCTGCTGAACTTCTAGCAACTGATCATGCATATCTGCCACACTCTCAGGCGTGGAAATCAACAAGTCGATACCCGAAAACTCATCGGCAGGAATCTCCTCAACAGGTTCTTCAGCTGGCTGTTCCTCTGGAGAATCAGCAGGTTCTTCCTTTACAGGTTCAGAAACAACAGGTTCTTCCTTTATAGGTTCCTCTGAAGCTGGTTCTTCCTGAACAGGTTCCTCTTTTACAGGCTCTTCCTGAACTACTTCTTCCTTTGCAGGTTCAGCGACGGGTTCGTCGGCTGTTTCTTCCTCTTTCTTCACAGGTTGTCCTGTTGTGGCGGCTTGAATCACTTCGTTGGCAGATTCTTCAGGCACAAAGGTAATCTTCTTGAAACTGGGGATGACGATGCGTTCACCGTTATTGACGTTGACACTCTCGCGGCTCTCCACTTCCACAATCTTGAAGGTTCCCAGTCCTTTCACACGAACAAAGCCATCCGTCATCAGCGCCTCCACGATGGTGTCGGACAAGGAGCGGACAAAAGACTCGATGGTCTTACGAGGGAAATTCGACTGTTGGGTCAGGATTTCCGCCATCTGCTGGATATTCTTTTTCTCGTTCATACGGCTCAACTATTGATTTTGGTTTTGAGCAAGGCACTGGGACGGAATCCCAATACCTGTCGCGAAGGTATCTCGAAATAGTCTTTGGTCGTCGGATTGTACATACGACGTGCCTGCTTCTCCCTCAGTTCGAAGGCGCCAAAGCCCAGCATAGCAACAGAATTGCCTTCTGCCACTTCTGTCAGAATTTGTTCCACGCAACTGGTGAGCAAGTCGGAGGCTTCAATGGTGCTCAGACCCGTTGTCTTTGCCAAACTGGAAATCAATTGTCTGTTTGTCATAGGTGTTAGGGTATTCTATGTTTCTGATTACGAATTGTTTCTTACCACGCTACCATAAAGGTCGAAATCGTCGGCATCGGTGATGCGGACTTCGTAGAAGCAGCCTTTGCGCAGCTGACCCTCGCTGACAGGAATCAGCACTTCAGGATCCACCTCTGGCGAGTCGAACTCCGTACGTCCCACGAAGTAGTCACCTTCGCGACGGTCTATCACCACCGAGAAGGTCTGTCCCACTTTCCCTGCCTGTATCTCCGCAGAAATCTCCTGCTGGAGAGCCATCAGCTTCGACAGACGTTCGTGCTTCACTTCGTCAGGCACTTCGTCCTTGAAATGGCGGGCGGCATAGGTTCCTTCTTCCTCGCTGTAGGCAAAGGCACCCATCCGTTCGAATCGGGCTTTGCGCACAAACTCCAGCAGTTCCTGGAACTCTTCTTCTCCTTCACCAGGGAATCCCACCATCAGCGTGGTGCGCAGATGGATGCCTGGAACTGCCTCGCGGATGGTGCGGAGCAGCTGGTAGGTCTGTTCGCTATCCACGTGCCGGCACATATTGCTCAGCACGGTCGAGTTGATATGCTGGAGAGCGATATCCAGATACTTGCAGACGTTCTTACGTTTGCGCATCACCGTCAGCAGATCCATCGGAAAACTGGTGGGATAGGCATAGTGCAGGCGAATCCAGCGAACGCCTTTCACACGACTCATCTTATCCACGAGTTGAGCGATGCAACGCTTGCCATAGAGGTCAACGCCGTAGAAGGTCAGTTCCTGCGCAATCACCTGAAACTCCTTCACGCCACGTGCCACGAGGTGTTCCACTTCGGAGATAATTTCCTCTATGGGTCGTGAACGATGTTTGCCCGTGATAATCGGAATGGCGCAATAGGCACAATGGCGGTCACAGCCCTCCGAAATCTTCAGATAGGCATAGTGTTTCGGCGTCGTCAGCGTGCGTTCGTTGGCACGACTCTCGTCGAAGGACTTGCCCAAGTCGCTGAGGAGTCCCTTCCAGTTGAACTTTCCGTAGAACTTATCCACCTGCGGAATTTCCTTCTTCAGTTCCTTAAAATAGCGTTCCGACAGACAGCCCATCACATACACACGGCGCAACCGGCCTTCTTCCTTGGCTTTGCAGAATTCGAGAATCGTGTTGATGCTCTCTTCTTTCGCGTCGCCAATGAAGCCACAGGTATTGATGACCGCAATCTCGCCATGAGGGTCCTCTGGGTCATGCTCCACCCGATAGCCGTTCAGTTCCAACTGACGGATCAGCTTTTCCGAATCCACCAGATTCTTGGAACAGCCCATCGTGATGACGTCTATGGTATCTCGTTTCATGCTTTGTCTTTTCTTCCTTCTGTTGTCTCTTTAGCATTTACAGACTCTGTCATTTCTCCTCTTCGCCGAACAGCGATTCCACGAAAGCCCTACGGTTGAAAGCCTGCAGGTCTTCCATTCCCTCGCCCAGTCCGATGAAGCGTACAGGAATCTTAAACTGGTCGCTGATGCCGATCACTACTCCACCCTTCGCCGTTCCGTCGAGTTTGGTGATGGCGAGAGAGGTGACTTCCGTCGCCTTGGTGAACTGACGAGCCTGCTCAAACGCGTTCTGACCTGTAGAGCCGTCGAGCACCAGCAGCACTTCGTCCGGACCCTCCGGCACCACCTTCTTCACCACATTACGGATTTTGGTCAGCTCGTTCATCAGTCCCACTTTGTTGTGGAGACGACCAGCCGTATCAATCAGCACCACGTCGGCATTGTTGGCGACAGCCGACTTCACGGTATCGAACGCCACACTGGCTGGGTCGCTGCCCATCTGCTGCTTCACCACAGGCACACCCACACGTTCACCCCAGATGCACAACTGCTCTACAGCAGCGGCTCGGAAGGTGTCGGCAGCACCCAGATAGACCTGCTTGCCCATCTGTTTCCATTGGTAAGCCAGCTTACCGATGGTGGTGGTCTTGCCCACTCCGTTCACACCCACCACAAGGATGATGTAGGGTTTGTGGTCTTCAGGCAGTTCGAAGCCGTTGGTGTCGTCACTATTATTTTCTGTCAGCAGACTGGCAATTTCCTCACGCAGGATGGTGTTCAGTTCCGACGTGTTCACATATTTGTCGCGAGCCACTCGTTTCTCGATTCGGCTGATGATCTCCAGCGTGGTTTCCACACCTACATCGCTGGTAATGAGGACTTCCTCCAGATTGTCGAGGACTTCGTCATCCACCTTCGACTTTCCGGCAATGGCACGCGAAATCTTAGTGAACACACTTTGCTTCGTCTTAGCCAGTCCGTTGTCAAGTGTCTCTTTCTTCTTCTTGGAAAATAAGTCAAAAAATCCCATATTTCGAGTTGTTTGGATGATTTTATGGGTTATTTGGGTAATTGATAGCCTTTAATCGGTTTCTTGTAATCCTTCCCCAACGCCTTTTCTGCATTCACTTCGAAAGGCAGCTTTCCTTTCTCCACACTCTTGATGACCACCTTGGTGTTCACCTGTGCATAGTTTTCCTTGAGGTGACGGATGTCAGGGTCGCGCAGACGGATGCATCCTTCGCTGTCGCGTCCAGGAACGGAAGCTTCGTTGTTGGTGCTGCCATGAATGCCGATACCGCTGTGACCTGGTGTCACCAGACGCATGAACCAGTCGCCATAGGATTTCACGTTGCCGCGTCCATCCTTGAAGTCGTGACGCCAGCTGCTGGCATCCTGAATCATACTGATGGTGAAAGGCTTCGCCATCGTACATTCAGGCGTCTTCATGTCGCCCACACGCTGCTTGTTTCCTGCGTTCTTGGCGTAGCAAATGGGATAGTGAGCCACGAGGACCGTGTCCTTCTTGGCTGGTATTACCTCATAGACATACAGGCGGAACTCTTTCTTCGAAATAACGAAGAAGCAGTTCTTCTTCACCACATCTTTCTTATATACCTGCAACGAATCGCGATAGTCATAGACGTGGTAGGTCTTTGTCCCCACCGTCACGTACTTCATATCCTGATCCTCAGCAGGGTTCTGCTTTTCAGCCTGTGTCTTCGTCGGCGTCTTAGTCTGTGGTTTCTGCGCATAGACGGAGGCAGAAGACAACAGGAGAGCTGCCAGCACGAGGCCTTGCATCATTCGGTTCGATTTCATTATTTCGTCACGTAAGAGAATTTCTTGGAAATATACACCACTCTACCCTGATACATGCACTTGTAGAAGTCGTTAGCCTCACCTTTGTACTCCAGATAGGTGCCTTTGGGCAGATAACAGGGGCTGCCGTCGTCCCAGGTAAAGTACTTGTAGTTGGTGCCAGGACCCACACGCAGACGCACGTTCGTTCCGTTGATCACCACAAAGAACTTCTGGTTGTTCTGAGCAGGAGCTGCGGAAGGACGCGAGGTGCTTGACTGCGAACCGTTCTGGATGTAGGAATACTGCTTGGCAACATAGAGCGTCTGGTTGTTGTAGAGCACTCGGTAGAAGTCGCCAGCCTCACCCTTGTAGGGCAGTCTCGTACCTTTGGGCAGATACTTCGGAGCACCATTTCCGTCGTGCAGCCAACTGCAGTTCAGGTTCGGTTCGAAGCGCAGACGCAGGTTCGTACCATTGATAACCACATACTTCTGTGGGGACTGAGTGCTGGTCTGGTTGCCAGCCTGAGCAGGAGCAGAACCCATCAGCATGGCTCCCACAACTGCCAACATACAAATTAACCGTTTCATAGTCTTCTCTATTTATTTTTTTATATACACAAACTGTTTTGTCACAGACAATTAACAAGAAGCATCCAAATCAAGGATTCACCTCAGTTCTTTGGGTTTCTTGAAGACAGCAGGTTCCCCGTTGTCAAGCAACTGATCGTAGTCGTCCGTTATCACTTCCGCAGGCGTTTCCGTTCTCTTCATCACAGCAGGTTCCTCCCCCTTGGGGGAGTCAGAGGGGGTCTGGGTTTCAGCAAACAGCGGATTATGCAACTCCGGAGCCACATACTTATCACCCAAGGCGGCTTGTGCCTTCCGTTCGAAAGGATATTTCGTCTCACCTATACCTTTTATAATAACAGGCTGATCGACCTGCGCAAAGAGGTCGTGCAGCTGGATGAGGTCTGCGTCTCTCAGACGGATGCAGCCTTCGCTGTCGCGTCCAGGTACAGACGCAGCATTGTTCGTGCTGCCATGAATGCCGATACCCTTGAATCCTGGCGTTTCCAGACGCATGAACCAGTCACCATAGGAACGGATGCTTCCTCGTCCGTCGCCAAAGTCATGATGCCAGTCGCTGGCGTTCTGAATCTGGGAGATGCGGAAAGGCGCAGCCATCGTACTTTCCGGCGTACGCATATCGCCACTGGCCTGCTTGGCTTCCGGATATTTGGCGTAGCAGACAGGGAAATGAGCCACCAGCGTCGTATCGCCTTTGTTCGCCTCATACACATAGAGGCGGTATTCGCGCTTCGAGATGACGATGAAGCAACGGTCTTTGTTCACCTTCTTCTGATACACCTGCGCCTGATCGTCGATGTCAGCCACTAAATAGCTGATCGAACCGGCATCATAGTTACGCATCGGAATGTCCAGCTCCCCTTTGCTGAGAGAATCCTGCTGAGCCTGTTCCAGCCCGTCACCAGCGTTTCCGCTGTCCGAACCCTTGCAGCCCGTCGCACTCACCGCCAGCAGGCAGAGTGTCGCCACCACGATATTTGGAAATGACTTTTTCATTTGAACTTTAAACTTTAAACCCTAAACAGTAAACTAATCATAGAAGAAGAAATAGCTGAAGAAGATGGCGGCAATGATGCCGGCGGCATCAGCCATCAGTCCGCAGGCCACAGAGTAGCGGTATTTCTTGATGCCCACACTACCGAAGTAGATGGCAAGGATGTAGAACGTGGTATCGGTACTGCCCTGCAGCACACTCGCCAGATGACCCACGAAGGAGTCAGGACCCTGCGAATCGAAGATGTTCAGCATCATACCACGAGCGCCACCGCCGTTCAGCGGTTTCAGAATGGCGACAGGCAAGGCTTCCACGAAGTCGTCGTTGGCACCCAACGAACAAACCAGGTTCGACACACCGTCCTGCAACAGCTGCAACGCACCCGACTCCTTGAACACACCGATGGCTACGAGGATGGCAACGCAGTAAGGAATAATGCTGACAGCCACGTTGAATCCGCCTTTGGCACCAGCGATGAAAGAGTCATAGACGTTGAGTTTCTTGCGCCAGCCGTAGCAGATAAACGTCATGATGGCACCCAGCAACAGACAGGCTGTGAGGATGCGGCAGAAGTTCTTCACGTCCTCCGTACCCATGCCGTAGATGGTGCCGAAGAGAGCTGCCACTACCGCAAAGATACAGGCGAACATCACCAGGAAAGCCCGTCGGAACAGGTTGATACGCTGGTAGATGCTCACAGCGAGAAGACCCACCAGCGTCGAACACATCGTCGTCAGCAGCAAGGGGATGAACACATCCGTCGGGTCGGCAGCGTTGAACTGTGCCCTGTAGTTCATGATGCTCACAGGAATGATGGTCAGTCCTGACGTATTGAGTACCAGGAACATAATCATCGAGTTGCTCGCCGTATCCTTCTTGGGGTTGATTTCCTGCAGCTCCTGCATGGCTTTCAAACCCACAGGCGTTGCCGCATTATCCAGACCCAGCATATTCGCCGATACATTCATAAAGATGCTACCCAGCGCAGGATGCCCTTTGGGAATCTCAGGAAACAGCTTCGTCAGCACAGGACTGAGGAACTTCGCCAGTTTATTGATCAGACCGGCATCCTCGCCAATCTTCATCAGTCCCATCCAGAGCGTCAACGTACCTGTCAAACCCAGCGTGATCTCGAACGCCGTCTTCGACATATCGAAGGTAGAGTCCATCATCTGCGGCAGCGCCTCCGTATCACCCATAAAGATGAGACGAACCACACCGACAATCACGCCGATGACGAACAAACCGATCCATATATAATTCAGAGCCATAAATCTAATTCAGAATATGCAATAAAGAATGAAAAGCATTCAATCTGACCCTCATGTTATACTGGTCCTCCCCCTTGGGGGTTTCTGTCCCCCGATTAACGGGGGAATTGAAGGGGGTGTAAAGACCATTGATATTAGAGGGGGCTTTTAATCTTGCAAAGTTAGCACAAAAATTTGAATTATTCGCCGATTTCATCGATTTTTTTTCATTTCCAAGCAAAACACACGTCAATAACCCACAAAAAACCTCCCACAAGAGAGGATTTTCCATCATTCCATCGTTATATCTCACATCTTACATCATCCATCATACATCTTACATCTTCCATCTTCCATCATACATCATACCTCTTCCATCATACATCATACCTCTTACATCTTACATCATATCTCATACATCTTCCCCCCCCTTCTTCCCCTCTGCCAACAGCAGAAGGGGGCTTTTTTTATTATGAAACCATAGAAACCCGAAAAGACATGAGAAGCGAAAGTTGATCGAATTTTTAGATGGAAATCCATGAAATAGTTGAAAAATGATGTTTCACCTCGGGTGAATTGAATTTTCACACCCCCTAAATTTGCAAATTCCTAAAAAAAGCGTAACTTTGCAGTTGAAATTCAACGATAACTATTTTAAACCCCAATCAGTCATTAGAACCTGTATTTTTGTGGTTAACTTCGTAACTATCTGGTTGTAAGTCTTTTGTAATTTGTTTTTCTAATGGTTGCCATTAGAAAAATGATTTTTACAAACGATTTTTTTTCAAAGCATTACGGGCTTGACTATGGATTTATATACTTCTAATGACAGGTTTGTTTTTTCTAATTCTAATCATTAAAACTTAAAACAAATGAAAAAACTTAAAGTAAAAAGTATCGAGAAAAAAATATATGTGAATACTCAACTATATTGAAGTAACCCTTTTTACTTAACAAAAATATTATGAATACAATAATGACTATACAAGAAGCCATACAAGCACGACATAGTGTAAGGGCATATAAAAACGAGCCTTTGACAGTCGATGTAGTAAAGGCACTGGAAGAGCAGATTGCCGTTATAAATCGTGAAGGCAAGCTGCACATGCAGTTAATCCTTAACGAGCCAAAGGCATTTCAGGGAACTATGGCCAAATATGGGAAGTTCCGTAATGCCAACAACTATATTGTCATGGTAGGAAAAAGAGCTGAAGATCTTGATGAACGCATAGGTTACTATGGAGAGCATCTTGTCTTACTTGCTCAGACACTTGGGTTAAACACATGTTGGGTAGGTCTCTCATACTCGAAGGTGCCAGGAACGTATGAGCTTGGCGAAGACGAGAAGATTGCTTGTTACATTGCCATCGGTTATGGTGAGACACAAGGTGTCAGCCATAAAATCAAAACCGTTGAGCAGGTGAGCAATACCAGTGACATCACTCCGTCATGGTTCAAGAAAGGCGTTGAAGCAGCTTTGCTGGCTCCAACTGCTGTAAACCAACAGAAGTTCTCGTTTGAGTATGTCGGCATGAGCAACAATCGCCAGCAGGTACGAGCCAAGAAAGGCTTCTCCCTTATTGGCTATACAAAGATGGACTTGGGCATTGCCAAGTACCATTTTGAGATTGGTGCTGGAGAGGTCAACTTTGAGTGGATATAAAAAGTATGTCAAACAGATAAATCGGAATTTTAATGAAACTGTATCACCTTGTATTAATTAATTTACTTCTCTTTTCTAATCTTCCATGCCATGGTCAGGGAGACTCGTTTGTAAAGAAGTATTCTTCTGATTCAGCGTTTGGCATTCTTGATATTGGGGAGGATATTCGCTCTAGAAAAGATGTTGACGAGGAAACATGGGAACGGGTATTTGATACGGAAGGCTATCGAAAATATCTTGCAACGAGTCGGAGGGATGTCCTTCGCTCCATGTTAAAAGCAGCTACAGAATTAGCTTTTTCGCCAGATAAAGACGCGGAGGTTGACAGTGTGTTGCTCTTAACTCCAGATGCGAGCGACTACCAGACACTTATGACCCAAAACATGTGTAAGTTGGCCAGAAGGCATGATGAAGCTCGGCGATTCATGGAAGAAACAGATTTCCCAGAACTATTGTCCAAAGCAGACCGACTCGTAAAGAAATACCTTCCCAAACGGGCTGTCTTAGGAGAAGTTACCTTGAATGACCTATATCTAATTTGCACTATACCAGATGCCAGTGTCAGAGACCATTCTGTATTGTTAGATTTAAAC
>CAJOHO010000023.1 GCA_905234555.1 uncultured Bacteroidaceae bacterium
CAAGGAAAAATAGTTACCTTGAATCTTATAAGGACTGTAAGTCCGACACATACTGAAGTGAGAGTTTTTATGGTTTTTGTTAATATGCGAAACTTGTATATGTTATTATAGACTATGCAACCATTCCCCGCTCGTAGAGGTATCGTGGCGCAAAGCCTATCTCGTCATTCCAGTCGACGGTAAAGGGGTCGAGGCGGAACGACTTGAAGTAGGCAAGGTCTTGCAGCTTGCGGCAGATACCCTTCTGCATCAGCGGCGTGAAATCCACTAAGCGCACCTCGTTAGTGTTGAACGTTAAGCGCAGCGTATAGTCGCGCACATACTCAGCGGCAACGACTTTGAGCAATGGATTGTTTGTTGTCATATTATTGTCCTCCTTTTAATTTAATGGATCAATCTTCTTGGCGGCCTCACTGTTTGATAGGCGCTCCCAGTTCTCCATCAGTTCGTCGCGGTGCAGGTCGAGCCATTCATATACGAGGCGAAGGGCACGACGGGGCAGCGAGTCAGCTGCAAAGTTACAACTTTTTTCTTTATTATCGCCAAAGGATGGCACTTTTTTTGTTTCAGCAGTAGAAATAGCCAGATCAATGATGAGCTGATTCCGGAAAATCATTCTGCTTCAACATGGAATTTCCAGAAAACGAGTTGATACGCTTTCAAGGATTTCTTTGGAACAAAAATGGTGAAACTATCGGGGTCAAGGAGATTAAAGATTTTTGCACGACCAGTAACGGCATAGTTTGCAGGTGAGGATCTCTGGAAATGAATTTCCTGCAGACTTGTACAGCCTGCGAATGCCAGACTTTCTATTTGAGACACATTCTTTGGAATGGTGATGGTGATAAGACTGGTACAATTCTGGAATGCAGCTTTACCTATTTTTTTTGCTGTGTCGGGAATGGTGACAGAGGTAAGACCTGTGCAATTTTCAAAAGCGCTATCATCAATGGTGGTCACGCTGTTGGGAATCAGCACAGTTGTCAGTTTTGCACATCCTACAAAAGCTTCTTTACGAATGGAAGTTACGGGGTAGGATTTTCCTTTATAAGTAATGCCTGCAACTATTGTGGCGACTCCGTTAAAAGTTTCTTCATTATAACCAGAAACGACTAAATGTTTTTGTTCTATGGAATACTTGATGTTGTCGAGGTAGAAGTTCTGGTCGTCGATAGCTGAGAAGGGTGCGCCATTGGAGGCTTTGCCGTTTTCGTAAATCACCACGGTGTTGTTGGAACCTGTACTGTCCTTGTCGTCATCGTCGCTACAGGCAGCCAGACAAAGCACTAAGGGAAGCGCCAGCAAAAAGAATAGTTTTTTCATGTTTTCTTAGTTTTTAGTTGATATTATTTGTTTTAGAATCCAGTTTCGTCTTCGCCTAAGCGGCGGAGGGGAGTGTGGGGGAGATTGCTCCAAGCGGAACGGGGTCGGACAGAGTCGTCGAAGCCGTTGGAAACGGTTTTCAGAGTCTTGTGGGTCAGATAGTTGGTGCTAACGGAAACGTCTTCGCCTGTGGTGCGGCTGAATTCGCGGGTCTCTTCGCCAATGAGGTAGAAGTCGTCGTTCTGATAACGATAAACATAGGTGTGCTTGGGTGTGTTGCAACTGCCTACGCTGAAAAAGCCTTCGACGTAAAGCTGAAGGACACCCTTATTCGTGATGTTCAGCGAAAAGTCAATGCTTCCAAATTCGTCCTCGTTCACAGGCAGAATCTCCGGATATTGCTTGTAGAGACGGAAAGTGCCGTCTGCCAAACCCCAATAAATGGCAAGGATGGGCTGATTGAAGTCATAGACATAGCCATCATCACGTTTCTTCTGGTTTTCTGGGAAATTGGGTGTAGCGACAAGTACCAAATCGGCAATGCCGTCTTTGTTCAGGTCGCCTTCTGCGTAGGTGGATTGCCAACCTTGGGGAACAATCGTCTCTACGGATGTGCCTTGGGGAGGTAAGAGAGGGGAGGACCCACCCCCTTGCCCCTCCCTTGTATGGAGGGGAGTATATACTCCACAATCAGGCTGAAGCCTGCACTCGGAGGAAATAGCGAATGACGGAGTGACAATAAACAGGGTGAGAAGTGAGAGTAGTTTCATATTATCTTTGTTGATTTTTTAGTTTATATTCCGTAGCGGAGGCCGAGGCGGAACTCGTGGCTCTTGGCATGAACGGTGGGGAGATAGGAGTAGTTGGAACGCCGGTAATAGAAAGTGTGCTCGGCTGCAAACTGGAGAGAGGGAGAAAAACGGAGAAGGAGGTAAGCCCGATTCAGGGTAATGGAATTGTTGCCTCGATCGCCCCAATAGTATTTACTGCGATGACCCAGGTCGGTGCCCCCATGTGGCACGAAGAGACGGGCAAAGTAGAAGTCGTTGCCAAGGGTAAGACGCAAGGGATGTTTTGCGTCAGCACCTCCCAGCGTGAAGGAAAAACGTAGCTGGTCGCGCAGGCTGAACCCTGCTGCGAAGTTATAGTAACGGGGACGGAAATAGTCGGCTGTGGTTCCACCAAAGCCGATGCCGTTGAGGGAGAGGTCGTGGGTGAAACGCCCCCTCCCAGCCTCCCCCAAGGGGGAGGAGGGAGACCTCCGTTCTGAGGCGAAGGAGAGACCGAAACTGAAGGCTTCGCTGATGAGGGGATAGTTGCCAGCTCGCTTCTCGCCTTTGGCTCCGTAGTTGTCGATGTAGCGATAGTTCTGGAAGATGGCGAAGTCGTGACGCCAGGCCCCCCTCCCAACCTCCCCCGAGGGGGCGGGGTTAGGGGAGAAGGTCCATCCGTAGAGGCGACCACGGATGTCAAGGTCGCTGAAGGTGGGATTGCTCTCTGCTATATTTACGGAGAGGTGGGTCTGGAAATGCTGGAAGGGAACCTGACGCGTTCGAGGTTCGAAGCGGTTGCCATAGTCGAGGTAGAAGTCGAGGTTGGCAAGGTTCTTGCTGCGATGCTTCCCTGCTAGCTCGTGTTGGTGACGATAATAGGTGGCGACTTGGAAGGAGAAAGGTTCAGACGCCACTCGTTTGCCAGGATTTGACGCCACTCGGAACATCTCTCCCGACACGAGACGGTGATAGCCGCGAGCTGGATTGACCAACGTACCGGCAATCTCACGGAAGATGCGGTTCAGACCCGTCTTGGTGTTGTCGAAGATGAGGTCAGAGGCACGATGGGCAGCTTCACCAATGATGCTGCCGCCAATGCCTGTAGAAAGGAAGTCGTTGTAGGACGGAAGGTTGGTTTCGCAGAAATACTCCCATGTGATGCTGCCTACGAGGGGATAGGCCATCGAAACATAATAATTGTTGCCGTGATAGCGAGCAGCATTGAAGAAGACGCTGCCATGAAAAGGATGCGAGAACTGGTTGCCGCTGTAGCTATCGGTATCGAGCACGAACTTGGAACGCAGATTCCGCTTGATATGCTTCCATCGCACGTCTGCCCAACCACGATTACCCACGAAGTGGTCCCAACTCCAGACAATGGCGTTGATGACAAAGGTTTCGCCAAGAGGCTTAAGAATAGACCCACCCCCTTGCCCCTCCCGTGGAGGGAGGGGAGTATATGCTCCACTATCAGGCTGCAGCCTCCACTCGGAGGAAAAGGGAGAAACTGGGAGGGAATCGGAAGGAACGGAAAGCGAATCGGGGAGAGTCCTCGCGACAGAATCGCGAGGCACAATAACGAAAAATGATGCAATTATAAAAATAAGGAACGCGCGCATGAGGAATTAGGATTTTTTCCAGAAACTGCGGGTGAAGAGCAGGAGAATGGGGAAAATCTCAAGACGTCCTATCAGCATGAGGACAGAACAGGTATATTTGGCCACAGGCGAAAGGATGTCCCACGAATGGAGCGGACCGTAATAGCCCATACCTGGTCCTACGTTCGAAAGCGAGGACATCGCCAGTCCGAGGGCATCGTAGTAGTCAAACTGCTGATAGTCGGCTGTGGGCGAGATGCCGAAGACGGCCAGAACGAATGCTCCCACGAAGAGACAGGCTGTGAACAAAGCTGTGAAGGCGAGAAGCGTCTGGATGATCTGACGAGGAATCACGTTGCCGTCCATACGGATAGGCAGAACTGCCCGTGGATGGAGGATTCGCTTAAACTCGTTGCGAGCCACACGGAAGATGATAGACCAGCGAATACACTTGAAACCACCGCTGGTGCTGCCAGAGCAGGCTCCTGCAAACATGACGAAGAGGAGAACCGGCATGAGGGTCGTAGGCCAGACGGTATAGTCGCAGGTGGCAAGACCTGTGGTTGTCTGCAATGAGATAACGGTGAAGGCCGACTCGCGGAATGCCAATTCCAAGGAAGCAAAGAATTCGGAGAAGCTGGTGGTACTGATGACGGAGTAGTCGAGCCGTGTCAGAATGAGCACGAGGGTGCAGATCAGAACTGCCGTTACAACGATGATGAGATAACAACGCAACTCTGCATTTGAGAAGATGCGACGTGCCTTTCCTCGCAGGATGGTATAGTAGATGAGGGTGTAGTTGATACCTGAAACAAACATAAAGAATGTCAGCACATACTCGATAGCAGGACTGTTGTAAACCTCATGGAGCAAGGCACTATGAGTACCGAATCCACCTGTTCCCGTCGTTACCAGTCCATAGTTGACAGCATCGAAAAAGGACATTCCAAAAATATTCAGGGAAGCGATACAGAGAATGGTCAGGAGCAGATAAACCGTACCAATCCACCGTGCCGTCATAGAGATACGCGGATGCACCTTATCGTGCATGGGACCTGTGGCTTCCACTGCAAAAAGCTTGACCTCGCCTACACCGAAAGCTGGTAGAATGGCAATGGTAAAGAAGATGATTCCCACACCCCCAATCCACTGTGAGAGACTGCGCCACATCAGGATGCTGTGGGCCTGGGCATCACAATTATCAATCACCGTAGCACCAGTGGAGGTGAAGCCTGACATGGCTTCGAAGAATGCGCCAGACACATCTGGTATGGCTCCGCTGATGAGGAAAGGCAGCATACCGATGAGCGCAAACACCACCCATACCGTTGACACAATGGCATAACCGTCCTTACGGCCCATGTTTCCACCTGCATTCTTACCAATCATCAAGCCTGACCCACCCAGCATAAGGGTGAGAAGGGCTGGCCAGAAAAACGGCTGGAAGGACTCTCCGTAGAAAAGACCAACTATCATGCAAAGGAGCAACAATCCTGCTTCAATGAAAAGCAGCATGCCCAAGACTTTTATGATTAATTTCCAGTTCAAGCGACGAGGTGTTTTAAGTGAAGAGTGAAGAATGAAGAGTGAAGAATGAAGAATTATTTGAAGAATCGGTCGAGTTTCTTGAGGCTGTTGCCTATACAGAACACCACAACCCTATCATTTACCTGCAGTTGAGTTCCACCAGCCACCAGTTGACCTTTTCCGTTACGAACCAGTCCTCCGATGTTCACACCACGAGGCAGACCGAGGTTCATCACAGGAGCTTTGGTGACTTTGGAATTCTCCTTCACCACGAACTCGGCCACGTCAGCATCAGCCACCATCAGCATCTTCATGTTGTCCACACTGGACTTCAGCAACATCTGGTAGATATAGCTGGCGGCAATGGTCTTCTTGTTGATGATGGTTCCGATATCCAGGTCTTCTGCCATATCGAGGTAGTCGAGGTTTTCCACCTGGGCGATGGTCTTACGGATGCCCTTCCGACGTGCTGCCACACACGAGAGGATATTTTCCTCGTCATTGTCGGTCAGAGCAATGAATGCCTCCAAATTATCGAAGCCTTCATCGTTCAGCAGATCCATATCGTGTCCTTCGCCTCGGATAATCAGCGTACGTTGTTTGGTCAGACGACCCAGCACTTCGCAGCGTTCCACATCAGGCTCCACGATCTTCAGATCCATGTTATCAGGCAAAGCCCAGTCAGCACGAACGGAGAGTTTGCCACCTCCGATAATCATCGCCCGCTTCATGGCAGGATAATCGTCCTTACCGGAAAGATGGCGGATAGTAGGCATACCTTCACGCGTTGTCATGAAGAACACCAGGTCGTTGGGCAGGATGAGTTCGTCACCATAAGGAAGGACGGTTTCGCCGTTTCGCTTGATGGCAACAACGTGGAACTGGTGTCCGCTTTGCATACCGATTTCCTTCAGCGTGTGTCCCACCAAGGCATTCACTTCGTGCATCTTAACGCTGAGCAGTAGGAGGTCGCTCTGTTCGCCAAATTCCCACAACTGTCGCACCCATGAATACTGTGCGGAGTCGGCAATCTCCTTAGCAGCCAGCAACTCAGGATAGATCAGGGCAGAGATTCCGAGATTCTCAAAGAACTTACGGTTCTCCGGCTTCATGTACTCATAATTGTCGATTCGTGCCACCACCCGTTTGGCTCCCAAGGCTTTTGCCAGCATAGCACAAGTCAGGTTGATGCTCTCATGAGGTGTGACGGCAATGAACAAGTCTGCTTCACCCACTTCTGCGTTTTGCAGTCCGCTGATGGATGTGGGAGAGACGGCCAGCGACATGATGTCGAGGTCGCTATTGAGTTTGCTCAACTTCTCTTCGCTTTCGTCGATGAGTACAACACTGATGTTTTCTTTCGAAAGCAGACGGGCCAGATGGGTTCCGACGGCGCCTGCACCTGCGATAACGATCTTCATGAGTGAGAGTACTGAGTTATAAATTATAAATTGAAAATTATAAATTATAAAAGTTGATGAAGAGTGGAAAGTATGCTGTCGGCATCGATGTGGCAAATCTTGCGAAGCTCTGCCACAGTGCCGTGTTCGATGAATTCATCGGGAATTCCCAGACGATGAACCTGGCAATCGTACTGGTGGTCGGACATAAACTCAAGAACGGCACTGCCCAATCCGCCGCTAACCACTCCGTCTTCCAGCGTGATGACCTGACGGAAATGCTGACCCACTTCGTGAAGGATATCTTCGTCAATGGGTTTCAGGAAACGCATGTCATAGTGTGCCACGCGGTTCCCTTCCAGCTGTTGAATGGCTTTGGCTGCCTCTGTGCCGATAGGTCCTAAGCTGAGGATGGCAATGTCTTTGCCTTCGCTCAACTTACGTCCCTTGCCCACAGGTACCGCTTCCAGAGGACATTGCCAGTCCACCACCGACCCACGTCCACGAGGATAGCGAATCACGAATGTGCCCATGTCTTTCTGCTGAGCGGTAAACATCAGCTTGCGCAGTTCCGTCTCGTCGTAAGGCGAAGCAATCGTGAGGCTGGGAATGGGTCGGAGGAAAGCCAGGTCGTAGGCACCATGATGGGTCGGACCGTCCTCACCCACCAAGCCAGCACGATCCAAACACAGCACCAAGTTGAGTCGCATGATGGCAGCATCGTGAATGATGTTGTCGTAAGCCCGTTGCATGAACGAACTGTAGATATTGCAGAACGGAAGCAGTCCGTCTTTTGCCATTCCTCCCGAGAAGGTGACGGCATGTCCTTCCGCAATTCCGACATCGAAGGTGCGGTCGGGCAGTTCCTTCATCATGATATTCATGGAGCAGCCCGTGGGCATAGCGGGTGTGACACCCACGATTTGCGGATTCTGCTGCGCCAGCTCCAGAAGCGTCTCTCCAAACACGTCTTGGAAGCGTGGCGGACACACCTTTTTAGGTATGGTATCCAAGCGCTGTCCAGTGTCTTCATCGAACTTTCCAGGTGCGTGCCAGACAGTAGCATCTTCCTCGGCTGGCGCATAGCCCTTTCCCTTCACTGTGTGGAGGTGGAGCATCTTCGGTCCTTTCATGTCCTTGATGGCACGGAGGATGCGAACCAGCTCTATCACGTCGTGTCCGTAAGTGGGACCGAAGTAGCGGATATCCAGACCTTCGAACATATTCTGCTGACGGGAAAGGAGCGACTTCAGACTGTTGTTGAAGCGAATCAGTCCCTTACGTCGTTTGTCGGTCAGGATTCCCCAGGAGGAGAGTTTGCGAGCCACGTTATAACGCCATCGGTTATAGGTGGAGTTGGTGGTCAGCTTCAGAAGGTATTTCCGCATTCCCCCCACAGAGCAGTCAATCGACATGTTGTTGTCGTTGAGGATAATCAGCATATCGTTGGGCGTTGTCGAGGCGTTGTTGATGCCTTCGAACGCTAATCCTCCACTCATAGCGCCGTCACCGATAACAGCTACCACATGGCGTTTCTCATCGTGCAGGTGAGCAGCCACAGCCATTCCCAAGGCAGCAGAGATGGAGTTGGAAGCATGTCCGCAGCAGAAGCTGTCATATTCGCTTTCTGTGGGGAAAGGAAAGGGACGCAGACCGCCCAGTTTGCGGTTCGTGCAGAAACGGTCACGTCGTCCTGTCAGGATCTTATGCCCGTAGGCTTGGTGCCCCACATCCCACACAATGCGGTCGTAGGGTGTATCATACACATAATGCAGTGCCACGGTCAGTTCCACCACACCCAGACTGCTGGCGAGGTGACCTGGATTAACCGACAGCTCACGAATGATATCGTGCCTCAGTTCGTCGCAGAGTTGCGGCAGTTGTTTTACATCCAACTTACGCAAATCGGCAGGCGAATTGATGCTGGGCAGCAGTTCCCCTTGAGGAACGCTGGTCGGGGTTGTTTTCTTCTTGTTATGTTTGTTCTTTTTCTTCATAAATCATCATCACAGATCTCAGCAGCAAAAGACCAAGTCATTTACATCATTGATACTTACGGAACTTCTTCAGTACATCACACTTGGTGACGTATGCAGGCGTAGGATTGGCACTTCCCTTCACACACTGGTTCAGTTTCTTGAGTGCGGCATACTGCAAAGAGTTACGATTGGGCGTATAAGTATAGAAGCCATTCCCGTTGTTCCAGTGGTATTCGGCATCTGCCCAATTGTCGAAAGGCATGTAGGCAAGTCCATAGAGGCTGCGAACCCGCAGATCGAAGTCAGCACTCTTGGCACTTTCTTCCAGATAGCTGCGAGCCATCACGCCCAATGCATCATAGTTGCTCCAGTTGCCCGTCTTGCTGTCGAAATGACCTTCGAAATCTGTTCCGTACGACTTACCGTAGCGCGACAGCGGCCAGCATTCTCCAGCCGATGAAGCTTGGAAGATCATCGTTCCCAACTTATAGGCAGTCTGGTAGCGCACCAGTCCTGGTTTTGCCTTTTTGTATGTATCCTGCAGTTTCAGCACCTCCTGGCAGAACGCCAGTTTCGGGTTTTGGGTGAATCGTCCTTTATTGATGCCCTCTACGTCTTTCTTCGACCGTTGCTGCACCATCCAGCGTTCCTTGTGGTAGTCACGATGCGCCAGATAGTAGCTCACGTTGAGTCCTTCGTAGAATTTCGCAGGCACTTTCTCCAAGTAGGAGGCAGCCTGTTCAATCTTTCCGTCTGCCAGATATTTCGTTCCGATCAGGTCGTTGAAGTAGTCAGGATTGGCTGGCACACTCTCCACAATCATTTTCTCCAGCGGATCGCTGTGCGGACGCAGCAGCTCATCGTAGTACTTCACGAGCTGCGCAGCCGTGAGCGTGTCAAGACCATAGAAATATTCACCGCTGTAGTTCTCGTTCCAATCGCTGGTTTCTGCATCGTCATTGGTTCTTTCGGAGGTATAGACCAGATTCTGGTAGAACCCGTGGAGCGAATTCTCCATCGTGTGGTTTCCCTGATCGTGGTAGCGTTTTGCCAGACCGATGAGCACCACGCGCTGAATAGCACGGTGGTGATAGCCGTCGTAGTCGTGTCCCGACTGGATATCTTTCTTGGCTTTGTCGCGCAGCCAGGTCAGTTCCTCCAGCATCTTGGAAGAGGACATCTGCGGATTAGCAGTCATGATGAGCATATTGACGCAGCGATACACGTCCTGACTCTTCTCGCGTCCTTTCAGTTTAGCAGCCCGTTCCATGTCTTGCTGCGCAGCCGACTGTCTGCCCACTTCGTAGTTCACCATTCCTCGTGCAGTTACCCACATCAGCGGATCTTTGGTCTTGCCTTCGGCTACCACTTGATCGACCAGCTGGATGAACGCATCCACTTCGCTGAAGAAGAGGCGTTTCGCCTTCAGTCCTTCTGCATCCAGTTTCGATTCGTTGTCCCAGTCGTGGAAGATATTCTGTCCGTCGATGGTTTCCTGAACATCGTTCACGAACTCATCCACCAGATAGTAAAGGGAATGGCTGTTAGGATTGTCGGCATAGATACGTCGGATGCCAGCTACGTTGCGATACTTACGCAACGCCCACTGGATGCTTTCGCTGTCGCCCTGACGAGCGAAGATGTCGCAGGCTTTCTCGCGTTGACCTGTGTGGAAGAGGGCACCGGCATAGATGTTTTCCATCATTTCGCGGAAAACGCTCTTGGGCTGTTTCGAACCAGTCTTCTCCCAGTATTCCACGTTCGCCTGGTGCTGATCCATCACCATGTTGGCACGCATCTGCAAGAGTGCGTACTGCGGTTTGAGGCGTGTGCCTTGATAGTTCTGGGCTGCAGCAAACAGTTTCCTGCATTTGGTCTTGCTTTCAGCCAGTTCCTCCTTCGTAGGATATTCCCAGCTCTCGTGGTTGATAATTTCGCTGACAGCCATATACTCATCCAAGAGTTTCATATAGTCCAGCACTTCCTTATCGCCTTTCTGCTTAGCACGTTCCTCTATCTCGTCGCGGTCATAGAGGTAGTTGCATTTCTTACCCATGTAGTCACACCAGAACTGATGAACGCGGTCTGAATTGTGGTTATCCCATTCAGAGGCATCAGCTGCACGCAGATAGTAGTTTTCTGGTTCTGCCCAAGTGTGGAACAGGTAATAGTTGTAAGTGACATCATGAGCGCAGGCGTTGCCGCGCAGTTGGCTGCCAATCAGCAGCATACTAATGAGCCAAAATCTTTTCATAATCATCGGATTTAAATCGGTTTATGTTGTAATCGTTCAGTTCGTAAAGGATCACTTCGTTGTTGATGCCAGGACGCACCTCATCGAGTTGGTGGCGGGCATCGAGTATTTCTTCCAATGTCGGTTCCCTCACCACGATGCTGTCGCCAGGCATCGTAGGCAGATCGTCACCATGCTGAATGCCGATGAAGGCTTTTCCTCGGAACACCAGTTCCCAGCGATAAAGCGGATAGGCTGCACTGAGCGGCAGCTGATAGTCCGTCAGGTATGGCAGGAAGGGTTTGGCGTCATTCATGTCGAGGATAGGACGCTCACAGTCCAACTGCGTCAAGTCGCCTGTGTTATACATCATCAGCACACCCCTATCAACGGGTGGTACCTTGCCCGACAGCTGGTGCAGGCGGATGGTGGCAGACAAGCCGACATTGTGAGGTTTCAGCGCTGTACGCACCTCTTCCAGGAAAGCAAAGAACCGCGCCTCGGTGCTTGCCGTCCAGTCGCAGTCAATCTGTATTTCCTTCACGCCTCTGACATCGTGGGTCTCGTTCATCTGAAGGATGCGCTTCACCAGCTTCTGCGCCAAGTCGCCCTCATCCTTCTTCATACATTCGTTGAGGATATAGACCGTTGGTATCACTTCAACGCCACTTGGCACCGAGTCGTTGAACCAGATGGTGGCGTTGGGCTGAGCCGTTCCGTCCTCACCAGGAACCACATCGAAATAGCGAACATAGAGTCGTGTGACGTGGTGGTCTTTCAGGAACTGCCGTTTGGCATCACTCATCTGGAACGTCGTGCTCCAATAATAGGCAGAACGTCCTTCCGTCGTGCTTTCAGGACTCTTCCTACAGCCCGTCAGCAAGCAGACAGCGAGAATGAGTAATCCTAACGTCCTTCTCATTTTGCGATGATGAGGAAGTATTTCTTCTTGCCTTGCTGCACCAGCAGATACTTGCCATCCAGCAGGTCAGCAGTAGTCAGCACCTGATTAGGATCAGCCAGTTTCTCTTTGTTGATGCTCACACCACCGCCTTGGGTCAGTTTGCGCATCTCTCCCTTCGACGGGAAGACAGCTGCATGGTCGGTGGTCAGCTGGATGGCAGGTACACCAGCTTCAAACAAAGCCTTATCCACTTCATAGTGGGGCACACCGTCGAACACATCCAACAGCGTTTGCTCATCGAGTTTCAGCAGGGCTTCCTTCGTCGATTTACCAAAGAGGATCTGTGAAGCTTCGAGTGCCACCTCGTAGTCCTCCTCGCTGTGAACCATCACAGTCACCTCCTTCGCCAAGCGCTTTTGCAGGATGCGCTGACCTGGGTCTGTGTCGTGTTCAGCAATCAGGGCTTCAATCTCGTCTTGAGGAAGCGACGTAAAGATCTTGATGTACTTCTTGGCATCTTCGTCAGCCACATTGAGCCAGAACTGGTAGAACTGATACGGACTGGTGCGCTGGCGGTCAAGCCAGATGTTCCCTTTCTCCGTCTTGCCGAACTTACGGCCGTCGCTCTTCGTCACAAGCGGACAGGTCAGGGCAAAGCACTCCTTACCGCTCATGCGGCGAATCAGCTCGCTACCCGTAGTGATGTTGCCCCATTGGTCGGCACCACCCAACTGCAGACGGCAGTTATGATGTTCACACAAATAATAGAAATCGTAAGCCTGCAGGAGCTGGTAGGTAAATTCCGTGAACGACAGGCCGTCACGAGCCTCTCCGTTCAGACGCTTCTGCACACTCTCCTTCGCCATCATGTAGTTCACGGTGATGTGCTTACCGATGTCGCGGGCAAAGGCGAGGAACGTGAAGTCCTTCATCCAGTCGTAGTTGTTCACCAACTCAGCGCGGTTGGGTGCATCGCTCTCGAAGTCGAGGAAATGGCTCAGTTGCGCCTTAATGCACTTCACGTTGTGAGCCAGTGTCTCTTCATCCAGCAGGTTACGCTCCTGACTCTTACCTGAAGGGTCACCAATCATACCCGTAGCACCCCCAATCAGAGCAATGGGCTTTCCGCCGCAGCGCTGATAATGACGCAGCATCATCACACCACAAAGGTGACCGATATGCAGAGAGTCTGCCGTTGGGTCAATACCCAGATAGGCACTCACGTTCTCTTCTCTTTTCAGTAATTCGTCGGTTCCTGGCATCATCTGATGAATCATCCCTCGCCAGGTCAGTTCTTCTACAAAGTTCATGTATAATTGAAAATTATAAATTAAAAATTACAAACATTAGCCTGCAAAGTTAGCAATAATTCACAAGGTGACAAAATCCAATCACAAAAAACGCGGATTTACGCATAAAAACACGTAAATCCGCCATGATTCAGCTCTTATTGCAGAGCAAAGTGGCAATTATTCGCCCAAAGCGTCAAGATCGCCGCCTGATGCCTGCATCAATGCACCAAGAAGAGAGAAGCCAATTTCCATCTTGTCAGAGTCGCTTGCCTTCAGTTCTTCCAACTTCTTTTCAAGAGCGGTAGTAAGTTTGTCACCAGTGCTTTCTGAAATTTTCTCCAGATCAGCCTTTTCCATCTTACCTACAGCTGCGGCAAAGTCTGCAACAGCAGCCTTCACGTCTTCAACGTTCGCTGCGCTTTCAATCTTGTCGGTAGCTGTCTTGAAAGCATCCTCAGCGGCACCTCCGCTGCATGCCATCATCACAAACGCTGCCAAAGCAACGAGAGGAATCAAAAATTTCTTCATAACTTGTTTGGGTATTAGTGAGTTAGAGACCAAACTTAAAAACGCCAGCGGATAATCCTACTGGCGTTTTTAAGTATTGAAGGATGATTATTCAGCAGCAGCACCAGCGAGTTCGGCAGCCTTCTTCATAGCAGCTTCCTGGAAAGCCTGCATAGCCTCACCCAGTTCCTTCTCCTGAGCTTCAGTTGGCTTGAAGTCCTCATTGCCTTCAGCCAGAGCAGAGAATTCCTTCTCCATCTCTTCGCCGAGCTTCTCGATTTCTTCTACGCTTTCAGCCTTTTCCATCTTAGCTTGATAGTCCTTAATCATGCTGATAGCCTTGTCACCAGGATTGCTTGAGCAGCTTACCATCAGAAATGCAGCAAGTGCTACAACGGGAATCAATAATTTCTTCATAATTTTAAGTTGTATTTAATAACCGCCTACTCCCTTCCAAGCGTTTCGGCTTTCTCTTTTATCCTTTTTCGATGTTTAGTTGAGTTTGCAAATGTAAGGGATTTTTCTTGAAATGCAAATTTTTTTAACAAAAAGTTGCTCCGTTTAGATAAAAAACTCCCAACACCGCCATCAAAATCCTCAAAAACGGTCTGTTTACATACAAAAATGAGCCTGAAAGATGACTCCTTCAAGCTCATTGATTGTAACACGGGATTTCCCGCTGGATAATGATTATCCGATTTCCACCTTTCGGCCAATCTTTGCCTGCGGCTTCTGTTCAATCTTGGGCAGGTCAACCGTCAGCACACCATGCTCAACCTTTGCAGAAATCTTTTCCTTCTCTACGTCTTCGGGGAGTGAAAGCACCTTCTCGAAAGTGGTGTGAGAGAATTCGCGACGCAGGTAATGCACCTTCTTGTCCTCCTGCTTGTTTTCGGTCTTCTTCTCCAGTTTGATGTGAAGATTACCGTCTTCGTTGATCTGTACATCGAAATCTTCCTTCTTAGCGCCAGGAACAGCGAGTTCTACCGTATAACCGTTTTCGCTCTCTGTTACGTTGGTAGCAGGATAGCTGGTTGTTACTTTGGTTACGAATGGAGTGTCAAACAAATCGTTGAACATGTCAGACAACCAAGCATTTGTTCTCATCATTGGCATCATAGTTTTTACCTCCTATTTTTAGTTTTTTAAAGTTGTTAATGCTTTTTCTTTGCCGGTTTTCCGCTCCTATCGTTAAGAATCGGAGCCGAACGCCGACGCTATCCTTTTTGCAAGAACCGTACCAGCACCATCTGCGCTTATTCTTAATGCCAAAATGTCAGAACCCAGTAAAATTTGCCTGCCATTTCGTCACACAAGCATCTTTCTGCGCTATGCAATTCACTACGAATCTTCATTTTTCCAGCTACGAATATCGTTGTTTACAAAAAAAGTCGTATCTTTGCGCCATCAATACCCCAAATACAGGAAAGATAGGAATATGAAATGGGTTAAAACCATCAAAGATAGATTCAGCATTGGCAGCAAAGCTGCTGGTGGGAACGGACAGACGACTTCGACCGTCAGTCTAAACATTCCGCCTGCCAAGAAGCCACGCACACCAGTTGAGCTGTTTGAGGAGGTGCTCAAACGGCTGGGTTGTACGTTCGAGACAGAGCAGGATGACGACGAGAAGAACATGCTGTATCACTTCATGTACCAAGGAGGTGCTTTCCATGTACATGTACCGAAAGAAGGAATCGGTCTGCTGAAAGCGGAATTCCCGGGTTTTGTGGAAGCTAACGAGGAGCAGATGGAGAATTTGAGGGATTGCTGCAACCGTTTCAGCATGATTTGCAAATTGTCGAAGTTCGTCTATACATTTGACGCTTCCGAAAACAAATACCAGGCCCATATCGTCACGCCTTTCATGTTGAACGACGGGATGGAAACCCCTGCTTATTTTGTGAAAGCTCTCTTGGAAAGTCATTTCGATTTGCGGCGCGATTTCGTACAATTCTTCGAGGAGAACAAACGCAAACAGAACAACACACAAGAGTCCGATTTAAGCTACAGAAAAAGAGTGGCTTATCTCTTACGCGAGCAGGAAATCTCCCACCAATCCGAACCCTTCCAGATGCGCAGGACGCAATCCGCCTCATTACGTCTGACCGACATACTGGATTTATGCTACGGGCTACACGATCTGGAGTTTGCCTACATGAAGACTGTGGAAGACGAAAAGGTGACGCTGGAGTTCGATCAGGAGAAAATTGCCGCATACGACCTGAAGCAGAACGCAACCGATATCACCCATTACATCTATTTCAACGACACCAACGGCGACGGCAGTTCGTTGCGAACTGTAGAGATCAATCTCCGTAAGGAGTATGAAGACGAGGTGGCTTGCTACCTTCGCCTGTCGTCCATCCTTTTTCCTTCGGTCTATGGAGCGGATTCTACGTTTGTATCTGGACGAACTGGACTGGACGCGCTGACCTTTCTCATTGCTATCGACAAACAAGAAGAAGCCCAATACCACAAGGAATACAACTACTTATGGAACGACGCGTTGGATAAGAAAGAACGTGGAGAGACCGACCAACTCACGGAAGATCAGAAATTCCTGCTTAATGCCGATGAGCCAGATATTGGCTATTACCTGTTCCGAGGACGTCGTCTGTATGCCGACGGGCGCTACTATGAGGCGGTGGATTTCCTGACCCACGCCTTCTTTTACCTGAACGACGAACACGATTCGCTGACCAACGAACAACATAAAGCGTTCCACGAGTTGGCTTTTCTCATCGGGTTCTCATACATGGAGTTGCAATTGTTTGCAGAAGCTTATTATTTCCTTGATATCGTTCACGACCTGAATAACCTGCGTTATGCTCAGGAATATGTCAACTGCCTGGTTAACAGTAATGATTTCCGTGCCAGCGACACCATCAACAACCTTATGTCGTTCGTTCGCGGATTCATGATGCAGTCAGACGAAGAGGACGAGGATGTTCCAGAGCACATCACAGAATTCTATCATTTCCTCCGTAGGCGGCAGGTATTCCTTTGGGTAAACCAAGACCACTTGGATGAAGCGGAACGGGAATGTAACAACATGCTTGAGGAACCGATTAATGCCGACTTCGCGCTCGACGAACTGGCGTATATCCAGAAGTTGCGTCGTTCGGGTGTGGAGAATATCCCGATAGATGATTTACCGTTCTGAAAACGCTTTGCGCCCCTAAAAACCTACGCAAATTGGAATAAAAATGAAAAAAAACGTAGTTTTTGTCCGTTATTTCGAAGAAAACCCATAACTTTAGCTCAAAATTTCGTAACTTTGTCGCTGATTGACACAGATTTTCCCTGCTTGAGACAAATTTAGGCTTTAGAATTAAGAATTAAACTTGAAACATAAATCATGAAAAGACTACTACTTGGAGCACTTGTGCTGACCAGCTACGTTTATTCATACGCTCAAGAGCGTACACCCCATGCAGCTATGTTCCTCACAGCTCAGACGAAGGGCACGACCGTGCCGTTCGACTACAATGGCGAAGGAAAGGAGTTTCAGGTTTACTGGGGTATGGACACCGCATGGGACCATGAAGGGAATGTGCGTTGTGGTACCAACCACATCGGTAAGGAGAACATGAGGTATGGACGCATTTCGTTCCAGCCCAACGACCTCGTGGGCGAAGACCTAACTCTGTCGAACCGACAGAAGACGGCTCTGCGTAACCGTGTCAACCACATCAAGCTGTCGGGTACGACAGAGGTGCAGATGAACTGCGACCACGAGATGCTGGTAGCAGATCATTATAAGAAGGATGGCGTCTGGATAACAGGAGGTGAAGCAGACTGGAAGGCTTCGTGCGAAAACTATAAAGGTACAGACATGCACCTGCATTGGTACAGACTGATTAAAGCCAGCGTGAAATATGCCGAAAGCTTAGGCGTGAAAGTGGTGGCTGTCGCTCCCTTCAACGAACCAGACTATACCCCCTGGAATGAGGGTTCAAAGGCTGACTTCAAGGAAATCGCCCGTCTGATCAGCGAGGATGAAGAGATGGCTGGCATCCGCATTTCTGCCGGCAACACCCTCAACTGCGACGAGGCGCTTGGATGGTACAACGCCGTGAAGCCCTACGTCACCGAAGGCAACACCCACCAGCTGGCAGGTTCGTTTGACAACTACGCCAAATTCTTCACCACCGTCCGCAATGACGGCCATTTCGCTACGGCAGACGAGCTGCACAACGTGATGGAAGCGATGGTGGGCATCGAATACGGCATGCAAGGCGGCATCTGGTGGGGATTCGACGGTGTGGCCCGTGGCGAGTTCTGTAAGGCAAACATGGCTGGCGGAGCCCGTCTGGGTTACGGAGAAAACCGTAGCGCTTGGAGTGCTGCCTCCGTCTATCGTCTGCCCGACGGCAGGGTGAAGGCCTTCCTCGGCACCAGCGAACGCCAGGCCACGAACAGCCGCTACGAATTTATCAGCATGGACAAAGACGTGTATTACGACGGCTATGGTCCTGTACGCAATTACTACATGGCGATGCCTGGCGGAACAGGCTACCAGAAAGGGCAGACCAATGCCGAGCGTGTCATCAGCGTCACTTCTGGCGAAGACGTGCAACCTTTCCAGATTGTTGATGGTGATTATGTCATCATGAACAAACGTTCACGCCTTGTCATGAACATCTCCAGTGGCAGCACGCAGAACGGAGCTGGCATTAGCCAAGGAGGTTATTCAGGAACAAGCCCGAAGAACTACCAGCAATGGAAGATAGAAGCCGTACCCGAACGAGTGGGTGGCGACTTCAGCTACTACTTCATCCGTAGCACACGCAACAACGACATGTTTCTGGATTTGCTCAACTGGTCGAGCACGACGGGCGGTACGCTCTGTGCCTACACCGGTAATGGCGGCACCAACGAACAATGGTACTTCGAATATGCCGGCGACGGCGACTTCTACATCCGTTCACGTTACTCTGGTCTCTATCTGGAAGTGAAAGGCGGATCGACTGCCACCAACGCTATTATTCAGCAGGCTGCCTTCTCTGGACAGAACCAGCAACGCTGGAGACTGATTCCGACGGATGCTGAACGCGAACTGACAGCACCTGCCGTTCCCACAGGACTTCAGGCCACGGCTCAGACAAGCAGCGTGCGCCTCACATGGAACGCTGTGGAGGATGCCGACTGCGACGGTTACATGATCCTGCGAGGTGAGAAGCAGACAGAAGAGACGATAGTTTGGAACGTTATCGGACGAAAGGTTCAGGGAACCGTCTTCATCGACAACTCGTGTATAGCAGGAAAGGCTTACCAATACAAGGTGAAGGCCATCGACCGCAACAGCAATATGAGTGAGGCTTGTGAAGCTGTGGCTGGACAGACGGCTGCAGGACAGGCCTTGGTGGCGCAGTATCAGTTCGACCAGTCGCTTCTCGACTACTCGCCCAACCAGATGGATGGTGCTTTCAACGGCAAACAGACGTATCAGTCAGCCTTGATGAAGTCGGGCACACACTCCCTCTACTTCAACGGCACCGACAACTACATGATGCTGCCTCCGGCTGTTGCCACTTCGCGCCAGATCACCATCGCCACCTGGGTACGCTGGGGATCAGGCAGCAACTGGCAACGCATCTTCGACTTCGGCAGCGGCACAGACCGTTATATGTTCCTCACTCCCAGCAACGGCAGCGAGATGCGACTGGTGCTGAAGAACGGTGGTGACGAGCAGATTCTTTCGGCTGGCAAGAAGCTGGCATCAACCCTCTGGACGCATGTGGCTGTCACGATGAGCGACGAGGCCGTTCGCCTCTACGTCAACGGAGAAGAGGTAGCTTCCTCCACCAGCATCACCCTGCGTCCGTCGGACATCCTGCCTGCCTGCTGCTACGTGGGACGTAGCCAGTTCGACAGCGACCCGTTGTTCAAAGGCTACCTCGACGACCTTCGCATCTACAACTACGCTCTCTCTCAAGAGGAAATTGCTGCCGTCATGGAAGACCTGGCTGACAGCATAGAAGAGAGAACAACTGAGGCATCGCCTGTGGTTTCGACAGAGTTCTATAACGTGGACGGCACTCGCGTCGTTGCGCCCACCCGTGGCATCACCATCGTGCGTCAACGCCACGCCGACGGAACCGTTAGAACCAAGAAAATAATGAAAAATTAAACCCATCAAAACCCATATATGGAAAAAATCTTTAAGAGAACATTGATAACGTCAGCCTTGCCCTACGCCAACGGACCCGTCCATATCGGTCACTTGGCTGGAGTATATGTACCGGCAGACATTTATGCACGCTATCTTCGTCTGAAAGGCGAAGACGTGCTGTTTATTGGAGGTAGTGATGAACACGGAGTACCTGTGACCATTCGTGCCCGCAAGGAAGGCATCACCGTGCAGCAGGTCGTTGACCGTTATCACAGCCTCATCAAGGACTCCTTCGAGCGCTTCGGCATTTCGTTCGATGTGTATAGCCGCACCACCAGCAAGATTCACCACAAACTGGCGAGCGACTTCTTCCGCAAGCTCTACGACGAAGGGAAGTTCGTGGAGAAAGTAAGTGAACAGTTCTACGATGAGCAGACCGGACACTTCCTCACCGACCGCAACATCAAGGGTGAATGCCCTCGCTGCCACGCCCCAGAGGCTTACGGCGACCAATGCGAGAAGTGTGGAGCCACCCTCTCGCCCGAAGAACTCATCAACCCCTACAACGCAGAGACAGGCAATCCGCTGGTGAAACGCGAGACCAAACACTGGTATCTGCCCCTCGACAAGGATCAGCCTTGGTTGGAGAAGTGGATTCTGGAAGATCACAAGGAGTGGCGTCCAAACGTGTATGGCCAATGCAAGAGCTGGCTCGACGGCGGACTTCACCCCCGTGCCGTAACTCGCGACTTGGACTGGGGTATTCCCGTTCCGGTAGAAGGCGCAGAAGGCAAGGTGCTCTATGTGTGGTTCGATGCACCCATCGGTTACATCTCTAACACGAAGGAACTCTGCGACGCACACCCAGAGTTGGGCAGTTGGGAGACTTGGTGGAAAGATTCGTCCACACGCATGATCCACTTTATCGGCAAGGACAACATCGTGTTCCATTGTATCGTCTTCCCCGCTATGCTCAAGGCACACGGCGAGTACAACCTGCCTGACAATGTGCCCAGCAACGAATTCCTGAACCTCGAAGGCAACAAGATTTCCACTTCGAAGAACTATGCCGTATGGCTCAACGAGTATCTCGACGAACTGCCCGACCGTCAGGACGAGCTGCGCTATGTGCTCACCGCCAACGCACCGGAGACCAAGGATAACGACTTCACGTGGGCAGACTTCCAGGCACGTTGCAACAACGAGCTGGTAGCTGTCTATGGCAATTTCGTAAACCGTGCCCTCCAGCTCACGCAGAAGTACTACGACGGTGTGGTTCCAGCCTGCGGCGAACTTACCGAAACCGACAAAGCCACATTGGCAGAGTTTGCTGATGTGAAGGCTTCGTTGGAGAAACTGCTCGACCAGTTCAAGTTCCGCGATGCACAGAAAGAAGCTATGAACCTGGCACGTATCGGTAACAAATATATTGCCGACGAAGAGCCTTGGAAGGTCATCAAGACCGATCCTGAGCGTGTAAAGACCATCATCTACATCTCGCTCCAGCTCACCGCCAACCTCGCCATCGCCTTCGAACCTTTCCTGCCCTTCTCGTCGAAGAAACTGCGCGAGATGATCTGCATGGACGACTTCGCATGGAACCAGCTCGGACGTACCGACCTGTTGCCTGCAGGCAAGCAACTGGCAAAGCCTTCTCTGCTCTTCAGCAAGATTGAGGACGACGTCATCGCCTTCCAGCAGCAGAAACTCGCCGACACCATCAAAGCCAACGAGGCAGCCAACGCCAAGGCAGAACCCATCAAGGACACCGTTTCCTTCGACGATTTCCAGAAACTCGATATCCGCGTGGGAACCGTGCTCGAATGTGAGCGTGTACCCAAGATGAAGAAACTCCTGAAGTTCCTCATCGACGACGGACTGAACCGCCGCACCATCGTCAGCGGTATTGCCCAGCACTACGAACCCGAAGAACTGAAAGGCAAGCAGGTGCTCTTCATCGCCAATCTGGCTCCACGTGAGTTCAAGAACGGACTGGTGAGCGAAGGCATGATCCTCTCTGCTGAGAACTGGGACGGAAGCCTTGCCGTAACCACCGTTCTGAAGGAAGTGAAGGCAGGAAGTCAGGTTTGTTAATCATTCCCTTGCGATTGCAAGGCACAAGAAAAGACCTCGTGGAAACGCGGGGCGCGAAATGAATATGTCAGCAATAACGATTAAGAAAGTTGAGTCGAACAAAGACTTAAAGAAGTTTATCCATTTCAGCTATAAACTCTACAAAGGCCACAAGTACTATGTGCCCGACCTGTATCTCGACTTGAAGAACACGCTGAGCGACAAGAATGCCGCGTTGGAATTTTGCGAACGTCAGGCTTTCCTCGCCTTGCGCGACGGAGAGATAGTAGGACGTGTCGTAGCCATCATCAACCGCAAAGCCAACGACGCTTGGAAACGCAAGTCCGTCCGCTTCGGATGGATCGACTTCATTGACGACAAGGAAGTCAGCAAGGCGCTGCTCGACGAAGTGGAGAAGTGGGGCAAGGAACGCGGAATGGAAGAAGTCATCGGTCCGCTTGGCTTCACCGATATGGACCCCGAAGGAATGCTCTACGAAGGATTCGAGGAACTGGGCACCATGTCCACCAGCTACAACTATCCGTATTATATGGATCACATGCCGCCGCTGGGTTACGAGAAGGACAACGACTGGATCGAGTACCGCCTCGAAGTACCACGTGCCACAGGCGTACCTCCCCGTCTTGCCCGTGTGGCAGACATCGTTCAGGAGAAGTACGGACTCCAGATCATTAAGTACAAAAAAGCCAAGGACATCGCCAAGAACTACGGACGCGAGCTGTTCGATGTGCTCAACGAAGGTATGCAAGTGCTCTACGGCTACTCACTCCTCTCGGAAAAGCAGATTGACCAGTACGTAAAGATGTATCTCGGCGTGGTTGACCCCAAACTCGTGAGTCTCATTGCCGACAAGGACGGACGCCTCATCGGCACAGGTATCTGTATGCCGTCGCTCTCACGTGCTTTGCAGAAGTGTGGAGGAAAGCTCTTCCCCTTCGGCTGGTACCACCTCCTGAAAGCCTTGAAGTGGAAGCACGACAACCACCTCGACATGCTGCTCATCGCCGTACGACCCGAATGGCAGGCTCGTGGTGTCAACGCTCTGTTCTTCAAGGACCTGCTCCCCTACTTCATCAGCGAAGGCTACGACTGGTGCGAAACCAGCGTGGAGATGGAGGACAACATGAAGGTGCAGCAGCAATGGATTTACTTCGAGCGCCGCATCCACAAGAGAAGAAGGTGCTGGATCAAGAAAATAAAATAAGGACCCTCCCCCTTACCCCTCCCTGTAGGGTGGGGCGTATATAGATTTTGACATAGACTTTTTTATGATAGAAACAGATAACAATCAACAGGTAACCACTCCCCTCCCTCCACGGGAGGGGCAAGGGGGTGGGTCCCCTGTCGAATATACCGACGACAACATCCGCCACTTGTCGGATATGGATCATGTGCGCACCCGTCCCGGTATGTATATCGGACGACTGGGCGACGGCAGCCATGCTGAAGACGGCATCTACGTGTTGCTGAAGGAAATCGTGGACAACTCCATCGACGAGTTCAAGATGCAGGCAGGTAAACGCATCGAGATAGAAATCATGGACGACCTGCGTGTCAGCGTTCGCGACTATGGCCGAGGCATCCCGCAGGGCAAGATGATCGAGGCGGTTTCGATGCTCAACACAGGTGGTAAGTACGACTCGAAGGCTTTCAAGAAAAGCGTCGGTCTGAACGGCGTGGGTACGAAGGCGGTCAACGCCCTCAGCAGCCATTTCGAGGTACGCAGCTACCGCGAAGGGAAAGTACGTATCGCCAAGTTCGAGAAGGGAGTGCTGAAGTCCGACGCAACCCACAACCTGCCTTGGGGCGACACCACCGACGTGAACGAAACCGGCACGTACATCTTCTTCGAACCCGACGACACCCTCTTCCTCCACTATAAGTTCCAGCCCGAATTCGTGGAGACTATGCTCCGCAACTACACCTACCTGAACACAGGACTGGAGATCTACTACAACGGACGCCGCATCATCTCCCGCAACGGTCTGAAGGACCTGCTGACCGACACGATGGACACCACGGCACTCTATCCCATCATCCACCTCAAGGGCGACGACATAGAGATTGCCTTCACACATACCAACCAGCAGTATGGCGAGGAATACCACTCCTTCGTCAACGGACAGCACACCATTCAAGGAGGAACCCACCAGAGCGCCTTCAAGGAGCATATTGCCCGTACCATCAAGGAGTTCTATCAGAAGAACTACGAGTATTCCGACATCCGTTCGGGTATCGTCGCAGCTATAGCCATCAACGTCGAGGAACCTCAATTCGAGAGTCAGACGAAGATCAAGCTCGGTTCGCTGACGATGGAACCGAACGGCGGCATCTCCGTCAATAAGTTCGTGGGCGACTTCATCAAGAACGAGGTGGATAACTACCTCCATCGCAATCCCGATGTCGCCGAAATCATCGAACAGAAAATCAAGGACAACGAACGCGACCGCAAAGCCATTGCCGGCGTGACCAAACTGGCGCGTGAGCGTGCCAAGAAAGCCAACCTGCACAACAAAAAGCTGCGCGACTGCTTCATCCACCTCAACGATCCTGCGCCCAAGCCCAAGAAGAAAGCCGACGGCGAGCAGGAGAGCGACCCACGCTACGAGTCGTGCATCTTCATCACAGAGGGCGACTCCGCCAGCGGCAGCATCACCAAGAGCCGCGACGTGAACATGCAGGCTGTCTTCTCGCTACGCGGAAAACCCCTCAACTGCTTCGGACTCACCAAGAAAGTGGTCTATGAGAACGAGGAATTCAACCTCCTCCAGGCAGCTCTCAACATAGAGGACGGACTCGACGGACTGCGTTACAACAAAGTCATCATCGCGACCGATGCCGATGTCGATGGCATGCACATCCGTCTGCTCATGATGACCTTCTTCCTCCAGTTCTTCCCCGAACTGGTGCGTAAAGGACACGTCTATATCCTGCAGACGCCGCTCTTCCGCGTACGCAACCGCAAGCGCAAGCTGAAGAAAGCCGTGCTCGACGAATTCCAGAAGACCCATCCCGACGACAAAGGGGACTTCATCACACGCTACTGCTATAGCGACGAGGAACGTCAGGAAGCCATCGAGCAGATGACGCCCGACCCTGAGATTACCCGCTTCAAAGGACTGGGTGAGATTTCGCCCGACGAGTTCCGTGGTTTCATCGGTCCCGACATCCGTCTCGAACAAGTCACACTCCGCAAGACCGACCAGGTGAAGGAACTCCTGGAGTACTACATGGGCAAGAACACCAGTTCGCGTCAGGACTTCATCATCGGCAACCTGCGATTCGAAGAAGATAGGCCTGAAGAAGAGGAGGAGACCCTCCCCCTTACCCCTCCCTTGTAGGGCGGGGCGTTTATAGATAATGACATAGACTTTTTTATGATAAAAAACGATAACAATCAACAGGAAACCACTCCCCTCCCTTCACGGGAGGGGCAAGGGGGTGGGTCCGTATTGCTTTTCCCTGGCTCCTTCGACCCGTTCACCATCGGGCATAAGGACATTGTCGATCGTGCTTTGGCGTTAGCTGACGAAGTGGTGATCGCCATTGGCATCCATCCCGACAAGCACGGGCTGTTCAGCGTGGAAGAACGTATGGAGCAGATCCACCGCGTTTATGCCGACGAACCGCGTGTCAGCGTGACCAGCTACGAAGGTCTGACCACCGACTTCGCCCGTCAGATAGGTGCCACAGCCCTGCTGCGCAGCGTGCGGAGCATGAAGGACTTTGAGTACGAACGCGACATGGCAGACATCAACCATCAGCTCACCGGCATCGAGACCGTCCTCCTCTTCGCCCGACCCCAGTATGCCGCCATCAGCAGCAGTACCGTCCGCGAACTCCTCCACTACGGCAAAGACGTTTCCCCCTTCCTCCCCTAACAGTTATCCATTCTTCACTCTTCATTCTTCACTCTTCACTCTTCACTCTTCACTTACATGAAACGATTCATCCTCCTATTCTTCACACTCCTCTCTCCGCTCTTCGTTTCTCTCCCCCTTGGGGGAGTTGGAGGGGGCTTTTCTTCACTCTTCACTCTTCACGCGCAGCAGATCGACGAAAGTCACATGCGCAAGCTGTCTGTCGCAGAATACTTCATCAGCCATTTCTACGTCGATAGCTTGACCGAAGAGAAAGTGGTGGACTATGCCATCGAAGGCATGCTCAAGCAACTCGACCCCCACTCCACCTACATCAAGGCAAAGGACGTGGAACGCAGCAACGAGAACCTCAACGGTTCGTTCGAAGGTATTGGCGTGCAGTTCAACATGGTGGAGGACACCCTTGTGGTCATACAGCCCGTTAGCGGAGGTCCTTCCGAGAAGAAAGGCATCATAGCTGGCGACCGCATCGTGCAGGTGAACGATACCGCTATTGCCGGTGTGAAGATGAGCCGCGACGAAATCATGCGTCGTCTGCGCGGACCCAAAGGCACGAAGGTGAAGCTGGGCATCATCCGTCAAGGTGTCAGCGGCATTCATACCTTTATTATTACGCGCGATAAGATACCTGTGTTCACCCTCGACGCACACTATATGGTCGATGACAACATCGGCTACATCCGCATCGGTTCCTTCGGTTCCACCACCCACAAAGAGTTTATGGATGCCGTTCAGGAACTTCAGGATAAGGGCATGCAACGTCTTGTGGTCGATTTGCAAGGCAACGGAGGCGGTTACCTTTCTGCAGCCGTCGATATCACCAACGAATTCCTGCCCAGAGGCAGTCTGGTGGTCTATACCGAAGGAAAGCAGCAGAGACGTCAGGACTTTAAGGCAAGCGGCAGCGGTCTCCTTCAGAAGATGCCTGTCGTCGTTCTTGTCGATAGTTATACCGCCAGCGCCTCCGAAATCCTCTCTGGCGCCCTTCAGGACAACGACCGCGGCACCATCGTCGGACGACGCACCTTCGGCAAGGGACTCGTCCAGCGACCTTTCGAACTGCCCGACCACTCCGTCATCCGTCTCACCACAGCCCATTACTACACCCCGTCGGGACGCTGCATACAGAAACCCTACAAGATGGGCAACCAGAAAGACTACGAGGACGACATCAACGACCGTCTCAAGGCAGGTGAACTCACCACCGACCTCACGCCTCTCATCAACGGTGGCGATGCCAAGCCGTCTTCCATCGAGGGTACACCTGCTGCCGACTCCATCCTCGCCAAGCTTCGTCCGCAGCTCTTCCCCGACAGCCTCAAGTACAGCACCCTGCGCCGGCATCGTAACGTCTATGCAGGTGGCGGCATCATGCCCGACGTCTACGTCGTGCTCGACACCACCAAGAACACCCTGCTCCATCGTCAGCTCAACGCCAAGAGCTGCATCGTCAATACCTCCCTCAAGTACATCGACGGCAACCGCAAGAAACTCCTGAAGAACTACAAGACCTTCGAAGAGTTCAACCAGAAGTTCCAAGTGCCCCAGGAGATGATCGACCTGCTGCGCAAGGAAGCCAAGACCGCCAAGATCGAATATACCGATTCCGCTTGGAACGCCACCATGCCCTACGTCCTGCCCCACCTCAAGGGACTCATCGCCCGCGACCTCTGGGACATGAGCGAATACTACCACATCATCAACCCCCAGAACAACATCTTCCTCCAAGGCCTCCAAGCCATCAAGAAAGAATAACCCCGTGCCCTGCGGTTTTCCGCAGGGATAAAAGCCTCATCGACTATGGACAACCAGCAGACCAATCCCTACCAGAACATGGGACAACCCTCGTTCAATCCCAACGGATACAACCCGCAAATGGGTAACATGAACCAAATGCCGCTGCAAGAACCTAACGGTTACGGTATGATGCCACCTCAAAGCTCCCCCTCTTTCGGAGGGGGCTGGGGGGAGGCTTCTTGGGGAGAGCCACCCAGACCTAAGCGCAACCTCCTTTGGCTTTGGATCACCCTCGCCGTCCTCGTGGTGGCTGGAGGTATCGTCACCATCGTGTTGCTGACCAAAGACAGCTCCTCTTCCGACACCAAAGACGAGAAGACCGAGACCGTCAAGGAGTCCGACGACGACTATGAAGACTACGACGACCCCAAATCCTACGGCAATGGCTACGAAGATGATGAAGATGAAGACGACTTCGACGATGATAACTATCGCTCCCCCTTGGGGGAGACGGAGGGGGCTGATGACGACTTATACACCCCCCGTTCATCAAGGGATGATCAAGGAGGAACGTCCTCCGGTTATGAGGAAGAAGTCAGCGAAGAAGACAAAGCCGTTGTCAAGTTCGTCTTCGACAGCTTCGAGAACGTGACCGACGAAGAAATCATGCAGACCTTCCAGTATCTGCTCAACGAAGGCCGCTTCACCCCCAAGCAATACCGCTACGCCGTCCGCGAACACCTCCGCCGCCAACAACAATACGTTCAATAATGTCTCTCCCCCATTCGGGGCTTCTCTTCATTCTTCACTCTTCATTCTTCACTCTTCATTCTTCACTCTTCACTTAAATGATCACCTACAACACCGAAAACGTGGCGATGCCGAAGATCCGTCGTCGCGACACCAGCACCTGGATTAAGCAAGTGGCAGCAGCACACGGAAAGACCGTGGGCGATGTCGCCTATATCTTCTGCGACGACGAAAAGATACTGGAAGTAAACCGCCAGTACCTGCAGCACGACTACTACACCGATATCATCACCTTCGACTACACCGAAGGCGACCGCATCAACGGCGACATCTTCATCTCCCTCGATACCGTCCGCACCAATGCCGCCCAGTTTGCCAAAGGCGCCTACGAGCAGGAACTTATGCGCGTCATCATCCACGGCATCCTCCACCTCTGCGGCATCAACGACAAAGGTCCAGGTGAACGCGCCATCATGGAGCAACACGAGAACGAAGCCCTAAATCTCCTCTCCTCCCCCGCCACCAAAGCTTAGTCCCCTCATTCGGGAAGAAGAAATGAACGAGATTTGTCAGACTCGCCGCATGTTCGGTCACAACTATGCCGTACCAGGAACATATGAGGTAACCATAGCTGTTGCAGGTAGAAGAGCGGTCTTTGGCGAGATTGTCGGCTCGACGAAAGCTGGTGGTGAAGCGCCCCATCTCAATCCATCGGCACTTGGACAGATGGTGCTGAACGATGAAATCCCGAAAATCCACCGCTTCTATCCCATGGTTGACATCTGGCAGGTCTGTCTCATGCCCGACCACCTGCACATGATTGTGCGCATTCATGAACCATTACCCGAAGGCAAGCACCTCGGCATCATCATCGGAGCCTTCAAAGGAGGAGTCAGCCGAGCCTGGTGGCGCCTGACTGAAGCAGCAGAGGCTCATGCCTCTACCACAGTGGTAAAAGGACACACTAAAGCCACCGTGTCTGAGGCGTCAGCCTCAGAGTCACCCTCGCGCCCAGCCCTCTTCGAACCCAACTACAACGACCACATCCTCATGCGCGACGGGCAACTGGAGAACTGGAAGCGCTACCTGAGCGACAACCCCCGCCGCCTCATGATGCGCCGCGAATATCCCAACCTGTTTCAGCGCAGCCTCTGCGTCACCATCGACGGCATCCGCTACAGCGCCTTCGGCAATATGCTCCTGTTGCGCCAGCCAGAGAAGCACCAGGTGTTCTTCCACCGCCACACCAACGGCATACCCACCGAACAGACCGATGTATGGACTACCGAGCGACAACGCCTGATTTCCGCAGCCCGTAGCGGCGACGTGCTTGTAACCCCTGGGATATCAGAATGCGAGAAGCGAATCAAGAAAATAGCATTAGCGCAGAGCCTTCGCCTGATTCATGTGCAATCCGAGCCAATCGGACGCTACTGGAAGCCCGAACTTAGCCGCTTCGAGGCCTGCGCCGCAGGCACGTTACTCATCTTAGCCCCATGGCCCGAGGACATCCCCTCTCTCGCAAGCGATTACGCCCGTTTCCATTACCTCAACCATTTAGCCGAAACCATTTGTGCCATCGGACATACTACAAGCGTAACCGTCCATGGCATAAACCAAGGTTCCTGCCCATCAGTATAAAAGTCTTATCATTTGCTTCGTTTCTCCCCTATTACAAAGGTCCAACAACCTTCTTGGCTCGCTTTAAGCCAGGCTGTGTCGGTTTCTCGGAAAGAAGACGCCATGCTTCCTCCGGACGAGTGGCAAACTTTGCAGTCGATGCTAACATTTCGTCCACAAACCTCCTATACTCCACGAGCTTTTCCTGATCTCGAGGAACAAGGACATTGTGCAGTAACGCCTTGGAAAGAGAGCCATAAAAGTCCCTGCCTTTTGCAGCCGCAGTGGAATAAAATGTATATACAACGCCCGTAACGGGGCATCCCAGCGATTCTTCCGCGTTTGTTTGCTGCGAATCCAGAAACATTCGGCTCATACGAGTGCCCAGTTCCATAATGTCCCACTGCATCTGAGCTACTGCCAGGTCGAAAGAATCGCGAACCACCACGAACGACTGGAACTTACTGAAAGCAGCACAGAAGTAAGCCTGCTCATGCAAATCCTTCCAAGATTTCTTCTTCGGAACATCCAGGACATCCCAGAAACCCAAATACGGGAGTGACTGCCGATTATCCCTGTGCATCATCGCTGTGTCCGACGCACTCGGCTGGGTATTCTGGAACATGTCAAACGTCAGTTTCACGCCTGGCTGCCACACAATATGTTTCTCCGTCTCTGTCCGGTAAACAGATTGCTGCTGGGCGGAAACTGTCAATAATACTAACAGCGCAAAGACGGCAAATAAAGAAATTTTCTTCATGTCGTTTTGTTTTTGTTTTGTTTAATTCTGTGCAAAGTTACATATTAACACGCATGCTGCCGAAAGCGGACTTCAGCAAGAGAACGGTCTCAAAATAGTAGAACTCCTATTATTGATTTGAATATCAGTGAGTTACCTTTGAACAAGAAAGAGACTGGTAACACTTTAGAAACGAGAGGACTTACATATTCCTACACATTTCTCACTAAGCCAAAGAACGCTCATCTTGGGTGCAAAGATACA
>CAJOHO010000024.1 GCA_905234555.1 uncultured Bacteroidaceae bacterium
TACATCTGCAACTTTATTCTGTTAACTAATGTGTTGATAATCATATAAATAGTTAAAGTTTTATAATGACGAATTACCACCCAAATTGACGCAGAACCTTTTTTTGGAGAGAAAGAGGTGGCGAGATGACGAATTAAGTGGTTAGGGCACGGGCTGTTATTCGTGTTAACATAAGCCGTCATTCGTGCGTGCACAAAATGTCAACCGTTCACGCACGAATGACCCCCAGCCCCCGAGGGGGTGAACCCAAGTTAACATTAACGAAAACAAGCAGCCTTTGGGATGCAAGGGCTGCTTGTTGTATGCTGGAGTCGGGTGTTGGACTTAGAGGGCGATCTGGAGCATGATGAAGGTGTAGGGTTCGAGGACGAAATCCATCTTCTTCTTCATCTTGATGGTTTCCTGTACGGGCTGGATGGGTTGTGCCTCGTAGTTGTTCTCGTCGTTTGCCTTACCTGTGAGGGTGGTGCGGACGGCTTCTCCCTTGAGTGACTTGAAGCGGGAGAGGTCGATGGTGCCTGTCTTGCGTGCATCGCTGGCGTTGCAGAGCTTGACGAAGAGCTGGCGAGTCTTGACGTTGAGAACAACGGACTGGCCGTAGTGGCTGTTCTCGATGGGCTGGATGAGTCCCTTGGCGTCGCCATCGAAGTGGACGCAGTCGCCATAGTAATACTGTCCGCTGGAGAGTCCGAAGAGCTGCTGGATGTAGTAGCTGCAGGTGAGGTAAGGACGCTCGTTGTCGAAGTAGATGAGGTCGGGGTTCCAGTTGGTGGCATCCTTGCGAGCAAAGAGCGGAGCGTAGGAGGTCATTGCCACGATGTCGCCGTTGCGCTCTACGTGGAGCAGGTAAAGTCCTTCGGCAAGGGCGTCGATGAGTTTCTTGTCCTTGGCTGCGTATTCACCGAGATAGACCTTGGTCTTGCGGGTACGTGGATATTTGTCGTACTGGCGGGAGTTGAGGAAGTAGTTGTTGGGTTCGTAGTAGTGCTCGTCGATGATGGGCATACCGATTTCCTCTGCCAGACGCCAGCCGTTCTCAAGGTCGGGATTGCCTGGGTGGGAACCAGGACCGGCTGTGCCGACGATGACGATGTCGGGATATTTCTCCGTTACCTTATTATAAATATACTTGAAGCGTTCTTCGAACTCAGGGGTGATCTTCTCTTCGTTGCCGAGTCCGAGGTACTTGAGGTTGAAGGGTGCGGGGTGTCCGGCTTCCACGCGCTTGCGGCTCCATTCGGTGGTGCCGTCGCCATTTGCCCAGTCGATGAGGTCGAGGGCTTCAGCTACCCATTCGTCCATTTCGGACATAGGAACGACGTCCTGAGCCTGAGTTTTCATGCCCCATCCGCCGTTGGTGCCCTGACAGCTGACGCCACAGGGGAGGATGGGCAGCGGTTCCATACCTACGTCTTCGCAGAACTGGAAGTACTCGAAGTAGCCGAGTGCGAGGCTCTGGTGGTAGCCCCAGGTGTTCTTCTGCGACTTACGGGTCTGACGTGGACCGATGGTCTCTTTCCAGCGGTAGGTGTTCCAGAAGCCGTCACCGCCACCATGTACGACACATCCGCCTGGGAAGCGCATGAACTTAGGATGAAGATCGGCAAGTGCCTGTGCGAGGTCTTTGCGGAGTCCGTGTCCCTTGTAGGTGTCCTGTGGCATGAGGGAGACTTCGTCGATGTCGATGTCGCCCTTGGTGAGGACGAGAATCTGAAGGGATGCGTTCTTGGAGTCGGCATTGGGTGTGAGGGTGAAGAAGTAGCGTTCCCAATCGACGGCGTTGACGTTGATGGTGGATTCAGCCAGCACCTTGGGGTCTTTGCCCCAACCCTGCGGCTCGACGAGAGCGATGCGGATGTCCTTGTCGTCCTGCAGGTTGGTGTTGCGGAAGAAGGCTGAGAAATCGTACTTGGCACCAGCCTTCACGGAGATGCCGTCGAAGCCGTCGTTCTGCAGACCTACGCCTTTCCATCCGGCATAGTCGTAGAATTCCTTGACGCGCTCGATGTGGATGGTCATGTAGGTGGGGTTGTTGGCGTTGAGCGGCTTAGCCATCGATGGGCGGATGTAGCCAAGGGAGTGTCCTGGACGCAGGAACTTCCATGCTGTGCCTGGTCCCCAGCCGTCGCGTTCGGTGGTGTTGAACTCGAAGGAGCCGTTCTGCACCAGCTCGGCATAGAGTCCACCGTCGGCTGAACTGCTGATATCCTCGAAGAAGATACCGATTAATTCGTCACTAATTGCCTTTCCGCCCGCTGGGGCTTTCATGGCTTTCTGGGCTGATGCGCCCAGCGTTGCTGCTACCAAGAGGGTAGCGAGGAGCGTTCTTCTTTTCATGTTTTTGTTGGGAATTATGTTTGGTTGTTTAATATTCTTGGTTTTCCCACGGCTGACGCCGCGGGCACGGTGGCTAAAGTTCACTCGTGATTAGGGGATGAGGACCTTCTTGCCGGCGTGGATGTAGAGACCCTTATTCAATTTACCATTTACGATTTTGCGGCCGTCGAGGGTGTAGAAAGAATTATCGGAATACTCGGAGTGCTCGGAATACTCGGAGTCGGAGTAGTCGGGGGAGGTGATTCCTACTTCTTCGGGAGTGAGGAAACGGAGGAGGCGGAGGTTGTCGAACATGATGCAGGAACCGCCAGAGAGCCAGTTGATGTCGAGAGAGATGTTGATGGCTTTGGGGGCGGAGAGTTCGAAGTCGAGGGACTGGGTGGACCAGGGCATTTCGGCAAAGATGCCGGTGCTGCCTCCTTCGAAGTTCTGCCGCTCGCTACTCACGCCGTTGGCTGAGAGGGTGAAAGAAGAAACGGCGCTGTTGGCATAGGCGGAGCGGTAATCGACCGACAGGCGGTATTTGCCTACTGGTAGTTCGGCTGTGGTGGTGGAGAGGGTAGTGGTGCCTGTATTCCAACCCATTCGCAGGTAGTAGGCCTGCTGACCGTCGGCAACAGAGGTGACGAGACCAAAGTTGTTGTCGGTGTAGCAGTTAGGGGTGACGATGAGTGAGACAACGTCGCTGCCGGAACGAGTCCACTGGGCAGGGGCTGTCAGTTTGTAGCCACGCAGTCCGTCGGCGGAGTTGTTCTCAGGTGAGAGTGCCGAAATGTTGTCGGCTTCGAAAGAAGGGTTGAGCAAAGCGGTTTCGGTGACATCGGTGCTCGGTTGTTCGACGTCACCGTCCGTAGGGAAATTGGCAGGTTCAGCTTTCGGGCTGCCGTCTTCGATTGAGATGAAACGAGTTGCCAAAGCGGGAAGGGGAACGGTGATGGGCATCTGACTGCCGTCCTCACCGATGATGGTGATGTAGAGCGTCTGTTCCTCTTCTGTCTTATTTCTGATGAAGACCGCACGTGAATCGCCTTCGGCCTGTATGGCTTCTACGCTCTTAGCTCCAGCCACAAAGACTTTCAGCTCGTTGGCGATATGCATGTTCTGAGCGCAGGTGAAGCTGGCTGTTGCTTCGCCGTTGGCGATGTTGGTGAGGACTGTGAATACAGGAGCACCCAACGGACAGGAGACGGTGAGGTCGTTCCAAGGCGTCTTGTCGGCAGCGAAGAGGTTGGACAGCAGCAGATACTGTGTGCCGTCGGGGTCGGGAGCGATGACACCGTGCCATCCTTCAGGCCACGAAGCCAGCTGGGTGAGGTCCTGCACCTGAGCCGCCAAGGCTTTGGTCTGTTCGGCTGTCACATCGCAATAATAGACGAAGTTGCGGATGTGGTTCATCTTGGTACCCACGCTGCTGGAGCTGTTGTTGAAAGACGGGTAGATTTTCGCCGTCATGATGGAGTTGTTGTTCGAACGGTCGCCAAAGCCCATCTGGTTGTTCTCTTTCTTGCAGACAAAACCGATGGCGTTGTCGATGTTCGCCCACTCGCTCTTCCAGGTGACGGTGCTCGACCCATCCACTTGCTTCACGCCTCCTTCGTAGTATATGGTGCGTTTCAGCTTGGTGAACTCATCGACGGAAATGCCCATCATGCCTCCTTGCTCAGCGCTGACCGTTGTGGCAGAGTTGGCTTTGAGTGCATCGATGAGGATGACGGCGTTGCCGCTGGTGGAATAGAAGGCGAAAGCTTGGGGAATCTGTCCGTTGTTTGCCATGAGTTTGCCGTTCATGGCGTATGCGTCGTTGAAGAAGGTGTAGCGTCCCTTGATGACAGCGGTGTTGTCCGCACGGCTGTAAGTACCCAGGATGTTTCCTGTGTTGTGGGTGCGGAACGGCACCATGATCTTAGCTGTCTGGATGTTGTTGGGCACGATGACGCCGCTATAGTCCTTGATGCCGTCGTTCCACGAGAAGCAGGTGAAGCGGTCGCGAGTCATGCTGCGCACGATATTCTGCGTCTCAAAGTATTTGGTGGCAGCAAAGTACTGGCTGAATTCCTCCCAAGTGACAGGTGTGAGGTCGGCTGTAGAGAGGATTTCGTGCATGAGCCAAGTCATCATTACGCGATGGGCTTCCACACCCATTCGTCGTGCACCCACATCGGGACGCAGCAGCCAGGAACCGTCGGTTGTGGTGGTCTGACGCGCCTTGATGTTCTTGTAAGCCAGGTTTTCGAGGAGCAGGGCGTTGGCATCACGCTGGAAGCAAGCCTGTGTGGTGTAGCTGGTAATCTGGTCGAAGAGGAAGAGGCTCCAGTCGTTGCCGTTGGGCATCGCCAGTTCTCCGTCGGCAGTAGCCAGCCAGTTCATCACTTCGTCCATCACCGCCTGATTATTGTGCATGAGGGCGTTAGACTTCCAAGTTTCTGTGCCTTTCACGCCCAGCTGGAACATCTTTAGCGCCAAAGCCGCCTCTCCCAGTTCCTGCATCACCACGTTCTGGTAGGAAGTGTGGAACATGTTGTGGTTCTGGAGCGTATAATCGCTGTAGAGGTTCTGTCCCTTATAGAGCTGGGCAACGGTTTTGTTGTTGTAATCGGGGTCGATGACGGTATTGTTGGTCTTGTCGGATTGATGGGAATAGCTGTTGATGGCAAATTCGCGCATCCGCTCGAACCATTGAGGTGCCAGAGGGTCGTCGGGGAACAGACCCAATGCGGCAGCCAGTACATCGACTTCCCATCCGTTCTCTTCGGCTTTGGTGTCGCCGGCATAGCCAGTAGGGATGTTGCGGTTCAGCTCGTAGTTGCACTCAGCCTTCAGCAGGTTGTAGATATAGCCACGTTGAGCATCCGTGAGCTTGTCCCACTGGAAGAAGGCGCTGTAAGCCACAGACATAGCCCAGAGGCTGGATTCCCAAACGTGGTCGCTTCCGCTGGTGGATCCCCAGTAGTCGCCACCGTTGCAAACCTTGAGCTTGTTCGCCTTGTGGGTGGAGTAGGCAAAGACAAGGGACTTCATCGCCAGCGTTTCCAGATCATCCCAGGTGACACCGCTGGGGAGGGTGACGCCGGCAGGCTTTCCATATTTCACCAGGAAAGCACAAATCATCGACAGGTCGGCATTGGGACGCACGCCCTGTTCATTGCTTTTCATGGTGGCTTCACCCTTGAAGCAGCCACAGACTTCGTTGACGCTGTTGGGTGCTACGCAGTCCTGAAAGTCGTCCTTCATGTAGGTGGCAAAATTCGCCAGCATCTGCAAGAGGTCGGCTTTCATCTCCTGCTCAGACACGAACGTCTGGGTCAGCACGCCTTCTGTCGGACTGGAGATGTCGTTTTCACTCTGTGCAAGGACGCCAAACGGCAAGATGGTTGACAGCAAAAGTGCCAACATGGTTGATTTCGTTCTTGTCATGAATTCGGTTGTTGGGTAGTTGACAAAATTCTGATTTGCCGACAAAGTTAAAAATAATTGTTGAAAAACGAAAGAAAAAAGAACGAGTTTTTACCCGTAAAGTTAAAAAACAATGTATAAAGGCAAAAAGTTTGGTTTTTCTGAGTGTTGTATCAACAAAAATTCCTAACTTTGCACAACCAAAAACAAACGTGACAAAAAGGTAAAAAGATATGAGCGAAATGAAGAAAATCAAAAAAGCTTTGGTGTCCGTGTTTCACAAGGACGGTTTAGATGATTTGTTGGCAGCTCTGCATGCTGACGGTGTGGAATTCCTGAGTACTGGCGGTACGCAGAAATTCATTGAAGGTTTGGGTTATCCCTGCGAGAAAGTGGAAACCCTGACCACCTATCCATCCATTCTGGGTGGACGTGTGAAGACCTTGCACCCCAAGGTGTTTGGAGGCATTCTGGGACGTCGCGAACTGGAGAGTGACGCACAGGAAATGGCAAAATACGATATTCCTGAGATAGATCTGGTGATTGTGGATCTCTATCCTTTTGAAGAGACCGTTGCCAGCACGACGGATGAGTCAGCCATCATCGAAAAGATTGACATCGGCGGTATCAGCCTGATTCGTGCCGCTGCCAAGAACTTCAACGACGTGGTGATTGTGCCCAGCAAGGCAGAATACGGCAAACTGCTGGAGATTGTAAAGGAGCAAGGTGCCCAGACCACGAAGGAACAGCGTCGCTGGTTTGCCACTCAGGCATTCGGGGTCAGCTCACACTACGACACAGCTATCCACAGCTGGTTTGCAAAGTAGGCCCCCCTCTTTCAATGGTCTTTACACCCCCTTCGGTTCCCCCGTTAATCGGGGGACAGAAACCCCCCAAGGGGGGAAGAAAAGTGAAGCGTTAACAATGCATAATGGACTTTAAACTTTAGAACTTAAAAACTCAAAAACTTAAATGGGATTTTTCAGTTTAACACAGAATATTGCGATGGACCTTGGCACAGCCAACACCATTATCACGATTAATGGTAAGATTGCTGTGGATGAGCCATCGGTGGTGGCACTCGACCGTACCACCAAGAAGATGATTGCCGTAGGCAAGAAGGCGAAGATGATGCAGGAAAAGGTGCATGAAAACATCACGACGAGCCGTCCGTTGCGCGACGGAGTGATTGCCGACTTTAATGCCTGCGAGCAGATGATGCGTGGTCTGATCAAGATGGTGAACATGGGTCACCACCTCTTTTCTCAGTCCCTGCGTATGGTGATTGGTGTTCCTTCCGGTTCTACAGAAGTGGAACTGCGTGCCGTACGCGATAGTGCTGAACACGCTGGTGGACGCGACGTTTATCTGTTGTTTGAACCTATGGCTGCTGCCATCGGTATCGGTCTCGACGTAGAAGCGCCAGAGGGCAATATGGTGGTAGATATCGGTGGTGGTTCCACAGAAATCGCTGTGATTTCGCTGGGCGGTATCGTTACCAACAACTCTATCCGTGTGGCTGGCGACGAACTGACCAATGACATTCAGGAGTATATGAGTCGCCAGCACAATGTGAAGGTGGGTGAGCGTATGGCTGAGCGTATCAAAATCAACGTAGGTTCTGCTTTGACGGAATTGCCAGCTGAGATTGCTCCTGAAGATTATCTGGTGCATGGTCCGAACCGTATCACGGCTCTGCCTTTGGAAATCAGCGTGAGCTATCAGGAAATCGCACATTGCATCGACAAGACGATTGCCAAAATCGAAACGGCTGTGTTGAGTGCCCTCGAACAGACTCCTCCTGAACTGTATGCCGACATCGTGAAGAACGGTATCTGGCTGACAGGTGGTGGTGCTCTCCTGCGTGGTCTCGACAGACGTCTGACCGACAAGATCAAGATTCCTTTCCATGTGGCAGATGATCCGCTCCATAGTGTGGCAAAGGGTACGGGTATTGCGCTGAAGAACGTCAATAACTTCTCGTTCCTGATGCGATAAACCGAACGAGACGAGACAGAGGCTATGCGTAACCTGATAGACTTTGTTCAACGACATATTCATTGGCTGGTGTTCCTCTTCTTAGAGGTCGTCAGCCTTGTTTTGCTTTTCAAACACAACAGCTATCAGGGAAGTGTGTTTATCTCTACAGCCAACGCCCTGAGCGGAAAGGTGAACGAACTGACCAGCGGTGTCAGCTCCTATTTCAACCTGAAAGACGAGAACATCCACTTGGAGGCAGAGAACGAAGCGCTACGCAAACAGGTGTTGGAGTTGCAGGCTAAGGAAGAGGAACGACAAGCCCTTGCTGCAGACACGATGGTTCGGCGCCACCTGCTGCCAACCTACGAAGTTGTCAGCGGGCAGGTGGTAAATGCCACCCTTCATCGTCCCAACAACCTGTTGACCATCAACTTAGGCGAAGCCGATGGCGTTCGACCGGAGATGGGTGTGGTCTGCTCCAGTGGAGTGGTGGGTATTGTCTATCTCACTTCAGCTCACTACAGCGTAGTCATTCCTTTGCTCAACACCCAGTCGAACATCAGTTGTCGGATAGATTCGACCAGCTATTACGGCATCCTGCAATGGCAGCACGGAGACCCTGAGATTTCCTATCTGAACGGTATTCCTCGTCACGCGAAAGTGAAAGTGGGCGACAAGATAGAAACCAACGGCTACTCCGACATCTTCCCTGCAGGCATTCCCATCGGAAAGGTCATTAAGATTACCGACACCAGCGACGGACTCTCGTATAGCCTGGTGGTGAAGCTGTTTACCGACTTCAAAACTCTCCGCAACATATCCGTCATCACCAATTATACGCAGCCAGAGCGTCGGGCGTTGGAGCAGAAAGCCGACTCGCTCGTCCAACGGATAGAGAATTAAACGAAGGCAATAGAAATTAAGCGAAGTTCATATAGTGATTTAGAACTGTGAGTATTACGTTTTTTCATAGATTATTCCGGATGGTGCTGCTGCTGGCAGTCCAGTTGCTTGTGCTGAACCACGTTCACCTCTTTGGTTACGGCACACCTTTGCTGTTGGCTGGACTAACGCTGAAGTTCCATCGTGGCACCTCACGTATCTCCTTGCTGCTTTGGGGATTCGTGATGGGTATGATTTATGATATGTTCAGCAATACCACAGGTATGGGAATGGCCAGCTGTACGTTGCTCGCCATGATGCAGCCGTTTCTCCTCAACCTCTTCACACCTCGTGAAGCGTCAGCAGAGATACGTCCTTCCTTCCTCACCATCGGACAGACCAACTATATCCTGTATGTGCTTATTACGATGCTGATTTTCCATGTTGTCTTCTATGCGCTGGATGCATTTACCATCTCCAATTGGATGCTTACGTTGATGGGCATCAGCACGGGTACGCTTCTTGCCACGTTGCTGATGGTCTTGTTCGATTTGATGTCTCATCCGAAACGGCATGAAAGCTAATGGCAGAACCCAAGATCCTTGACAACAGGAAGTACGTGATTGGCGGTATTGCCCTGGTGATTGTCGTCAGCTACATCATTCGTCTGGTTTTCCTACAGCTCATTACGTCGGATTACCAGACGAGTGCTGAATCCAACGCCTTCTACAACAACATCATCTATCCCTCACGAGGGGTTATCTATGACCGAAACGGAGAGCTGTTGGTCTATAACCAGCCTGCCTACGACATCATGGTGGTGATGCGCGAAGTGAAGGACCTGGACACCTTGGATTTCTGCAACACGCTCCATATCACACGTGAACGTTTCGACCAGCGTATGGCGGAAATCAAGGATGTCAACAAAAACCCAGGCTATTCCAGCTATACCCAGCAGCTATTTACCGGACAGGTGCCGCCGGAGGAGTACTCCACAATTCAGGAGAAGATGTTCCGCTTCAACGGCTTCTACATTCGCGAACGCACCATCCGCCAATACAAATATCCCTACTTGGCACATGTGTTGGGAGATGTGGGTGAAGTGTCGCAGGATATTGTGGACAACGACCCTTATTACCAGCCAGGCGACCATATCGGGACGATGGGTGTGGAACGCAGCCACGAGGAAGAACTGCGTGGGGTGAAAGGAATTCAGGTGTTGCTGAGAGATGCCCGCGGACGTATTCAGGGACATTACAAGAACGGACAATTGGACCGTAAGCCTGTACCAGGTAAAGACCTGACGCTGAGCATAGATGTGAAACTTCAGGCGCTTGGCGAACGATTGATGGAAGGGAAGCTGGGTGCTATCGTTGCCATCCAACCCAAGACTGGTGAAATTCTATGTCTGGTTTCGTCGCCCACCTACGATCCTCGTCGTTTGGAAACGAAGGAGAAGCGTGCCGAACTCTACAACGAACTACGGGAAGACCCCTTGAAGCCGCAGCTTAATCGTGCCATTCTGGGTACTTATCCGCCAGGATCCACCTTTAAGACTTCGCAAGCTCTGACTTTTCTGCAAGAAGGAATCATCGACCCTCACCACACGCTCTATTCCTGTTCTCGCGGATTCCACTACAAAGGAATGAAGGTGGGTTGCCACGGACACGGTTCACCCCTGCCTCTCATTCCTGCCATCGCCACTTCGTGTAACGGTTATTTCTGCTGGGGACTTTACCACATGCTGAGCAACCGCACACGCTACGACAGTCAGCACACGGCGATGACCACCTGGAAAGACTATATGGTGTCGATGGGATTTGGCTACAAACTGGGCATAGACCTGCCTGGCGAAGCACGAGGAATGATACCGAATGCCGACTACTACGACAGCCGTTTCAAGCAACAATGGAACCCGTTAAGCGTGATTTCCATCGCCATCGGACAGGGAGAAGTGCTGCTCACCCCTCTGCAGATTGCCAATCTGGGTGCCACCATCGCCAACCGAGGTTATTACATCACGCCTCACGTCGTTCGTGAGATCAAGAACGGGCAGGTGGCAGACAGCCTGAAGGTTCGTCACTACACCAAAGTGGATTCCACTTATTACAACTATGTGGTGCAAGGAATGCGAAATGCTGTCACAGGCGGAACCTGCCGAGGTGCCAACACCAGCCTGTACGAAGTATGCGGAAAGACCGGTACCGCCCAGAACCCACATGGTCAGGACCACTCTGCCTTCATGGGCTTTGCGCCGATGAACAATCCTGAGATTGCCATTTGTGTGTATGTGGAGAACGGACACTTCGGTGCTACCTACGGCGTTCCAATTGGTGCCCTGATGATGGAGCAATATCTCACAGGAGAGCTGTCGCCTGCCAGCGAAGCTAAAGCAACCGCCTTCCAGAACCGCCACATCAACTATGATTCACGAGCGGAGAAGGAACGGAAAAGAGAAAAAGCCCCCTCCAACTCCCCCAAGGGGGAGAGAGTGAAGGGTGGAGCGTGAAGCGTAAAGAGACTAAAGTGAAGTAATTATGCAACAAACAGGAAATAATAAAGGAATATTTCTGTCGCTCGACTGGCTGACCATTTCCATGTACCTCGCCATGATTATCTGGGGATGGTTCTCGGTGTGTGGTGCCAGTTACGACTTTGCACATCCCGACGTGTTCAGCTTCAACAGCAATAGCGGCAAGCAGCTCGTCTGGATCGGCACCTCCATCCTGTTGGCAGCCTCACTCCTGTTTGTTGAGAAGAGTTTCTACGAGAAATCAGCCTATTTCGTCTATTTCATGATGATGATGTTGCTGATACTCACCTTGTTTATCGCTCAGGATACCAAAGGCTCCCGTTCGTGGATTGCTCTCGGTTCAACCATCAAGCTGCAACCAGCAGAGTTCACCAAATTTGCCGTCGCCTTGACCTTGGGTGTTTTCATGAATAGGTACGGCTTCACCATGAAGCGCACCAAAGACTTCGTGCAACTCGTTGCCATCATCCTTCTGCCTATGCTCATCATCGTCATGCAGAAAGAGACGGGTTCGGCGTTGGTCTATCTGGCTTTCTTCCTGGTGCTCTATCGCGAAGGAATGACTGGTTCCCTGTTGTTTACGGCATTTGCCTGTGTCGTCTATTTCGTGGTGGGCATCCGCTATGGCGACGACTGGATGGCGTATATGCCTGTCAGCATCGGAGAGTTTGCCGTTCTGCTGTTGGCTCAGTTCTTCGTCACAGGAATGACTTGGGTGTTCTGTAAGAATGCCCTTGCCTTGCGCATCATGCTCTACGGAGGCGTGGGAGCCACCCTTCTCGCCATTCTTTTCTCAGCCTACGTCATTCCCTTCGACGTCTGCTGGGTGCTCTTAGGTATCTGTATCCTCCAAATCATCTATCTCGTTATTCTCGCTATCTACCATCGCCTCTACCGCTACCTGCTGATTGCAGGCTTTGCCATTCTCAGCACGTCGTTCTTCTACCTTGCCGACACGATGCTCGAACACCTCGACGACCACCAGCGCATCCGTATCGAAGTGCTGTTAGGAAAGAAAGAAGATGTTCGTGGAGCCGGTTACAACGTGAACCAGGCAAAAATCGCCATCGGTTCGGGCGGAGCCACAGGAAAGGGATTTCTCAACGGAACCCAGACCAAACTGAAATATGTGCCTGAACAGGATACCGACTTCATCTTCTGCACCATCGGCGAAGAGGAAGGTTTTATGGGTTCGGCAGGTGTGTTGCTGGTCTATCTGATGTTTATCTGGAGGCTGATTGTGCTGGCAGAACGCCAACCCGACACGTTGGGAAGAGTCTATGGATATAGCGTCTGTTGCATTTTTCTCTTCCACCTATTTATTAATGTGGGAATGGTGCTGGGTCTGACGCCCGTCATCGGCATTCCTCTGCCTTTCTTCTCGTATGGCGGTTCCTCCCTTTGGGGATTCACCCTCCTGCTTTTCATCTTCCTGCGAATGGATGCCGAACGCAACTTCAAGAAAAATAATTAAGGCAGATCCTCAACAGAATTTTCAGGACCTGCCTTAAAGCTTGTCTCATAGCTAAAAGCTTATCTCCCCAACCATTGTTCTGGGTTGAGGCGAGAGGAGAGGTTGCGTAGCTGGAAGTGAAGGATGTAGTTGCCGTTATCGTCGCGGGCGACGGTTCCAAGGGTTTGGCGAGTGGAGACCGTAGCTCCCTTGCGCACGCTTACCGACTGGAGTCCGCTATAGACGGAGATGTAGTTGCCGTGACGAATCATCACGATGTTCGTGCCGCCATACTGGAATACAGACGAAACCGAACCGTTGAAAACCGCACGTGCCGAAGCTCCTTGCTGACAACGGATGTCAATACCTTTGTTGTCAAGTGTTACGTTCGACAGACCATTCACCTTGTATTGTCCGTAATGACCCACAATCGTGTAACTTCCCGTTACAGGCATCGGCAGTTTGCCCTTATTGGCGGTAAAGGAATTGGAGAGTTTTGTGTCGGCATCGTCTGCGTCCTTCCATTCAGGTTCCTTGGCAGCAGGTGTAGCTGCGGGTTTCGCAGGAGTTGATGGAGCAGGCTTAGCGGCAGGAGCTGGTGCTGCACCAGGATTTGTTTTCTTGTTGGCTTCAGCCAAGCGTTTCTTCTCAGCCTCCGCCTTACGTTTGGCTTCTTCTGCCTTTCGTTTGGCTTCAGCTTCTTTCCGCTTGCGTTCTGCCTCAGCCTTTCGTCTTGCCTCGGCTGCGATTTCTTCCTGGATGATACGGTCGATTTCGGCATTCAGGGCAGCTTCACGCTTCCGGTATTCCTGCACCTGCTTCTGAACGGTCGCTAAGTTCTGGTTCAGGTATTTCACCTTCTCCTGCTGACTGGTTTTCTGCTGTTCCAACAGCTGTTGCTGATGCTGGAGTTGGGAGCGTTGGCTTTCCATTGTGCTTTTCGTCTGCGAAACCTGTTCCTGCATCTCCCTTACTTCCTGTTGCTTCTGCTTGATGAGCGCACCTTGCGTCTGTTGATAAGAAGAATAGCTGCGGACGTAATGGGCACGTCGTACCGTCTGTTCCAACGTGGGAGCCGAGAAGATATAAATCATTTTCTGACGGTTGGTAGGGTGACGTTGCATATAGCGCAAAGCCCGATTGTAGTTCGATTGTCTGTGGTTCAACTCCGTACGGAGCGAATCGAGGGAATTGCTCAGCACGTTCAGCCGCACGTTGAGCTGTACCAAATGGGTATTGAGCGTGTCGATTCCTTGCTGACGGGCTGCGATATCGTGGTTCAGCACAACGACCGAATCCAACGTGTTACGAATCGAACGGTTCAGCTTATCAGCCTGTTGCTGCGAAGCGATACGTTTCTGCTGGGTGGCAGCCCGTTCGTTCTGCAACTGGCTTTTCTTGTCCACAGGCTTGGCTTTCTGCTTCGTCGTGGACTTCTGCTGTTGTTTTTTAGCTGGTTTCTTGGTGGTTTGGGTCGTCTTGGATTTAGATGCAGCACGTGTCTGCTTTGGCTTTTGAGACCAAAGCGGAACGGCAACCAACGCCACCAACAATAATATGAAGAACCGTCGATAATTCATAATTGATAATTCATAATGCATAATTAGCCCATCAAGCCCATTAAACCTATTCAGCCCATCAGACCCATCAAATCACCTTACCAGCGAATTAAAAATCTTCTCTGGGTCGGCTTTCTTGTATTTGGAAGGGATGGGCGTACGGGCATTCCAGTCCGAGTTGTTATGGAGCGAACTCAGGGAGAAATGGAGGGAAGCCTGCCGTTGTCCCATCACAAACGACATCGTCATTTCGCGAGGGAAGGACGAATGTTCAAACTTGCCGAACTTGGCGTAGTCAAATGCAAACTGAGCCGAGTCGTCACGATTGCTGCTGATGGCAGTCCGTTGGAGTGTCCCGTTGGGAGCCAGCGTCTGGAACATATAGTTGAGCAGCTTGTCTTGATAGGTCATCAGGACCGTACCTTTGTTCTTAGGCGTATTTCCTTCGTTGTTGGTAAAGGTGAAGTGGGAAGCATCGACAGTCGGTTGACCAGGTTCGAACACCTGGTTCCAGAAGAGTGCCTGGAGCGTGAAGAAATCGATGTTGGCACGTTTCAGAAACGACACCTCGTCGTAGGGTACATCGATATATTGCTTGTTGAAGCGGTCGATTATCAGCACGTGGAGACGTGTGAATTCCATACGTCCGATTTCAGCAATTCCCAAGAGCGGATCCACCAGCGAGAGCTGGATGACGTCGTTCTTCTTCATGCGGAGCATACCGCTGGTGCTGATGGATTTCTCGCCCATCTGGATGGTCACCTTCACTTTGGCGGTCAGGTTCTGCTCAGGCGTCTGTTTCGCCTCTATGACCTGAACGTACGACTCAGGTGCAAACGGCCCTTTCCCCAGCCCATTGTCCGTAAACGGCTTGTGTGAGCCGCAGCCCACCAATAATACCGCACAAATACCTATGATAAGTTTTCTTACTTTATGATTCATCTTACTTTATAATTCATAAACTTCTGAGAGTTTTGAGTCCGCATGGCAGCTATTTACTCCCCTCCCTCCACGGGAGGGGTTTCTGTCCCCCGATAACGGGGGAACCGAAGGGGGTGTAAAGACCATTGAAGGGGGTGGGTCCGCTTTTATTCTGGCCTCCGATAAACAGGCAGCTTTTCCTCCTTATATTTTCCTTTCTTGATTTTCTCGTCAATCGTGGCGGAGACGTCGGCTTTTAGCGCTTTGGCTTTCTGCCAGAACTCCATCGCCTTTGCCTTCTCTCCGCATTTCGAATAGATGTCGCCAGCGTGTTCCACCAGACTGGCATCGTCTGCCTTGATGTCGTCGCCCAAGAGCGTCATCACGCTGTCAATCACCACCTTGGCTTCCTTGTAACGCTTCTGCTGGAAGAGAACCCAGGCGTAGGTGTCGAGGTACGTAGGATTCGAACCTTCCTTCTGCAAAGCCTTCTTCGACATCTCCTCAGCCCTTTGCAGGTCTTGCTTGCGGAGGGAGAGATAGTAGGCATAGTTGTTCAGCACCAGGGCGTCGTCAGGTCGGTAGAGCAGGCAGGAGTCATAGCTCAGGAACGCTCTGTCGTCGTTTCCAGCCGAATGGAAGAGGTCGCCGCTGATGGCATACATATTGGTCAGCAGCTGCAGGTTGCTCTTGTCGTCCATCTTCGCAATTCCCTTCTGGATGGCTTTGAGTGCCGCACTCCGTTGGTTCTGCTGGAAAAGGGCGATACCCAGATAATAGTAGTAGATGGGTTCCGACGAACCGTAATCCACAGCCGTCTTGCAAAGGCGCACGATGCCGGCTGTGTCGTTCTCCTGAATGGCATAGGAAAGGAGTTCCTGACGAGCTGCGTCGGTCTCAGGATCGAGACTCAACACCTGGTGGAGCACAGGCTTTACCTGCTCACGGGGTGCCTGAACCGAAATCATATATCTCGCACTCAGCTCAGCCAACCGTCCGTCGGTCTGCGGATAGCTCAGCTGCCTGCGTAGCAGACTCATCACCTGAGCCGTATCGGTCTTCTCCTGCAGATGCTCATAGACGATTCCCTGCATGATGCGCAGACGCGTGTCGCTATCGAGGTTCTCGTTGGTGGTCAGTCGCAGGAGCGTTTCCTGACAGAGGGAATCTTCCTTCTGAGCTGAATAGTAGTTCGCCAGCGAGAGCAGCACGTTCACGTTGTCCGGCTCTTCCTGTTCCAGCTGGCTATATACTTTGTAGGCTTCAGCCGGTTGATCGTTGTCCAAGTAATAGTCGCCCACCAGCACGCGGTAACGGATGTCGTTCGGGTATTCGTCGGCCAGCATTCTCATTTCTGCCAACGCCCGTTTCTCGTCCTTCATGGCGGAGTAGATGCGTACTTTCTGCATCGACAGCTGTTCGCTTTTGCCTTCCAGTAGCTCTATGCGGTCGAGCGTCTTCACCACCTGCTCATAGTCCTGACGCTTGGTGTACATCTCCATCAGCATCATCAGCACCTCACTCTTGCGGGGATAGCGCTTCGCCATCGCCTCCAGCGTGCTGATGGCGTCGTCGTTACGGTTCGTCCGCATATACAGCTGCACGAGCGACTGCTTCAGCCAGTAGTTGTCGGCATCCAACGCAGCAGCCTGTTCCATCGTCGCCACAGCCATGCTGTCGTTGTGCAGATAGAGCCAGTAGTTCGACAACTCGCTCAGCGCACCCACATGCTCAGGATGCAGCTCCAGCACATGCCGATACAGCTCAAAAGCAGCCGCATGATTGCCCTTCAGCTCCTCACACAGTCCTTGCAGGAAGCAAGCCTCAGCCTTCTCCCTGTTCGTCTGTGGTTCCACCGAAGAGGCTTGTCCTGAGCCTGTCGAAGGAATCTGCCCCTTCACACTCAGGCAAACCACCAGCAACAAAAATGTCAGTATCTGTCTATAATTCATATCATATTTAGCCCATTAGACCCATCAAGCCCATTCTTCCCCCCTTGGGGGGATAAGAGGGGGGCTATACCCCCGTATGTCCGAATCCGCCTGCGCCACGTTCCGTTTCGTCCAGCACCTCCACAGGCAGCCAGTCAATCTGTTCGTGACGGGCAATCACCATCTGGGCAATCCGTTCGCCGTCGTTCACCACAAACGGCTCAGCCGACAGGTTCACCAGCACCACACACACTTCGCCACGATAATCTGCGTCGATGGTTCCAGGCGTGTTGAGAACCGTCACACCCTTCTTGATGGCAAGTCCGCTACGAGGACGCACCTGAGCTTCGTAGCCAGGAGGAAGCGCCATGAACAGACCCGTCGGCACCAGACAACGATCCAGCGGTTCCAGCGTGATGGGGTTGTCGAGGTTCGCTCTCAGGTCCATACCAGCCGACTGCTTCGTCTCATACTGAGGTAAAGCATGATGCGACCGATTGATGATTTTTACTTGCATAAATGGGTTCTATTTCATAGGGCCGTTTTCTCGCCATGACAATGCTCAAACAAGTTTGGCATTGTTCATTTGGCTTAACAAAAACGTTCTATTTCATTATTTTGTGCAAAGTTACGAATAATTCTTCATTCTTCATTCTTCATTCTTCATTTTTTCACTATCTTTGCAAAAAATTAGGAGTAGAATTCATCATTCAGCCCATCAGACCCATAAAACCCATCAGACCCATCTAAAGATATGAACTGGCAACAACTCATTTCCAATAAACGCTTGGGACAGGAAGAGTGGCATCTCAAGCGCAAGGACGACCGTACGGAATTCAAACGCGACTACGACCGACTCATCTTCTCGGCACCCTTCCGTCGGCTTCAGAACAAGACACAGGTTTTTCCGCTTCCAGGTAGCATCTTCGTTCACAACCGCCTCACCCATTCGCTCGAAGTGGCAAGCGTGGGACGCAGTCTGGGCGACGACGTGGCTCGTCAGCTCCTCCTGCTCCATCCAGAGCTGGCTGAGACCCATCTGAGTGAGGCAGGAGCCATCGTGAGTGCAGCCTGTCTGGCACACGACATGGGCAATCCGCCCTTCGGACATAGCGGAGAACGAGCCATCGCCACTTTCTTCAGCGAAGGGAAAGGCATCAAGTACAAGCCTCTCGTGAGCGAAGCACAATGGAGCGACATCATCCACTTCGACGGAAACGCCAACGCTTTCCGTCTCCTTACCCATGCCTTCCGTGGACGACGTCCAGGTGGATTTGTCATGACCTACAGCACCCTCGCCTCCATCGTCAAATATCCCTATCCAGCCACTTTGGCAGGCTCCAAACCCAAGTTCGGCTTCTTCTGCTCCGAACAGCCCACCTACGATCGTATCGCCGCAGAATTGGGCATACCACAGAATGCTGAGGGACGCTTCGCACGCTATCCGCTGGTCTATCTCGTAGAGGCAGCCGACGACATCTGCTACGAAATCATGGATATCGAAGATGCCCACAAACTGAAGATTCTCGGAACCGACGAAACCATCCAGCTCCTCATCCGTTTCTGCGAACCGTCACGCCACGAACACATCCTCCACGTGCTCGATACCGTCGATGACATCAACGAGAAGATTGGCTACCTCCGTTCCTGCGCCATCGGCGAACTCGAACGAGCCTGCGTCAGCACCTTCGTCTCTCACGAGCAGGAAATCCTCGACGGCACCTTCACCGGCTCACTCGTCAAGAATCTTGAACCACGCATCCGCGAAGCCTACCGCCTTTGCACAGAAGTCTCCGTCGCACGCATCTATAAGAGTAAGGATGTGGTCGATATAGAGTTAGCTGGTTATCGCATCATCTCCCAGCTCATCGAACTCTTTACCGATGCCGTCATGTTCCCCGACAAGGAATACTCCAAGCTCCTCCTCATGCGAGTCTCCTCCCAATACGAAGTCAGCGCCGACGATGCCTACACCCGTCTCATGGCCGTCCTCGACTTCATCAGCGGCATGACCGACGTCTTCGCCCTCGACCTCTACCGCAAAATCAACGGCGAAAGCCTCCCCATGATCTAAAAAAGGGAAGGGGATTATTTATCTTCGAAGACGGAGACTATGTTACCGAAGGCTTGTTTGTATATGCTGGCTGCGCCTTTGGGAACATAGACGAAGGGGTAGCCGGAGGTACCTGTCTGGTAAAAAATGAACGACAGATTTTCCTTGGAGCTACATTTTGGAGGGGTGGTTCCCCTGAAGTGTACTTTGTTCAGTTTGGAGCATTTAGAGAACATACCTTCTCCCATGCTGGTCACATTCTTGGGAATGACGATATCGGTCAGACTTTCGCAACTATAGAAAGCGTATGCCCCAATGCTGGTCACGCTTTCTGGGATTGTGATGGATTCCAGCTTGTAACAACCATCGAAAACGCTATAACCGATACTTGTCAAATCTTCGGGGAGCTTGATGGATTTCAGCTTATAGCAACTCTTGAATGTGTAAAAACCAATACTTGTGACTGAGTTGGGAATGGTGATGGATGTCAGTTCTGAGCAACCTTCGAAGGCGTTTCTCAGGAGGTCTGTCACACTATTGGGGATGACGGTCTTCTGGCAACCTGCCACCAAAGTGTTGGTCTTTGTTTCAATAATGGCGTTGCAGTTGTCGCGTGAGTCGAATTGGGTGTTTCCTTTATCTACCTTGATGGAAGAAAGAGACCAGCAATAGGCGAACGCCTGTTCTCCAATTTTTGTTACGTTCTTGGGAATGGTAAGGGATGTCAGACTTGTGCAATACATGAACGACTGATGTCCAATGGTCGTCAGACTCTCTGGAAGTGTGATGGAGGTCAGGCCTTTACACTCGCTAAACGCCCAGCTTCCGATGCTCTTAACTGTGTTGGGAATGGTAATAGAGGTGAGGTCTTTGCAGCCCTCGAAAGCATAATAATCATAATTGCCATTTCCTATCTCTTCCACTTTGTATTTGGTACCTTTGTATTTGATATTTGCCACAATCTTGGCGACACCATTGAAGTCTTCTTTGTCGTAGCCGGAAACCACCAGGTGGCCATTTAAGATGGAATATTGAATGTGGTCAAGATAGAAACTTACGTCGTTGATGGCTTCGAAATCGGCACCATTCGAGGCATTTCCGTTTTCGTCAATCACGACTACTTCTTTCGATTCAGATTCACCTTTGGGGCTGTCCTTGTCGTCATCGTCGCCACAGGCAGCAAAGCAAAGCGCTAAGGGGAACGCCAGCAAAAAGAATAGTTTTTTCATGTTTTCTTAGTTTTTGAGTTATTTAGATTTTTGATGTTGCAAAGATTTTTGATGTTGCAAAGATAAAGACTTTGCATGAAACTGCCAAAGAAATTGCAGATATTTTTGTTTTCTAAGATTTACTTCCGTTCGATGAGGATGCGGGCATCGACGGCAACGACGTCGTTTTCGTCGGCTAAGAGAGGATTGATGTCCATCTCCTTGATTTCTGTGGCGAAGCGGAGTAGGGTGGAGAGGCGGACGATGATTTCGGCATATTTCTGTTCGTTGATACCAGCCTGTCCGCGTGTGCCTTTCAGAATCTTATAACCGCGCAGGGAGTGGATCATGGAGTAGGCTTCGCCGTAGGAGAGAGGTGCCAGACCCGAACGGACGTCCTTGAGCACTTCGACGAAGATGCCGCCCAGTCCGCAAAGCACGACGTGTCCGAACCGTTCTTCGTATTTGGCGCCGATGAACAGCTCTGTCCCTTTGAGCATCTTCTGCACCATCACGCCCGTAGCGCCCTCGATCTGCATCATGCGTTCGAACTCCAGTTCCAGGTGCTTGGGTGTGCGGATGTTGAGCGTGACACCACCCACGTCGCTTTTGTGGATAGGACCCACGACCTTTGCGACAACAGGATAACCGATGCGTTGGGCGAAAGCGACCAGCTCTTCCTTGCGGCCGGACACCATCTCCGGCACCATCGGGATGCCTGCGCAGGAGAGGATGTCGCGAACGGTCTGAGGCGACACGTAGCCGTCGGTCTCGATGCCTGAGATAATCTTGTGAAGCTGAGGAATGTCGATGCCGTAGAGCTGTACCTCTGGTGGTGCCGGCTGAGGCGTTTGCATAATCTGCGAGAGGGCTGTGGCAAGCGTCACTTCGTCGGAGAAGTTGACGTGTCCCTTTTGCAGGAATTCAGCCACTTCGGGACCTGCGGTATGCTGGCAGGGAAGAATGGGGAAGATGGGCTTGCGGCACTCCAGAATCTTCTTGTGGAGCGTGTCGTAGGCTTCGTAGAGGGTGGTCAGTCCAGGTGTGCCGTAGATGACGGCGATGGCGTCGATATTGTCGAACTTCTGTTCGCAGTAGTCGATGGCGATGCCCAGCTGTTCGGGCGTGCCTGTTGCCAGGATGTCGATGGGATTGGCGACGGACGAGCCAGGAAAGAGTTTGCTTTTCAGCTCTTCAGCCAGAGGTCCTTCAAGCTTCGGTACGTTCAGACCGCCTTTCGAGAGTGCGTCGGTCAGCATCACGCCAGGACCGCCCGCATGAGTGACGATGGCGAAGTTGAGTGAAGAGTGAAGCGTGGAGTGTGAAGCGTGAAGCGTGGAGTGTGAAGCTTGAGGTGTGAAGAGGGAAGAATCGGCTGCGCACATAAAGATGCAGCCGGCGGTTGTGAGTTCCTCACGCGAGAAGCAACGAACGATACCAGCCTTGCGGAAAAGTGCCTCGACGGCTGAGTCGCTGGAGGCGATGGCACCTGTGTGGCTGGAAGCAGCACGACTTCCGCTCTCGCTCGATCCTGCCTTGATGGCGGCGATACGACACCCTTTCTTGATGAGGTTGCTGGCGTGGAAGAGCAGTTTGTCGGGGTTGCTGATATTTTCGATATAGAGCAGCTTGACGTGCGAATCGGTCTCTTGGTTGAAATGCTCGTCCATATATTGCAGCACGTCCTCGATACCAATCTGCTTGCCGTTGCCGATGGACCACACGCTATTGAACTGCAGGCCTTTGATGACGGCACTTTCCAGAATGAACACAGCCGTTGCGCCTGAGCCGCTGATGAAGTCAACGCCCTTGGGGTTCAAGGCAGGAATGGGCTTGGTGAAGACGGAGTGGTGGTTGCGGTTGAGGAGACCGATGCAGTTAGGTCCGATGAGAGCCGCACCATATTCGGCACAGGTGCCGAGAATACGTTGTTCGAGTTCTGCTCCGGCTTTCGTCTCTTCGCCAAAGCCTGCCGAGATGATGATAAACGCCTTCGTCCCCTTCTCCTTTGCCAGCCGTTCCACATTGTCGGGACACAGTTTGGCAGGAACGACAAGAATGGCGAGTTCGGTGGGAGGGAGTTCACCCACATCATGGAAAACGCGGATGCCCTGCACCTCGTCTTCTTTGGGATTAACCACACGCAAGGTTCCCTTAAATCCTCCTTGCAGAATATTACGCACGATGGCGCCACCTGGTTTGTGCACGTTGTTCGACCCTCCGATGACAACGATGCTCTGCGGTTCAAGTAGTTCGCGATTGATCATATTATAAAGTAAGGCCCCCTCCAACTCCCCCAAGGGGGAGAGAAACGAAGCATGTATTTTACGAAATTCGTGCTAAAGTTACGGATTTTTATTCAAAAAACATCATTCACAATTCATAATTGATAAAAAAAACACAAAAATGAAGAAAAAAGAAGTATTTTCTTCAATTGTGAATTAAAATTCCTAACTTTGCCGTCTGAAGTTTCTTTTTTGCATTTTCAATAAGCTATGATTGATAAGACCAAACTACGACAAATCATCTTCGACGACGATACACCTGCCGGTCGTCGGTTTGATATCTTGCTGACTGTGGCTATTGCAGTCAGCCTTCTCATTCTCTTTGTGGAGAGTATGTCGAACCTGCCCTCGTGGCTGAAACTCACGCTTGGCATCCTGGAAGGCGTGCTGACGGTTCTGTTCACGGCTGAGTATATCGCCCGACTTTATTGCGCAGAGAGCCGACGACGCTATGCCCTGAGTGGATGGGGAATCATCGACTTGCTGGCTGTGCTGCCGCCTTACCTCACATTCTTCTTCCCTGGTGCTCGCTACATGCTGATACTTCGCAGCATCCGATTCATCCGCATCTTCCGTATATTCCGCTTGTTCGTGTTCCTCAATGAGGGCGAACTGCTGCTGAAGGCCATCGGACGCAGCATCCACAAGATTGCAGTCTATTTCCTGTTTGTGCTCGTTTTGGTCATCTGTCTCGGCACGCTCATGTTCATCCTGGAAAGTGGACAACCCGATAGCGCTTTCAAGGATATCGGAACCAGCATCTATTGGGCCATCACCACGCTCTCAACTGTGGGTTACGGTGACATCACGCCCGTCACTCCCATCGGGCGACTACTCTCGTCGTTCATCATGTTGTTGGGCTACACGTTGATTGCCGTTCCTGGAGGTATCGTAACGGCGAGCTTCATCAATACAACCAACGAGCCTGTACGCGACGGACGTTGTCCCCGTTGCGACTCAAAAGTTCGCAAGAACGACAAGTTCTGTTCGCAATGTGGTGAAAAACTGTAAATCAGACAAATAAGTATGCAGGAACGGATCAGAGGCATCGTGTTGCGCACGGTAAAGTATAAGGAGTCGGGACTGATTGTCGATCTCTTTACGGAGAATCATGGACGTATGTCGTTTATGACCAACATAGGACACGGAGGCAGTAGGAAATCTGCTGCTTCCGCCCTCTGGCGTCCGCTTAACTTCGTGGAGTTCGTAGCCGATACCCATGCGCAGAACCGATTGGCTCGTCCTCGCGACGTCGTCCTCTATTGCCACTATGCCGATATTCCCTACAATGCCACCAAGTCGATGATGGCGCTCTTCCTTGCCGAGTTCCTGTCCTATACCCTTCGGGCACAACAACCCGACGAACCGCTTTACCGCTTCGTAGAGACTTCCATGAGCTGGCTCGATGCGGCTCCCAACGCTCATATCGCCAATTTCCACCTGTATTTCCTCATCCGCCTTACTCGCTTCGTAGGCATCGAACCAGACACGCTTAGCTTTGCTGACTTTTGTCACGACTCGGCCATTAGAAAGCGAGCTTTCATGGCTCTCGCTGCTCCCAAAGTTCACGCTCCACTCTCCACTTCTCTCCCCCTTGGGGGAGTTGGAGGGGGCTTTTCCACGCTTCACGCTTCAGGCCTACACACCATTCTCCAGCCCGACGAGATGCGTTATTTGCCCTTGATGCTTCGCATCTCGCTTGCCAATCTTCATCATTATCGCTTCTCCAGAACCCAACGCCATCGTGTCCTCGAAATCCTGGAGAAGTATTACCGCCTTCACCTTCCTTCTTTCCCCGAACTACGTTCCTTGGATGTGCTGAGAGAGGTTTTTGAAGCCCCCCTCTCATCCCCCCAAGGGGGGAAGAAGTGAAAAAAATCGCCATTTTCACATTTTTTCTCACTATTATTGCTCAAAAGTGAAATATTTGTGCTAATTTTGCAGTCGGATTGTGTGGCTGACTGAATGCCACCATGAAACTAATATGGAAAATCATCCGGAAAAACAGATAGAACAAGAGGCTGAACACAAGCCCCAGATGCCGATTGATGTCGATGAGATTGTCCGCACCAAGGCTGGGAAGAAAGCCAAATACATCCCTCGTTTTGTGGTGTCGTGGCTCAAGAAGACGCTTCATCAGGACGAGGTGAACCGATTCCTTACGGGTCGTGCTGCCGGAAAATACGGCAAGGACTTCCTCGACGAATGCGTGGATTACCTGGAAATGGATCTCACCGTGAAGGGATTGGACGAACTGCCCACCAATGAGGGTGGTCGTTACTTCACCATCGTCTCCAACCATCCGCTGGGTGGCGAAGACGGCGTAGCACTCGGCAAACTCGTCTGCCGCAAATGGGACAGCCAGATGGTCTATCTGGTGAACGACGTGCTGATGAACCTCCAGGGATTGGCTCCTCTCTGCATTCCCATCAACAAGACGGGAAGTCAGAGCCGCAATTTCCCACGTATGGTGGAAGCTGCGTTCCAGAGCGAGAAAAACGTGGTGATGTTTCCTGCCGGACTTTGCTCCCGCAAGCAGAAGGATGGTACCATCCGCGACCTCCCCTGGACCAAGACGTTCATCACGAAGAGCATTCAGTACCAGCGTGATGTGATTCCTGTGCATTTCTCAGGACACAACTCCAAGAAGTTCTACAACATTGCCAACTGGTGTAAGCGTCTGGGCGTTAAGTTCAACTTAGCGATGCTCTATCTCGTCGATGAGATGTACAAGAACGTGGGCAAGAAGTTTACCGTTACTTTCGGCGAACCGATTCCTTGGCAGACCTTCACCGACAAATCCAAAACCCCAGCCCAATGGGCACAATGGGTGCAGGATCGTGTTTATGAATTAGCCCCCTCCGAAAGAGGGGAGTAACGTTGAACTTAAGAACTCAAAACTTAAGAACTTAAAACTCAAAAACTCAATAATGAGAGAACCAATCATCCCGCCCATCCCCGTGGATGTGCTGAAAAGCGAACTCACAGAGGACAAACGTCTGCGTTTTACCAATCGCAGCAACAACGAAATCTATATTGTCACCTGGCAGAACGCACCCAACGTGGTGAAGGAAATCGGACGACTGCGCGAAATCGTTTTCCGTGCAGCAGGTGGCGGCACAGGTAAGGCGTTGGATCTCGACTATTTCGACACTTGTGACAATCCTTACAAGCAGCTCATCGTCTGGGATCCTGAAGAGAACAAAATCATCGGTGGCTATCGCTATATCTTAGGAACAGAAGTAAAACTCGATGAAAAAGGTCAGCCTTTGCTTTCCACCAGCCATCTGTTCCATTTCAGTCAGACCTTCCTGGAGCAGTATATGCCCTATACCATCGAACTGGGACGTTCGTTCGTGTCGCTGGAATATCAGTCCACACGTGCCGGCGTGAAAGCCATCTTTGCCCTCGACAACCTCTGGGACGGACTGGGTGCCCTTACCGTCATCCTGCCCAACGTGAAGTATTTCTTCGGTAAGATGACCATGTATCCCAGCTACAACCGCCGTTGCCGCGACATGATTCTCTATTTCCTGCAGAAGCATTTCCCTGACAACGACCATCTCATCACGCCGCTCACATCTGTGCAGTTGGAACACGATATCAACGAGTTCCACGAGATTTTCTGCGAAGAAGACTTCAAGGACGACTACCGCATCCTGAACCGTGAGGTACGTGCCTGCGGACTCAATATCCCGCCGTTGGTAAATGCCTACATGTCACTTTCTCCCACCATGCGTTTCTTCGGAACCGCAATCAACGACGAGTTTGGAGACGTGGAAGAGACGGGTATCCTGATTGCTGTTCAGGAAATCCTGGCAGACAAATATGTGCGCCACATCGACTCCTTCGTGAAGGATCATCCAGAAGCGTTGTCTATTACGCCAGAGTCTTTTGATCGGATTGTAGGGCGGAAAGCAAAGAAGAATAAGTCTGAATAGCCTCCTCAATTTCCGACAGACAGATGTATTCGTCGGCTGTATGCGAACGGGCAGAATTGCCTGGTCCCAGTTTCAACGAAGGGAATCGCATCAACGCCTGGTCGGAAAGCGTGGGTGAACCGAACGGCTTCATTCCCAACGCCAGACAACGCTGAACCAGCGGATGGTCGGTAGAGATGTGGGAAGACGACAGACGGAAACTGCGTACCTTCAGTTCACTCTTCAAATGACTTTTCAGAATTTCATAAATCTGTTCGTTCGTGTAACATTCCGTCGAACGGACATCAATCGTAAACCGGCACTCATCAGGCACCACGTTGTGTTGAGTGCCGGCTTCTATTATGGTTACCGTAGCCTTCACAGGACCTAAGAGCGGAGAAATAAGGGGGAAAAGACTCACCCCCTTTTGAATTACCCCAATATCCTCCATCGCGATATAGATGGCGTTAACACCTTCGTTGCGGGCAGCGTGTCCGGCTTTTCCGTGAGCAACTGCATCAATCACCATCAGTCCTTTTTCCGCAATAGCCGGTTGCATAGCTGTGGGTTCGCCCACAATGGCTACATCAATCTTCGGCAACAACGGCAGCACACTTTCAATTCCCTGTTTTCCAGACACTTCTTCCTCGGCTGAAGCCAAATAAATCAGGTTTGGCGTAGGCGCTTCCAGAAAAACCTGCAACAGACTGACCAGTCCGCCTCCGCAGTCGTTGGCACCCAGTCCGTAGAGACGGTCGTCTTTGAGGGTAGGACAGAAGGGGTCGTGCTGCCATCCGCTCACAGGTCGAACGGTGTCGATATGGGCATTCAGCAGAATGGCAGGACGGCTTTCGTCAAAGTCTTTAGACAAAGCCCATACGTTGTTAAAGTGGCGACGGGGAGCAAATCCCTTCGCTTTCAGATAGTCTTCGATGATGTCGGCAGCAGCTTTCTCCTCACGGCTTACCGAGGGTGTAGCGATGAGTTTTTTCAATAAAGCAACGGCCTCTTCTGTTTGTCTGTTCATACACGGAATTGTTAGAACTTACCTAAATTTTCTGCGAAGTTAGAAAAAAAAACAGAGATAACGGGTCTGAAATACGATTTAATTTGCTACCTTTGCAAAAAATAACCCTAAAGACACATGAAACGACTCTTTTTATCCCTTTTTCTCTTCACGTTTGTGTTCGGCAGTTTGTCTGCCCAAGCCCCTTCTTCTCCACGTATCACGCAGTTGTTGAACTTCGGCTGGAAATTCCATGCTGGCGACTTAACGGGTGCTGAAGCGACCAATCTGGACGATAGTGGTTGGCGAACCGTTGACCTTCCTCACGACTTCCAGATTGAACAGCCGTGGGTGGCTCCTTCTGCCGACGAGCGTCCAGACAATACCGATGTGGCTGCCAACATCAAGAGCCGCCTCTCCAGTCGTGGTTTTAAGGAAATGGGCAAGGGCTGGTATCGTCTGCACCTCACGCTCCCCGATTCCCTTCGTAACAGACGCCTCCTGCTCGACTTCGAAGGCATCATGCTGGTGGGCGATGTCTATCTGAACGGGCAACGTGTCGGCGGAACGGACTACGGCTACGTAGGTTTCGACATCGACATCACCAATCAGGTGCGATGGGGACAGGATAACGTGGTGGCGGTCTGTGCCGATACACGTGAGCCTGGGAACTCCCGTTGGTACACAGGCGGAGGCCTCTTCCGCGATGTGCGACTCGTAGCGACGCCTCGTGAACTCTATTTCGAACGCCATCCTTTATATATACGTACGCGCGAGAACCGCTTGGTGGATGTGTCGGCGGAGTTTACCAATCGTGGACGTGCTCGCGAAAGCCAACTGCGCCTAACCCTTCTCGATCCTGACGGAAAGAGCGTCTTTGAAGGCATAACGACAAAGTCTCGTAACACCCAGTCGCGCACGATGGAAGCACAATGGAAGGACATCCCTGTGCCTAATCCTCAGCTCTGGGATACAGAGAATCCGAACCTCTATACGGCTGTGGTTCAGCTGTTAGGAGAGAAAGGCGAGGTGGTTGACGAAGTGCGTGAACGCTTCGGCATCCGTACGGTGGAGTTCGGCCCCGACTTCGGCATGAAGCTGAACGGAAAGAAAGTGCTGCTGAAAGGTTATGCCAACCACCACACGCTGGGTGCGCTGGGTGCAGCAGCCTATCCGCAGGCGATGGAGAAACGCATTCAGTTGATGAAGCAGTTCGGCATCAACCACATCCGCACGTCCCACAACCCCTATAGCCGCAGCTTCATCCAGCTTTGCGACCAGTACGGCATTCTGGTGGTGGATGAGCTTTACGACAAGTGGACACGTCAGCACACAGGCGGGCGTGTGCCTTGGGAATATCATTGGCAGTACGATGTGCCGGAGTGGGTGAAGCGCGATCGCAACTCTCCCTCTGTGGTGCTGTGGAGCTTGGGCAACGAACTCCAGCAAGACCCCAATCAGGCTTTCAACGACTGGGGCGTGACGGCGTATAAGTTGCAGCGTACGCTTCTGCAACGCTATGACTCCACACGTCTCGTTACCGTTGCCATGCATCCGCGTTATCGCAACTGGGAGACCGACTCCCTTCCCTGCGATCTTGCCATGCAGACAGACATTCAGGCATACAACTATCGTTATATGTACTTCCCTGGCGACGGAAAGCGGTTCCCTTGGATGACGTTCTACCAGAGTGAAGCCAGCGTGGCGGCAATGGGTGAGAACTATTTCGCTATGGATCTCGACCGCGTGATTGGACTTGCCTATTGGGGCGCTATCGACTATCTGGGGGAGAGTCAGGGCTGGCCTGAGAAAGGATGGGCACAGGGTGTGTTCGACATCTCGCTCGAACCCAAGCCCAAAGCCTACTACATGAAGAGTTTCTTCCTGCCCGATGAGCCGTTGGTACATATTGCCGTGATTGAGAAGAAAGGCGATATGATGTGGAACGGTGTGCAGACAGGCAACGACGGAATGACGGATCATTGGAACCGCGTGAAGGGTCAGCAGCTTTCGCTCGTCACCTACACCAATGCTGAAGAAGTAGAACTCTTCCTCAACGGCAAGAGTCTGGGCACACAGAAAAATGCTTCTTCGCCCAAGATGCGCAACCAGATCCGTTGGAACAACGTCACCTATCAGCCAGGCACATTGGAGGCCATCGCTCGCACCAACGGCAAAATCGTTGCCCGTCATCGCATCGAAACCACAGGCGAAGCCATCCGACTCCGCCTTACGCCTGAAAACAATGTGCCCAGCGGTTTTCCCACGAGAAAAGCAAATAGTGCAGAGGCGAAAACAGGCATAGCCACTTGGCAGGCTGACGGCTCAGACTTGTTGCATCTGCGTGTGGAAGCCATAGACAGCAAAGGACGTCGTGTGCCAGGAGTGAATTCTTTGGTTCAGTTCCAGCTGACAGGAAATGCGCGGATTGTAGGCGTAAGCAACGGCGATATGAGTAGCGACGACCTGCATACAGCTTCGCAAGTACATCTCCACAACGGTTCTGCCCTCGTCATTCTGCGAGCAGGCACCCAGCCCTCCAAAGTCACGCTAACCGCAACAGCCGAAGGCTTGAAACCAGCAATTAAGACTCAAACTCCGGACTCACCCCCAACCCCTCTCTTGTAGAGAGGGGAGTGTTTACTCCGTCGTCAGACTTAGGCTTTTAGTTTCCCTATCCGTATGGCAGGTATATACTCCCCTCCCTTCACGGGAGGGGTTTCTGTCCCCCGATAACTGGGGTTGCTCTCCCCCGATAACGGGGGAGTCGGAAGGGGTGCAAAGACCATTGAGACTGGGGTCTTTAGAGGACCCACAAAGGGTTGCAAGTCCCCCACTTGCAACGGTGGGCGCGAAGGGGGTGTAAAGACCATTGAAGGGGGTGGGTCCGCTGGGGTCCGCCTTTAGAACATCCCAAAATTACTCAGTATGATGGCGAAGATGGCGAGCGGCGTGATGTAGCGCAGCACAAAGATAAGGAGTTTGAAGTAAGGAGCGCGAACCGTTCCGCAGTTCGTGATTTCGTCGCGGAACAGTTGGCGGTCCAGATACCAGCCTGTGAAGATAGCGATGAACATACCGCCAACGGGCAGGCAGATGTTCGAAGCCATCCAGTCAAACGCTCCGAAGATGGTCTGTCCGAAGATTTTCACGTCGCCCAAAGCGCCAAACGACAAAGCGCAGAAGATTCCTAAGAAAATGCTCATCGACGTCTCTACCCAAGCGGCTTTCTTGCGGCCCAGGTGGAACTCCTCCGACATGTAGCTCGTCACCACCTCATGCATCGAAATGGTGCTGGTGAGGGCTGCCACGATGAGCAGCAGGTAGAACATCACGGAGAAGATATAAGCCAACCAAGGCATACCTGAGAACGCCTGCTGGAATACGTTAGGCAGCGTGATGAAGATGAGGGAAGGACCGATGTCGTCAGGCGTCAGTCCGTAGTCGGCAGCAGCTGCGGCTGGGAAGATAATGAAACCTGCCATCAGGGCAATCAACGTGTCGATGATGCAGACCTGTAGCGTGGTCTTGGCAAGATTGGTCTTCTTGCTGAAATAAGAAGCGTAGGTGCAGAGGCAACCCATTCCCAACGACAGGGAATAGAACGCCTGCCCCATCGCGCTGAGTACCACTCCGCCATCTACTTTCGAGAAGTCGGGGTAGAGCAGGAAACGGACACCTTCGCCTGCTTTGGGCATACTCACGGAGCAGACTACCAGCACGGCAATGATGATGAACAGCATGGGCATCAGCACCTTCGACCAACGCTCAATACCCTTTGCCACACCTCGCACCACGACGAAGTGGGTCAGTAAAATAAAGACAATCAGCAGGATAACTGGCAGGAAAGGTTCGGACGAGAAGTTCGTGAAGACTTGCTCAAAGTCCTGACGTTCCGTCATCCCGTCGAACTGGTTAAACAGCGCCAGGCCAGCATATTCGATGGTCCAGCCAGCCACCACAGCATAATAGCTCAGGATGAAGAAACCTGTGAATACGCCCAGACGACCCACCCATTTCCAAGGTGTGCCAGGTGCCAGTTTCTGGTAGGCACGAGCGGTGTTCGACTGCGTGTGTCTTCCGATGAGGAACTCGCTCAACATGATGGGCATACCCAGCAAAAGGATGCAGCCGATATACACCAATATGAAGGCGGCACCTCCGTTGCGACCCGTCTCGATGGGGAAACGCCATATGTTTCCCAGTCCCACCGCAGAACCTGCCGCAGCCAGAATTGCACCTAACTTACTGCCAAAATTCTCTCTGTTTGTCATGTTTTGCTACTATTTCGCTGCAAAATTACAACTTTTTTTGTATATTTGCAGCAAAATTGAAAGCAAAAATGCCAAAAACGCATATTTTTTCGCATAAATCCGATTGTCACCCCTCTCTTTCGGAGAGGGGAAGGAGGAGAGGCTTCAGTCTCCTCGCCTATACGCTGACTCTCATCCTCTGCCTCATTCCCATCCCCGATGTACCCCAGTTAGACGATGTCCCCCTCATGGACAAGTGGGTACATTTCGTCATGTATGGCGGCATCGCTTCTGCCGTCTGGTTAGACATTTGGCGTAACGCCCCATCCCGTCGTGTGGAACCCATTTATTTCCTCTGGGCAGTCCTCATCCCCATCCTCTTTGGCGCTCTCACCGAACTCGCCCAGCGTTACCTCACCACCTACCGCTCAGGCGAATGGCTCGACTTCCTTGCCGACTCCGTCGGTGTCCTCCTTGCCATCCCCATCGGCCTCTTCCTCCTCCGTCCCCTCATCAAGAGAAAAACAAGTAAAACTTAAGCCCTAACCTGTTCTGACAAACGCAATTTGTAAGGAAAAAGTTAATTTTAATTAAGAAAAGTACGAAAAATCATACTTTTTACTTGAGAAGTTGGATTTTCTTCCTATATTTGCGCCAAAAGTACGATAAATCATACGTAAATGGATATTGGATCATACATTAAAGACCGCAGAGCCTTGTTGGGAATCTCACAACAAGATCTTTCAGATTACTCTGGAGTTGGCATCTCGACCATTAAAGATTTGGAGCGAGGTGTAGGCAATCCATCGATACTTACACTACAAAAGATTCTTGATGTGGTGGGTGTAGAAATGGTTTTGCAAGTTAAACAGACCGTAAAATAGCTTAGAGTATGAGAAAAGTGAATGTGTATTATGGTGATGTATATGCCGGGCAGCTCGTTGAGTTGTCAAGGGGTAACTATGAATTCACATACGATGATGCTTTTCGTGCCGACGGGAGCACCCCTCCAGTATCTGTCCATTTGCCCAAGAGTCAGAAGGTGTACTGCTCTGAACGAATCTTCCCTGTGTTTACCAATATGTTGCCCGAAGGAGCCAACCGTAGAGCATTGTGCCGAGCCAATAAAGTCGATGAAAATGATTTCTTTGGAATGCTGGAAATGATTTGTGGTATGGATACCATCGGCAAATTTGTACTAAAGGCATAGATTACTCTTTCCTGAATGACAAAATGAAACGCTCTTATAAACGTATCATAGAGCAAAGAACAAGCCGCTTTATCAGGAAGTCCGAGTGAACTGCTGAGTTCATAGTCCGTAAAGTGTCAACCAAGACTGGAATAAGATTCGTGCGTGAATGAGCTGCAATTCGTGCGTGCACGAACTGAATTTCAAGCGTGCACGAACGAAATTTCAAGCGTGCACGGAGGGGGTGTTCGTGCGTGCACAAAATGTCAACCGTGCACGCTCAAATTTTCACTCGTGCACGCACGAATTCTTAAGCCTCCTAACTTTCCCGAATACAGGGGAGGACTTTTCCCGAATGGGGGTGAATGAATGATGGAACGAGTTTTGACAAATTGATGGTTGTTTGGGTGCTTTTGTTGTCTGTTTGTTGGGCAGCGAAATGGTTGTGGCTTCAATTTGTCAGATTTGACAGTTAATGGAGAATTTGGGTTGGGTTAGAATTTGGTTAGGAGTTGGGTTAGGAGTTGGATTTTGAAAGAGTAGTGTAATGATTTGATTATAGGTGGTTTAGATGGGGTGTGGTTAGGAGTTGAAGGATTTTTCCAAAAACTTTTGTATAAAATATTTTTTTATGAAAACTTTTTGGGCTTTTGCTTCAACTCCTAACCATACATATGTTATATGTCTGATTTGCAGATGAATATTAAAGCTTACTTTTTCTCAACTCCTAACCCAACTCCTAACCATTTTACCTGATGACGCATTTCTGTTGTTGTCTCCGATTTTTTGACAAAATGCTATTTTGGAAATGCAGGTCTCGTGTGGGGTATCCTCTCAATCCTTTCATCCTGGTTAGTGGTTCAATAAAGAAAGCATCCGACTTTGCAGCCGGATGCTTACCGTTATTGTATGTGGAGTTTTCTGAAACTCTGTGGAAGTCTCCACTTGGGAGGGGCTTCCTGTTACCAGAGTCCGCCTTTCCAGCCGGAAACTTCCTGGATCTGTTCTTCGTCGAGGAGTTCGTCGTCCTCGAATTCTTCGTCCTTACGGCGAGTTACTTCGGCAGTCACATTAGACTGCTCATCACCTTTCGGGATGGAGGCACATACAACGAGTTCGGACTGGATTGCAGTGATGCAAACAATAGGCTTTATATACTTTTTCATAATGTCTGTTCCTTTTAATTATTTAACATACACTTTCGTAGTCACACCGTTCGACATCTTCACCACGTTCAAGCCGCGCTGCAGCGATGGGCGACGAGCACCATCTACTGAATAGATGCCTTCTACACGGGCTGCCGAGTCGGTCAAGCCTTCGATAGCAGTAGCGTCATCCTCTACAATCAAGCGAAGCTTGGCTGCTGAAGAATCTGCTGCAAAGAAAGCACGGAACGGATTCAGCGTGATGGTGTTGGTAGCCTTCACAAACTCGTTGTTGCTGATGGCGTAGATAGCAGCGTAGTCAGATGCGCTGATGACAGTTGGCACAAACGTACCGATAAGGCGAAGAGCACCTGTCGTCGTTTCCACACCAGCCAGAGCACCAGCACCAGTAGCGGTAATACCAGAACCACTCACTTTCTCTACAACGGCAGGAGTACCAGCAGGCAGGTCAGTAACAGCTGTCAGGCTGAGAGCATCGCTGCGGAGTTCTTTAATGGTGTAGTACTTCACGTCGTCGTTGCTTGAAACAGCATAAGGCAGACAGATGGTTCCGAACTTGTTACCCATCGAGCGGCTGTAAGTAGCAGCAGTAGCAGTTGCACCTGCAGGAGCAGCGAAAGGATAGCCGTCAGTCAGCACGAGGTTGGCGCAAGTACCGGAGGTAATAACATTTTGTGTGTTTGCCAAACCACCATTGCCAGTAGTTCCAAGGAACAGACAGTTCGGATTAGCGCTTGTCAATAACGTTCTACCAGCTTCTGAGTTAGTAGTAATACCAGTTACCCCTGTTGCATCAATACATGTAGCAGTTGCATCAGCAAGAGCAGCAACAGTCTCTGCAAGCTGCATGCCAGAACCAGTAAGAGTATATTGTGGAGCATTAGCTGCAGGTGCTTGATAGACAACAATATTTGTTACATTTTGACCAGTAGTAGTTCCACTCCATGGATCGCTCTTTATAGATTTTAATGCCACCTTACCATCCCACATATCTATTTTAGAAAGATCTACAGAATAATATTTTTCAGTAGAATTCCATGTTGCAGCAGCTGTAGCAACTGTATTTGTACCTGATTTGTCAGGTTTTATAAAGAAAGCACGGAAACCATCAGAGTTGCTCTTGCAATAAACACGAAGTTCTGAATAAGCAGTCAAATCAGCATAGTGAGTAGGATCTCCGCTATAGTTGCCATAATATGTATCACTCGAACCATTCATATTCCAATCTGGAGTTTTGGCATCACCTGTAGATATTTCTATCCAAGGAAGACTTCTTAAAATGGTTTCACCAGCCTTTGCGCAAGCAATTGTCTTGCATGTAAATTCTACAGAAGTAATGGTTGCTGTCTTTCCATTATTGGAAGCATTTGCATCTGACGGCCATACCATCTTCTTCACGGGCTTATGATTAAGGAATGCATTTGTGGCATTGTCATCGATTCCTTTAGGATTCCAGGTATTACCCAATTTGATACTATTCCATGTATTAATCTTAGCATCATCTTCATCGTAGAATTCAAGGCGACTAAGGATGTCACCAGTAGAACCACTTTGTGCTAAATTGAACTGGAATAGGTTTTTCAGGTCAACAGGAGTTGCAAATGCCAGAACAAGAGTGCCAGCTGTTCCATCAGAAGTGAGGACGCCTGTTGACGGATTATATTTCAAGCCACCTGTGGCATATAGGTCGGTGATGTCTGTTGTAGCCACACCGAACTGATTAAAATCCAAGGTTGTGGGCTCGGGGATGTCAGGTTCTTCTGTCTGAACGATGGCAAGGTCCGTGATGCTGATGATGTCCCCTGCATCCGGTCGTGTCATGGTCAGTTGATACTCTCCCCAGCCGTCGGTAATCTCAAAGGGGAGTTTGGCATCGTCGCCGACATTGACCGTGGTGTTGAGCACTACCGTATTCGGACTGGTCAGCTTCACAAGCCTTACGCCTATCGTCTTGCCCGAAGCCCCTGTGGATTTAAAGCAGAGTTTATAGGTGCCGCTCTCAAACTGCAGCGAGGCATAGACGTTTTTGTTAGCTTCAGTATATTGTGCGCCGCCAAAGCTGAGCAGCGTGGTGCCATCGTTCATCGTGAAGCCGTGAGTGGTGGGGGTGAAGCCGGCAGTCTCGATGCGAGGTGCCCATTTCAGCGTCTCGTCGGAAGGTGAGTCGAGGGTGTAGTCTTTGAAGAAGTTCCACATGGTGAGGGCCGAATTGCCGTCCTCGGTGTTGTTGGTGAAGGCTTCGTGCCCCATGCCGTCCACCTCATAATACACATAGGGGAAGCCTCCCTCACCAGCCCCGTAGATGCTCTTGGTGTACTTGCCGCTCACCGTAGTTGTCGTGGGTACGGGGTTGGCACCCATACGTGCCACCATCTCATCGACAATCGTAGGCATCTTCTCATAGAGCACAAAGTTGTCTGCCTTTCCGTGGATATGCAGGAAAGGCACGGGACGGCTGCTGGTGTGGCGCAGATGGAACTCGTTGATCGGATAGCCGCTGATAGAGGCGAAAGCAGCAATCTCGTCGCTGCAGGCATTAGCCATCGCGTAGGTCATCATGCCGCCGTTGGAGAAGCCGCAGCAGTAGATGCGCTTGCGGTCTATCTGATACTTCGAGGCGACATCCTCGATGACTGCCTTCAGGAACTTTACATCAAAGTTGTCTTCGCCAGTAGCCGTCCAACCCGTTGCATCACCATCAAATCCGATGGGGAAATGTGTGAGCTTACCCTGAGGATAGGCCACAATGCAGCCCTGTGCAGCTGCCACCTCCCTTGTGAACGGGATATAGTTTGTGCTGCCTCCGTAGGCACCGTGCAGCGATATCACTAACGGACAGTCTTCATCCACATTGCCAGGAACATAGAGCTGATAGTTACGTGTCTCTTCGTCAACGGTGATGTTGACATTCATATCGACTGTCGTGTTCACGCCAAAGTCGATGCTCTCATAAAGCTTCAAGTATTGCTGATCGGCTACGAGGTCATTGCCAATAGATAGCCAAGATTTAAGACCTTTCCCATTTGTAGCTCTACAGACATTCTGAAACGAGAAGCCTTTCTCCGCATCGTATGTAACATACCACAGAGCATCCTTTGTACAACTCCAGCCGCCCTGCGGTGCAGAAATGACCACGTGAGCCCATTCGACATCATGAAGAGAATTCAAGTAGCAACCGCCATTTGTGCCATTAGGATACCCTTCGTCTTCGGCATTGGTGATTTTGATTCGGTAGATATTGTCCCCAACGACATCGCCACCAGTATATTTCTCCAGCGTGAAATAACAATAAGCATCAGCAGGCACTTCCTCGACATTTGCATTCTTGTTTTCATTAGCGCTACCACTGTTATAGAAGTATTTAGCCTTTGTTCCGTTGTCACTGATAACGAACCTTGTCCCATCCGTGATGCCGGATAAGGACGTAATTACATTGCCAAAGCCCGTGATACCACTCTCTATATATGCGTTTGTTATGGTGACGGAAGCAGGATGCTCGCCATTGACGACTTTTCCTGCTGCAGCACTTGTCGGACTCCATATTGTGATGTCATTTATATTTGTGAAGTCACAAGTGGGATTGGAGACAGATAATGCTGCGAGATCAATGTTATTTTCGCCTGTTACAAGATTAACATCGGCATAATGATCGCTATTGTCTTTGATTCTTAATCGCACATACCCTATGTTATCACTCATGCCTGATAACGTTGCATGAAATTTTTTGTAGGCCGTTATGTCGCCTCCTGGAAAACCTGTCCAAAGAATCTGCCATCCATTAACAGCAGTAAACCCCATGGTGTTGGTACCAGAATCCCAAGTGCATCCAGTAGCAACGCTGAATGAAGCATAATGTTTCGTTGCGTTCACCGTTCCCGCTACTCCGAACAGGAGGGCGAACAAACAAACTAAAATTTTTTTCATTTTTTGGTTTTAATTAATTGATAAATTGATTTAGGAAGTAGTCTTAAATTAAGAATTAACTTTCAAGCCGCAAAGTTACGACATTTATGCCAATGTAATAAACCCCTTACGATACCTTTGTTTCATCGTATGTTACATAAAACAGCCTTTGCCCTCCAGACCCTATGAAATGGGCCGGACGGCACAAAGAGAAACCACCCCAAGGGGCGAAAAACAAAAGAAAAACTAAAGAGGGTGGGGAAGGGGGAATGTTAAAGATTCTGGATAATCTGGTCTATATATTTATCCGAAACATTCTGAATCTCCTTCTTGTCATAGATGGTCAGCAAGTTGACGCAGGTATCTCTTCAGTATAGTTGAAAAAACCATAAACTTATGCCTCTGCTCTCAATTCTTCAACTAAGGAATCGAGGGACGTAAGATTCCTTCCTGCGAAGCGACCCTCTTGAGCTTCGCGGAACCCACGTGTTATGGTCTGGGTAATGAATGCTTTCTCTGCCTCTGTGGCAGGGTTAGTAGTTATCCATTTGTCGATGGTCACCCCTTTGATAGCTCCCAATATATGTTTTAGACTGGGAACGAGACTAGCATCCTCTATGTTCAAAACAACCTGTGTCATGATTCTTGTTTTTTAGTTTTCGCTGCAAAGGTAGCACTTTTGTTTGAATCTGCAAAATGTTTTGGCGGAAAAAGTAAGCATCCGACTTTGCAGCCGGATCTTCCTTCTCCTTATTCCTGTTCTTCTCGTTTGGAAGCAAAACCGCGTTTGGCTAACTGATCGCACAAATGCAATCGAAGCGTAAAGATAAGGTTGTGGTAAAGAGACTCCACACGCGCTTTACTTTCATTATGATTCATGGCCTGCTCGGTAGGAGTGTTGGGTGCTCCGACTCCAGAGTAGAAATAGTTGATGGTGTCGGAGTTGGCGTTCTCCACTTTGAACTGGTCTTTGATGAGTCCTGTATGCAAATCGCCTACCACAACGTGGCTTTTCATGTATCCGCTGCGAAATAGCGGAAACGCCGTTAATTCATTCTCAGGCGAAAGAGGCTCAGGGCAAGGCGCCATATATTTCTCAAGATGGATGAAGACGATGTGGTCGAAAGGTAGAATATCGTCCAAGTACAAGCTTAAGTTGTTCTTGACTTCCTGCTTCACAGAATCCATACTGGCATCTTCACGAAGAGTATAATAGAAATTCAACTCATGCTTTATGATTTCTCTCAACTTCAACGAGTCACCAAAACCCACGCATCGTTTCAGATCGACAGGTAAGCTAAACTCCTCGAAATCCCTGTTGCTCAGACTGCCTCCGTCATATTTCTTCCCTAGGTGCGGATGGGAGAGGGAATCGAGATCGTTGCAGACAAGGAACAGCAGGCGAGAGAAATCGTAGTCATAGCCTCCGACAAGATGGGCCTTCGATTCCTTATAGGACAGGTGGGAAGGTGCAGCAGGATACGCTTCATACTCTGTCTGAATACCCTCTTCGCTGATGAGGTTATACGCATGTCGAATCATTTGCAGCGTAGTGTCGTATTCTGCACAAATCTCAGCCGTCAGTTCGTCGGTGAGCTGATCGGCCTGTGCTTCAGTCAAGTGGCGTTCTGCCTTCTTCGTCTTTCCGCAAGCCGCGAAGAAGACGCTCAAACTAACCAGCAAAAGGAAAAAAGGAATCTTATGTTTCATAAACAGAGAGTTACAGGATTACTTATCCCCATAATGAGAGCGTAACGACACTACAGAGACATATACCTCGAGGTCGTGTATTTCGTAAATCATGCGATATTGCTTATTAATGCGTCGTGACCAAGTTTCAGCAAAAGCAAAATGGCGGAGATGTTCCACTTGGCCAGTTCCGGTGCGTGGGTGTTCTCGCAGCTCAAGAAGCATGTTTGTGATTTTCTTTATGGTTGCCTTATCCCCACTCTTCTTGATGGTGGCAAGCTCCTGCTTCTACTGTTCGGAAAGAAGGACGGTGTAAACCATGCGTTACAGTGCATTAATCATGGAAATGATATCTTCTTTCGTTTCCAGACGCGTAAATTTGGCGTTTGGGCTATGAGCCTTACGGATGTCTTCTTGCACGGCTTTGACATTGCGGCTGTCTGCAAAGAATTGATCTCCCGACGGGCTTACCTCGTAAGGATCAGCATCATGGGTTGGTTCCAGTAGCTTGCCAGCCAGCCAGCTACGGTCGCGTTTTGAAAGGGACAGGCTTTCGATATATGCCCAAAGTTTGTTTGTTGCTATGGTTGCCATAATGAGGGAGTCTAATTGATTTCGTGTGCAAAGGTAGCACTTTTGTTTGAATCTGCAAAATGTTTGGCGGAAAAATGGTTTACCTGCAGGTCCTGTGTTTACACAAAAAACTTAAAAACCCTCACTTTAGTATGTGTCGGACTTCCAGTCCTTGTAAGATGCAAGGTAACTATTTTTCCTTGCGAGCACGATTCATGCTGAGCCTGTCGAAGTAGCTCCCAGATAAAAATACCCACCTTGAACTTTTGGAGCAGCGAGAGCTATGAAAGCTCGCTTTCTAATGGCCGAGTCGTGAGAAAAGTCACGGAACAAAGTGACGTAATCTTTGTCTCTTAGCAGAGCCATCACATACTTTGTGAGCAAAAACATCGCCCTTCGGGCTGAAAAACCAATTTTCTCACAATGTGCAACCATTATTTTAGTGTAGCGCAGCGAAGCGGTGTTTTTGCTTTCTTTGATTTCAAAGCATGAAATGCTGTGTATGGGGCTGGTGATGGCTAACGGAACGTTTTCGATAAGCCAAATGAGCAATGCCAAACGACGCACGAGCAAGTGAAGAGTCAAACTTGTTTGAACTTTTCCGAGCGAGAAGGAGGAAAACGAAGTTAAACTTGTTTGAGCATTGTCATAATCCAAGTTTACTTACAGGCAGACAGCATCAGTAGCAGACTCAAATCTTGTAAAGATTGAAATCAGTGAAAGGGTTATTGATGTTTTTGTTATCAACCGACGCTTGTATTGTTGATTTTAACCTAAATTGGTCACAATCTGTGTCGTCTGTGGTATCTGTGTGGCATATAAAGTAAGCATCCGACTTTCCTGCCGGATGCTTACCATTGTTATGTTCTGTGCCCTCGGTCTGCTCTGAGACCTTGACACGTGGGCTTCTTATTACCAGAGTCCGCCTTTCCAGCCGGACGCTTCCTGGATCAGTTCTTCGTCGAGGAGTTCGTCGTCCTCGAAGTCGTTACGCTTGCGACCATCAGCCTCTCCTGGAGGGGTCTCACTATCACCAGCCTTACCAACGCCAGCGTCACCACCGACGCCTGTAACTGACGCTGCAATCACGTTTTCCGCATGAATGATTGTTTGGAAAACAACGGGGGAAATATATTCTTTCTTCATAATGTTCTGTTTATAATCTATATGTGATTACCTTGTTTACTTAATAAAAACCTTTTTGCCGTTCTGGATATAGAGACCGCGTACAGGAGTCTTCACTTCGCGTCCGCTCAGGTCGAATACCTTACCGCCAACCGTCAAACCTTCGATTTCAGTAGCGTCGATAGCCGTGGCGTTGCCTTCTTCGTCGAAGATATTGAGAGACTTGATTTCGTTACCAGTACTTCTAGCTTTGATGTATGCACGAGTACCCTTGATCGTAGTAGTACCAGAAGACTTATACAGCTTGTTAGCTGAGATGAAGTAGTCGCCTGCAGCAATATCAGTAGAGGCAGCGTAAGTACCAACGAAGTCGAAGTTCGTACCTTCCTTCTTAATGTCACCAGTCTTTACCTCCACACCATTGAATGTGTAAGATGTACCAGCGGTAGAAGTCTTCAGCAGGACTGGAATGTTTGCTGTGATAGCAGGAGTACCCATTGTGTTGAATTGCACTTCTGCATTAGCAGCGTCAGCACTTTCCTCTTTGTATTCAGCTACAGCAACGTCGTCGCCGAAGGCAGCCTTCAGATTAGTGTTGTCGATATCGAATGGAACCATGAAAGTATTCCAAGTGCCTGCCTTGATAGTACGAGTCAGAGTAATGTTAGCATATGTTTCAGCAGGAGTATAATCTGCATCTTCACCGATGGTGACAGCCTCAGCAACTGCTTTCTTCAAGCTCAAGTCAGCGATGGCAAAGTGGTGGTTTGAATAGATAGTCAGCGTGGAGTTGTCCTTAGTAGGAGTCAGGTAGAACTTCAAGGAAACAAACGGATTGCCCTCTGCATCGTTAATCTTACCGGGTATGTTAGGATTCACAGTCTGAGCAGCACCATCAAGAGCTACGGTCAACACATTGGAAAAATCTCCGTCTCTCCAACCTGTAATCTTCAGCGTCAGTTCATACATTTCATTCTTATTCAGTGGCAAAGTATAGCCAGTCTGAGCACCATAAGTCAGCGTTGTTCCTCCCCAAGAGAAGACAGCAGCCTTGCCATCGGTATAGGCCAGACCAGGATCAGTAGCTTCATCCTTGACGAGCAAACGAATACCATCGACCTTCGTCCAACCCGGGAGGTTAATGTCACCTGAAGTAGTGTTGGCAGCAGTCGTAGCGAACACGCCGTCGAAGATAGCATCAACCTCATCAGCGTTAGCTTTCCAATCATTTGTGAGTTTATCAGTGAGTGCAGTTACTTCGTCCTTAGGATTATCAGCTGTCTGGTCGAGAGCCTTTGCATCAGCAATTGCCTTAATTACCTCTACATTGTTGTAAGGAGCATATTCGCCTGCATCGAAGCCAAGAGTCTTAGCTTCGGCTGTAGTGATGGCTGCATTCAAAGCATCGTAGTCAGCAGTTGCGGCCATCTCGGTGGTAAGCTCAAGACGTACGAGCTGGAAGTCACCGAAGGAGAGCCACTTGTCACCTGCGAAGTTCACACCCAGAGCAACAGTTGCTTTGTCTGTAAGAGTAAACTCGACGGTGTAGCCATTCCATCCGCTGCCGAACACACCACCAGTATTACCAATAGCAGAAATATCGACAGTTTCGCCGTTAGCTGTCAGCTGATAAGTTGTGGTTTCTGCACCACGAGCCTTCACAGAGAGGATATACTTACCTGCATAAAGCTCTACTTCTTGAGTAACAGCAGAAGCAAAAGAAGAACCCCAGCTGTTGGTGTCGAAGTAGCCTGTAGCGGTTGTCCCGTCAGCGTAGGTGTAAGGTTCATTGCTCATCGTGCGAAGATTGCAGTTGCCAGTGGTGTTATTCACCGTCCAACCATTCGTGTTCGACTGGTCCTTAGCGTTGGTCAGCTTACTGGTCAGATCCACAGCGTCAGCTACGCCCTCAGCCAGTGCATTGCTCTCGTAGTAAGCACGCAGAGCGGTGGTGATGGCTGCAGCCTTGGTTGCAGCGTCTGTAGAAGTGCTGGCTGTAGCAGCTATAGCATCCGTGAGAGCCGTTTTCTTTGCTGTGGCAGCATAAGTCAGATCAGGAACGGTAGTAGCCTTAGCAGCAACAAAAGCATCATAGTTAGCTTTGGCACCTGTGAAAGCTTCACGAGCTGCGTCCAGATCGTCGGCAGCATTATTATAGCCCTCCTTCGTTGTTGCGGGAGTTGCGTCGATAGCGCTCTGCAAAGCTGTCCTCTCATCGCCTGTTACGTTGTCATAGTCATTATTGCCAATGGCATCTTGTGCGGCTTGCAAAGCATCCTGATATTTCTGATAAGCAGCAGCGATAGGAGAGGTGTAAGTCACCTTCACGCCATCAATGAAGAGGTGGGGCATAGCTCCTGAGCCTGAATTAGCTGCTGTATAACCCAAAGAAAGGTAACCAGCTGTCTCGTTTGCAAGTTCAAAGATGACTTTTTCTGTAATCCAAGAGCCTGTTGCGTATGTCTTGGCTGTTGCCAAGTGCTCTGTGCCGCCATTCTCCACGAAACCAATCAGGTTCTTGGAGAAAGCTGTAGTACCTGCTGTGTTGAAAACAGGCACTTCTATGATATAACTGCCAGCAGGGAAGGTCACAGCCTGCTTGTATTGAGCAGAACTGCCCCAAACGGCGACGATACCGAGAGCCTTCTCCTCACCTGTAGCAGAACCTGAGGCGGGTGCCTGATATTGGGTACCAGAACTACCCAAGAAAGGATTCTGGCCAAATTGATAGATACCAGCAGACTTTGCATTGCCATTTTCTGCTATAGTCCATCCTTCTACAACCTGCATGCGGCTGAAATGTGTACCATTCGTGGCTGCGTCATAGTCGTAAGTGGTAATACCAACCGTAACAGGCGTGCCACTCTCAAAGTCGGCATTCTCAAACATGAAAGTAATATTCTCGCCTTCTAACAGTACTACCTTAGCGGCAGCTGTTGAGATGGCAGAACGAAGAGTCGTAACAGCAGAGTTAATGGTTGCCTGATAAGCTATGCTATTGTCAGCTGCATCAAGTACACCTTGTGCCGTCGTAATAGCAGAAGCCAAATCAGTATCTGAAGCACGTGCATTCAGGATGGTAGCACGGTCGATAGCCGATTGCAAGGTAGCGGTATAATTGCTATTATACATAGCCTTGACATTGTCAACAACGAGCTTAGGAGTATTGCCAGAGCCTGTATTACCAGCTTTATAACCAATTTTAATGGTGCCTGTTGTTTCTGAGGCAAGAGCAAAGGTAATAGTCTGCGTAGTCCAAGTATTTGCAGGATAAGAATGAACATTTCCTGAGAAACTGGAACCGTCAGTTGTGGTGAAAGAAAACATAACAGGATCCTTTTCGAATGCAGCATTCTGACCAACATTGTTGACTTTAAACGTCATCGTATAATTACCAGCAGGTAGTGTTACTTCTTGAGCATACCAAACTTGTGATGTCCATGCAGCATTGAGACATAAAGCACCACCAGTAGCTGTGCCGTCTGAATTGGTTGACGGAAGGTTAGCACCGTTGATCTGACCAGATGTTCCAAAACCTATGGCTGCACCTGTAGTATAGGTGTCACCTCCAGTATTTGTCCAACCTGTAACAGCCTTACGCTGGTTAGATCCACCGGTTGCAACATTGCCAGTTTGGAAATCGCCTGATTCGTCAAATCCGGCATTCGTGATGTACGTGCTCGTTACATCCGTTTGTGCCCTCAGTCCGAGTGCACTGACGACTAAAGTCGCCAAAAACAGTAATTTTCTTTTCATTTTGTTCTGATTTAGTTAGTATAGTTGGTTAAAATAAGCACAAAGTATGCTAAACAGCGCAAAGATACGAATTTATGACGAATTGCTTGCAATCAATAGTTAAAAAAGTTTGATTTTAATGCAAATTCGTGCAAAACAGGTCGTTTTTTGCCTCTATTGTAAGCATTCTGCAGGTGAAAGTCACACATATTACACGAAAGTCAAGATTTGATAGCGCTAAGAAATCTTGGAATTAAGTTTTTTCGAACACGAATCAAACTAATCTTCCGAATTGTAAAGTGGACGGTACTGAGAGAGGAAGTGATGGATACACAGTAGAAAAGATTTTCGTTGTTTTCTGTTTAACCCTTCAATCTTTGTTTTTTTATCCGCATCCGTGTTCGTTCTATTAAATTTCGTGTTTTCTGATGTGTAGAGTAAAAAAGTAAGCATCCGACTTTGCAGCCGGATGCTTACCATTATTATGTTCTGTGTCCTTGGTCTGCGTTGAGACCTTGACACGTGGGCTTCTTATTACCAGAGTCCGCCTTTCCATCCAGACGCTTCCTGGATCAGCTCTTCGTCGAGGAGTTCGTCGTCGTCATACTCGTCGCGCTTGCGACCATCAGCCTCTCCTGGAGGGGTCTCACTATCACCAGCCTTACCAACGCCAGCGTCACCACCGACGCCTGTAATAGATCCAGTCATTAAGTTTTCCGCATGAATGATTGTTTGGAAAACAACGGGGGAAATATATTCTTTCTTCATAATGTTCTGTATATAATCTTGATGTGATTACTTTGTTTACTTAATAAATACCTTTTTGCCGTTCTGGATATAGAGACCGCGTACAGGAGTCTTCACTTCGCGTCCGCTCAGGTCGAAGATCTTTCCGTCAACCGTCAGGCCTTCAATCTCTGTAGCGTCGATAGCAGTAGCGTTGCCATCCTCATCGAAGATGTTCAGGCTCTTGATTGCACCACCATTCTTGTTCTTGATATAGGCACGGGTACCCTTGATGGTAGTAGCACCTGAAGACTTGTACAGCATGTCATTTGAGATGAAGTAGTCACCATCGGCAATCGTAGTAGTAGCGGCGTAAGTACCTACAAGGTCGAAGTTAGTGCCAGTAGCTTTAGCCTCACCTGCCTTGATGGTCTTTCCGTCGAATTTGAAAGATGTTTCTGTTGTATTGGTCTTCAGCAGAACTGGAACGTTAGCTGTAATGGCTGCATCAGAAGCCTTGTCGAAGTTCACGGTTGCATTTGCGGGATCTGCACTGTCTTCACTAAATACAGCCACCTGCACGTCTGTGCCGAATGCAGCCTTGGTTTCTGCATCAGTCAAATTGAATGGCAGGAAGAATGTGTTCCAAGTGTTTGCTTTGAATGTGCGCTTCAGTGTTACGTTGGCGTTTTCAATGTCTTCAGTGTAAATAGAACTTGCAGCACCCTCATCGATGGTCACGTCAATTGCAGAACCGTAATAGTAAAGGTGGAAGTTATCCCAGATTACCCAGTCTGTATTCGTTTCACACTTGAAGCCAATCGTCAGGTCGCTTGCTGTAGTAATAAGCGTCTGCACCTCGTTGGTGTAGAATGGCTGGCCGGTAAGAGGATTGGTTTCTTGGAAGAAGTAGTAAGAACCAGACATTCCATTGGGCTGCCAGCGAGTTTCTTCACCAATAGTATATGAAGTCGCTCCGTTATTATCACCAAGAGCAGTTTCGCCATCAGCGAGATTTGTGGTACTATACTCGTCCTTAATGTCCTTGATAGGCTGGTTTACGATACCGCAATAGAGATTGGTCTTGTCTGTTGGTCCATTATTGTCATGGCGAGCAAAGCCCTGAAGTGTAACCTTGTAAGTGCCCTTTTGTAAGCCTGCGATAGTTTGGCTCAAGTTGAATGGTGTATGGTATGCCTCAAAATTATGGGTTTGGAGTCGATGCTCTGTGATGGCGCCATCTTCAAGCGTCCAGCCAGTAGGAACGGCTATGCCGCCAGCTCCCTCTGTGAAGTGTGGGTTCACAATCATGAATGTCAAGTCGAAGCACTCGTCATTAGTTGGCTCAGCCGTTGTAGCATAGGTTACCATAGCTGCTTTCAGAGTGCTGGTAGCAGAAACAATGTCAGAATCTGCAATTGGGCTTGTTCCTTCCACGAAAGAGTTCTGGGTACTGATGGCAGAAGCCAGAGCAGTATTCTCGTCGGTGTCGTTGGTTGAAACAGCTAAAAGTGCGTCAGCCTGAGGTTTCAGAGCCTTCCACTCAGCGTATGGAGCAACCAGAGGTTGTGCGGCAGCTGTTGCATTATTGAGAGCGGTAGCTGCTGTGTTATACTCAGTCGAAGTTCCATCGGTCAAATTGTTGGCTGCTATTACACCACTTAAGGTTGTATAGGCTGCTGTTGGGATAGTTCCAGCTGCAATGGCTGTGGCAGCGGCAAGAGCTGCATTATATGCTTCAATAGCATTTGCTTTTGCAATAGCTTCCACTTCTTCAGCTGTCAACTGGCGAGCATATGTAAGTTTGAAGTTGTCGCAAGCAAACCAGCGGCCAGTCAGAGAATGGATGTTTTTTACACCAAGACGCAGTGTACCATCAACAACTAAAATTTCATCAGTGGTGTACGGTTTAAAAGTTTCACCATCTTCTGTTACAACTTTAATTACTTCGGCACTTGCTGTCTTTCCATACACACCAGCATTGCCTCCACCATTCCAGTTCGCACCTTCCTCTCCGTTAGTGGAGTTCAACAAATCAGCACCAATGGTGTAAGCACCATCGGGAAGACCAGTAAGTTCCTGGTAATAGTCAAACGATTTTCCTTTATCTGTATCGGTTAGAGTACCTGCGCCCCAGAATTCCATGGCATCATTAGAGGGTTTCATCGGTCCTCCCGCATAACCACCATTACCATTGATATCGGTTGTCCAACCATTCGCATTACCATCAATGCCTGGGTTAACGATAAATGCTGTCATGTCGCAACCATCAGCAGGCTGAGTCTGAGCCTTGCAAGCTGTAGCAAGAGCAGCCTTGGTAGCAGCCTTCTGTTCGTCAGTTACATAATCAAGAGATCCGTTCTTGTAAAGAATCTTGATACCCTGAACGGTCACGTTGTTATTATAGCTTGCCTGTCCAGCTTCATCATAGCCATTAGCAGCATCAAGGATGGCCTTTGCCTCGACATAGTTGGCAATAGAAGCAGTAGCATTAGTAGTAGCGGTAGTCAGGTCTGATAATGCATTGGCAATACCTGCTAACGTAACTGACGTAGCCTTGCCAATTTCTGTTTGCAGAGCAGAAAGAACACCGGCGTTCATCTTTGCATTTTGGTCAACAGCATTGGCAGCTACTAAAGCAGCAGCGTATGCGTTAATGGCCTGCACATTAGCAATGGCAGCAGCGTAGGTTTTAGAAGATGTGTAGGTCTTGTTCTGTTCGTCAACCATTGCTTTCAGCGTGGCAAATGCCGTAGCATCGATACTATTTTCATATCCATTGAATGTAGCCACCTCGTTTGCCAATTGAGTTACATATGCAGAGAGGTCGATACCGTAGAATGTCACCTTGAAGTTGTCGGCACAGAGCCAGTTACCATTGCTGCTTACAGTACGGAGTCCAAAAATCACATCACCTTCACCAGTGTTTAGGAATTGGACGGAGAAGTGTTCTGGCTTGTTATTCTTTGTTGACATATTGGTGTAGTAATCTACGCCATCTGCAGTGATGTAGAGTTGAGATCCTGTTACAGGTTGATTCTCATTGTTCTGCCATACAGAGATACCATCGGCCTCAAGCACGTACTTACCTTCGGGCAAGTTGGAAACAGTTTGGCGAAGATAACCGTCACCAAGAGCTGCACCTGGTTTCCAAGCCTCGATAAACTGGCTAATGGTGACGGAACCATTGCTGTAGCTTGCTCCTTGATAACCTATATTTTGAGCCTGTTGCCCACTCACATAGTTGGTTTGCCACTCATTTATATTACCTGCAGAGAAATCTGCGTTTTTCAGTACCCATTCAGTAATCTCAATTGGGTTGGTCTCGGAAGCTGTGGCCAGTGCATGATTATAGCGATCCTGATGAAGGGTGTTATAAGCACCATTAACTGCATCCAATGTGGAACTGGTGTTGTTGTAAACAGAACCAGCAGCATCAGTGTTTACACCATCGGTATATGCCTTCAGCAACTCATTGTAAAGTTTTACACGGGCATCGAAAAGAGTAAAGCTTGCATCAGTCAAAAAAGCCCATTCACAGTTCCAACCTGTAGCCGTGGCATCTGCGTGTGCTACCACTCCTGTTGCATGGAAACTGCTATTGTAGCCCCAGCACGCAGAAGAAGCATCACCGCCAGCGTCGTGGATATGGTAGTAACCGTTGGGCAGCTTAGTGAGACCGTAGTTCGTAGCATCTGCTCCATCAACATGCATAGCATCACCAGTAATACCGTTACCAGATGTAAACACTTTGTTGTTCCCTGAGCGGTCTTTGTTTGTAAAAGTAAAGCTTGAAGCATTACCTGTGAATGTAAAGTCTCTGCCGTTGTCAGACAGAATTGCAGTTGTGCTCCAACTGAACCAAGCTTTTCCCTCTTGGAGGTACTTACCTGAACCAACGTTGTAAACCTTGTAATTGGTTCCTGATACAGGATCTTCACTTGTAATCGTGGGAGGTGTCCACGATTGTGCCCTCATTCCGAGTGCACTGACGACTAAAGCCGCCAAAAACAGTAGTTTTCTTTTCATTTTGATTTGAGTTTATTAATAATATTGTTGGTTATAAATGATTAGCTTGAAGTTATATGTTCATTCGAAAGAAAGAATGTATTGTATTCGTTCGTCTTTCATGTCTTCATCGCTGAGTTTTATGCAACCACGCATCTGCTTGATGTCCTCAGATAGATGCAGGTTCTTAAACTTCTCGCGAATGACATCCTTGTTGCTCTTAGCACTTTCTTGCTCCTTCATGGTATCAACAATGTAGGTGATGACGATTCTCTTGTTTTCTTCCGTCATCCCTTTCAACAGATCCATGTATGGAGTCATGGGCGTTTCCACTATTCTCTTTGCTAATGCTGTCATTAATTTTCGTTGTTGTTGGTAAGTTGATTTGAGTTAATATTGTTAGTTAATGAATAAACTTAGGTACGCGCGATACACGCACGTGAGACTGATTCAGATTCAATCGACCACAAATGTAGAAAAAAAGAATGGAACAGCGCTCTTTGTTTTGTGTAAAAATGTGTTAAACTTTGCCTTTTTAACATTTCAGCCCCAAAAAACGGCAAAACAGCCCTCCCTGAGAGCAAAACACGGCGAAACTTACACAACAGAAACGACCACGGATTACACAGATGATACGGATGATTTTTGTCTGGGTTAACAAAAACTCCGGGAAAATCGGATAGGTGAAGGCTTTATGCGGGTTGGTAGTTATGAACAACCTGGACGATATGTTGCTTCATGGTGTCCCAACTTACGTTGATAAACATCTCTGGCATTGCTTGTTGCTCTGCATCCTCAAAGTAGGTCAGACTCATCAAGGCTCGGAAAAAGGGGAAGTTGGGATATTTCTTTGCATAGAAATAAAGGATATCTTCAAGGCTGTAATGCTGAAGCAAGAAATATAAATCAATTCAACTTTCGCAAGTGAATCTGATTGAGAAAAAAACAATAAAAACTCTTTTGATGTTTACAGCTCTTGGAGAGCTTTTGTGCTAAGCACTATGCCT
>CAJOHO010000025.1 GCA_905234555.1 uncultured Bacteroidaceae bacterium
TATATATATATAAATATATAGATATATAAATATAGAGGTTTTTTTGAGGTCGTAAAGACGAAAAAAACAACTGTAACAACTGTAACGCTGTAACGCTTCTTGTCCTGATTTTGGTTGACAGTCGTCCTGACAAGGTTGACAGCGTTCCTGGTTTAGTTGACATTTTTAGTTTGAGTACCCCAAAAGGGCAGCTCACTTAACCCTTTTCGCAGTTTGCCTTAACACTTACGGATTTTTCCCTTAACTCCAAATTCCGTAACTCTTAACTCTAAATTCGCTAACCCTTAACACAAACTGCACCTTTGCCTTAAGGCATGTTCAGAATTCTGATTTGAAGCCATCTTTCGGCGACAGCGGCAATAAAAGAAAGCCCCTAACGCCTTTGGCGAAAAACTTACCCCGCAGGTGGCTGCCTCACTCAAGATTGGGGGTTGGCGGCTTGGATGTTGCGGAGAAGTCCTTCGTATTTGGCTCGCTTGACGGCGGAGCCGCGGAAAAGCTGACGATAGGTTTCAGGCGTGAGATGCTGCCAGTCGTCTGGCTGCATCGCAAGAAACTCGTCGGAAGGCGCAAACTCAGGTACTTGCGTAGGCTGGGCAAAGCGGTTGTGTGGACAAGCCAACTGACAACGGTCGCAACCATAAATAAAAGAAGCGGACCCCTCCCCAACCCTCCCACAAGGGGAGGGAGTGATTACTCCTTGGTCAGGCTGAACCAATGGTTGGGACTCCCCCTCTTTCGGAGGGGGCAGGGGGGAGGCTTCCCTATGCTTTTCAATCGTGAGGTAGGAGAGACAACGACGTGCATCCAGCGTGTGAGGAGCACAAAGTGCCTTGGTGGGACAAGCCTGCAAACAACGTTCACACGTGCCACAATGATCTGGCATGGGTGAGTCATAATGGTCTGCCGGCAGAGTCGTGATGATGGCACCGATGAAACAGAAACTGCCTATCTTCGGAATGATGAGGTTAGTGTTCTTGCCTATCCAGCCAAGTCCTGCCCGCCAAGCCCAGTAACGGTCGAGAAAGGGAACGGTGTCACAACAAAGCTTGATGGTATCGGGGGGAAAACCGTCAGGCGCCAAAGAATCCACCAACTGACGGAGGCGGTTACGCATGACATCGTGATAGTCCTTACCGTAGGCATAATACGCAAATTGGTATTGGGACGGAGAAAGGCGTTTTACAGGATAGTAGTTGAGGGCAACGACGAGAATACTCCTGGCACCAGGGAGGAGCAGACGTGGGTCGAGACGTTTATCCTCGTTATTCGCCATATAATGCATCTCTGCATGGTGGTTCTGTCCTATCCATCGATGAAAAGCGTCAGCATACTGGCTTTCCACAGGACCCGCAGGAGCGATGCCACAGGCACAAAAGCCCAATTCTTCGGCAACCTGCTGGAAGACGGAATAACGGATGGAGGGAGTCACGGAATCACGGAGTTACGGAAACAGGGATTTACGGAATAACGGATTCACGGAAACAGGGAATTACGGAATAACGAATCGGCTGGAAACTGCCCAGCGCGGTTATTTCAGGTGCCGGCTCCATGATTGGTTTTCATCGAAGATGCGGAAGGCATAACCTTGCTGCTGGAGCCACTCAATGGAACGCGGCAGGGCTGTCTTTAGTTTCTCGATGCTTTTGAGGGAATCGTGGAAAGTGATGATGGAACCATTACGCGCATATTTCTTCACATTCTCGAAAACATCGTCAGCTGTGGTCCATTTGGAATAGTCGCGTGTGACAAGGTCCCACATGATGATGGTGAAACGGTGGCGCAGACGGATATACTGCTGGTTCCACATCCATCCGTGAGGCGGACGGAAGAGGTTGGAGTGGATGACCTGTGCGGCCAGACGCACGTTGTTGAGGTAGCCACGAGGTGTCTTGGTGGTAAACTTGATGTGGTTGTGGGTATGATTGCCCACACGGTGTCCCCTTCGCACGATTTCCTCGTAGAGATGGGGATATTTCACCACGTTGTCGCCCACCATGAAGAAGGTGGCTTTGATGCCGTAGCGGTCGAGCGTATCAAGAATCCAAGGCGTTGCCTGGGGAATGGGTCCGTCGTCAAAGGTGAGATAGACAGCCTTCTCTTTCGGATCCATTCTCCAGATAGCGCTGGGATAGAGCCACCGAAGCCACTTGCTGGGTTGCTCGATAATCATAGCAGTTCAGAGGAATCAGGACTGGTGGTATCGCTCACAGCCTCCATCGCTTTCATTTGCTGTTCGAGGTAAAGCTGATAGCGTTCCTCGTAGCTCATGAAGTACCATCCGTCTCGCACTTGCTCATACATATTGGTGAAGCTCTTGAGGGTACTCTCCATCGGCTGACCCAGATCGGCCATGCGACGGATATACACCTCTCCGTTCTTCATGTAATACTGATAGAGCTTGTTGAACTCGTCCTCGTAGATCTTCTGCTGCTTGGGATCAATGGTTTCATCGACCGCCAACTCCTTATAGGCTCGCATGATCTCAGCGAGTTCCTGCCAGTTCATCAGCATACCCGACGAAGCAAAGGAGAAGTGACGGTTGTTGAGCGAGAAGTAATATTCCAGATATTGCTCACAACCCTTTGCCATCGTCTGCAGGATGGCATTTGCGCGACGGGCGTTTCGACACTTGGCCCATGCCTGAGCGATGTCGGATCCTCCATAGGTCACGTTGTAAGGAACGTTGTAGTCTGGAATCTCGCGTTCGCAGAACTTCAATGCCTCACGGGCTTTGTCGAGCTTACCTTCCTTCACCAGTTCGCGGATGAGGATGGAGAACCAGCGGCGGTGGGTGTTGCACATACGCATGGAAGTCTCATCGATATAGAGGTCTTCCTGCGTGAGGTTACCATAATGGTACTTCTTCACCATGTTCTCGAACATCTTGTCGGTATCGACAGCCGGCGACGACATCACGTCGTAGCCTTCATCGCTGGAGAAGGTGTAAGGCGTGATGCGCCAAGCCATACCTTCGAGCACAAAGTGCTGGCAGAGTTCAGCATAGTTGTCGTAACCTACCGTTGTGGACATATAGAACGGACGTTCGAAGTTGTTCTTGGCAATCATCTCAAGCATCATCATGTAGCTCTTGGTGATAACAGACTTATTGCGGTCAGGATTCTGACGACGTGGCAACAACTGCTGGCCTACACGGTAGCGGAGGTCAATTTCCATGTATTCAGGGATGGAATCTCCAAAGAGTTTCATGCCTGACTTACGAACAGCATCCTGATTCACCTTGATGTGAACAAAATCGGAAGGAATACAGTTCTTCGGCACCACCTCCACCATGCTGCGGAGGTCGTCAGGAAGTTTGTCGATCACATCCTGGTTGTGACCCAGCACGAACTTGTCGATGACGTTGTTCAGTTCGAACGGATCGTCACCCCAAACCTGCTTGGCATATTCAGGATAGCGGCTGTAGAAGATTTCCACATAGTCGGCTACGGTGATTTCCATCGGATTTCCGTTGGCGTCTCTCAGTGGCTTTCCGTCGCTACCTCGATGGTAGTCGAGGACCGGATTTACCTCGATGGTTTCGCGATAATTGGGGTCGCTGCCATCGACGGTGGCGTATTCGTAAGGTTGCCAGGAGATGGGCAGCGGATCGGATTCGTAGGCAGGACGACGCATCTGGTCGATGTACCAGTCGGTCTGCAGATAGGAAAGGTTGCAGACGCGCACATCGGTACGTTTGCCTTCGGTATCTTCGTTGTACCAAAGCGGGAAGGTATCGTTGTCTCCACAGGTAAAGATAATACCGTTCCGAGGCACCGTCTGCAGGTAGTTCAGACCGAAGTCACGGCACATATAGCGGTCGCTACGATCATGATCGTCCCAAGTCTGGCTCACCATCTGCAACGGAACAGCCACAGCAACAACTCCACAGGCAATAGCCGCTACCACTGATGGAGCTTTAATCGGCATCTTTACGATTCTAGAAACAATATACGATACTATAAAGAATAGTAAGCTAATTATAAATACTATAGCAGCTACGCCTGCAATAGCATAGAAGAAGTCATCCAGGAAAGGCATAAAGGGAATATCCATTGCCTCACATCCCTTGGCTAACAACCACGCTCCTGCAGCTACTGCTAAAACTATACCTAAATAATATAGAAATTTAATGATAGTTTGATTGCTCTTTGCAAATTTATGGGCTTGATCGTAGATGGCTGTCACACCCAGTCCACACCAGATAGCGAAGGCATAGAACGAACCAGCGTAGGCATAGTCGCGCTCACGGGGCTGACCTGGCGTTTGGTTCAGATAGACGACGATGGCCAAACCAGTCATGAAGAACAGGAAGAAGACTACCCAGAACTGCTGGATGCCCCGTTGTCCGCTATAAGCCTGCCAGAAGAGTCCGATGAGACCCAACAGGAGCGGCAGACAGTAGAACACGTTGCGACCCTTGTTGTTCTTCAGTTCGTCGGGCAGGTTTTCTTGGTCACCATAGAGCGCATTATCGATGAACGAAATACCTGTGATCCAGTTTCCGTGTTCGTTGCCGTAGGACAACGCCTGGATGTCGTTCTGACGACCAGCGAAGTTCCACATGAAGTAGCGGAAATACATGAAGCCGACCTGATAGCCGAAGAAGTACTTCATATTCTCCCACCAGGTAGGAATCTCGACGTACCGAGGACCATACTCACTTCTGTTCTCCACCATCGTGGTGCTGGGATCCATCAGCCAGTCTTTGTAGCGGCTGGCATGAGAAGAACTGTAGATACGTGGGAAGAACTGACTCTGGTCTGCCGGATAGACATAGTCGGTCTTCGTGTTCGCAATCATATAACGGTCTGGCTCGTCAGCCGTTTTCTTAGCCACAGGACGCCAAGAGACAGACTGCTCTGTGGTCGCGTAGTGAGGATTGCCCATCTCATCCACTTCAATAACAGGAATGGACGCGTAAGTGGGTCCCCAGAAAAGCGGACGGTCGCCGTACTGCTCACGACCCAGGTATTCACCCAGCTTGAACGGGTCTTCGGGTGCATCCTGATCCATCGGTGGATTGGCGGTAGAACGGATCACAATCACGGCATAGCTGGCATAACCCACCGTCATGAGGGTCATACAGAGTAAGGTGGTGTTGAGCAGACGCTTCGTGACTTTTTCCCTATAAACGTACAGAAGTACACCCAAGCCGATTAAGGCAAGAAGACCGATGATGACGCTACCTACGCCGTGTCCGTAGAACGGAATTCCCAACAGCGCCGTGCAGACCATGAACATGATGAAGATGAGCGTGCGGTTCTGTGATTTCTCTGTCAGATAGAGCGCATAAACCAATGAGGCAATCAGCAACAAGAGATAGACAAAGAAACCCGAATTGAACGGCAATCCCAGCTCGTTGACAAACATCAGTTCGAACCATCCGCCCACTTTCACGATACCAGGCACGATACCGTACAGCACAGCGATGATGACGATGACGGAAATGCCCAATGCTGCCAACGAACCTGCGAACGTCGGCTCTTTCCATTTCTTATAATAGAAGACGAGCACGATGGCAGGAATACAGAGGAGGTTCAGCAAGTGAACACCGATGCTGAGACCCATCAGATAGGCAATCAGCACCAGCCAACGGTCGGAATGGGGGTCGTCTGCGTGGTCTTCCCACTTGAGAATCAGCCAGAACACCAACGCCGTGAAGAAACTGGAGAAAGCATATACTTCACCTTCCACAGCAGAGAACCAGAAGGTGTCGCTCCACGTGTAAATCAATGCTCCACCTACACCACTTGCCATGATGGCGATGATCTTACCCATCGAGATTTCTTCGGCATCATCGCGGCAAAGCAACTTCCTTGCCAAATGGGTGATACTCCAGAACAGCAACAGGATACAGCCTGCCGACAACAGCGCCGACATGATGTTGATCATCATAGCCACTTCCGATGCATCGCTGGCAAAAAGTGAGAAGAACTTACCCACCAACATAAAGAAAGGTGCGCCAGGTGGGTGACCGATTTCCATTTTATAAGCGGTGGAAATGAACTCTGGGCAATCCCAGAAACTTGCCGTTGGTTCAATCGTACTGCAATACGTGAACGCGGCAATCGCAAAAATGAACCAACCTGTCAGGTTGTTCACCAATTTGTACGTTTTCATTTATAATTACTTGTAATGAAGATTTCAAAGGTGCAAATTTACGGAAAATCAGCCATATAATCGACAATTCAATGTTTTTTAAGACAAAAAAGGTGTGATTTGCCATATTTTTACTAACTTCGCACCCGATTTCAAGTCAAAATGATGGAAAAATATATCTTTTCGCTGCGCATGAAAGTGCGCGATTACGAGTGCGACCTCCAAGGCATTGTCAACAACGCCAACTATCAGCACTACACAGAACACACACGCCATGAGTTCCTTCTGGCTCATGGCGTTAGTTTCGCTGCTTTACACGATCAAGGCATTGATTGTGTGGTAGCACGTATCAATATGCAGTTCAAGGTGCCACTCAGAAGTGGCGAGGAATTCGACTCATGCCTCTGGCTGAAGAAGGACGGCATCAAGTTCGTGTTCATGCAGGACATCTTCCGCGCCAGCGACCACAAACTGGTGCTTCGTGCACAAGTAGATACCGTCTGCATCGTCAACGGACGACTCTCCGACTGTCAGCAACTCAACGAAACCTTCGCCGAATTCCTTTAATCCACAACTTCTTTTGTCCGATTCTATTCCAATGTCAGCTCGTTGATGAGGCGCTTGCCTTTTCCGTAGCTGTCGATGACGGAGAGGACGTAGCGGATGTCAACACCAATGGTGCGCTGGAGACGGTTATCGAACTTGATGTCGCCTGACATCGCTTCCCAGTTTCCATCGAAGGCCAGACCGATCAAACGGCCCTTTCCATCGAACATTCCTGAACCGGAGTTTCCACCTGTGATGTCGTTGTTGGTGAGGAAGCAGAGCTGCAAATCGTTGGAACGGCTGTCCACATAACGCTTGCCCCAATTGCCTTTCTTCAACCAGTTATACACAGGCTTGGTGAGTTCGTAGTCGAGGTTGGAACCCTGCTTCTCATATTTGTCGATGATGCTCTGCGAAGGAGTAAAGCACTGGTAGTTAACACCTTCGTTGGTGGTGTAACCTTCTACGATACCATAACTCATACGCAACGTGAAATTGGCATCTGGATAGTATTCCTTGTCCGCATTCATCTCGCGAAGGGCATCACCCAGCAAACGCTCGTAGGGTTCGGTGGCTTCAGCACCATAGAGGCTGAAAAGCGACATCACAAGATTCATGCCGATATCGAACATCGGATCGTTCTTCAATTCTGAAACATCGCTGTACTCAGCCAGTTTTTCCGGCTGGGTGAAGAGACTCTTGTTGTAAATGGAATTGACGAACATTTCGTAGTCACCCTGACAAACTTTATCGATAACTTCGGGGTAGAAGCCAGGCAGATACTTCTCATCACGCACTTGCTCACGATAGTTGCGAAGCATGGCAATAAAGATGCGGCGGTCGGTTTCGATGTCAATATCCTTGTAAGCTTTCTCTACTTTCTTCTTGAAATCATTGTCCTCGTCTTCCTTGATGACGCTGATCATCTGGGTGAGGACAAACTGAACGATGTCGCTGCCGTTATAGAACGACTCTTCCCAGAGGGTCTGGGTGCGGTTAATCTCAGCGTTGCGTTCATAAATTACCTTGAGGGAATCCAAGATGCCGATATACTTCTGACGCTCAACGGGTTTGGCCTGTACCCAGTCCATTATCTCCTTCTCCAAGGCCTGTTTCTCTTCTACCACATTGAGGTCTTTCAGCGCTTTGTTCTGACCGATGGAGAATTTCCAGTAGTTGCTGCTCTGTGCATATTTCGATGAATACATGATGCGGATGGCATCGCTGGAATTCATCGCTGCCTTCATGATTTCCTGCTTTACCCCACGCACCTGCTGACGAGGTTCGTTGGTGGCATTCATGGTGTTGATAATGCCGTAGGAGGAAAGGTAACGGTCGGTGTCACCAGGATAACCGAAGGTCATACAGAAAGAACCTGGCTGATAGCCTTGTGTGCTGACATGTGCATACTGAATGGGCTTATAAGGCACATTATCCTTGGAATACTCTGCTGGTTTGTTGTCCTTGCCGGCATAGATGCGGAAGACGGAGAAGTCACACGTCTGTCGAGGCCACATCCAGTTGTCGGTGTCGCCACCATGCTTTCCAAGACACTGTGGCGGAGCAAATACCAAACGAACATCGGAGTAACGCTGATACACGCTCATGTAGTACTTACTTCCTTTATAATAAGGAGTGATAACAGCGTGTATGCCATTGACGGTATCCTCGAGGGCTTCGGTGAGTGCCACAGAAGCTTCCTGAATGGCATCCGAACGTTCACTTTCGCCCATTTCATCGGTAACATTCGCCATTACTTTCTCTGTCACATCGGTGGTGCCGAGGTGGAAATCCACGTACAAGCCTTCGTTGGGCAGTTCGTCTTCATACTTCTTGGCAAAGAAGCCATCCTTCAAGTAGTCGTGCTGAGGGGTAGAGTGATCCTGAATGGAACCGTAACCACAGTGATGGTTGGTGAATACCAGTCCGTTGGGACTCACCACCACACCTGAGCAGAATCCGCCAAACTGCACAATGGCGTTGTTGAGTGCAGGACCATTGGCGTTGTAAATCTGGTCGTGGGTCAGTTCCAGACCCATCGCGTGAAGCACAGAGTCGGTTCGTGCCGACAGATTGCAAATCATCCACATTCCCTCATCGGCACGAGCGCCCATCAGGGACAAGAATGCTGCAATCGCAAGAATTGTTCTTTTCATAAGATTATTGTTTTGAGTTTTATTTACGAGCCTTAAAGTATTTCCCAACAACTGGTAAGGTGCTGAGTGGGAGGTCTTTTTTGATCAGGAAGGCAATGAAGACCAAGATGAGCACGGTGTTGACTGCCATCCGCAGGAACGGTGACCAGTCTGCTGGAAGCAACAGCATCACGGCAAACAAAGCGCCAGCCAACAAGGTATAGATAGCGATGTCGCGCAAAGGGTAACGGACTGGGAAGTATTTCTGTCCGAGGAAATAACTCAGCAACATCGTAATGCCATAGGCGGCAAATCCTCCCCACGCAGCAGCAGTGTAGCCATAAATCGGAACAAAGATGAAGTTGATGGCGATGAGTGCCACGAATCCGATGACAGAGATGATGGCTCCCCAGATGGTGCGGTCAGTGAGTTTATACCAGATCGAAAGATTCAAGGCTACACCCATCATCAGTTCGGCTGCCATCACAATGGGTACGACATGCAGACCGCTACGGTACCCCACTCCGATGAAATGCTTGAAAAGATCCATATAGCCCATCACACAGAGGAACGCCAGCAACGTCACGATGATATACATCTTCATGGCGAGGGCGTAGGTCTGCTTGGAGTCTTTGTCGTGGGTCTTGGCAAACACAAACGGTTCGTAAGCATATCGGAACGCCTGCGTGATGAGCACCATAATCATCGCCAACTTGGCACAGGCGCCATAGATACCCAGCTCCTGATTTGCGGTGGTTTCATCGGGATAAATCAGTGGGAAAAGGATTTTGTCTGCTGTCTGGTTCAAGATTCCTGCCACACTCAAAATCAGGATGGGCCAGGAGTACGAAAGCATCTGACGCAACAGGCGACCATCGAACTTGAAACGGATTTCCTTCATTTCTGGTATAAAGAAGAACATTACCAATGAAGTGCAAACCAGATTGAGGACGAAGATATAAACCACATCCGTTTTCCCTAATACTAAGAAGAACAGAAGGTTGAGTCCGATATTGAAGACGATGAACAGCATCTTGAGCGACATAAACCGCCAAGGACGCTTCTTGAATCGCAATAAGGCAAAAAAGACCGCCTGAATGGAGTCGAGCGCAATGACTGTTGCCATCATGGTGATGTATTCCTTGTGGTCTTCATAACCCAGATTCTCCGAAATGGGTCCAATCAGCCCAAATACACCAGCCAGAAACAGCACGGAGAGTCCCGTCACCACCATCAACGAAGTGGAAAACACGCGACGGTAGTCTTCACCATCCTTGTTGGCAAAGCGGAAGAACGAAGTCTCCATACCGAAGGTTAGGATCGCAAAAATCAGGGCGGTATAGGCATAGAGGTTGGTGACGACTCCATATCCGCCGCTCTCTACACTGATTTTATGGGTGTAGAGCGGAATGAGCAGGTAATTGAGGAAACGACCGATGATGCTGCTCAAACCATAAATGGCCGTATCTTTAACCAAAGATTTGATATTTGCCATAATCAACTGAATAAGTCTCCCATCATGGATGGGTTCATCGGGGTTCTGCCCAGATGACGGTATGCCAGTTCTGTGACTTCACGACCACGAGGCGTGCGTTTGATGAAACCTTCCTTAATAAGGAACGGTTCATAGACTTCTTCCAAGGTACCTGGATCTTCTCCGACAGCAGTAGCAATCGTACCTACACCCACAGGACCACCTTTGAACTTGTCGATAATCGTCGTCAGGATCTTATTGTCGATTTCGTCCAGACCGAACTTGTCGATATTAAGTGCCTCCAGCGCCACATGGGCAATCTTCACGTCGATACGTCCTGTTCCTCGCACTTGGGCAAAGTCGCGAACACGTCGCAACAGGGCGTTGGCAATACGAGGTGTTCCTCGGCTGCGACCTGCAATTTCCCCTGCTGCTTCCACATCGCAGGGAACACCCAGCAACTTGGCACTACGCAGAATGATTCGCTGCAGCACACTGGCATCGTAGTATTCCAAGTGCATGTTGATACCGAAACGGGCACGGAGTGGAGCTGTCAGCAAACCGCTGCGGGTCGTAGCTCCCACCAACGTGAAGGGATTAAGGTCGATCTGAATACTGCGAGCTGACGGACCCTTGTCTATCATGATGTCGATGCGGTAGTCCTCCATTGCCGAATACAGATACTCCTCCACCACAGGCGAAAGACGATGGATTTCATCGATGAAAAGGACGTCATTCTCTTCCAAAGAGGTAAGGATACCCGCCAAATCACCAGGTTTATCCAGCACAGGACCGCTGGTCACCTTGAAGCCCACACCCAGTTCGTTGGCGATGATATTCGACAGTGTTGTCTTACCCAGACCCGGAGGTCCGTGGAGGAGGGTGTGGTCGAGGGGTTCACCACGAAATTTCGCAGCCTCAACAAAGATGCTGAGATTCTCCACCACCTTGGTCTGTCCGGCGAAATCGTCGAATCGGAGCGGACGCAACGCATTCTCGAAGTCTTTCTCCTTCGATGACAGATATTGTTCTTCCCTAATATCAAAATCTTCGTTCATATTCTGTTGTTATCCTTATTCTTAGTGTTCAGAGCTTTTTTCCTGAATGTTCGGAACATTACTGTGAATGGTTCTTTTCCATCAACGTGCAAAGTTACAACTTTTTTTCAACTCCACATCCCTTTGCCTGTGTTTTTAAGAATTTATAAGGAAAAGAGCACGAAAAAAGCTGTAATCTATCATTGGGCAGCATCTTTCAGCTTCTGGCGAGCACGAAAGATGTTGACTTTCACATCGCTTTCCGTGATTCCCATGATGCCGGAAATTTCCTTATAGGAACGGCCTTCGATGTCGCGTAGCTGAATGGCGGTTCGCTGTTTCTCAGGCAACATATCGAGCAATTTCTCCATCCGTCGCACTTTCTCACCCTGCTCCATCTGTTCCTGGGCGGTCAATGTGGAATCGGGTCGGTCGTGCAACGACGAATCGAAACTGACATTCTGCTGTTGTTTCAATTGAATCAGGTCGATGGAATGGTTGCGGCAAATCGTCATAGCCAAAGCCTCCATGTTGTCAATCGGCACATTTTCCTGCATCTGCTGCCAAACTTTCAGCAACGTGTCCTGCACCATATCCTCTGCGTCTTCACGGTTGAGCGTGATGCGAAGCGCCAGTCGAAAGAGCTTGTCTTTCAACGGCAACACATCATTTTGAAAAGTCTTTTCTTTCATCGCTCAACGATTCTTAAGAGGTTATATGCTCAATGTACGACGCTGCAGGACATAGAGTTTGTCGTTCGGACGAACGCGCTCTGCAGTTTTGATGGAGATATGCTGTCCACGAACGGCTTCCTGAACGGGTTGCAGGTCGAAACGGATTTCATCGACCGTCTGAATCAATGCTCCCGTCGTGGTTCCTGTCACCAACATCTTGTCACCTACATGCAGCGGTTCGTTTTCAATGAGGAACTCCGCCACACCCAGTTTCGAGAAGTATTTCATGCACTTGCCCACATACACTTTCTTCTCTGTGGCTTTCGACCCATAGACTTCACACCATTCGCCCAGACGAGCACCCTGATAATAACCGTCCCAGAATCCGCGATTGAACACAGTAGCCAATTCGTCGTCCCATCGCTGCTGACGAGCCTCGTCCTGATGGAAGGTTCCGTCACAGACTGCGTTGATGGCTTCGTTGTAGGCGCTGACGACCGTCCGAACGTACTCTGGTCCTCTTGCCCTGCCTTCAATCTTAAACACACGAACACCCGCATTCATCATTACATCGATGAAACGGATGGTTTTCAGGTCTTTGGGCGACATGATATACTTGTTATCCACTTTCAGTTCCGTTCCCGTTTCCAAGTCTGTCACCCCATAGCCTCGACGACAAATCTGAACACATTCGCCTCGGTTGGCGCTACGTCCTGCGTTCTGGAGACTGAGGTAGCACTTGCCGCTGATCGCCATACAAAGCGCACCGTGACAGAACATCTCGATGCGAACCAGTTGTCCTGACGGACCCTTGATCTGCTGACTGACAATCTGTTCATAGATATCGCGCACCTGGAACATGTTCAGTTCCCTCGCCAGTACTACCACATCGGCAAATTGGGCATAAAACTTCAGCGCTTCGATATTGGAGATATTAAGTTGGGTGCTCAGGTGAACCTCCATACCGATACTGCGGCAGTAGGTCATCACAGCTACGTCGCTGGCGATAATGGCAGAAATCCTGGCTTCCTTGGCTGCGTCCACGATTTCGCGCATTGTGTCCAAATCCTCTCCATAGATAATGGTGTTGACGGTGAGGTAGCTTTTCAAGCCGTTTTCCTGACAGATAGCAGCAATGTCACGCAAGTCGTCAATGGTGAAGTCGTTAGCGGAATGGGCACGCATATTGAGCTTGCCAATACCGAAATAAACGGAGTTGGCACCAGCGTGAATGGCGGCTGCCAGACTCTCTCTCGACCCCACCGGAGCCATCATCTCGTAATCTGCTCTGTTCATGTTATGACAAATTTTTTGCAAAATTAGTGAATTTCTTTGACTTATTCATTATTTAAATGCAAAAACATTTGGCTGTTACAGCTTTTTTTCGTTTCTTTGCATCGGAATATGTACTAACTAATCTTTCAAATCTATGAAACAAATTCTACACTCATTCTTCAGAATGATGGTGGCAGCAGTGTTTGTTTGCGGTTTTTCTTTGTCATCAAACGCTAACAACACACGTACCACTTACACTTTCTCCGTGAAACGAACCACCGATGCCACGAAAGCTTCGGTCTGTCCTGCTAAGGGCAACGTGATTGCAACGGTGCTTGGTGTTGCCAACCTCGAAGGAGCGTTGAGTGATCAAACCGTTAAGTTTTATGCTGTGCAGGGAACAACCGGCAAATTCTATGGTAACAGCACGCTTTCACCCTACGGTCATTATTTTAATGCATCGTGCAATGCGGTGGCTGCCGCAAAGGGTGTGCTCAGTTCACAGTTCACCAATAACAGCTCCTTCACTATCAAGGTAATGGAAGGAAAGGTACAGGACGACGAGCAGTATCGCATCTCTCAAGCCTTCGTGAATGTTACCACGCAGGATACGGTGGTCTTCGTGTTCAATATCAGTATCGGATCCGCCGAATATGTGGTGGGCGATATGCCTGAGGTCATCCATCGTCCCGATGTGACCGACGCCTGGCCTTTCGAACCCGTGATGCAGCGCAACGAACAAGGTTTTCTGAAACAGAACTGGATGCAGATAAATGCCGGTGAAAACGTCACTTTTGGACTCAGAAAGCTCAATGAAGACGATCAGTTGACCTTCAACATCAAGAACCCTGCCGGCAAGCAGATTCGTAACACCAAAGCCGACGACTTCACCCTCACCGCTGCCGAAGTGACAGATGCGGGTCAATATACCCTCACCGCCTATTACACGCCTGCCGGTGGTTCCCGCAAAACATGGGTTCTTCCTTTCTACCTCGATGTGCAGACCCGTCAGGGAGAATACTTCGACTGGGATGCCGACGGACCCTATTGGAGCTACGATTTCCGCGATGAATACGAAGCCATTCCCCAACCCACCAAGACACATACCTTTAAGAAGAAAAACGGTGAGAATGCCAATCAAGTGCATGGCGACTGGTGGAGCGTCTATTGGGGCGACAACCTGAACAGCGAATGTGGTGATGCAGAAACGGTGCAGAAAGCAGCCGAAAACATGATCCAGAAATACGAAACGGACTTTGCCTATATCCGCGATGAAATGGGTTGGCCACCTGACATCAACGCACGCGAAGGCTGGAAATCGTTTATCTATATTTTCGGTTCAGGTCTTAACAACGACAACGAATCCAACACCACGCAGGGTGGTTACCAAAGTCAGACCCGTGCTGATGGCAGAACGTGGCCGTGTGTCTGGGCCAGCTACTATCCTTTCAGCCGATTCCGCGACGACGCTGACCAAAAATGGAGCGACGGCAACTACCAGCGAGACGCTATGATTCACGAAGGCATCCACGCCATCTTCGCCGATTATCCTGGCTGTAAGAAGTCTGCCTGGTTCCAGGAAGCAGGCAACGTGTGGCTTCAAGGCGCCATGAGTGCCAAACGTGGTGAAGGAGCACAAGTCAGCGGTTGGCTGGGCGTGGGCAACCTCATCTGTCCGTTTATGCCGATTGAATGTTATTCCGGCTGGTTGCAGGATGGTTCTTTCGGTGGTCCTGCCGCAGAAGGTGTGAATATGTATAACGGTAGTCAGCAAATCTGTACTTGGCGAAACCTCATCGGTGGTGTTCAGTATGGCGAAACCTTCCCCATCTTCCTTGGTCTGAACGTAGGTTATGGCAGCGTGCCTTGGATTTGGCGCTATTGCACCGACTACGTGCTGAAAGGAATTGCTCAGGGTAACGCCTCCGAAGGAGTTGCCGGCATTGGCGACGAAGGTATGCGTCAGCTCATCCTCCACTATCGTGCCAAACTCGCCACGATGGACTTCAAGGAGAGTTCCAATGGGATGCGCAATTTGCTCAACAACAGCTTCGGCACCGTGGTGAAACCGGAATGGGAGCCTTACTGGATCAACGTAGCACCCTTCACCCTCACCCCTTATCAGGAAATCACCCTCAACGACACAGAGGGATGGTACGCACCCGACACCATCACCAATCCTGGTTGGAGTGGTGGCAACATCATTCCTATCCACGTGGATATTCCCAGTGGCGAGTGCGAAGTAATCTTCCGACCCGAAGACACTCAGATGCGTGCTCAGTTGTGTTATCGCACCAAAGACGGACGCGCTTTCTACAGCCAGCCTGTTCGTTGCGGTTCTATGATTCTGAAGTGGGATAGCTCAAACGCTCCTGCCAACGGCATCGTCTTTGCCGTTCCCTGCAACACCGACTACATCTATACTGGCGATGCCCAGCGTAAACACCACTGGGACTACCGCCTGAAACTCGGCAAGGGAGCCGTAGGACCAGCATCCATTCGCAAGAAATGGTACTTCTATGAGCAGACCATCACCGATGAAGAATTCCTAACTGGTATTGAGGATGTGACTGACAATACGGCTGACGACCAGAATACATCTCAGCGTTTCAGCCTACTCACATCGGTGATGCATGGAGGCGGACAAGTGCAGATTGACCTCAACGGCGTAGCAGGAAAGGATGTCACAGCTCACCTCGTGGGAGCTTCAGGTATTCTGATCGATGAACAGAAAGTGGGTGAAAACGGTACGATTCAACTGCCTTCGTTCTTACCCAAAGGACTTTACTTCCTCTCACTTCTGCACAACGGACAAATACAGACATTCAAACTGTTTGCCGAATAACCCAAAACAGTTTTTGTGGAACCTGCATAAAAAGAGTAAAGGTTTCACTCAAACACCTCAAAAACCTCTCTGCCCCTCACTTTGAGGGGCTTTTTTTATTCATATTCGAAAAATGAAAAAAGAAAATTCGAGTTTTTCAGATTTTTTGTGTAAGTTTGCAACCAAATAACCAAATTTCTGACTTTTTTATCTCGTAACAAAAAATGAAGAACAAGACTACAGAGTTAAAACTGCGCTTGACGGCACTCAACTTTCTTGAATTTGCTGTGTGGGGTGCTTACCTCACTTCAATGGGAACGTATCTGGCCAGCGTCGGCTTGGCCTCCAACATCGGCTGGTTCTACAGCGTACAGGGTATCGTAAGCATCTTTATGCCTGCGCTCATGGGTATCGTGGCAGACCGCTGGATTGAAGGACAACGTGTACTGAGCGGATGTCACGTGCTCGCCGGACTCTTTATGATTGGTGCTTCGTTCTATGCCTATCAGGCTGGCGACGAAGTCAGTTTTGCACCGCTCTTCATGCTCTATTCCCTGTCGGTAGCTTTCTTTATGCCGACTATCGCCCTCAACTATTCTGTCGCCTACGCTGCTCTCGAAGGAGCTGGTCTTGACTCAGTAAAAGCTTTCCCACCCATCCGCGTGTGGGGAACTGTTGGTTTCATCGTGATGATGTGGGTAGTCGATCTCTGCGGCTTGCAAGCCACTCCTGGTCAATGGATGGTCAGCGGTCTGCTGAGTTTGGTCATGGCTACGTATTCCCTGACGATGCCTCGAATGCGCATCAAGAAAGATGCCGTGAAGAAATCGTTTGCCGAAGCCCTTGGCCTCAACGCCTTCAAGCTCTTCCTCAATCCTCGTATGGCGATGTTCTTCATCTTCGCCATGTTGCTGGGTGTATGCCTCCAGATTACCAACGGCTTTGCCAATCCATTCATCACCTCATTTGGTGATGTGCAGGAATATGCAGGTACGTTCGGTGTGGAACACGCCAACATCCTGATTTCACTCTCTCAGATTAGTGAGACGCTCTGCATCCTGCTCATTCCTTTCTTCCTTTCGCGTCTGGGTATCAAGAAAGTGGTACTGATTGCACTCGGAGCCTGGGTACTTCGCTTCGGTCTATTCGGACTGGGTAACCCTGGCGACGGTGTTTGGCTCTTCGTCCTTTCTATGATTGTCTATGGTGTGGCTTTCGACTTCTTCAATATCAGCGGTTCACTCTTCGTCAATCAGGAAACCGACCAGTCCATGCGTTCAAGTGCTCAAGGTCTGTTCATGATGATGACCAACGGTCTGGGTGCTTTTATCGGAACCATCATTGCCCAGATGATTATCAACAACTACGTTTATCACCCACAGGCTGCTGGAGCTACACCAACGGAAGTGATTGGCGGCTGGCAGACTTGCTGGTATATCTTTGCTGCCTACGCACTCGTTGTAGCTGTTCTCTTTGCGATATTCTTCAAATACAAACATAATCCCAATGGCAACAAATAGTTTTAAGACCCTGATGGCAGCAAGCGCCGTAGTTGGCGTGCTGCTGGCTATGGGCACAGGTATGGGTTCGTGCAATGGTTGTAAGAACGAGCCAGCCGATACCCTGACACAGAAACAGGACTCCCTCGTGGCTGATTCTGATACGATCGCTGAACCGGAAATCGTCGCTGTTCCCGAAATCACAGGAACGGTGGACGAAGGCACCACGATGCACGTCCTCCTGCTTCAGCAAGAAGATGTGGACAGCCTGGTAGAGATGGAACTGGCCAACGGTCCTGTGCTGGGTGGTATGGAAGTCGGCGAGAAAGTCCGTGTCGTTTATAATGAACAGGACGGACAATACACCGCCGTCATCGCTGTGAACCTCTCCACCCTTCGCCACCTCTGGGCTGAACGTACGCCCAACGGAAAGACCTCTCGCCTGGAACTGAACGACAACGGCAAAGCCATCACTTACGGCAGTATCGACGGTAAGAACTACGACGGATGGGACGTGACAGACGGTATGCTTCTGCTCCACTCTTCCGAGAGTGTAGGTAAGGAATATGTAGCACCCACCGACACCTTCCAGATTTCTGTCCTTTCTGGCGACAGCCTCATCATCTTCAACCAATCCGTAGAACACAAGTTCCGCCGCTACAACTAAAGTCATGTCTGTTGCGATATCATCGCAACTCACTCATCGGCAACTCACTCATCGCACCCTCAAATCCAAGAATATGCAAAAAATCATCATTCTCGACTTCGGTTCACAAACCACCCAACTCATCGGACGGCGTGTTCGTGAACTGGACACTTTCTGCGAGATTATCCCCTACAACAAATTTCCAAAGGATGACCCCGACATTATCGGTGTGATCCTCAGCGGCAGTCCGCTCTCCGTCTATGCCGACGACGCTTTCCACCTCGACTTCGCTCCAATCATCGGTAAATACCCTGTGCTGGGTATCTGTTATGGCGCCCAACTGATGGCACATTCCTTTGGTGGAAAAGTGGAACCCGAAGGCACACGTGAATACGGACGCGCCAACCTTACCTATATTAATAAGGAGAACCCACTCTTCCGCGGCATCGATCTGGGCAGTCAGGTTTGGATGTCACACGGAGACACCATCACGCAACTTCCTGAAGGCTTCGAATGTATCGCCTCCACCGATACAGTCAAGTTCGCCGCATATTATGCTCCCTCTCTCAGAGGTGTAAAGGGGTCCGTCTGGGGTGTCCAATATCACCCCGAAGTATTCCATTCCATCGATGGAACGAAACTTTTGAAGAACTTCGTGGTTGATATCTGCGGAGGCAAGCAGGACTGGTCTGCTGCTTCGTTCGTGGATCAGACCGTAGCCGAACTGCGTGAGCAATTAGGAACAGACAAGGTGATTCTGGGTCTGTCTGGTGGTGTGGATTCTTCTGTTGCCGCTGTCCTTCTGAATCGTGCGATTGGCAAGAACCTCACCTGCATCTTTGTGAACAACGGACTGTTAAGAAAAAACGAATTCATCGATGTTTTGCGCGATTATGAGTGCCTCGGACTCAATGTTCGTGGTGTCGATGCCTCCGAGAAATTCTACAAAGATTTGGAAGGTGTGACCGAACCAGAAAAGAAACGCAAAATTATTGGTCGCGATTTCATCGAAGTTTTTGATGAGCAAGCCAAACTCATTATCAATCACTCCCCTATGGGGGAGACGGAGGGGACCGTCCGTTGGTTGGCACAGGGAACCATCTACCCCGACCGCATCGAGAGCCTCAACATCACGGGTAAGGTTATCAAGAGTCACCATAACGTGGGCGGACTGCCCGAAAAGATGGGACTGAAACTCTGCGAACCGTTGAAATGGCTGTTTAAGGACGAAGTACGTCGTGTGGGTCGTCAGCTCCAAATGCCTGAACACCTCATCACACGCCATCCGTTCCCTGGTCCTGGTCTTGCCGTGCGCATCCTGGGTGCCATCACACCAGAGAAGGTACGCATCCTGCAGGAAGCCGACGACATCTTTATCCGCGGACTCCGCAACTGGAAAGTAAAACTCACTGGCGAAGAAGCTCGCAAGGTGCTGGCCGCCGGCGTTCCTGCCAATATGGAAGACGGAGTTATCGAAGTTTCGCTTTACGACCAGATCTGGCAGGCTGGAGCCATCCTTCTTTCCGATGTCAAATCTGTCGGAGTGATGGGCGACGAACGCACCTACGAGATGCCTGTTGCCCTTCGTGCCGTCACTTCCGCCGATGCCATGACTGCCGACTGGGCAAAACTCCCCTACGACTTCCTTGCCGAAGTCAGCAACCAAATCATCCGCAACGTCCGTGGCGTGAACCGCGTCTGCTACGACATCTCCTCCAAACCACCAGCAACCATTGAGTGGGAATAGTCAATTGGAATTTGATGCTGCTATTGTCTGTTTTTATATGAAGTGGGTGTAAAACCGAATTATAATAGCTGATTGATTGCATGAAGTTTTCTCCATTTGTTCGTGAATTACTGGAATCCCAGTGTGGACGTCGTATCCAGTTGTCTTCTGACTGTGACTTTCTGGCTTGTGATATCGAGTCGAAAACGGGGGAACACATTGGCGTGAATACCATAAAACGCCTGATGGGTTTCATCGCTGACGAGCGACAGCCACGAGAATCTACTGTGGATATTATTGCACACTATTTGGGTTTCGATGATTGGCAAGCTGTACGGCTTCATGTTGAGAGTTGCAGCAATTCTTCGTTCGATGCCCGTGGAGAGTGTCTGGCAGGTAATCTCAACGTTGGACAACGGTTGCTCATCACCTATCCTCCTAACAGGAAACTGACAATAGAATACTTGGGTGACAGTCGCTTCAAGGTTATTGGAAGCGAAAACGGTAAACTATTGGTGGGCGATGTGCTCACGTTGACCCATATTGTCCGTCAATATCCTTTACTGGTAAGCGACGTCGTGCGAGAAGGGGTTCACCTTGGTGCCTTTACGGCAGGTAAGGCAGAAGGTATTGATTTCAAACTCATCTAATGGCGATGGACACGTCAGAGTTTTCTGATTTCCAACATTCATTCCCTGATGCAGAATTGTTGTCAGTAGGGGGTTCTACGTGCCATTGCTATAGGGTTAGGCTTTATGGCAAACTCCACTTCATGAAGCGCTTGAAGCCAGAGTTTGCCACAAACCCTCACTATGTGGCTGCCCTACAGAAAGAATTTGAGACGGGTTATCGGCTGGAACACCAGCATTTGGTTCGCTATGTGGCCAAAGGATCAGATTATCTTCTGACAGAATATGTTGACGGAGAAACACTTGGAGAGTTTATGACATCTCATCCCGACTTCTTCAAGAGTGTATCAAAAGTTAAACGCCTTCTTTCTCAGTTATGCGATGTCGTCAGCTACTTGCATCAGCATCAGATTGTGCATCTTGACCTTAAACCCAGCAACATCCTGATTACCCGTATCAATCACGACATCAAACTCGTTGACCTGGGATATTGCTTCACCGACATCTATACCGACACGATGGGACGTACAGACAAGTATGCTGCCCCCGAGCAGTTGGACGGCTCTGCCAAGGTTGATTCCCGTACAGACATTCATGCCATCGGTAAGATACTTCAGACGCTCCCATGTGCTTCAAAATATAAAAAGATCATACGGCGATGTACGGCGTATCATCCAGCAAACCGTTTTCAGTCTGTTGAGGAGCTTGCCAATAGCCTCGAAACACATAACCACCATTATTGGCTATGGTTGCTATTGCTACTACAGCCTTTGGCTGTTGTCCTTTACTACTATCAACGACAAACACCAACCATTGCTCCATCTACTACATCTTCCAAAGATTCTGTAATAGCTAAGACCGATTCGATTGAGGTTTATACGAATTCAGAGCCTGAATCGCAAAACGAACACCAGCAACAGACAACACCCCTGCCACCTGTGGCAAGTACAGCTCAGAGAAAAGAAACACAGTCTGACACAATGAAGTTGCGCCAAGAGCTGCAACGACGTATCGGCCCATTGTATCAACAGGCATTGGGAACTTATAACGACTCTGCTTTCAACTGTATCAACGAGCCATACTACTTCCGTCTGGAAGCAGAATTTGCAGAGAGTATCAGACCTGTTTATACCGAAATCTGGAAAAAACACCAAGACCAGGTGTCAATGCATACGATGGAAAGTGAATGGAACGAAACCATTAAGTATTTCCACCAGAACCAAATCCTACGAATGCACCGTAATATGCCAAACCACGACCCATTCTACAACAACCTGGAATACCATTATTATGACACATCCTTTTAAAGTGGACGAAATGGATGATTGGTAATCGTGAAGAAATGCTTAACTTTGCGCTCGTTATTTTATGTTTAACTTAAAATTATAACGACATGAAAAAGAAGTTTAGCACATTGGCTGTAATCGGATGCGTTGCCATTCTTGCATCTTGCAGCACCGTCAACTACATCAACACCGACATCCTGAAAGAGAACTATGAAAAGAAAATTCATCACACTACGCTTTTGGGAAAGACACTTTTCAAGACTGACCAAAAGAAGAAGGACACCTACGACAATGTGAAAGTTTTCTTGAACGAGAACGAGGTGAATTGCGACTTCGAGGTTACAGCTTTCGGTTCATACACCCCATTGGTTCTGCCTATTTTGAGGCCAGAACGTCCACGCTTAGAGAAGTATTTACTGTGGAAGGGTGCACGCAAAGCTCGCAAACTAAAAGCCGATGGTGTCATCATCGACAACAAAAACAATTTCCGCGTCATCAAATTCAAGTAATTCCACTTCTCAATTTCGGGAAGACAGAGCCTCTTATTCAAGTTTGACTGAATAGGAGGCACTTTTTTGTTTTGTTCTCGGCGGAAAGACCAACTGTTAATTACAACCGGTTATGAAGATTAATGCTTCTGGTGCCAGCTGATTTCTCGAGGATGGTGTTGGAGAATTTCGTCGCGGAGGCGGTGGGTATCGGTATGGAGATAGATTTCTGTGGTGCCGATTTGTTCGTGACCCAGCATAGCTTGGATGGCACGGAGGTTGGCACCGCCTTCTAATAAAGTGGTGGCAAAGCTGTGGCGGAAGGTGTGAGGGCTGACGTTTTTACTGATGCCAGCCTGTTCCACAAGTTGCTTAATGAAATGGAAGACGGTGATACGCGACATTTTCTTTCGGAATCGGCTGATGAAGACATAGTCTTCGTGACCAGGACGTATTTCAATGTGCTCACGGTCTTGGAAATAGTATTTCAGCAACTTGATGGCTCGCTGGGAAATCGGTACCAGACGCTGTTTGGAGCCTTTGCCATTGACACGAATGAATTCTTCGTCAAGATAGAGATCCTGCATCTTGAGTTCGCACAGTTCGCTGACGCGAAGTCCACAGCTGAAAAGCGTCTCTATGATGGCAAGATTTCGATGTCCGTAGGGTTCGGACAAGTCGATTTGTGACTCAATGAGGTCAATCTCCTCCACGGTGAGCGTGTCGGGCAGATGTTGGGGTTTCTTGGGAAATTCCAGCAGTTCCATCGGGTCGGTTTCCAAGTCGCCTCCTATGACCAGAAAACGGTAATAACTGTGAACGCCGGCAAGGATGCGGGCAAGGGAAGTGGGCGTGATGCCAATATCGATAAGAGAAGTCGAAAACTCATGGAAATGTTCGATTCGCGCCTCCAACGGATCCACTCCCTCTGCTTCCAAAAACTTGAGAAACTTATCCACGTCCCGTTCGTAGGCTTCCACGGTGTTGTCGGAGAAGCCCTTTTCAAGTTTGAGGTATTGGTGGTATTTTTTTAATGTAGGATCCATGAAAAAATGAAGAACGAAGAATGAAGAATGAAGAATGAAAGTGATGTGATGGAGAATGAAAAACATCAAAAACGATGCAAATATAGTGAAAAATGTTGAAAATGAGGTGTATTTTGCCGTGATATCGTAAAATCTCAGACATTTTCACTAAATTTGCAACTCAAAACAAGTTGAAACAATGAAGAAGATACTGATTCTCAATGGTCCCAACCTGAATCTGCTGGGTCGCCGCGAACCAGGCATTTATGGCGCACGTGGATTTGAAGATTACTTCGAAGAGTTGAAACAACGCTTTGCCGATGTGGCAGAACTGAGTTATTTCCAGTCGAACCACGAAGGTGATTTGCTCGACAAGCTGCACGAGGTAGGTTTCAGCTACGACGGTGTGGTGCTGAATGCGGGTGCCTACACCCATACCAGCATCGCCCTGCAGGATGCCATCCGAGGCATTCAGACGCCTGTGGTGGAGGTACACATCTCGAATGTGCACGAGCGTGAGGAATTCCGCCACCGTTCCCTCATCTCCTGTGCCTGTCGTGGTGTGATCTGTGGCTTCGGACTCGATTCCTACCGCCTTGCCATCGAAAGCTTTGTGAACGCATAGATGTGATGACAGAGACTGAACGCCTGGACGACTATATCCTCAGGCATATAGACAAAGAGCCTGAGTACTTGCACCGCCTCTATCGTGCCACTCACCTGCATCTGCTCTACAGCCGTATGGCAAGCGGACATCTGCAGGGTCGGTTGCTGAAGATGCTGGTGCAGATGATTCGTCCCCAAACCATTCTGGAACTGGGAACCTACAGCGGCTATTCGGCTTTGTCGATGGCTGAGGGGCTGGAGGAAGGCGGCGTCATCCACACCATCGAAATCAACGATGAACAGGAGGATTTCACACGACCTTGGTTCGAAAACTCCGATTTCACCGACAAAATCCACCTGCATATCGGTGATGCGATGAAGATTGTGCCTCAGTTGAATCTGCAGTTCGACCTCGTCTTCATCGATGCCGACAAACGCCACTACGTGGATTACTATCAGCTGGTGATGCCCTATCTGCGAAACGACGGTTACATCATCGCTGACAATACGCTGTGGGACGGACATGTGTTGGAGGAGAACCCCCACGACCCTCAGACGCTGGGCATCATGGCTTTCAACGACCTGGTGGCACAGGACGAACGAGTGGAGAAAGTCATTCTGCCGCTACGCGACGGACTCACGCTCATTCGGAAAATTCATAATGCATAATTGAAAATTCATAATTCATAATAATGGAAACAACAAGACAGAATAAGATTGCTCGTCTGATTCAGAAGGATTTGAGCACCATTTTTCAGGAAGAAACCCGCAAGACACGAGGCATACTGATTAGTGTGAGTGTGGTTCGCATCAGTCCTGACCTGAGTGTGGCAAAGGCTTACCTGAGCATTTTCCCGTCGGAGAAAGCACAGGAGATCTTGGAAAACATCAACAACCAGACTTCCGCCATCCGCTTCAAGTTAGGTAATCTGGAGCGTCATCAGCTTCGTATCATTCCTGAGCTGAAATTCTTCCTCGACGACTCGCTGGACTATATCGACAACATCGACCGCCTGCTCAAACAATGAAGTTCGAACTGAACATAGCGCGTCGCTACCTGTTTGCGAAGAAGTCGCACCACGCCATCAACATCATCAGTGGCATCTCCGCCTTTGGCGTTGCCATTGCCACGATGGCGCTGGTGTGTATCCTGTCTGTGTTCAACGGCTTCCACGACAAAGTGGCTGAACTCTTTACCAGCTTCGACCCTCAGCTGAAGGTGGAGCCTGTGGAAGGCAAGTATATGGACTGCCAAGCACCTGAGTTACAAGCACTTCGCCAATCGACGGATGTAGCTGTGTTGACGGAAGTGGTGGAAGATCACGCCCTGTTATCGGCTAACAGCCAGCAGATTATGGTGACGGTGAAGGGAGTGGATGATACCTATACGCAGCAGATCGACTTCGACCGGATTCGCAAGGGAGACGGCGACTTCACCTTGGAGAGTATGGGTCTGCTGGACTATGGTGTGATGGGCTATCAGCTGATGCGTCAACTGGGATTGGACACAGAAGACACACGGCCTGTTCAGGTGTTTGCGCCCAAGAAAGGGGAGAAGATCAACCCCAACAGCCCAGAAGAGAGTTTCCACCAGGACAGCCTCTTCCTGCCTCATGTGGCGTTTGAGGTTCGTCAGAACAAATACGACGCCAACTACGTCATCACCTCCATCGGCTTTGCCCGTCGCCTGTTCGAACGCGACGGTTTTGTCACAGACTTGGAACTGAAACTCCACGAAGGCGTAGATGTCGATGCTGCCCAACAGCGCATCCAGTCGCAGTTAGGTCCGTCCTACCGTGTGCTCAACCGCTACGAGCAGCAGGAAGACTCGTTCCGCATCATGCAGGTGGAGAAACTCATCTCCTACATCTTCCTGACCTTTGTGCTGGTGGTGGCCTGCTTCAACATCATCGGTTCACTCTCCATGCTCATCATCGACAAACGGGAAGATGTGCGAACCCTCCGCAACTTAGGAGCCAACGAAAAGCAGATTTCACGAATCTTCATGATAGAAGGCTGCATGATTTCTATCGCCGGCGCCATCGTCGGCATCGCCTTCGGACTCTTGCTGTGCTATTTGCAGCAGACGTACGGACTCATCAGCTTTGGCAACGGTGACGAGAACTTCATCATCAATGCCTATCCGGTCAGCGTTCATGCACTCGATATCGTGCTGATTTTCTTCACGGTAGCTGTTGTCAGCTTCATCTCCGTATGGTATCCGGTCCGACATTTCAGCAAACGATTCACCAAATAAACCCAAGATATGAAAACAATAAAGATCATCATGTTCGTAGCTGCGACAGGTCTGTTGTCTGCGTGCGGATCCAAACGAGCCACAGACCTGACAGCAGGAAACGTCACCATCGACCCCATTCCGCTCACCTACGTCAACAAGACCGTTCCTGCGTCGCTCACCATCCAGCTACCGCCTCAGTTTGTGGGCAAGACCGACCTGATGACCCTTTCCTGTGAACTGCGTTATGGTGCTCAGCATCAACTCAGCGAGACTGCTGGCGAAACGCTGACCGTTCAGGGTGAGATGCTGGAAAGCCACTACCCCATCGTCAGCTACAAGAACGGAAAACGGCTCAACCTCAACGTGCAGTTCCCCTACAAGGAAGGGATGGACAACGGACAGCTGTTCCTGAAAATACAGAAAGGACCGAAGGTTGAGAAGAAAACCACCCAGCGTGAACTGAAACTGACGGAAGGTGTACTCTGTACCCCATCGTTTGCACAGCCTATCCTCAACACCGATCGCGAAGCCGAAGGACTCAGATACCTGCAGCAAGGACGTTACACGCTAGCCACAGCCGTTCTGGAACAGCTGGGTAGCAACAACAACACCGTGTTGGCGCAGATTCTCTCGCAGGACTATGCAGCAGCCCAGGTCACGCTGACAACCATCGCTTCACCCGATGCCCTGACCCATTATCTGAAAGCCGTTCTGGGTGCCCGCATGAACAACGAAGAGGATATCCGCACAGGCCTGAAAGCCGTCGCTAACACCAATCCTCAGCTGGCAAAACGTGCCCTCACCGACCTCGAATTCCAGCACTACCAGTCCCTCGTCCGCGAACTCGTAAAAGAATAACCATCCGCCCCGTTAATAATGCATTCTTCACTCTTCACTCTTCACTCTTCACTAAAACTCCTCCCCCTCCTAGCCCTCTGTCTGCTGGCATCGTGCGGAAAGAAAGAAAAGTCCTTCACCCTTGAAGGAAAATTCCGCGATATGCAGGCAGGAGAACTGCTGATTTACAACCAGAACGGAGCGCTGGCAGATGTCGATACCATCATTGTGAAGGATGGTTCCTTCAAGTATGTGGGTAAGGCTGAAAGCGATCTGGCCGCCTACATGCTGGTCTTCCCCAATGCGGTGGAGCAGGTCATCTTTGCACGCGAGGGCGACGAACTGCGCTACGAAGCCACCGCCAACGACCTGCGCAACTATGTGGTCAACGGCAACGAGGAGAACAAGGTGATGAACCAGTTCCGCAAGGAAGTTTATAAGTCGGACGCCAAACAGACACGCGAGGCAGCGAAGCGCTATATTGAGAAGAACAAAAAGTCACTGGTGGCCATCTACCTCTTCGACCGCTTCTTCCTGCAGGACGACGATGTGCCCGAAGCCGACATCAAGGCTCAGCTCGACCTCCTGATCAAAAGCCAGCCTAAGAACCGGCTGCTGCTCGACGTACAGTCCGCCTTGAAGTCGTCCGGCAAGACAGCGAAAGGAAAAAAGCTGCCCAAACTCTCGTTTACCACCTACAGCAAGCAGACTTACGCTTTAGACAAGATACGCCGTCCCTACGTGCTGATTGCCTTCTGGGCTACTTGGCTCAACGATGCCTGGCAGACCAAAGAGACGCTCCAGCACATCCGCGATGAATATAAGGATAGTCGTCAGCTCGACATCGTCGCCTTTTCGCTCGACACCGAAGACTACCGCTTCAGCGAGTTTGCCGATGCCGACAGCTTAGGCATCCGTTACATCTGCGACCATCGGGCCTGGAACAGCCCATTGGTAAGCCGTCTCGCCATCCGCGATCTTCCCTCTTACGTCATCGCCGACAGTTCACGCACCATCCTCCACTACGGCACCGACATCCACCAGATGCAGACCGACGTGGAAAAAACCATTAATGAATAATCTCCTATGTACTACCTCGTTTTCCCCCTTTTCTGGCTGCTTTCATTGCTTCACCTGCGAGTGCTCTATGTGCTTGCCGACTGCGTCTATCCCATCATCCACTATGTCGTTCGCTATCGACTCAAAGTGGTGCGTCAGAACCTGCGCGAAGCCTTTCCTGAGAAGAGTCAGAAAGAGCTGCGTCACATCGAAGCACGCTACTACCACCTGTTCTGCGACTACTTCGTGGAGAACATCAAACTGACCACGATGTCGCCCAAGCAGTTCCTGCGTCGCGTCACCTTCTCCAATATCGAAGCCTTCCACCAGATGGTGAACGAGGGAAAGCAGTTCACGTTCTTCTGCACAGGCCATTACGGCAACTGGGAATGGGGTGCAGCCCTCTGTTATATGGTGCCCAACCAACACGTGCTGGAAATCTACCATCGTGTGCGCAATCGTGCCCTCAACCGCATCCTCCTTCGCAATCGTGCCCGTTATGGCTGCGAATGTGTCAAGATGCGCCACACCCTCTTCCGTCTGGCTGCCCTTCGCAAGACCGACGGGAAATACGTAGTAGGCTTCATTGCCGACCAGCAACCCAAGTGGAACGCCATCCATCACTTCACGCCGTTCCTCCACCACGACACAGCTGTCTTCACAGGAGCAGAACGTATCGCCAAGAAGTTCGACGCAGCGATGGTCTATGGTCGCGTCACACGTCCCAAGCGCGGCTACTATCATTTCGAGATTATCCCCATCTCGTCCCAAGCCAAACAACACCCCGACTACGAACTGACAGACCGCTACATGCAGCTCCTCGAAGAGGACATCCAGCGCGAACCCTACCTCTGGCTCTGGTCCCACAAGCGCTGGACCCGCACCAAAGAAGAATGGCTCCGTCGCCAAGCCGAAACCACAGAATCAAAGTAAAAAAACAATTAGAAAAAGCAACAAAAAAATCACCATTCTTAATGATACAAATTTAGACCATCGCTAAAAACATACCCCACTTATCCCCAGAATATTACACATTAAAACAGACTACCTATCAGAAGTCCAAATTTATATACATCACTTCTGTCCGGTTTAGGAGTTTGTATTCGCAGTTCCATTCGTGAGGTTGACTTCACCTATTCTTCATTCTTCACTCTTTTCCCTTCAATCTTAATTTACCCTCACAACCTAACATAGAGGCCTGAAAGCCGCATGAATAATCCTTGATGGGATCGAAGGCAGGCACCTCGTTTGAGTTGAGGATTTCCACGATGTCCGTCTTGGGATTGGCTCCGTCGCAGATGTCAGCACGCTTGGCTCTGAGGATGATGCTGTTATGCGCCTCCTGGGTTAACACTTCCCAAGGCAGAGCCTCCTTGGGTTCGCCGGATTCAGCGGCGTTGACGGCGGCCTGAAGAAACTCTTCGGCTTGGAGTAATCCAAGCAAAGTAAATCCCTAAAAAAATATTTTTGGCGAGAAACTTCATATTTTTAGGCTCAACTTGCAGGTTATTAGCGAGTTGATCCAAATTTAACTTCATAGTTTCTTCATAAAAACGGGGAGAAACTTCATATTTTCTTCATACTTTCTTCATAATTTTGGCAATAATTGTGCTTTTTTTAACTATATTTCGTTTGCAGAGATATGAAAAGAAAAACAAATAAACAGTTTTTTTTGCCTGCCTACAGAAAAAAAGTCACGGAAAAAGCAGAAAATAGGTTAAAACTATGAAGTTTTTATGAAGTTTCTATGAACAAAATCCCCGATTTTATGAAGAAACTATGAAGTTAAAATTAGGTTAAACTATTATATATAAGCG
>CAJOHO010000026.1 GCA_905234555.1 uncultured Bacteroidaceae bacterium
GGTCGTTATGCATAAAGCAAAGGGCTTTATGCCTTCTAACCTCTAAACCAAGTTTATCAGCTACCTCTTCTATGGGAAGTTCATTTAAACGAACAATAATATTTTGAGGAATGTTCATATCACTATTATTGAAGATTCATCCGTTACATCAATTATGAACTATATAGACAAGAAGTTACATGGCACCAATCTAACCATTTGCGATAATTGAATGAGCACCTTATTTCTATGTATTTTCCTCCTTTTCGATTTGAATAGGATGTTCCTTGCCAAAAGCTTCCATTTCTTCTGCCACTACTCTCTTTAATTCTTCTTGTGGCACAATCAGTTGATAATCTGCAACTCCAATGGGTTTGCCCATATCTTCTAATGCTAATTCAACTTCAACACGATCTTTCTCAGCACACAGAATGATACCGATAGAACGGTTTTCATCTTCCCTACGTTCCAAACGGTCTAACAAAGAGAGGTAGTAGTTCATCTTACCTGCATATTCTGGCCTAAATTCGCCAATCTTCAAATCAATGGCCACAAGGCAATGAAGACCGCGATGGAAGAAAAGCATATCAACCTTACTCCGCTTTCCATTGTATTCAAGCACGTATTGATTGCCAATATACGAAAAACCTTTGCCAAGTTCCAAAAGGAACTGCTTTACCTTCTCTACCAGTCGGGCTTCAAGTTCTGTTTCCAAGATGGGATCTTTCACGCCAAGGAATCCCAAATTGTAACCACTTCTGAACACCTCATTGGCAAACATCGCCTGTGTAGCAGGTAGCGTCTGCTCGAAATTATTATCAGAAGGCTCATTCTTCCTCTTGTGCATTTGCATAGAAATGGCACTAGATAGAAGCTCACGATTCCAACCTTTTGAAGCAGTTTCTTGTGCGTAATATAATATGGTATTATCATCGTCTCCGAACTTGCGCATCAAGGTAAGAGTATGCCCCCAAGGTAAAACTGCGACAGCCTGTCGCAGTTTTGGCTCGCTTTCACAGAAACGTTCATAAAACTTCTTCATGTCCCACAGGTTTCTTGGAGAAACTCCCATCTGTGGATAACGATGCTTCAAGTCAAAAGACAAGCGATTTACCACGCCGCTTCCATGCTTACTTTCAATCTTCTTGTCGTGAAGCAATTTCCCGATTTCCCAATGAGCGGTACCGATGGCAGAACATACCGTTGTTGCCACCATTGCTCTTGTCCTGTCAATAACTGCGACAGCCTGTCGCAGAATTGCATCATACTCTGATTCTTGAATATGTATAATATCTGCCATTTTATTCTTTATCTGTTATGAGTTCTCCGTTGTCAATGTCAAGCAATATTGCTATCTTATCTAATGTATTCAAATCGGTCTGAGAAACGTTGGTAAACCTTTTACGAACAGTAGCAGGATTCTTGCCTAATTCCTCTGCAAGCCACTATGCAGTTCACTTCATTGCAAAGAGTACGATTTTAATACGATTCTAATCTTCCATTTGCAAATATCTTTAATTTGAACGCAAAGATAAACAAAATAATCAACAATATAAGAAAATCCATTAAAAAAAGACGCTTTTAAATATTATATTTGGAATTAATATTAGTATTTGTGTCTTGTAGGCAACAAAAGAGCTGAGATAGCCCCAGGATTCAGAAGAGTGCGTAAGATTTCTTATCTTTGCACGCTTGGACGGAGGTTTGTGCGTGCTTCAATTCTATTATCTCTTAACTGTTCTAAAAATTCCAAGTACTTAGAAATAAATTTTCAAGTACTTAGAAATATTTTTTCAAGTACTTAGAATTATTTTTCCAAGTACTTGGAAATTTTGTTAGTGTTCGCTGATGGAGAATTATCAGCGTGCATTGGCGGATAATTCAGCGTGCTGCAAGTTTGTTTTCAATGTGCTTGGCATTATTCATCGTAAAGATGTTTGGCTCAATGATGACTTATAATAATGAAATGCAGCACCATGCATGAGCTTGGTGCTGCATTTTTATAACGCTTATGGTTAGGGTCTGTTATGCTAAGGCGTGGCGGGCGAGTTTGCGGAGGTTGATGAGGGCGTAGCGCATGCGACCGAGGGCTGTGTTGATGCTGACGCCTGTCTTGACGGCGATTTCCTTGAAGCTGAGTTCATCGTAGAAACGCATGAGGACCACTTCGCGCTGGCTTTCGGGCAGCTGCATGATAAGGTGACGGACTTCGGCAAGGGTCTGCTGGTCGATGATTTCGCGTTCGCGGTTCTCGTCAACGGCGATGGAGGCATCGTTGAAGATGTCCATTTCTGAGTCGTCGTCGGAGATGAGCTGCGGACCTTGCAGGTGGCGATGGCGGTCGATGACCTGGTTGTGGGTGATGCGCATGAGCCAGGAAGCGAACTTGTTCATGTCGTTGTAACGCCCCGACTTGATGGTAGCAATTACGCGCATAAAGACTTCCTGGAAGAGGTCGTTGGCTTCTTCCTGGTTGCGGACTGCACAGAAAATATAGGAATAAACTTTGCTTTCGTAGCGCTTCAGGAGCGCATCGAATGCACTATCATTGCCTTCTTTGAACGATACGACCAACTGCTCGTCGGTGTATGCTGAAAATTCTTTCATTAAGCTTTTTTAAATTTGTTAAGCGTAATGTTTTGTCGATAGGCAATGAGGGTTTTAATGTTTAACGTTTAATGTTTTGCCCCGCAAGAAAAGGCGCAGAGCGTTGATTTCGGGGGCAAAGTAACGGCTTTTCTGTGAAAAAAGCAAAAAATGTGCGTATTTTTTTACGTAAAGGGGCAATTTTTAACAAAAACGAGCGTTGCAGACGTTGTTTCCACGCAGGAAATCGGCAATCGCCATGCGTTTTTTGCCTGCCAGCTGAAGGGTCTTGATACGCAGGATCCCGTCTGTGCAGACGACATCGAGGTAGTTTTTGCCGTCGGAAAGGAGGGAGCCAGGGGTCTGCGCAGGCTGGGCTTCGCGCTTTTCGGCTTCGAAGATTTTGACCTGGAGAGCGCTATTGGCTGAAGAGGCACTATCGGGAGAAGTGACCAGTTCTGTCCAAGCAGCGGGATAGGGACTGAGGCCGCGGATGAAGTCGTAGATGCGCTTCGTAGGCTGGGACCAGTCGATGCGGCAGGTTTCGCGGAAGATTTTGGGTGCTGGCTTCAACTCACCTGCAGAAGCGGAAAGGAGGCTCTGGTCGATGGGATGGACGTTGCCGGCAAGGATGTTGTCAACGGTCTCTGTGACGAGCTTGCCTCCGAGCAGCATGAGTCGGTCGTGGACGTCGCCCACGTTGTCGGTATCGCTAATGGGTACACGTACTTGCTGGATGACTTCGCCTGTGTCTATCTCGTGCTTAAGGAAGAAGGTGGTGATGCCTGTCTCCGTCTCGCCGTTGATGACTGCCCAGTTGATGGGAGCAGCTCCGCGATACTGAGGCAGGAGCGAGGCGTGGAGGTTGAAGGTGCCCATCGGCGGCATTGCCCACACCACTTCGGGCAGCATGCGGAACGCCACCACGATCTGGAGGTCGGCACGCAGGCTGCGCAGTTCTTCGACGAAAGCCTCGTCTTTGAGGCGTTCGGGCTGAAGCACGCGCAAACCGTGTTCAACGGCATATTGCTTGACGGGGCTTGGCTGGAGCACGCTTCCGTGACGACCCATGGGTTTGTCGGGCATCGTGATGACGCCCACTACGTTATAACCGCCTTCTACCAAGGCTCGCAGGCTCTCCACAGCAAAATCGGGAGTGCCCATATAAACGATGCGTAAATCTTCTTTATTCATAGGCTATTCAGCTGTGAAGTTGACGAGGGTTTTGCGATAGGAGTTGAAGAGACCGGAACGGGAAATGAAACCGATGAAGCGGCCTGTTCCGTCAACGACGGGCAGGTTCCAAGCGCGGGTCTCGTCGAACTTCTGAGTGGCGACTTTCAGGGTGTCGGCTGTGGTGAGGACAGCCGGCGGCTCCTTCATGAACGACTCAACGGTATATTTATGGTAGAGTTCGCTACGGAACATCACTTTTCGGACGGAATCGAGGGAGAGAATGCCCAGGAGGCGGCCTGTTCCGTCAACCACAGGGAAGAGGTTGCGGCGGCTACGCTCGATGGCAAGCGTGATTTTCGACAAATCCCAGTCGGGACGTATGCTGACAAAGTCTTTCTCGAGCAACGAACCCAGCTGGAGGACGGTAAGGATGGCGTCGTCCTTGTCGTGGGTGAGGAGTTCGCCCTTTCGAGCCAGACGCATGGCATAGATGCTGTGAGGCTCGAAGACGTTGATGGTGAGATAGCTGACGGTCGCCACAATCATGATGGGCACAAAGAGCTGGTAGCCCCCCGTGAGTTCGGCGATAAGGAAGATGCCTGTGAGGGGCGCATGCATGACGCCCGACATCAATCCTGCCATTCCATACAGCACGCAGTTCTTCGGCATGACAAAGCCTCCGCTTCCCATCTGGAGCGCCAAGACGGAATCCCAAAGCATGGAGAACACAAAGCCTGTCAACGCTCCCACGAAGAGGCTGGGTGCGAACACTCCTCCGCAACCACCTCCTCCGTTCGTGGCGCTGGAGGCAAAGACCTTCATGAAGAGCACGAGGGAGAGGTAGATGAGCAACGCCTGTGTGCCTCCGCCATAGAAGAAGGTGTTGTGCATGATATCGTCGGGATCAGCTCCGTTAATAAGCTGGGAAATCACGTCGTAGCCTTCGCCGTAAAGGGCAGGCAGGAAATAGATGAGAATACCCAGCACACCTGCTCCCAGCATGAACTTGCGCCAAGGTGTCCGAAGCCAGGCGAACAGCCGTTCGAACTTGTTCATGGCACGAGTGAAGTAGAGCGAAACCAATCCACAAACCACACCTAAGAGGATGCAGCCAGGAATGATGTCGATGGTGAAGGCTTTCTCGAGTTCGAACGTGAACATCGACTCTGTGCCGTAGATGGCGTAGCTGACACAGACGGACGTGAGGCTGGTGACCAAAAGAGGAAGAAGCGAAGCCATGTTCAGGTCGAGCATCAGGACTTCGAGCACGAACATCATGCCGGCAATCGGCGCCTTGAAGATGCCTGCCACAGCACCAGCTGCACCACACCCCACGAGAAGCATGAGTGTGGCGGGAGGCAAATGGAAACGCTTTCCCAGATGGGAACCGAACGCACTACCTGTCAACACGATAGGTGCCTCGGCTCCGACACTTCCGCCAAAGCCGATGGTGATGGCACTTGCTGCCACACTCGACCAACGGTTGTGGCTCTTGATACGTGCACGCTTGCGACTGATGGCATAAAGAATCTTCGTCACGCCGTGGCTGATGTCGTCACGAACCACGTAACGCACGAAGAGGGAAGCCAGCAGGATGCCGATAGCCGGATAGACGAGGTAGAGCCAGTTGGACTCGTCGGCCTGGAAGCCTGCCGTCAGCAAGTCCTTGATTTCTTCAACCAAGAACTTCAGGACGAATGCAGCCAAACCCGCACAAAGACCCACGATGAGACTCAGACCCAGCACAATCTGCCGATTGGTCTTATCGCCTTTCAGCCAGTTGGTCAGTCGGTTGAGGAAACTCACCTCTCGTCTTCGCAGCCTTAACGTATTCATATCAGGTAGAACTATATATATAAATAAGGAATAAGGACAAAGTTATTGGCGAATGATTTCGAACTCGCCGTTGGCACGTACCTTCACGATGCTCGACGGCTGGTGCTTCTCCTTACAACGCTGGTTGTAGCGCACCACATAATCGACGCTTTCCTTGATTTCCTCGCTAATCTCGTCGAACGTGCGAGGGGTAGGTTCGCCGCTTATGTTGGCGCTGGTGGAGACGATGGGTTTCTGGAAACGGAAGCAAAGTTCCTTGGAGAACGCTTCGGCTGTCACACGAATGCCCACGCTACCATCTTCAGCCAAGAGATTGGGTGCCAAGCCTGTGGCGTTTTCGTAGATGACGGTCAGCGGTTTGGTAGTCAGATCTACCATATCCCACACGACATCCGGCACGTTCCTGACGTAACGGGCGAGACGGTCGGGACTATCGACCAGACAGATGAGCGCTTTGGAGTCCTCGCGCTTCTTGATATCATAGACACGTCGAACGGCTTCGGCGTTGGTGGCATCGCAACCGATACCCCAGACCGTGTCGGTTGGGTAAAGAATGACGCCGCCATTCTTCATCACTTCTATCGCTTTCTTTACTTCGTCTTGTAACATAGGCACTACCACTAAAACTCGCTCGTGAAGTGGAACTTGATGTGCTTAAAGTCCTGCTGCGCCATCATGAGAACGTAGGAGGAATCGGCAAGGAACACATCGCGTCCTTCACGGTCGTGAGCCATATATTGGTACTTTCTTTTCTTGAAATTCTCGTATTCTGCTTCGTCATCACTCTCAATCCAGCAGGCTTTGTAGAGGCTGGCAGGTTCCCACTTGCAGAGGGCGTTGTATTCGTTCTCCAAGCGGTACTGGATGACTTCGAACTGCAGTTGTCCGACCGTTCCGATGAGCTTTCGTCCGTTGAACTGGTTGATGAAGAGTTGCGCCACACCCTCGTCCATGAGCTGGTTGATGCCTTTCTCCAGCTGCTTCGTCTTCATCGGGTCGGCATTCTCGATGTACTTGAACATCTCAGGCGAGAAGGAGGGCAGACCCTTGAAATGCAACTGCTCGCCTTCGGTCAGCGTGTCACCAATCTTAAAGATGCCATTATCCGGCAGACCGACGATGTCGCCAGGCCAAGCCTCATCAATGGTGTTCTTCTTCTGTGCCATGAACTGTGTGGGCGAAGAGAAACGGACGATCTTACCCTGACGGACATGCAGATAGGGGGCATTTCGCACGAACTTGCCTGAGCAGACCTTGCAGAAGGCTGTACACGAACGGTGGTTGGGGTCGATATTCGCTGTAATCTTGAAGATAAAGCCTGTGAACTTCGGTTCTTCGGGCAGCACGAGGCGTTCCTCGGCTGTGGTGGGACGAGGATTAGGAGCAATCTGCACGAAGCAGTCGAGCAGTTCCTGCACACCAAAATTGTTGAGGGCCGATCCAAAGAAAACTGGTGCCACTTCTGCGTCGAGATAGGTCTGCACATCAAACTCAGGATACACTCCGTCAACGAGTTCAAGGTCTTCACGCAGTTTGTCGGCGTCCTCCTTCCCTACCCTTTCGTCCAGCTCTGCTGAATCAATCTGCACGCTAACCTTCTCTGTCACTTTCTGTTTGTCGGGCATGAAGAGGTTGAGATTCTTCTCGTAAATATTATAAACTCCTTTGAAACGTGCTCCCTGATTGATGGGCCAAGACAGCGGACGTACGCTGATCTGAAGTTCCTGCTCCACTTCGTCGAGAAGGTCGAACGGATCGCGTCCCTCACGGTCCATCTTGTTGATGAAAACAATCACAGGGGTTTTGCGCATGCGGCAAACGGTCATCAGCTTACGTGTCTGCGTCTCCACGCCCTTGGCTCCATCAATCACGATGATCGCACTATCGACGGCTGTGAGGGTGCGGAAGGTGTCTTCGGCAAAGTCCTGGTGACCTGGGGTGTCGAGGATGTTGACTTTGTATTCTATGTCTGAACCGTCTGGTGTATAGTCGAACTCCATCACGGATGTGCTGACGGAAATACCACGCTGCTTCTCTATCTCCATCCAGTCGCTGGTCGCTGTCTTCTTGATCTTATTCGACTTCACAGCTCCTGCCACTTGGATCTGTCCTCCAAACAACAGCAGCTTCTCTGTTAGCGTCGTCTTACCCGCATCAGGGTGACTAATGATGGCAAACGTTCTTCTACGATCTATTTCATTCATAATCTATCTGTTCTGTCTAAGGATTTTTATCAGGGATTTTTTATCAGGGATTATTAATCAGGGATTTAAAGGATTTATAAGGATCTTTCCGGATTATCCTTGGAGCAGCGAGAGCAATATGAGCTTGCTCAAATTTTGCCGAATCGTGACAAGGTTCACAGAATGTAATTCTAAAGGATTAATAAGATTTGAAGGATTGTGCTGTAAAATCATCTAAAATGGTTATCACATCTTCTGAAGAAGGGCTTAGGAGCACCAAAGTTCATCAAAAAACCGACATCCATATCTGTTGCCTTCAAATAATTCAGCAACTGAGCGATTTCATCGCCCGTAATCTCAGCCAGCGCTTTCAATTCCAAAACGATCTTATTTTCTACAATAATATCTGGGATGTAATACCCAACTAATTCATTTTTATATATTACTTCTACGCGTTTCTGACAATCACAAAAAAGTCCTCGCATACCTAACTCTTTATACATGGCATTTTGATAGACTTGTTCCACAAATCCAAAACCCAACGTATTATAGACGTCATAATAGGCCGCGATAATCTGCTCAGTCAACTTATCGTATTGCATATAAATCCTTTTTAATCCCTTAAATCCCTGATAAGCAAGTTTTTGAGGCAGGAGGCAAGGGAGGATTCCCAGTGAGGAATGGTGATGCCGTAGGCTTGCTTTATCTTGGATTTATCGAGGACTGAGTAATGAGGACGAGTGGCAGGAGTAGGATACTCGCTGGTGTGGAGCGGACGTACACGACAAGTGGTGATGCCTGCCAGGCGGTGGATGGCAAGAGTGAAGTCGTACCAGGACGTGACGCCTTCGTTCGTGAAATGATAGATACCAGGAATGATGCCTTTGTCAACTGCCGTCATGATGACCCGAGCAAGGTCGCGTGCATAGGTCGGCGTGCCGATCTGGTCGAAGATGACACCCAGTTCGCTCTTCTCGCGTCCCAGGCGCAACATGGTCTTCACAAAGTTGCTGCCAAAGGACGAGTAAAGCCAAGCTGTACGGATAATCATCGTACGGCTGCACTTGTGCATCGCCTGTTGTTCGCCTGCCAGTTTGGTTCTGCCATAGACAGAATTGGGACAAGTCGGCTCGTCTTCTGTGTAAGGTGTATGGTTCGTTCCGTCGAACACGTAGTCGGTGGAAATCTGCACCAGGCAACCATTTCGCTTCTCCACAGCCTCAGCCAGATATCCAGGAGCCTGGCTGTTGAGCAAAGCACAAAGTTCCGGATTCGACTCAGCCTTATCCACAGCAGTATAGGCTGCGCAGTTGACAATGCAATCCACAGCATTCACCTGCACATATTGATTCACAGCTGCAGCATCGGTAATATCCAGTTCCTCCACATCCGTAAAGAAAAACGTGTGTTGCGGATACTCCTTTGCCAACAACTGCATTTCGTTGCCTAACTGTCCGTTACAGCCTGTTATCAGTATGTTCATCCTAAAATACAACTATCATTTTTACGCATCTTCCTCAACAGGAGAGTAAGAGGAAACTGTCAATACTCCACTTCCCCAGCCTTATCCTTTTTATAATACTCAGCCAGCATTCCGAGGAACTTCGAGATGTGGTCCATTGCCTTGAGGGTATCTTCGCTCACAGGTTTTCCTTGCAAACGAAGCATCATCAGTCCGTACATCGCGTCGAAGCAGTTTTCCAACTCCGACTTCTCCTGTGTCTGCGAACGTTGGCGTAGTTCCACGATAAATGGCAACGCCTTGTAGTAGGCAGCTGAATAGAAGGGATGTTTGGACGAACGGAGCAGTTGGGCGTGCACATCCGTCAGCAGAATCAGGATGTTCTTGTTAATCTGAAGATGTCCTCTCTCAGTCACTCCTTCCGAACGCATCATCTCAATCAGGTTCTCGTACCACTCACGCAAATCGCTACGAGCTGGTTCGTCGAGTTGGAAACGCGAAAGGTAGTTCTGCTCCAGTTGGTCGATGTCGAGATGGTTGGCACGGATGATATCTTCCACCTGCCACATATAAAGCAGATATTCAGCTATATTGCTTTGTTTGAGTTTCTGTGCAATAATCATACTTCAAAAGAAAACAAATGTACAGAAAACCGGGTTAGAAGAAGGTGCAGCAGGCGATGATAGCCGATACAGCCATCACGATGATGCCAATGATGCGGTTAATCACCCAGATGCCGTGTACATCGAAGCGGTTGCGAACCTTGTCAATCAGCCAGGTAAGTCCGAACCACCAGGCTACGGCTCCCACCACAATGAAGAGATAACCAATGACTTGTGGACCTGGATCGAAGGGACGAATAAAGGTAAACTGGCCAAAGAGTGCCACAAACAGGAAGATAATCAGAGGGTTGGAGAACGTTACCAGGAAACCTGTCATCGCATGATTCATCAAAGCCACACGACTCAGCTTCACGGGTTTCAGTTTCCGTCTTTCTTCCTGAATCTGGTCGAACTTCGACTTGGGAGCGTTCTTCTTGGCGTTCTTGAACTTCTTACCTGCTTTCTTCGCCTGACGTTCAGCATCTACGGTAGCTGCCTGCGGATTCGTGCGGTAAGTATAAAGTCCGAAGAGGAACAGGAGCACACAACCCACCAGCTTAATCCAGAATGCCCACTTGGGATTTTCGATGATGCTCACCACCATCGACATACCGTAACCCGTGATGAGGGCGTAAAGAATATCGCTGGCTGCAGCTCCCACACCTGTGGCAAATCCTGCCCAACGACCTTTGTTCAAGGTTCGCTGTACACAGAGAATGCCGACGGGTCCCATTGGCGCAGACGCAACAATGCCGATGACTGTTCCTTTCACAATCATCTCCAAGAAACTGATGTCGGGCAACGCCAATACTAAACTCATCCTGATTTATTTCTTTCGCTTTAAATAGATGTGATGTTCCTCTATGAAATCGCCATCGATGCTATCGTGCAGATAAACAAAGAGCGAGTCGTTGGCAAGACGTTCCACCTGAGTAGCCATACACATATCTTCTTCTGTGGAAAAGAGGTGAAGCCGGTCGCCATCCAGGAACCAACGTCCCTCATCGAGGATGCTGTCTTCCATGTGGACATACGTGGAGTCTGCCTTGAACTCATACGTCACAGGCGTATCGTCGTCTTCGTCTGCCGACTCGTCAGGCACGCCGTTCAGGCGACTATCCACATTCACCAAATCCCAGATTCCCACCAACGGTGAGACTGGAGTTTCTTTTTCCTTTCCGTTGCAAGCCACCATCAGCATGATGGCCAAAATTGCAACAGACAGACTTAAAAACTTTAGTTTTTTCATTGTCAAAACTATAAATTTGTGCAAAGATACAACTTTTTTTTGAGACAAGGAAATTTTTATTCCGTCAATTCACCTGCAAGGCACTTTGACATCTGTTCTCGCACCTCTTCTGCAGAAAAACCACGTCCGAAAAGCACCATCAGCTTCGTTACGGCACACTCCACGGTCATATCCTTTCCGCTCACCACTCCTGCAGCCAGCAGTTGCTGACCTGTGGCATAGAGTCCCATCTCTACTGCCCCATGCTGACATTGGGTGATATTCACCACCACCTTTCCGTCCTGCGTCGCACAACGGATGGCATTCAGCAACCATTCTTTCTGGGGCGCATTACCGGAACCAAAGGTTCGCAGAACGATTCCCTTGATACCAGGAAAGCGGAAGACGTGCTCAATCACATCGGCACGAACACCAGGAAAGAGCGTGATGGCAATGACAGAGTTGTCGAGCTGGGTGTGCGTCACCATTGGTAAGGCAGCATCGGCGTGACGGATGAGTGTCTCGTCGAAGTTGATGTTGATGCCTGTAACAGCTAACGGAGCGCAGTTGTAGGATGTAAACGCATTGAAATTCTCTGCGTTACACTTAGTCACGCGGTTGCCTCGATAGAGTTTCTGACCAAAGCAAACGCAGACTTCAGGCACTCTGGGACGCATGTTCTCGTCGCAGGCAGCAGCCAGTTCGATGGCGTTGATGAGGTTTTCCTTGCCGTCTGTACGCAGAACGCCGATTGGCAGCTGGCTTCCGGTCAGAATGACTGGCTTGCTCAGATTCTCCAGCATAAAACTCAAAGCCGATGCTGTATAAGCCATCGTGTCTGTGCCATGCAAGATGACAAAGCCGTCAAACTCGTCATAGTTGTAACGGATGATTTCCACGATTCGCGTCCACAATTCAGGTTGCATGTCCGACGAGTCAATCGGAGGATCGAACTGATAGCTCCGGATGACATAATCGAACTCATTCAGCTCAGGCACATGCTTCTGCAGGTGGGCAAAATTGAATGTCTCCAACGCTCCTGTCTCAGGATTGCGAATCATTCCAATGGTGCCACCCGTGTAAATCAGCATCACTCGCCGACGAATAGTGAACAAACGATTTTCAGCCAAAGTCCCTATCTTCAATTATTAGTTTCAATTTCCCAACCTAAAGCACTGGCGCCCAGTACAGCAGCATTACTACTCATCAAGCCAGAAACCAGGAATTTTGCCTTATTCTTGAAAATGCCCATCACATGTGCGTTGTAGCTTTCTTCGATGGGTTTCATGATCAGATCACCGGCTTTGGTCAGTCCGCCGAAGAAGATGAAGGCCTCCGGAGAAGAGAAGGCTGCGAAGTCGGCACAAGCCTCACCCAGCATCTTTCCCGTAAACTCAAATATCTCCTTTGCCACTTCGTCACCCTTGCCTGCAGCAATCGACACATCCAGACTCTGAATCTTCTCTGGGTCGAGTTCGCGAAGCAAGCTGGGGCGGTCGGTCTTTGCCAGAATCTCACGAGCTGTACGAGCCACACCCGTTGCAGAGCAATAGGTTTCCAGACAACCCTTACGGCCACAACCGCAAGGACGTCCATCTTCACCTCTCACCATTGTTACGTGACCCAATTCGCCTGCAAAGCCATCGTGTCCATAGACCAACTGTCCGTTAATCACGATGCCGCTTCCCACGCCTGTTCCCAGCGTGATGACGATGAAGTTCTTCATGCCACGAGCCACACCATAAATCATCTCTCCCAGAGCTGCTGCGTTAGCATCATTGGTCATCGCAACAGGAATGCCGAGCGCGTCGGAGAACATCTTCGACAGCGGCACAATTCCCTTCCAGGGAAGATTGGGAGCATACTCAATGGAGCCTGAATAGTAGTTTCCGTTGGGAGCACCGATACCCATCGCCTTGATTTGTCCGATGCCGCCAGCTCGTTCGATGAGCGGTTTCAGACAAGCAACACCAGCCTCCACGAAAGCTTCGGCTGTGGCATATTCCTGCGTGCGGATAGAGTTGTCGCAGACTACTTCTCCACGTTGATTCACGATTCCGAACACGGTATTGGTGCCTCCTAAGTCCACACCAATTACATAAGGTTTTACTTCGTTCATGATATTCAGTTTTTAAATTTTGGAATAATTTTTGCAAAGGTATAAAAAATCTTGGGTTATATCAACAAAAATCTCACCTTATTATAATAGATATGGCAAATTTTTCGTATATTCGCAGCAAAATAACGCTTAAAACACCTTCTGGGTGTTAGAAATGCACTTTCAGTTGCCTCTCTACTCAAAAACTAACAAAGTAAAACCCTTCTAAAAAAGTACAAGAATATGTTTGAATCATTCTCAACTTGGTTTTCGGCTATGGAGCCGATGCAACAGATGTTCTGGGGTTGTGCCCTTGTAGCATCTCTCATTTTCCTCGTACAAATGGTGCTGACCCTGATCGGAATGGACGGACACGACGTAGATGCCAGTTTCGATGTGTCCGACTTCGGCGACGTGGATGCCAGCACAATGGACACAGGAGGCGCCTTGTCGCTTTTCAGCATTCGCAACTTCATCAATTTCTTCATGGGATTCGGTTGGGCTGGCGTGAGCCTTTACGACACCATCGGTTCCAACTTCCTGTTGATTTTGGCAGCCATTGTCGTGGGTGTACTCTTCGTGTTGATGTTTTTCTACATTCGCAAGCAGACCCGCAAGCTCGAAGCCAACGGTGCGTTCAACATCCGCAACTGCGAGGGAAAGACAGCCAACGTCTATCTCCGCATTCCTGCCAAAGGTAAAGGAAAGGGGAAAATCCAGATTTCTGTCAATGGCGCTTTCCATGAGTTAGATGCCCTGACCGACGGCGAAGCCATTTCCACAGGCCAGAAAGTACGCATCACCGAAATCCTCGACGGAGAAACCCTCAAAGTCACTCCGCTCTGAGACATCAGAAATCATAGGTACATACAGGAGTGCCTTTGAACGCATCATAAGTCTTAGGAATACTGAGAAAAGTTTAGTCAAACAACTTTCAACTTAATAAAACCTCTATTTTATGCAAAACCAAATGTATCTGATTATTGCCGCCGCAGTTGTGGCAATCTTCCTCTTCGTATCGATCATCAATCGGTACCGTCGTTGCCCGTCCGACAAGATTCTTGTCATCTACGGAAGCAAAAGTAACAAATCCTCTGCACGATGCATCCACGGTGGTGGTGCCTTCGTTTGGCCTATCATCGAAGACTACGCCTACCTGTCGCTGACGCCTATCAGCATCGATGCCAACCTCACCAACGCACTTTCCCGCCAGAACATCCGCGTCGATGTGCCTTCACGCTTCACCGTCGGCATCAGTACCGACCCAGAGTCGATGAACGCTGCCGCAGAACGTCTGCTTGGTCTTACGCCTGGACAAATCCAGGAACTGGCACGCGATATCCTCTTTGGTCAGTTGCGTCTGGTGATTGCCACCATGAGTATTGAGGAACTGAACAACGACCGCGACAAGTTCCTTGAGAGCATCTCCACCAACGTGGAAGTGGAACTGAAGAAGATCGGTCTGCGCCTCATCAACGTGAACGTAACCGACATCAAGGACGAAAGCGGATATATCGAAGCCCTCGGACGCGAAGCTGCTGCAAAGGCTATCAACGAAGCCAAGGTCCGCGTGGCTGAGCAGGATAAGGTCGGAGAAATCGGTAAGGCTGAAGCTGTCCGCGAAACCCGTATCCGTACTGCCGAAGCCAACGCAACGGCTGTGAAGGGTGAGAATACCGCAAAGGTGGAAATCGCTGTCAGCGATGCAGACCGTCGTGAGAAAGAAGCTGAAGCCCAGCGCAAGGCAACTGCTGCAGAGCGTGTGCAACAGGCTAAGGCTCAGCAGGAAGCTTACGCAGCTGAACGCGAAGCAGAAAATGCCCGTGCCGAACGTGAACAAGCTACGCAGAAAGCTAACATCCTCGTTCCACAGGAGATTGAGAAGCAACGTCGAATCATCGAAGCAGAAGCAGAAGCAGAGAAGATCCGCGTAAACGCCAAGGGTGAAGCCGACGCTATCTTTGCCAAGATGGAAGCTGAGGCTAAGGGTCTCTACGAGGTGCTGACCAAGCAGGCTGCCGGTTACGACAAGATGGTGCAGGCTGCCGGTGGCGACGCCAACAAGGCATATATGCTTCTCTTGCTCGAGAAGTTGCCAGAACTCGTCAAGACTCAGGTCGAAGCTGTCAAGGGCATCAACATCGACCACGTCACAGTTTGGGACGGTGGCAACAGCGCCGACGGCAAAGGTTCCACAGCCAACTTCCTCTCCGGACTCATGAAGTCTGTTCCTCCTCTCAACGAGCTCTTCGATATGGCTGGACTCAACCTGCCCGAATTCCTCGCTAAGAAGAAGGAAGCAGAAAAGCCCATCGAGACTGAAGCCGAAGAAGTTGCTTAATAAAACGTAGCTGAAGCATTACAAATGAAACATTTCATTCTTCTAAGTGCACTCACGCTTTCCGCAAGTGTGAGTGCACAAAACTTGCAGAAAGGTGACTACGGTTACCTTTATTGCCACATGGGTGGAGACGGCGAATACACAGCCTACGCCATCAGTCGGGACGGTTACCACTACGAAGACGTAGCTGGCGGACGTCCCATTTTCGATGCCAAGGAACATGCACGCATCGAAGGCGGAACCCGCGACGCTTTCATTTGTCGCGAACACCGCGGAAAAGGCTACCTCATGGTAACGACCGACATGTGTGTGGCTAAATCGCACAAATGGGATAACTACGGCATCGACCTGTTGACCAGCAAAGATCTCATCAACTGGAAATCCGTCACGTTCGACTTCCGCAAAGGACCGTCCATCTTCTGCGATCCACAGAGTCCTGATGTGTACAAAGACTGGTCCACCATCAACCGCGTGTGGGCACCTCAGACGTTCTGGGATCCCAACTATGTGTGGCCTGACGGAAAACGCGGAGGCTACTTCATCTACTATTCTCTTTGGAACAGCGCAGAAGAGAAATACGATCGGATGTATTACAGTTACGCAGACGAGTCGTTCACCAAGTTAACCAAACCGCGTCTGCTCTTCGACTGGGGTTACGCCACCATCGATGCAGACATCAACTACCTGCAAAGCACAGGACTCTACCACATGATGATTAAAAAGGAAGGGGGCAAGCCTGGTATCTACACAGCCACAGCTCCCAAACTCACCGGTCCGTGGAGTGAACCCGTAGAAGACGACTACGTCAGCTTCGAAGGAAAGAAGAAGTGTGAGGGTTGCAGCGCCTTCCAACTCATTGGCGACGACACTTGGCGCGTGGCATACATTGAGTATTCTTCGAATCCCAAGCACTATCGCATCTGCAAAGCTGACCGCAACTTGCGCAATTTCTCCGAACCCGTTGACATCCAAGGGGTACGTGCGCCTCAGCACGGTTCTTTCATGCGCCTGACGAAGAAAGAATACAAGCGCCTGCAGAAACTAAAGTAGGAGCCTCCCCCCTGCCCCCTCCGAAAGAGGGGGAGACACAGTTAATTTGGAAGACTTCAGTTACCTCCTTATTTAGAGGGGGAAGGGGTGAAGTTTTTCATCTTCACTTTGAGAGGATGTTCCAGGTTCTTTTTCCAGTCTTTCAGACAACTGAACCAATCATCCTTACTTTGAAATCCGCCCACTTCCTTGCGTGCACAGAACATGGCATAGTAATGGAACGTGGGCTTTTTCAGTTTTCCGATAATGAACAGGCAGTTCAGACTCGTTTCGCGGAAACCCATCACATATTCCTTGGGAACATAAACCGCCAAACCTACCGTCTCAGGCGGATAGGTCATCATCATCTGTTGGCTTGACTGCTCAGGGAAGTCCATTCCCCACGATGCACAAAGCCCTTCCTTCGGATTGATAAGTGTATAAGGATCGGTACCGACTTTCTGAACACCTGTGCAGAACATCGCAGACGGAAGCGGTTGGTTCAGCGTAGTCTCGATGAGTACTTCGCGATGACCCGCATAGAGCATATAGCGCGTGGTGGCGTTCATGCCGTTGTTGAAGCCGAAGTCCGTAACTTCAACGATGGAACGGATGGGGCCTGTGGTCACTATGCGCTGTCCACGCGTCGTCACTTCATTCCAGTCGTTGGGTCTTTCTCCGTCCCACAGTTTCAGCGTGCCGCAACCGATGGCGTTTCCTGCCCACAGCACATCGTTTCCGTACCCTTCTTCGAGTTGTTGCGGAGTGGTATAGAAGTGAGTGTCAGCCAGTTCCAGACGTTTAATTCGCTTGCCGTAGATGTCGATGTTCTGACGTTTGTCGAAATAGATTCGGTAGGCGGAAACATCCGATTCGAACGCCACTCCGTGATGGTAAAGGTCGCTATAAATGTCGCTCTTGCCTGGTGCCTCAATCGCCGTCAGATGAGGATAACGCTGACGCTTGTCGTCTAGCAGCAGGTCTGCGTAGGAACGGGCAACATAGTTCTTCTGCGGTTCCGTATCAGAGAAAGTGATGGTATATTCCAGCGAAGCCCCTTTATCCACAGAGGAAAGGAAGACGAGTTCGTCGGGCAGTCCGTCGCCGTCCAGATCGTCAATCTGGGAAGGAACTTCCACATCGTTCAGCGTCACGACGGCAGAACGCGCAATAAACCTGCGGTCTTTGTTTTTCAATTTGACAACGACTGGTTCGTCTTCACGATCCACACGCATTGGGTTGCTGACGATAGCTGTCACCACGCGTGTCTGTTGAGCAAACGTCAACAACGAGGCAGGAAAAAGCAAGATGGCAAGAATGAGAACTTTTTTCATGTTATTGGATATTTTAGTTGAGTATCAGAACTTTGAGATAATCTTTTAGGAAGCCGGCATAGCGGTTCTGCGAATCGGAAAGGAGCAGGAGGGTTTGCCTGCCGTCAGCGAGTTTCGGACCCAGACACATCCCTTCGTAGTTGGCAAATTTCTGCTGGAACAAGTTCATGCGGGTGGTGGTCTTCCAAATCAAACGAGCATCGTCTTTGTCGCACGAAGGAACCAACAACGATGCCGCAGGAACAGCATAAAGCTTTACCTTACACCACGCACCTATCTTATTCTTAGGGATGTAAGCTTCACGTTCCAGCACCAGCAAAGTGCCGGCTTCGTCCGACAACGCACAAAGCGCACTCACACCGTGCACGTGCTGTCCGCCTTTCTTCGAAGTAGAAGGCATATCCATTAAGTAGAAGCCCAAGTCCTCAACCTGTAAATCGGTGTTCAGACCGATGACGCGTACTTGCTGCTTCCCACTCCCCTCCTCCATCGTCCAAAGACGTTGGTGCAACGAGTCGTAGGTCAGCGCTTCCAGTCCTGCGTTGGCTGCTGCTCCAGGCAAAAGCGTGGACATCATCTGACTGAAGACTTTTCCCTCCAGCGTATATTCCACCAGTCCGTTGTCGGCTTCTCCGCTGATTACGATGGTTTGCCGTTCAGGCAGGAAGGCACAACCCTCCGCATCTCGGTTGGGCTGTCCGTCGTGACGGAAACCAAGGTTCTGCACCTGCTGGATTTTTCCCGTCAGGCTGTCGATGTCAATCTGCCAGACATAGAATCCGTCTTGCGGAGCTTTGTCGTCAACGACGGCATAGAGGTTGTCCTCAATTCGGGTGATTCCGCTGTAGTTTCCGGCAAGAATATCTCCACCCAGCGCCACAGCTGGATGTTCGTCGACAATGGTCTGCGCGTTGACCGCGAAGGCAATGAAGACGAAGAGTATAGAGGCAAAAATCCGTTTCATACTGCAAAGAAACTAAAAATCTCTGAGAAAATCATGTTTTTCCGCCATTTTTTTCTTAACTTCGCACCAAATATCCGAAATTCATACCTTATAATTCATAAAAACCCTTGATTGACTCCAGTATTTTGCAGGACAAGAAGGCAGCCTATTTCACGTTGGGATGCAAGCTGAACTTCGCCGAAACTTCCACCATAGGGCAGCAACTCAAACAATTCGGAGTGCGCACAGCCCGAAAGGGAGAAGTGGCGGATATCTGTGTGGTGAACACTTGTTCTGTGACCGAAGTGGCAGATCACAAATGTCGCCAGGCCATTCATAAGATGGTGAAAGCCCATCCTGGCGCCTTCGTTGTGGTGACAGGTTGCTACGCACAACTTCAGCCGCAACTCCTTGCCGACATTCCTGGCGTTGACCTCGTCTTGGGCAGCGAACAGAAGCAGCAGGTCGTTCCCCGCATTATGGAAAAGATGCAGGGCAAGAAGTTTCCACAGTCACCCCCTCTTTCGGAGGGGGATGGGGGGAGGCTTTTCTTCCCCTCCTGTTCGCACGGCGACCGCACCCGCTACTTCCTGAAAGTGCAGGATGGCTGCAATTACTTCTGCACCTACTGCACCATTCCGATGGCTCGAGGACGAAGCCGGAACGGCAGCATCGAGTCGATGGTGGCGCAAGCACGAGGAGTGGCGGCAGAAGGAGGGAAGGAGATTGTCATTACGGGTGTGAACATCGGCGATTTCGGACGAACCACCAAAGAGACGTTCTTCGACTTGGTGAAAGCGTTGGACGCTGTGGAAGGAATTGAGCGTTACCGTATTTCCTCCATCGAACCGAACCTCCTGACAGACGACATCATAGACTTTGTGGCACAGTCTCGGCGCTTCATGCCTCATTTCCACATTCCCCTGCAAAGCGGCTGCGACGAAGTGCTGAAACTTATGCATCGCCGTTACGACACAGCCCTCTTTGCGCACAAGATCCTACGCATCAAACAACTCATTCCCGATGCGTTCATCGGTGTAGATGTGATTGTGGGCACACGAGGCGAAACGCCCGAATTCTTCGAACAGGCTTACAACTTCATCGACAGCCTGCCTGTGTCGCAACTCCACGTATTCAGTTACAGCGAACGACCAGGAACGAAGGCGTTGGAGATTCCCTACGTGAACAGTCCGGAGGTAAAGCACGAACGGAGTCAGCGGCTGTTGGAACTCTCCGAACGCAAGACCCACGATTTCTATGCTTCCTTTGTGGGGAGCGAACGTCCCGTCCTCATGGAACATGCGCCGGCCTCGCGTCCTATGCACGGATTCACAGACAACTACATCCGCGTGGAACTCCCCAACCATCCGCTTCTCGACAACACCATCCAGCGAGTTCGTCTGGGCAGTTTCAACACGAAAGGCGATGCGCTGGTGGGAGAACTCATCACAGAACCCTAAATTCGAGCAAACAGAAAGATAAATATCTGCTAACAGACAGATAAATTCGAGCAAACAGACAGAAAAATTCATGCAAACAGAAAGATGAAACTTGCAATCGTCATACTGAACTGGAACGGAGCCGACATGATGCGCAAATACCTCCCGTCCGTCATTCGCAATTCGAAGATGGAAGGTGTGGAAGTCATCGTTGCCGATAACGCCTCAACGGACGACTCATTGAAGATGTTAGCTCAGGAGTTTCCAGATGTCCCTACCGTCGTGCTGGATCAGAACTATGGTTTTGCCGGCGGCTATAACAAAGCTTTGCAACAGATCGAAGCCGACTATTTCCTGCTGCTCAACTCCGATGTGGAGATTCGGCAGGAACGATGGGTGGAGCCAATGCTGGCGTATATGGATACTAACCCCGATGTAGCTGCCTGCCAACCCAAACTCCTGAAACTCTTCGATTCGTCTGAAGAAACTGTTCCCTCCTCATCCGGAGGTTCTTACTCCCCCTCTTTCGGAGGGGGCAGGGGGGAGGCTTTCGAATACGCAGGCGCAGCCGGCGGATTCTTAGACCGTTACGGCTATCCGTTCTGTCGCGGACGCGTTTTCGACACCATCGAGGAGGACCGCCACCAGTACGACGAACTGTGCGACCTTCATTGGGCAACGGGTGCGGCTTTGATGGTGCGGGCAACAGACTTCTGGGCGGTTGGCGGACTGGACGAGCATTTCTTCGCCCACATGGAAGAGATCGATATCTGCTGGCGCCTCCGTCTTCGCGGAAAAAGGATCGTCTGCATCAGCCAGAGCGAAGCCTATCATCTTGGCGGAGCCACACTCCATCAGGGTAATCCACGCAAGACCTTTCTCAATTTCCGCAACAACCTGCTGATGCTCTTTAAGAACCTGCCTGAGAAGGACCTGAAACGGATCATGCGTCGGCGAAGTCTGCTCGACTGGGTGGCAGCCTTGCAGTTCCTCGTGAAGCTGGACCGCCAGAATTTCCTCGCCATCCGAAAGGCGAAACGGGAGTTCAAGAAGCTCAAACCTGTGTTTGCCAAAAAACGACAGGAAGTTCAGCAGAACCGCGTCAGCACCACAGATTCCGACCGCTGCGACTTCTCCCTCCTGTGGCAGTATTTCTTCCGCCGCCACAAGCGTTTCTCGCAACTGCCCCTATAAATCCGCGCCCACCTGTGGTTCGTGGTTTTCCCACGAACACCCATTCGTTCTTTCCTCATGCCTTCCCTCTACGTACATATTCCTTTTTGTCAGTCGCGATGCATCTATTGCGACTTCTTCTCCACAACGGCGTTGCCCATGCGTGAACGCTATGTGGCGGCTTTGTGCAAGGAAATGGAGGAAAGGGCAAAGAGTGCAGACCTCAGTCAGCCCATCCCTTCGGTTTATATGGGTGGCGGAACCCCTTCGCAGCTGACCTTTCCCCAGCTGCATCAACTTTTCGATGCGGTTCGCCAACTCTTTCCTTTGGCAGAAGATGCGGAGGTGACGATGGAACTCAATCCTGACGATGTAACCCCAGACTTTGTCGCCCAGCTGCGAAGTCTGCCTGTCAACCGACTCAGTCTCGGCATCCAGACCTTCAACGACAACGTTCTGACTTTTTGCTGCCTCTACTGCCGCCTTGCAGCGATCAATTTCCTGCCTCATGCCCGTACCGATTATTTTTTTATTAGCAATGAGTGGCTCAATTAATTTAATGTAGGTGTCATAACCGACTACGACTTCCGCCGCCCCATGGAGACGTACTACCTCTACACCCGTCCCATCGAGGAGGCGATGTACGAGGAAGGAACGCAGCTCACACGCCTTCGCGATACCAAGCAAATCGAGGAGGTCGATGAGGAATGTTCGCGCCAGATGTACGAATACCTGATGGACAAACTTCACAAAAAAGGCTTTGAACATTATGAGATTTCCAATTTCTGCCGACCTGGTTTTCACTCCCGACATAACTCCGGCTATTGGGACGGAACGCACTATCTGGGTTTCGGAGCCGCAGCCCATTCCTACGATGGGAAAACCCGCTGTTGGAACCCCTCAGACCTCCCTATATATATAATAGGTATAGAGAAAGGGCATTTTAACCCAGAAAATGGAACGCCTCTGAACCAAGAAACAGAAACTCTTTCCCCCTCCCAGTTGTACGACGAACGCATCATGACGGGTTTGCGAACTGCACGAGGCGTCGATCTTCAGCGTCTGAAAGCCGATTTTGGGCAGAAATACTACGATTACTGCCTCCGAATGGCAGAAAAACACCTCAAATCCGGCCTTTTAAGCATAAAGAAAGACTGTGCCTCGCACTTTTCCCTCGAGGATACAGCTCCCCAAAACATCAATAATACCCAGTTTTCGGGTAAACAGTTCCTTTCTCCATCCAGCTTTACACTCCCCTCACTCACGGGAGGGGCTGGGGGTGGGTCTTCATTTCTCTGTCTTACCCGCTCAGGACTATTTGTAAGCGACGATGTGATGTCCGACCTTATGTACCTCTGATTTTTTGGTCCATTTTTCAAAAGTTCTTGTGTTCGTTAACAGCACGAAAAAGTGGAAAAACATGTAGTCAAAATGTACGCTCGATTGTTCCTTAACGCAAAAGTTACAGCAAATTCGATAAAAATTTGTTAAAAACGAGAAAATAATTGCCTTTTAGAGAACAACGTATATGAAAAAAGTCGTAACTTTGCAGCGTTTTAATAAAGCAACTTATTGTTTAACTTAAAAAAGAACAAAAAAATGAAAAAGGTATTTTTGATGATTGCTGCTGTTGCAGCTCTGACTATCACTTCTTGTGGTAAGGGTGGCGCTAAGGATGCTGCTGATTCTGACTCTGTAAAGGCTGAGACTGAAGTAGTTGAGGAAGTTGCAAAAGAGGTTGAGGAAGTTGCTGAGGACGCTGAAGCTGCTGCTGAAGAGGCTGCTCCTGAAGCTGCTGAGGCTGCTGAGGAAGTTGCTGAAGAGGCTGCTCCTGAAGCTTAATCAACAAGCAAGTCATCAATTGGGCATTAGCCCTTTGAGAGAATTGGAACCTGCGGGACGAGAGTCCAAGCAGGTTTTTTCGTTTCTACACCTTTGTTGTTTCATTTCTGGAATTTTGATTGATTGTATCAGGAAAACTGTTTTACTTTTTCTAAGACAACGAAATAATCCTATTAAAAGAGAAGTTGGGCGATTCGCTCAACTTCTCTTTTAATTTCCTCACACTTAACATCTTACGCTATCCGTGTTAACACAAAATTCAGTTCGTGTTAACTCTAACGAAAATTCCAAGTACTTGGAAATATTTTTCTAAGTACTTAGAAATTTTTTTTCAAGTACTTGGAAATTTTTTTCTAAGTACTTGGAAATTTTCTTTTAAGTACTTGAAAATTTCATTTGAGCAAACACTCCGCAAATTTTGTGTTCGCACAAAGAGGCGCTGGAGCGAACACAACGAGGCGTTGGGGTTCAAACATCAAATCATTTGAGTTTAGACGTCGAAGCGTTGGAGATAATTGATGAAGAATGGGGGGCGAAGTGTTTTTTGGGGTTCGCTTCTTCGGGCTTTTTGCTTGTTCTAATCTTTTATAAAGTAAAAAAGAACAAAAAAACGGGAGAGAGTGCCCGATTGTCAAGAAAAAAGCGTATATTTGCAGAAATTCGTACTAACATAAAAGTAAAAACGTACTAACATTAAAAAATCATCGTACTTATCTGCTAAATAATCGTACCTACTTGCAAGGATAGTCGTACCTATTTGCAGAGATCATCGTACTAACTAACTTGTGGACGCATGAAGAAAACTAACTTTTTTTGTGTTGACCTGGGTGCTACCAGCGGAAGGACTATTCTGGGGAGCATCGTGGACGGGAAGTTGGAGCAAAGGGAACTGACCCGCTTTCCGAACAACATCATCCAGACGGGCGGACATTTCTTCTGGGATATTTTTGCACTCTACAACGAAGTGATCCGCGGACTCAAAGTGGTTGCCGAGGAAGGCATCGAGATTGCTTCGATTGGCATCGACACTTGGGGCTGCGACTTTGTGATGACGGGTAAGGACGGAGGAATCCTGCGTCAGCCTTACTGTTATCGCGATCCGCACACAGAGGGAGCGATGGAGGAGTACTTCAAGCTGGTGCCGAAAGCTCAGGTTTATGAGAAGACGGGCATTCAGTTCATGCCGTTCAACTCGCTTTTCCAACTCGCCACCCTTCGTCGTCATCACGACTCCGCTTTGGAGGCAGCCGACAAGATTCTCTTTATTCCTGATGCGCTGACGTACATGCTGACGGGTGAGGCTGTGTGCGAATATACGGTCCTCTCTACCAGTCAGATGCTGGATCCTCGTACCAAACGGATTGACAGCGAACTCATCGAGGCGATTGGTCTGAAGGAGGAGAACTTCGGACGTTATGTGCAGCCAGGCGAAGTGATTGGTCGGCTCAGCCAGGAAGTTCAGCAGCAGACCGGACTGGGTGCTGTGCCTGTGGTGGCGGTTGCCGGTCACGACACAGGAAGTGCTGTGGCTGCCGTTCCTGCAGAGAATGAGCGCTTTGCCTATCTGAGTTGCGGAACGTGGTCGCTACTGGGCATCGAAACCCAAGACGCCATTATCAACGAACAGAGTTTTCAGTATAACTTCACCAACGAAGGCGGTATCGAAGGTACGACTCGCTTCCTCAAAAATATCTGCGGAATGTGGTTGCTGGAACGGGCGAGAAAGGGCCTCCCCCCAACCCCCTCCGAAAGAGGGGGTGACTGGTATTGGCCCCAAGACGTGAACCAGATTAATCGGGAGGCGATGGAGGCAGAGGCGTTCCAGTCGTTTATCAATCCTGACGATCCTCGTTTTGCGAACCCCAAGTCGATGGTGGAGGCGATACGGAGTTATTGCCAGGAAACAGGACAGCATGTGCCGGCGAACTATCGTGAAGTGGCTCGTTGCATCTTCGAAAGTCTGGCGCTTCGCTACCGTCAGGTGCTGGGTTATCTGAAAGAACTGGCTCCCTTCGCCATTGAGAAACTTCATGTGATTGGTGGCGGAACTTACAACCAATACCTCATGCAGATGACAGCGAACAGCATCGGACTGCCGGTTGTGACGGGACCTGTGGAAGGTACAGCCATCGGAAATATGATGCTTCAGGCAAAAGCTGCGGGGCTGGTGGACGATATGTTTGCGATGCGTCGCATCATTGCCAACAGCATCGAACTGAAAACTTATCTGCCCCAAGAAACTGAAGCTTGGGAGAAAGCTTACGAGAGGTTTTTAATGCATAATTCATAATGCATAATGCATAATTGAAATTTTTTAATTCATCATTCTAATTGATTATTCATCATTAACAACACATATTTCTTATGAAAGAACAACTGATTCAAAAGGCGTATGAAATAGCGAAAGAGCGCTATTCAGCCATCGGAGTAGATACGGACAAGGCGATTGCCGAGTTGGAAAAACAGCAGATTTCCCTTCATTGCTGGCAAACGGACGACGTGGTGGGATTTGAACGCAACGAAGCTGTGAGCGGAGGCATTCAGACCACAGGCAACTATCCTGGACGTGCCCGAAATATCGACGAAGTTCGTCACGACATCGAGTTTGTCAAGACACTTCTTGCTGGTCATCATCGCCTGAACCTCCACGAGATTTATGGCGACTTTGGCGGCAAGTTCGTAGATCGCGACCAGGTAGGTGTGGAGCATTTCCAGAGCTGGATGGACTGGGCGAAAGAGCAGGATATGAAGCTCGACTTCAACTCCACAAGTTTCTCGCATCCGAAGAGCGGCAACCTGACCCTTTCGAACCCAGACAAAGGCATCCGCGACTTCTGGATTGAACATACCAAACGCTGCCGCCGTATTGCCGACGCTATGGGTAAGGCGCAGGGCGACCCTTGCATCATGAACATTTGGGTGCACGACGGAAGCAAGGACACAACGGTGAACCGTAAGAAGTATCGTGAAATCCTTGCTGCTTCGCTCGATGAGATTCTGGCTGAGAAGCTGCCCGACATGAAACCTTGTGTGGAGGCAAAGCTCTTTGGCATCGGACTGGAAAGCTACACGGTGGGTTCGATGGATTTCTACGAAGGTTATTGCGCTACCCGCAACGTCATCTACACTCTCGACACAGGCCACTATGAGCAGACGGAGAATGTGGCTGACAAGGTGGCTTCGCTCCTGCTCTACGTTCCTGAGCTGATGCTTCACGTGAGCCGTCCTGTTCGTTGGGACAGCGACCACGTAACGATCATGAACGACCAGACGCTCGACTTCTTCAAGGAGTTGGTTCGTGCCGACGGACTGCATCGTGCGCATGTAGGTCTCGACTACTTCGATGCCAGCATCAACCGCATTGGCGCTTACATTATTGGCGCCCGTGCCACCCAGAAGTGCATCCTCTCAGCTTTGCTCGAACCCCTTCAGAAGCTGCGCGAATACGAAGCGAACGGACAGTTCTTCGAGCGTCTTGCCCTTCTCGAAGAAGCGAAGTCTCTCCCCATGGGTGCCGTCTTCGATTACTTCAATCTGAAGAACAACGTCCCCGTCGGCGAAGACTTCATCCCAACTATCCAGCAGTATGAGAAGGAGGTGACTTCAAAAAGGTGACCCACCCCCTTGCCCCTCCCTTGTAGGGAGGGGAGTAGTTAGTCTGAACTTGCACTAAACAGAAACCACAATGAAAATAAAAAACATCTTTTATATTATTTGCAGCACATTTATACTTCTTGCATGTACTGGGAATCCAAACACCACAAAAGCAGAACAGGCAGAAGTTGATCTGTCAGCGACAGAAGAAACGTCAGCTGTCAAAACCAAATATTGCGTAATGACGTTGGTGGACTCTATCGCTGAAGAATATCCAAACAAATTTGACAATGACATTCAAGAAAAAAAGTTTGCTAATGCTGTTTGGGATGCCATTGATGCAGAATTAAAAAATGATAATACATTTCTGGCAGACGTTCCAATGCAGTTCTCTCAAATGGTTCAGAATGGGAATAAATATATCCTCAAGTTTGAATGTGGTCATTATTCTACGAATGATGATAATTTAGAATCAGATGCGAGTGGAATAGAAATAAACGCAGCTATTTATTCTGAAGTGAGTGAGGATGTAGCATCAACTCTGATTGACAGATCTATTTATAGCATTTCAGGTAAGTATGCAGGTAAACTTAAGTACAACTTAACATTACCTAGCGGCAATGTTTTTGAATATCCCGCCACATTTCACAAATACTCTGATGACAAATACGGTACTCTCTGTATAGGAGGTTATCTTTTCAAAGACATTCAATTTAAATTGTTAGAAAAAAGAAAGAAATAAATATGGGAAAGGATTTTAAAGTGACTACTCCCCGCCCTACAAGGGAGGGGCAAGGGGGAGGGTCTGGTTCTTCTTTGAAGAGCACCCTTGCTGTGTCTCTTAACAATTATCTCGATGCAGGTGCCATCGTGGCAGGTTCCAGCGGAATCACGCTTTGGCAGAACTACCTCGGACTGTCGGAGATGCACCTCGGCTGGCTCAACGCGTTGAGTGCTAACGCTATGGGTGCTGCTGTCGGTGCCATCATCGGCGGTTTCCTTGCCGACAAGTTCGGACGTAAGTTCATCTTCACCTATAACCTGCTGGTTTACATGACGGGAGTCCTCATCGTCATGCTTTCGCTGAGCTTCCCCATGCTGCTGGCTGGCTTCTTCATCACAGGTATCTCTGTAGGAATCGGCGTACCGGCATCGTGGACTTACATCTCAGAATCGTCAGAGGTCAACAACCGTGGACGCAACATCTGCATCTCGCAAATGTCCTGGGGCATCGGTCCGATGGTTATCCTTTTCTTCGGTATGCTACTGGCTCCAGGCGGTTACCTTTACGGTCCCGTTCAATCACTTGCCCACGCCATCATCGGCGCTGATGCGTCGCAGGCTGCTGTGGAGGTATTCTCATCCCGTGTCGTGTTCTTCACACTTTTCGTCGTTGCCTTCATAGCCTGGACGCTGCAACGCCAACTGCAGGAAAGTGCAGAATTCGAAGCTAACAAGCAGAAAAACAAAAGCGGGATTGTGGATAACATCAAAATGCTGTTTACAAGTCGTGTGGCAGTAAAAGCTGTCGTGTTCCTTGCCACCATCTACCTGACTTGGAACCTCGTTGCCTCTGTCATGGGCTTTTTCATGCCCCACGTCTATGAAACTGCCGGAGGTCTGAACAACGAAACAGCCAACATGCTGAGCTGCATCAGTTGGGTTTTCGTGGTGGTGACGACACTCATCATATCGTTTGTTGTCGACAAAGTTTCACACCGTTTCTTCTATGTCTTCGGTTTGGCTGCAGCCCTTACGGCGTGGATTCTCGTCGTCGGCGGCAGCATCACGAACCTTGCCGGCATCTGGGTTTTCACCATCCTCTGGGGCATCAACAACGGCAGCAGCGTACAGATCTTCTATGCCCTTTGGGGCAGCGAACTTTTCCCTGCCAAGTTCCGAGCCGGTGCACAGGGACTGATGTTCTTCATCGTTCGCGGACTTTCTGCTGTATGGGGACTGGTCTTCACCTTCATCTACGGTGAAAAAGGCGAGGGCTTCACCTTAGCTGCCTATTGCATGATTGCCCTGCTGCTGACTTCCCTCATCGTAGGTCTCATCGGCATGCCTAACACTCGCGGCAAGTCGCTCGACCAGATTACCAAGGAACGTTACGGAGAAGATGTATAGTTCTTAAAATGAATAATTCAAAAACTTAAAACTCATAATATGAAAAGTATTTTAGAGAATAGAGAGAAGTTACGTCAAGAGATAGAGAAAGTGGCAGAAGTTGCCGGTTATCTCTGGGAAAAAGGATGGGCTGAACGCAACGGCGGCAATATCACCGTGAACATCACAGAGTTTGTCGATGACGAAATCCGTCAGTTGCCTGCCATCAGCGATGTGATTCAGATTGGCACAACGCTGCCCAATATCAAAGGCTGCTATTTCTATTGTAAAGGAACAGGCAAGCGAATGCGTGATCTCGCTCGCTGGCCCATGCAGAACGGCTCTGTCATCCGCATCCTCGACGACTGTGCCAGCTACGTTATCGTTGCCGACGAACCTGTGATGCCCACGTCCGAACTGCCCTCCCACCTGTCCATGCACGACTACCTGATTGGCAGCGGTTCCTCTTACAAAGCCTCGCTCCACACCCACCCCATTGAATTAGTTGCGATGAGCCACAACCCCGCCATGCTCAAGAAAGACGTGATGGGCAAGCTCCTGTGGTCCATGATTCCAGAGACACTGGCTTTCGCACCGCTCGGACTCGGAGTTGTACCCTACGAACTGCCTGGCAGCGTGAAATTAGCCGAAGCCACACTGGAGCAGATCAAGGACTACGATGTGGTGATGTGGGAAAAGCACGGAGTCTGCGCCGTAGGTACCGACATTATGGATGCCTTCGACCAGGCAGACGTTTTGAACAAAGCTGCCACGATTTACCTACGGGCAAAGTCAATGGGCTTCACACCTGAAGGCATGACCGACGAAGCCATGAAGGAAGTGCAGGATGTCTTCAAACTACCCAAGAAACGTCCCTGCTAAGCCTATACTTAGTTACAAGAAAACGCTGAAAGCAGGTTTTTTAGAATCAATAAAGCGGATGTGTCGGTTGGCACATCCGCTTATGTTATTTATGGATAATGGATTACTGAAAATGCATAGAGACACCCTTCAGCAAAGGTGATGAGAAGGTTACCTGTGTTTCCCTGCTGTCAGAACCTTGCCCAAACAGTGTTCTCTGTGCTTCCGAAAGGGATTTGACATACGCCACCAGTCGTCCGTTCTTCACACGACAGCGAGGCTGGTTCTTGTCACGGGTGTCGCGGATATCACCGTTCTCCAGTCCCAGCAGACGTCCGCCCTGCACGCGGCAGGTAATCTCGTTATCCGCCAACGTCACCAAGTTCCCATCTTCATCCACAACTTCCACCATCACAATCATCACGTCGTCTGCACCCTTCCCTGTTGCATCAGTCTTTCCTGAGATTTCCGTAGCTCGCAGCGCAAAAGGTCTGTTACTCGTCTTCAGTTCGCTGCTGGCAACCACGCTCTCCACCAGCTCCCCGTCAAGGGCCTCACAACGCAAAACGCCAGGATGATAGACGATATCCCAATACAGGATTCCTGTACCTTCGTCACGCTTGGGAAGGTCACCCACAGCTTCTCCATTCAGCAGAAGACGTGCACTGCCAGCGTTGGTGTAGCAAACCACGCGTACACGCTGACCATCCTCGTAGTTCCAAAGTGCCGGAGCATATTGCGATGCCGAGTTATTCTGATTCCTTCTGCCTCGCTGCTGCATGAGCGGATAGGCACCCACGTAGCACATCGGCGTTTCGCTCCAAAGCGAAGCACGGTAATAGCCGTTCGGCTTCACCTGTCCTGCCAAGTCAAGCAAGCCAGCTTCGCTGCCACGTGCCGGCCACGCACCACTCTCACCCAGATAGTCGATTCCCGTCCAAAGGAACTGGCCGAAGATATGTTCATTATCGGTAACGGCTTTCCAGGAAGGCAAGTCGTGACGGTTCTCACTTCCGTAGATGACACGGTTCGGGTATTTCTCGTGGTCTTCTTTGTAACGGCTTTCCGTGTAGTTATAACCCACCACATCAACAGCCTCAGGATAAGCCGTTGCGTTACTCATCACCACACCTGCCAACGCTCCGGTGACCGCACGGCTGTTGTCGATTTCGCGAACAATCTTGCTGAGTCGCTGCGCAATCACACCAATCCTTTCCGCATTAGGCTGGCTGGGCTTGTAGCCACCATAAATGGGCTGCGTCATGCTGTTATCACCATTCAGCACAGGATGGCTGTAAGGATCGTTCGGGTAATCCACCTCATTGCCGATACTCCAAAGGAAGATGGACGGATGGCAACGGTCACGACGCACCATGTCTGCAACGTCACGATCAATCCACTCCTCAAAATAGTCGAAAGTGCCTTCGTAGCCAGGCGTACCCTGATTCCATCCCTTCAGCCACTTACGCTTGGGGAATTCCCACTCGTCCGAAGCCTCGTCCATCACAAGCAGTCCCAACGTGTCGCAAAGAGCATAGACAATGGGGGCATGAGGATTGTGGCTCATGCGGATGGCATTCACACCCAGACCTTTCAACGTCTGAAGGCGCAGTTTCCAGACCGAAGCCGGCACGGCGGTTCCCAGCACACCAGCATCGTCGTGGACACAGACACCCTTCACCTTCATCCGCTCACCGTTGAGGGCAAACCCTTTGTCGGGAGAAAACTCCAACGAACGCAAACCCATCGGCACCTCCGAACGATCCACTTCAGTCTCTCCATCCATCAGCTTCGTCACCACCTTATATAAATAAGGAGTCTTCAGCGACCAAAGCTGTGGATTTGGTACTTGTAAAGTCACGGTCTTTTTCTCGGATGCACCGATATTTGTACCTCCAGAAGCGACGATCGAACCAGCAGCATCCTGTATTTCCACCAAAGCCCTCAGCGCTGTTTCCTGCATTTTTTCCGCAGAAGACTCAGTCTCCACATCCACCTCCACACTACATTCCAGCGCAGTAACCTTCGTACTGTTCTTCTTCCTGTTTTTCTGCGATTTGTCAGTAAGATGACATCTCCACGCTGTTCCCCACTGAGCCAAGTGTACCGCTGGCGCACTCACCAGCCACACATTGCGGTAAATGCCGCTGCCAGTGTACCAGCGTGAGTCGTTCTGACGCGAATGGTCCACACGCACCGCCAGCACATTGTCCTGTCCAGGTTTCAGATATGGCGTGAGGTCGTACATGAACGAAGCAAAACCACTGGGCCGCGTTCCCAACTCATGTCCGTTGATATAGACCGTCGAACGGTTATACACACCTTCAAAATAAACATAATTCTGCAACTCCGCCTTTTCAACCTTGAAATGACAGCGATACCAACCGATTCCGCCAGGCAGATACCCCTGACAAGAACCGCGATCGGGAGACATAGGCAACGTCACTCCCCAATCGTGGGGAAGCGTCACACGCTGCCACCGTTGGTCATTAAACTCCGCTTGGGCTGCCTGCGGATTATCCGCCAGCTGGAACAGCCATCCCTCGTTCAACAGTTTCGCTTCTCCGAAGGACACAGGACTCTGTGCAAAAGTCACGGTTGACACCAGCATCGCCAATGCCAAAGAAATAAATCTCAGGTGTTTCATATATCTAATTAGATCATAAATCCTTGTTACTCATAATGTCTGATTCTCACGTCTATCCCTTCGCCTTGCAGTTGCTGAGGAATGCTGCTGACGTCGGTTTGGCCGTAGTGATAGGGGAACAGCACTTTTGGCTTGATGATCTTGGCGGAACGGACAAGCTGTTCGGGCGTCATCGTGAAGGGCTGGTTGCAAGGTAGGAAGGCAATATCGATGTCCTTGATATTGTCCATCTCTGGGATGTCCTCCGTATCACCAGCGATATAGATGCGCAGACCATCGAGCGTCAGGATGTAGCCATTGTCGCGACCCTTGGGATGGTACTGCCGATGGCCTTCTGTGGTGTTGTACGCTGGTACTGCTTCAACCGAAAAATCTTTGTCCAGCAGCAACTGGTCACCATTCACCATCACCTTGCCGGCTCCATACATATCAGCACAGCGCTGGTTCATCACCAACTGCGTCTGCTCTTTCGTGAGCAACGCTATGGTCGTGGAGTCGTAGTGGTCGAAATGTTCATGCGTCACGAAGAGGTAGTCAGCCTTAGGCATCATGGTGTAGTCCACAGTCCGCTCACGCAGTTTGGCGCACGGATCAATCTCAATCTCCTTGCCGTCGTACTCTATGCGGATACTTGAGTGCATCAGCGCGTGGAACTTCACCACCTTCCCGCTCTTCGTTTTGAACACGTCCACCTCGTAGGTGTCTGTAGTCACGTGATTCTGACCGCAGGCTGTAGATAACCCGATTGTTGCCAATAAGCATGAAATTAATTTCTTCATTGTGTAATCCTTTTATTCGTAATAATCAATATTCAGTTCATCACTCACGTTGAAGTCCTCGTAAAAGTCATTATCGTAGATGTACACGATGCGAAGTCCACGATATTGTGCCGGAACTTTGAGCGACTTGAGCAAGTGCCAGCGAGGTCGTCCGAAGTCATACGATGCACGGTCAAGTATCAGACGGTTACTTGTCCAGTCGAACTGGTAGTACCCGCCACCAATGCACTGGTCATCTCCAATCAGCAAATCCTTATGCTGATTGACCATACCCAGACGCAGGTACCCATCCATGGTAATGATGAATTTAGGAAGACTCATAGACCTTTATGGTGCTAAGTTGTCGAAGGATTCGACTGAGTATCAAATGATCTGATTCTCGGCTGCAAAGATAAGACTTTTTTCTGATTTTCAAAAGTGCTTTTCAACAAAATCCAGAAACACTTAACATTTTTAGTGGAATCACTTAAAAAATTATTTCATTTTTGTTAAGTATTTTCGGATTCGCACTTAACAGTTTCCGCAAAAACAGTTAAGCGAAAAACACAAAACACTTAACTATTTTCGTTTTTTATCGAATAGAGCCGTTTCTGGATATCAGTCTGTAAAATCATATCCAGCCTCCTCGAATAATTCATCATTCAGTTCTTGAGCCATCTTATATGATTTATAAACTTCTTCTCGTTCTTTTTTTGCCTCAATCCTTTCACGGGAATTTATCTGATGTGTCGATAGATAATCTTCCTTCCATTCCTCTTCATCGCCATATTTAACAGCCCATGAATAATAATGGAGAACTAACTCATCATATGCCATAAGCCACATCCTCATACCATTAGAGATTTCTACTTCTTTGAATACAGGTGTAAAATCTGAATCTGGTGCAAGCACGAAATATCCTTTATATTTTAATGAGGGTATAATGTCCGTATATAATCCCTGCGCAACATGAATAGGTCGTCCTTTCCTGAAATCCCTCAACCTCACCCCCAATAGTACATCGCTAAACTCCTTTCCTTGTACATACTCTGACCCATTATCACTAACGAGGATGTATGTCGGAATACATGGATTATTCTCGCTATTACTGCACAATGGTTCATATATCAATTCATTGACTGATCAACCACGGTAGGATGCACATAAGTATCCAAGCGCTTTGGCACAGTTATCAGCGATTGCTTGTGTTTTCTTACTATTTCTCATTTTTGTAAAAACTAAATCACACGAATTATAATTCCCAGGTCCAGTGCTGTCGTAGTTCTTGGACAACATCATCCCAATCTTGCATGGTAAATGTTCCTTTACCCATCATCATAATAGTCATCTCTACGGTGTCAAAGGTTTTATAGACATTTGTATCACGGAATCCGTTTCGGAGGTAAAATGCATGGCGACGCTTGCGCTGCTCTATGTTGTCACATTCTTGACGGGGTGATTCCATGTCAAACACTGAGGTCTGACCTTTATAGCGTTCTTTTACCATAGAGAGTATTTCCTGACCGTAGCCCTTGTTGCGCAGTTCTTCTCGCACAGCAAAATACCAATACCAGTTAAATGAGGGTCTGGGATAGACAATCGTGAAGCCTATGAAGTCTTCACCATCATAATAGGCAGTGAAGTCGAGGTGCATCTCTCCGATTAAACGCATCAAGTCGTCCCATGGGATTTGCTCTTCCTCAGGAAAAGCAGTCTCATAGAGCTGTTTTATCTTTTCATCAGCATTAGTTGCCGTTATCTGTCTTGTTGTCATAATTTGACTAGCGAAGTATCTCAACTCCTATGCTTTCACACATATTCTATACGGAAATAGTCGAGTGCAGCTTTGTATTGATCTTGGGCGGTCAGGCAGGTGTCTGTCAGGTAATCGTCAATGTGTCCCCATTCGCGCAAACCACGATAATAGAACATCTTCAATTCATCGGTGATGATGAATGGTACGACACCACTACGCAGACATTCCTTGAACATCACGAGACGTCCCACACGACCGTTGCCGTCCTGGAACGGATGAATCTTCTCGAAACGGACATGAAAGTCGAGGATGTCCTCCAGCGTATGCTCGTCCTTGGCTTCATAGTTCTCTATGAGGCGTTGCATACTGTCGTGCGTCAATTCCGGCTCACACGTCTGTTCTCCTCCAACCTCGTTAGGCAGACGCTTATAGTCGCCTACGGCAAACCAGTCCTTTCGACTGTCCGATGTGCCAGTTTTCAGGATGCCGTGCAGCATCTTGACAAGTTCTTCAGAAAGCGGTTCTTCTGCACGGTCGATAATCAGGTCGACGCAGCGGAAGTGGTTCACAGTCTCTACAATATCGTTCACGTTCAGCGTCTCATCACTGGTCACTCCTATGGTGTTCGTCTCAAAGATGTAGCGTGTCTGGTCGTGCGTCAGTCGGCTACCCTCGATATGGTTCGAGTTGTAGGTCAGGTCTATCTGTGTCTTGTGATAGATTCCGCCCTTCATCTTCATCGCTTTTTGTTCGCGAAGTGCGGCGAGCAGAGGTGTTACATTCTTTGCCATACTATTCTTTCGTAGGAGTTATCATGTCCATAATTGATTGCAAAGTTAAGAACTTAGCACGAATCTTCCAAACTTTTACATGACTTTTTTGTGAAGGCATGAAAAAAGTACAAGAAAACGAATATAATTGTACTTGCTTATCAAAGTATGACAGTAGGCTTTGAATTGCCAAAGTGTTATGTCGAAAAATACAGCACGCTGCCACGAAAAATAAAGCACGCTCCAACCACTCACTCCTGTTCGTTCAAAAATCTGACAGAGCACGTTCTAATCTTCATCAAAGCACGCTTAATTTATTGCCTAAACACACCGAATTTCTGGACGCAGTTTTTACATTTCTACAAAAAAAACAATTTAACCTCACATCCTAACATAGAGGCCTGGAACCCCCTGTGTTTATGCGGGTTTCAGGATGTTAGGTTGAATCGGCTGAACCTAACATTTAACCTAACATGGTAAAAAATTCTGCCTAACATGAAAATGGATAAAAATCTTGTTTCTGAACAAAGATGAAAGGAGTAAAAGAGAGAATGATGTTGGGAATAATTCCGCTATTTTTCGTGTCAAAATGTTAGGTTGAATGTTAGGTTGGAGGTTAGGATGAAGCATTTCAACCTAACATGGCGCAAGTCCTGTATTCATGCGGCTTTCAGAGGCCTATGTTAGGATGTGAGGTTAAAATAATAATTCTTACAAAATGAAAATAATCGAACACGGAAAGAATGCAGATGTTTACTCACGGGAAGGCGCTTAAGACTTAGGGTGGAATAGCACTAAATAAAACTGAAAAAAGTCTTAAGGCAAAATGGTAGTAACTCTTAAGGCAAAATTTCGTTTGCCTTAAGGGAAAAATCATTTTGCCTTAAGGCTAAATTTGAAAATATGTAACCTACTGATTAACAAGGCTGCATAAAGCCTATTTCCCCAAAAGCGAATAGCACAAAATTAACATGAAAATTGTTTAACGTTTAAGGACTCAGCGGCAATTGATTTGGCGACGACGTAGGCGGTGGTCCAGGCGGCTTGGAAGTTGAAGCCGCCGGTGATGCCGTCGATGTCGAGGACTTCGCCTGCAAAGAAGAGGCGAGGCGACGATGTTCCTTGCGACTGGGGATAGATGCGGCTTTCCAATGTGGAGGGATAGACAGACGAGAGACTGACGCCGCCACAGGTGACGAACTCGTCTTTGTTCACACCTCGTCCGCTGATGATGTAGGTGTCGTTGGTCAGAAGATTGACGAGGCGATTCAGACCTCTGCCCGAAGTGGGAAGAATTTCAGCCCAGCGGCTGATTCCCATGCCTACTTTCTCCACCAAATAAAGCCAGAGACGAGAAGATAGACCGAAGGGATTGAGCGAAGCAACAAGTTTGGCTTCATGTTCTCGGGCAAAGACTGTTAACTCCGCACGCACCTGCTCTTCGTTTTGAGACAGCCAATTCACACTTACCGTCTCCTGATAATTGCGCTCAGCCAGATGACGGGCTGCATAACTGGAGAGTTTCAAGATGGCTGGTCCGCTCAATCCCCAATGGGTGATGAGTAGCGGTCCGGAAGCACGGAACTTGGTGCCTGGAATCTGGACGGTTGCTGTTTCCGCCACCGTTCCCATCAGTTCGTGCAAAGCCTCATCATTGATTTGAAAGGTAAAGAGGGATGGACAGGGCTGTTCTATTTCATGACCCACAGCCTCCAGCCAAGCCAAACCTTCACGACGCGGACTGCCACCCGTCGTGACGCAGACAAAGTCGAAGTCCGCCAGTTCATCGAGGGAGTTGATACGATGCTCTCTCTGAACGGAAATGCCCAAGCGATTGGCCTCGCGAAGAAAGCAGTTGATGATGGTGTGGCTATCTTGCGAAAACGGGAACACACATTCGTCGTCCTGCGTGACAAGTGGAACTCCGTGCCGTTCAAACCACTCATAGGCAGCACGATGGTCGAACTCGTGCATGAGCCGTTTCATCAACCGATGACCACGCGGATAGACCTGCTTCAAGTTAGTGACGCCGGCAAAGGAGTTGGTGCAGTTGCATCGTCCGCCACCACTTATTTCCACTTTTGCCAAGACACGACGGCTGCGTTCGAAGATGGTGACTTGCATCTCCGGGATCCGTTCTTTCAGGTTGATGGCAAGGAAGAATCCTGCCGCACCTCCACCAATGATTGCAGTTTTCATGGTGCAAAGATAAGGAAAAAAGTGAAGAGTGAAGAGTGAAGAGTGAAGAATGATGCGAAATAATAGATATAATTTTGTCAATTGAAAGAAAAGCTGTATTTTTGCCGATGAAAATTCATTAACATTCAACATAAAACATTCAACAATGAAGAGAATTTGTTTTGCTCTGACAACGATGGTGGTCGGAAGTCTGCTGGCTCTGAGTTCGTGCAATCAAGGCAGCCGTGTATCAGACGATGTGAAAGATCACCTCAAAGGGAAGGCTGAGAAGCATCTGCGCGACTCCGAACAATGGGGAAAGGTGGAGATGAGAGAACTGGACAAGGACTTCGCCGACGAACTGGAATCGCTGAAGGGTGTGGATGTGGAAGGTGTGGTGGATGTGTATTTCAAGCAGACCGACACGACGCACATCGTGGTGGTAGGCAACACGAAAGTGATGGATTCCTACCGCTACACGCTGAAGGACGGTGTGCTGAAGATAGCGTATGCCAATGAAGAGGCTCGTCGGGCGAAACTGCCTGTGATGTATCTGTACGTGAATGCGCCAACGCTGGAGAAAGCTATGCTGAGCGGTGTGGGTGACCTCTATGTAGAGAACCCTGTGGTGCAGGCAGAAGATTTGGACATCATGGTGAGCAGCAATGGTGATGTGGAGATATTCGACAGCTTTACCTGCGGCAATTTCGATATTAACATCAATGGTTCTGGCGACTTAGACATCGAACATATAGACTGCATGGACAGCCGCATACTCATTAGCGGAGCTGGTGATGTAAAGATTAAGAAAATGAAGAGTCTGGGCGATGTGACCATGCTGGTCAGCGGTGCAGGCGACATCACGGCGAAGGTGAAATGCCATAACTTGACGGCGGAGTTCAGCGGTGCAGGCGATGCAGATATCGACGTGAAATGCGATGTGGTGACAGCTGGTGCTCACGGAAAGGGCGATGTGTCCTTCAAGGGCAAAGCCCGTAAGTTGATCAAGAAAAAGAGTGGCTTCGGCACTCTCTCTACCAAGAAACTCTCCGTTGAAGAACTGGATCGGAAGATGACTCCTGCTCCCAGCGATGACGAAGACGACGAGGATGAGGAGGAATAACAGCCCCCTCCAACTCCCCCAAGGGGGAGAGAAGTGAAGCGTGAAGAGATAAAGTGAAGAAACAATAAACCCATAAAAAGAATCATGAAGATAGGAATTCTGACGGCAATGATGAAAGAGCACGACCAGATTGCAGCCATGCTCAGTGATACTCGTAAATTGGAAGGGCTGTTCAATTATGTAGTGGGTACGCTGAACGGCAACGAAGTGGTGCTCCAACAATGTGGCATCGGCAAAGTGAATGCGGCTATCGGTACTGCAGAACTCATCCGCAATTACCAGCCCGACTGCATCATCTCCACAGGCGTAGCTGGCGGCATCGATGCCTGCCTGAACGTGATGGATGTGGTGGTAAGCAACCGTTGCGTACAACACGACTTCGACCTCACGCTTGGTTATGAACGTGGTGAAATACAGGGATTGACCCGCTTCTTCGAAAGCGATGCGAAACTGATTGCGGCTGCCGAAAGCCTACAAGACCCTACCATCCACATCGGACTGATTTGCACAGGCGACCAGTTCGTTACCGACCGCTCAGCACTCAACATCATCAAGGGCTATTTCCCTGACGGGCTGGCTGTTGACATGGAATCGGGTGCCATTGCCCAGACCTGCTACATCTACAAGGTGCCGTTTGTGAGCTTCCGAATCATCAGCGACACACCTGGTGCAGAAGACAACCAACAGCAATACAAAGACTTCTGGGCAGAAATGGCGCAAAAGTCCTTTATGATAACGAAGCGCTATTTAGAGAAGCTCTAAGAAACATAAAAAACTCGACGGTTTCCCGTCGAGTTTTTTGATTCTCTACGGGAAAACCGCAGAGCACAAGTAATTGTTATTTCGCTCCTTTCAAAGTTTTGATAAGGAAGTCGGCTCCGATTTTGATGGCACCAGGACGGTTTTTGTTGAAGCCGTGATCGTCAGCAGGTTGGATGTGGAGTTCTGCATTCTTGTAGCCTGCAGCATATTTCTCACCACAAGCCTTCGGCACCACGTTGTCTTTCTCTCCATGAATCACACAAGCAGGTCCACGGAAGAGTGCAGCTGTCTCATACATCGGCATGGTGCGTGCAATGTCGATGTAATGACGACGCAATTTCTTTCCCCACACTTCGAAGATTTCCGGCGCATTGTTCGGGTCAAAATGCTTGCCCAGCAGGTTTCCGTTGCGACAGCCGTCACCGATATTGGCAGCAGGTGCATAGAGCACCACGCTGGTCACTTCGCCTTCATTCAGTTCGCCTGCCACCATACTGGCAATGACACCGCCTTGCGAATGTCCTGCCACCGACAACTTACCGACCCAAGGCAGCGACTGCATATAGCGAATCACGGCTTTGGCATCTTCGATCTCGTTACGGATGGTCATATACTGAAACTCACCTTCGCTTTCACCGTGTCCGTTGAAATCGAAACGTACGCTGGCGATGTTCTCCTTCAGCAACGATTCTGACAGTCCCTTGAGTAAGGGTTCGTTCTTATTGCCCGTAAATCCGTGCATGATTACTACCAACGGACATTTTTCGCCCTCAGCCAACTGCTTGGGACGTACCACAAGGGTCTTCAACTGTCCACGGCTTCCAGGAATCTCCACTACGGTTTCCTGTGCCTGCACTGCCAGCGTCATCACCAGCAGCGCCAATGTCAAAAAGAGCTTTCTCATTTCTTTGTGTCTATGTGATTATTTGTCCCTGTGGGAATCCTTCGACAGGCTCAGAAACCACCGCAGGGCACAATCTTAAGGGGTTGTTATTATCTTTCTTTTGGAGGGTTGTTACGGTTAAATTCTTCTTCTGCCGCATCGAAGGCATCCAGTTTCTTCAGGTAATAGGCTCTCAGGTCTGCCCATTTATAATAAGGATGCTGGTCGGAAGCCACAGGCAACTTCATTTCACGTTCGTTGAGCAGCGCCTTTACGAGAATGTCACCTGCCTTGCCTTTCTTGGGACGATAGAAAATCAGCTGGATGTTACAAGCCATCGGGAAGATTTCGTAGTTCTTCCAGTAGGTGTCCAGTTCGTCCATATTCTCCACCTGCGCTCCTGTTCCGCCCATTTCGAGCAGACAAGCCAGCGGCATCACACACACTTCATGTCCGAAGCGAAGCGTGGCCTGGGTGGTCTTCACGGTGTCGGCGGTCTCGATGATATTTCTCAACAGATTGCGTTGGCTGAAGGGCATGATGCCAGAAGTAGCAGGTGCGGCACCATAGCCTAAGTACCAATCCACGTTGCGGATTCGCCACTGGTCGTAAAGTTCCTCGTCGGTGAAGAGATCGAGAAGGTTGGCACCACTGCCTGTGTCGTCAGACACATGGAGGCGTTTGTCGAGTTCGCCGTCGTGGCTCTGCATGTTGGTAGAGATCTCGAAGAGATGACGCATGAACGAACCGGCATTGATGCTGTCCTTCACCCACTGCTGATCTGTGAACATCACCTGACAGATACGTTCGGGCTTCGTCCACTTTTCGCGATACACGTTATTGACGCGATCACGGTTACGACCCTGACTCTTCAGATATTGCGGCCAGCCTTGATTCAGATAATACTGCAAGGCATCGCTGACATCGTTGTGAATCTTTGCCGTCGGGTTGGCAGCAGTCAACTCTTCACATTCGGCAATCATGGAGAGGATGCAGCGGCGTACCACCGTACTGCGCGCATCAATCTTCACATCCTTCATCTTGAAAATTTCAGGGAAATGCTGTGCCATGCGTCTGCCGATGCCATGATGCTGACGTTCACCCACCGTAGTGAGGTCACCCATACGTCCACGTGTCGTGGTGAAGAAACGCTCCAGTTGGTCCAGCGTCTCCAGACCCACACTCGTGATCTTTCTTTGCTCTTTGGCTTTGCGCAACGGACGGATGGCACTCATGTAATCTCCGTCGCCCAACAGCCAACGGGAACCATGTCGTCCGTAGTGGGTGAGATAATAAGGTTCATAACCTTTCGGCGCAGGAGTGAGGGCATCATGACCGTCACCGTAGGCACGGTCATAATCCAGATAGTTACTACCTGCCAACCAACGGTTTGCCTTGATTTCTTCGCGAGCTGTCTGTGCCGAAGCACCCAGCGCTGTCAATGCCACAAGGGCGGTTAAGAGAATCTTTTTCATGAGAATATGAAAGGTATTTAAGAGGGAGAATCAGAAGAAGAACCACCTATCACCCAGTTATTTAGGAATTAATAGTTGTCGTGCCGCTTCAATGTAAGTATCACGATGAGCCAGAAGGTCGGCTTCATCCATTGCTAACGGAATATCGGGCTGGATTCCGAACTCTGTATGTTGCTTGTCCGCATCAAGGAAGACAACAGCCGAGTAACGGACGCTCCAGCCAATGGGCAGTTCCAGCGTGAAAGGCATACCGCTGCCGCCACCTGTCTGGTCGCCCATGATGGTGACATTGGGGAACTGGCGCATACACTTCACAAAGTCGTTAGCTGCGCTGAACACCTTACGATTGGTCAGCACCACCACCTGTTTCTGCCAGCGAACACCCTTGCTCGCCTCGATATACTCTGGCTCCAAGTCGGAGAAATCGTTATGTCCTTTCCCTGTTTTATGGCAAACATAGCCCACCAGCGTCTTCTGGTTCGTGAAGCGAGCAGCCAGTTTATGAGCATCGGTAAGTTGGCCGCCTCCGTTTTCGCGCAAATCAAGAATCAAGCCGTTACACGAGCGGAGATTGTCGAACATCAGATCCAGGTTGCCTTCGCCAAACGAGCCGTCGAACGACTCACAACGGACGTAACCGACGTTGTCGTCCAGCACCCTGTATTTCAAACCGGCAGCCATTTGATAGTCGTTGCCTTTGCCCAAATACTCGTCTATCAGTTCTGTGTCGAAGTTTCGGGGATAGTCTTCGAAGTAACTCCAGTTGCGACCCAAATCGTAGGCAGCACCCAGATTTACATGTCCGTCTTTCAGTTCACCTATCATCTGGCACAGCACCTCAAAAAGCTGCTGACTGGACATCTCCGGATTGAGTTTCTTGGCATAACGGACACGAACCTCGTTCCAGTCCACACCCAACTCCTGCTTTTTGTAGTCGAAAAAGCAATAGTGTTCGTCCATCAGTTGCCACAACGCCTCAAAATTGCTCTGCGGCGTATTGGCTGTCGGGAGTTCCTCCTTCACGCAACTCCCCATTCCCACAATCGTCGTGAGAAGAACGGTAAGAATCAGCAGGCGACGTATCATAGGGCATTGAATGTTTGAGTGAAACCAATGAGAATTGCATGTGTGTAGCTATGGTAACGCAGGTTATTGAACTTCGCCTGCATGAAGTTGCCAGAGTAGCCGATACGCAGGGTTGTGGCGTTCGGACGCTTCGAAAGCGGTACATCCAGCGTCAGCAGATGACGCATGGAGGGCGCGTTGGCAAAGGTAGCGGCCACTACGTTGTGGTCGTAATTACCTAAGGCGAAAGCCTCGTAGTACGATTGTCCGTAGTTGGGTGAGAATGCAAGACCCACAAAGGGAATAGCAATTTGGTAACGTGCTGTCATTGTGCGTTTCAGCCAACGAAACTGATACTGAGCGGTGGCGGTTAGGTCAAGCATCAGATCGACTTTTGCCTGTGCAGGATTGTTGCCGTTCCGCTCGTTATAGACACAACCTGCATAACCAGAGAGCATCGGACCCGCATGAAGTTGAAACGCAGGGCCTGATAACTGAATAGGATATTGCCAGGAGGCGCTGTAACGCACTCCACCGGCATACTCATTGACGTTCTTTGCCAAGCTCTCCAAGAAGGAGCAGTCAAGGTCGAGCAGAGTCTGAAACCGCACAGGTGTATTTCCGATGAAGAAATGTTGGAGATCGCGTTGAGTCTCACGCATCAAACGTACATTCTCGCCTTTGTAAGAATAAGGTGAGAGGTAAGTATCAAGGACGTTGCCCCACCCCACTCCAGCCATCACGCTGTGGTAGCGTTCCTGGGCGTGAGTGGGAAAAGTCCCTAATGCCCAAAGCAGCACAAGGACCCACCCCCAGCCCCTCCCTTGTTTGGAGGGGAGTATATAGTTGGGAATGCGAGTTTTATTTATACGAATCATGATGTCTTACTTCTAAACTATTTAGAAAAGCCTCAACTGTCCAGTCAGTTCGTCTCGGATTTCATCGTCACTCTTCTCAGATTTCTCAGGAGTTTCGGAAGTCTCAGGAGTTTCAGAAGAATCGGAAGTTTCGGCAGACTCAGAGGTTTCGGAAGGATTCGTGCTATCAGCATCATCTAAGTCTTCTGGTGTCTCTGGAGTTTCAGACGTATCTGGTTCTTCAGGAACACGAAGCGGCTCAAGTTCTTTCACGCTCTTCAGGAGGAAGGTAGTGAGACGTTTGCCTTTGGCTTTGAAGCCCTTGACGGCTATGAACTCATCCACGTCAATTTCCTGCGGACCACGGAAAGTGTCTGGTTCTTCGAACGAAATCTCTACACGTGGATAAGGCGTATCGGTCAGCAATAACAGTTGCGACTTGGGGTTGTCACCCAGGAAGTTCTGACGTTTGGCTGAAGCATCCATCGTGAAGCGCTTGATATACGGGAAGTTACCATTATCGGCATCATAGAGCACCACCGTCCACACTTTCGCTTCATCATATTTCTCGATACGAAGCAGGTTCGGTTCGTAGTGGTTGTTGGCATCGAAATCCGTCACGTAGTACTCACCCGTAGGAAGCACCACAAGAATCATGTCGTCGTTCTGGAACTCGCCCAGATACGTTCCGTGATCGTCGTAGTTGATTCGTTGCACATCAGGATCATACCACACATGGCGTCCACCCAGCGTACTGCCGCCGTGGCTCTTCAGCTGAATACGATACACATCGTTCTTCGTGAGGATATTACCCATTGCCGCACGTCCCTTGATGGCGATTTCGCTGAAGTCCTTTTCTATTTGCAGCTTTTTCAGCTTGTCGTTGGGCTTGAGCGTCACACGGATAATCTCGGCTTCACCGTTCGAGTTGGCTGTGAAGTAGGTAACACGGCTCTTCGGCGTTCCCATCGTGAGGTCGTACTCACGGTCACGCGTCATCGACGTGACATTGAAGCGTTTGATGTACGAAACACCCGTTGCCCCGTCCTTGTAGCACACGTTATAGATGGTACGTTTGTCATTCTTCTTGAAGACATCAATATGGATGATCTCAGCCTTGCGCTTCTCACGCTTGCTGCGTTCGGTTTCGCCCACAAACAGTTTCTCAGCCACCTTCGTAACCTTGTACGTTCCGTCGCGGTAGAAGAGGATGACATCATCAATGTCCGAGCAGTTGGTGACGAACTCGTCCTTCTTGAGGCCTGTGCCGATGAAGCCTTCTGCTCGGTTGATATAGAGCTTTTGGTTGGCTTCAGCCACTTTTGCTGCTTCGATGGTGTCGAACGAACGAATTTCAGTCAGACGCGGATGCTCTGCTCCGTATTTCTTCTTCAGGTACTTGAACCATTCTGCCGTCACCTCCACCAGGTTCGCCAAATCGCGTTCGATTTCCTCTATCTCCTGCTTCAAACGGGCAATCATCTCGTCGGCCTTGTCCTTATTGAATTTCAGGATTCGAGCCATCTTGATTTCCATGAGTCGGAGGATGTCGTCCTTGGTCACTTCACGGATAAACTGAGGATAGAACGGAGTGAGACGCGAATCCACATATGCACAGGCAGCATCCATCGTCTTCGCATTCTCAAATTCCTTGCCTTTATAGATACGTTCTTCAATGAAGATCTTCTCCAAGGAGGCAAAATGAAGTTGCTCCAGGAGTTCACCACGACGAATCTCCAGTTCGCGTTTGATCAGATATTTGGTGTTATCCACACTACGGCGAAGCACATCGCTCACCGTGAGGAACTGGGGACGACGTTCGTCAATCACGCAGCAGTTGGGGGAGATGCTGATTTCGCAATCGGTGAATGCGTAGAGGGCGTCGATGGTCTTGTCGGACGACACACCAGGCATCAAGTGAATGAGGATTTCCACACCTGCGGCTGTCATATCCTCCACCTTACGCACCTTTATCTTTCCCTTCTCTGCAGCTTTCAGAATGGAGTCAATAAACTGGCTGGGATGTTGTGGAGAACCTGTTGTCTTACCAAATGGTATTTCCGTGATAGCCAGTGTTTTCTGGTCACGCTTCTCAATCTTCGCACGCACACGCACACTACCGCCACGCAATCCGTCGTTATACTTGCTCACGTCAATGCTGCCTCCCGTTGGGAAGTCAGGATAGAGCGTGAAAGGTTCATCATGAAGATAGTTCACGGCTGCGTCACACAGCTCGTTGAAGTTATGCGGCAGAATCTTGCACGACAGACCCACAGCAATACCTTCAGCACCCTGAGCCAGCAGCAGAGGGAACTTCACAGGCAGAGCAATCGGCTCCTTGTTGCGACCGTCATAACTCAGCTTCCATTCCGTCGTCTTCGGATTGAACACCACGTCGAGGGCAAACTTCGAAAGACGCGCCTCGATATAACGACCGGCAGCAGCATCGTCACCTGTGAGGATATTTCCCCAGTTGCCCTGACAATCCACCAGCAGTTCTTTCTGTCCCATCTGTACCAACGCATCCTTGATGGACGCATCGCCGTGAGGGTGAAACTGCATGGTGTGGCCCACGATGTTCGCCACCTTGTTATAACGTCCGTCATCCATGCGTTTCATGGAGTGGAGGATGCGTCGTTGCACAGGCTTCAGTCCGTCCATGATGTGGGGAACGGCACGTTCCAGAATCACGTATGAGGCATAGTCCAGAAACCAGTTCTGGTACATACCGCTCAGATGGTGCGTAATGCTGTCTGTCATCTTCGACGGATCGTAGTCGGAAGCAGGAGGAACCATTCCTGCTCCTCTGTGTGGGGTGTTACTTGCAGAAGGAACCTCCTCTGTGGTGTTACTGACAGCAGAATCCTCTCCTGGAGCGTCCGTTTCTTCATTGGCTGAAGCGGTGTTATTTTGATCCTCCGGAAGGGTGATGGAGTCGAGGTAAGCTTGCTCGGCTGCCGTCAATTCGTCGTCCTTTTCTTGCGCTAAATCTTTTGTTTCGTCACTCATAAGAACATAATTTGTGGCAAAGATAGCGATTTTTTTTGTAAACACATTATTTTTTCGTACTTTTGTGCGCAAAATTTCGATTTTGCGAATGCAACAACAAAAATTAGAAATATGAAAGTAACGATTATTGGTGCTGGAAACATGGGTGGCGCATTGGCCAAAGGATTGGCAAAAGCCACAAAGAAAGGAAACCAACTCATTGAGAACATGAGCGACATCTGTATCACAGCCAAGACACAGACAACCCTCAACCGGTTCAAGAAACTCTATCCCAATATGCAGACCTCCCTCAACAACGCGGAGGCGGTTCGTGGTGCCGATGTCATCATCCTTGCCGTCAAGCCTTGGCTCATCAACAGCGTCATCGTAGAAATACGCAGCAGTATTGACCCTACACGACAACTGGTTTGTTCGTTGGCAGCCAGTATCTACACCAACCAGCTGCGCGACTATTTCCTCGAAGGCACATCGGGCGTTTCCACCCTCAACCTACGAATGTCCACGCTCAACCTGTTCTACTGTATGCCCAATATCGCAGCAGAATTCGGGAAAAGCATGACCTTTGTCACAGCCAGCAACAATGCCCAGCAGCAATCCATCGAAACAGTAGAAAAACTGTTCCGCTTGGTGGGCGATGTGAGTGTGGTGGAAGAGCGGATGATGGACTCAGGTCTGATGATGGCTGGTTGCGGCATCGCCTACGTCATGCGTTTCCTTCGTGCCATGATGGAAGCAGGTGTAGAGATGGGCTTCTATCCCAAAGAAGCCCAGCGCATTACGATGCAGACCATGGAAGGTGCCGTCAAACTTCTTCGCGAAACCGGTCTGCACCCCGAAGCCGCCATCGACCTCGTCACCACACCTGGAGGCATCTCCATCAAAGGACTCAACGAACTCGATCACGCCGGATTCAACTCAGCCGTCGTCCGCTGCATCAAAGCAGGCCTCACCTCAAAATAAGCGAAGAAAAATGTTTTTGACAAGCCAAATGACCAAAGCAAAACTTGTTTTGACTTTAGCATGGCGAGAAAAGGTGGAATAAAATCCCAACATTTAACACACTACAAACCCCATACACGCTCTGCCAAATCTTTCTGCGTGCTTCATCGATAATTACAGCACGCTCTGATGAAATTTTGAACGTGCTCTGACGAGATTTTGAGCACGCTCTAATTACAGCCAGAGCACGTTCAAAATCATGATAGGGACAGCTGAAGATTCGTGATTGGATTGACACGTTCTAACAATAAAAGTTAAAGTTCTAAAGTTTTAGAAGAAAATGTTTGGATGTTCTAACTTTTTAGAATATCTTTGCAGCGTCGAAAGTAATAACTGACGTTTTTACACCCATCCAAGCATTAACAAAATGAAGAAAAAATCCCAACTGACCAAAGCTGAGACTCAGGTGATGCAATGCCTGTGGCAACTGCCGAAAATGACGGGAACGAGTGCTGACATCATGGCACTTATGCCCGATCCCAAGCCTGCTCCCACTACCCTTCTGACTTTTCTGAAAATCCTTACTGAGAAAGGATTTGTACGAACAGTGCGGCAAGGTAAAAGCAATCGCTTCACAGCTCTGACAAGCCGTGACGAGTATGCTGGCGACATGGTGAAGGATGTGAAAGACTCGTTCTTTGGCGGCTCCTTCGCTTCGCTCGTTTCTTTCTTCGCTAAAAGAGAAAATCTCAGCGAGGCTGAAATTGACGAACTTGTTTCCTTGATCAAGAACAAGAAATAATATTCTTTATACTCTATACGTTCACCCCTAAAACATTTCCTTTCATGACATTTTCCTTCGGCATATTCCCTTTGATCGGCATTGCTCTGGCTGCGCTCCTCTTTGCCGTCTATCGACTGTGGCTGCGAATGAAGTGCCAGCCTCGCTTCACTCAGCGTTACATCAAACTGGCATTGGCAGCATCGCTGCTCGTCACGTTTGTCCATCCGGTCCGCATCGTTCAGGACGAATGGCAGGAAGTGCCAGCGTCCGTCAGCTCCTACAAGAAAGAACAAAAGGCGGAACAGGACACCATAAGCCGTCAGTTCATAGAGCTGATGCAAACCGACCTGGCAAAACAGCCTAAGTCGGATAAAGATGAGTTCCTGCCCACTCGGCCAACGAAACAGACCCACCTTCTTCTCCTTATTTATATCATAGGTATAGGCTGCATGATGTGCTACATCCTTGTGCAACTTATCTGGTTGCTCAAAGTGCGGCTGCACAACCGGCTGATGGAGCGTCAAGATAACGTTTGCATCTATGAGTCAGAACTCTCAACACCTTTCTCTTTTGGACACAGCATTTTCCTGCCCACAACACTCGACAGCGACATACAACCCTTTGTTCTGTTACACGAACGCAGTCACCTGCGCCATCATCATTTCCTTTGGTTATGTCTCATGGAAATCCTCATCGCCCTTCAATGGTTCAATCCCTTTGCCTGGCTTCTGCTCAACGAACTGAAACTACAGCAGGAGATGGAAGTGGATGCCGACCTCATGCAGAACGGCGTGGATCGCGAAGCTTATCAGATGTCGCTGCTGCGCGTGTGCAGCAACAGCGGACGATGGGTGCTGATGCAGACAGCCTTTGGTGCCTCACCGCTGAAATACCGCATTCTGTTTATGAACCACAGCGTGAGCAAACAAGCCTCACGTAATAGGATTTTCGCTGCTGTTCTATCACTCCTACTACTTGTAGGCACATCCATTGTGCTTTCATGTAAAACGGAAAAAGAGAAAAGCCCACTTGACGGCTGCTGGAAAAGCGACTGGATCCGCAACAGCGATGACAAGTACGAACATGTTGTGTCCCTCTATAATAATAAATTCTGGGGCAATAACATGATGATTAACTTTTCGTGGTTTGATCGGTACAAAGAAGTGAATATGCGATATAACTTCTCAGGAGAGCAGCAAATCTATAGCAACGGCAAACTTCATACAGCTAAGGGCGACACTCTACGTATCACATGGCTTGATGATGATAATGTTCAGGAGGAATGGGATCGCGACCCTGACCAGGTAGAATTGGTAGACGGTGCTACGATAACAGAGCAAAGGCATCGTGTAAAACCTGACAAAGGAGCAATGCGTATTCTACGCGCCATGTATACTGCAGGAGAAGACCATAGATACAAGATAAGCGGAGTATGGCAATGTGACAACGACACAACTCCCAACATTAACCACTATTTCGTAGTAAACGGAGACATATTCTTCACTATGTCTTGGCATTATTCCGACAAAAAGTATCTTAGACGTGGAGCAGGCGGCTGGAGCGGCGACTTCCGTTGGGTTTCCGAAAATGCTATTTTCCTGTCCGACAGAACAGCTACTGTGAAATGGAAGGACAATGATCATATTACCATTTACACTCCACGAGAGGAATATGATGATATAGTGAGCTACCATCGCATCAGAGCACTTCCCGAAGACCTTCACTTATTGCTTACCGCTGTATTTCCCGAAGAATAACCCTTAACACATAATCACCTATGAGACAATTCATTATGCTGGCAGTAATTGCCAGCACAGCCCTCACCATGTCCGCTCAGAACGAGCAAATGGACTCCACCAAAGTGAAGAAAGAACGCAAGATTGCCCTGTGGGGACACGTCTATGACTCGTTCACCAAAGCAGGTGTGCTCGACGCCAAAATCACCCTGATGCGCGAAGACAGCACAGTAGTCGATACGATGACGGTTTACAACATGGGCAACTACAATGCCACTAAGGTAGATGCCGGCTACCGCTTCCAGATTCCTGCCCGTCCGCAGAAGTTCATCATCCGTGCCGAGCATCCCGACTACGAGCCTTGTTACATCAACTATGAAGTGAAGCACATCGCTCGCAACACCTACTTCGATGCCCCTTGGCACTACATGAAGAAACGTCCGAAGAACTACGATCTGGAAGGCGGTATGCTGGGAGCCGTGGGTATCAAGGCAACGAAAGTGAAGATTGCCTTCAGGGGCGACACC
>CAJOHO010000027.1:0-39569 GCA_905234555.1 uncultured Bacteroidaceae bacterium
ACTGACGTGAGAACACATACCAAGAATAGCGTCCGTTGGGTTGATGAATGCCGATAACCACAGGTCCGCCCGCATGGTTGTAGCGTTCGATGTCGTATTTCAGATCCTGGAAGGAGATAGGTCTGCCGTGGTTAATCTTCTTGAAGTATGCGAGTGTGGCAGCTTCGTCAATCTTGCCCCACTGGTGTTTGCCAGTCAGAGACGCAGGTTTTTCATAACGGATATTGCTCTCGTTGATGCTGGAGAACTGTGGCGTAGTTTCACACACAGGCATATCTATCAGCGGTTCCGACACCATCGGATGCTCCGAAGCAGGTGTGTAGTCCTTAAGGCTCGTACTTGGATTTTGTCCTGGCTTGGGCTTATAACTCTGACAGGTTGGCTTGTGGAGCCACGGATTGTCTGCAAAATCCTTGCTGGCCTCATTGATGCTGTAAGCCATCACGCTCGCCTTGCATAAATTGCATTCATACGAAAGTTTGATTCGCTCAGTAGATGGGGACGAGGAACTGGAAGAAGATGATGACGCACTGGTAGATGATGGATATGAAGGAGTTTGAGCAACAGGATATCCTCTTCGCAAGGCTTTTTCTGCCACTTCCTTAATTTTTATATCTGCATCCTGCATCTTGCTCCACGCTTCATCTCTAACCTTGCGTTTTTTTGCTTTGATCCAAAGATTCGAGTAATGGTTGTATTCTCTGATGGCTTCGCCCAACCTGCAACCACTGTGAATGTTTTCGTAATTGATATACGCCAAAGGCTTACAGGGTCTACCACATTCGGGACATCTGCCGTTTTCAAAAGGCATCGTAGGAGTTGAACCGCTGGTCTTAGGCGTAGAAGGTCTCGACGATGAACTGCTTGAAGAAGAAGATTCATCGTTTGTCGGTGGAGAGTACCACCTGCAGCCAGGTTTGTGAGGTGCATTCGACTTCAAATCAACACCGCAGAGGGCACAAACAGGGTCGGGTACCTTAGGTATGTTTATCTGTGCTTTCGCTGTCAACACAACGACAAGGCACATGCAAATGGAAAGAATTCGTTTCATCATCATCATTTGTTTGTTAGTGTTCGGATTTGCTACAAATCTACGAATTGTTCTCTAATTTGCATCGTTTTCTTGGCTCTTTTTACCAAAACGCATCTTTTATTTTACGTATTCGTCGTTTTTGAGCCAAGAATTGCACACAGACTTATCATTCCTACTTGATGTTGGCACGAATCTTGGTGAGGTAACGCTGCATGCGGTCTTCGTCCTTGGTTTCAATGATGGCAATGAGTTCCTTCATCTCTGTGCGGATCTGCTCTACCTGTTCCTTGGTGTAAGGATTGAAGAGAATTTCGCGTAGCAGGGTGTCGTCTTCGCTGAGCACACCTTTGGCAATTGCCATGTGACGCTTGAAGGTGGTGCCTGGTGCATCCTGGTGCTTCATCACGGCGGCAAAAGCGAAAGTGGAGATGAAAGGAATGGAAAGCGAGTAGGCTACGGTCTGGTCGTGTTCGTCGAAGGTGTATTCAAAGATGTTGAGGCCCAGACGTGCATACAGGTCCTTGAAGAAGCAGCGACCCAAATCGTCGCCTTCGTTGATGATGATGGCGTTCTCGTCGTTGAGTTTGCCCAAGTTTGCAAAGGTAGGTCCGAACATAGGGTGTGTGCTGACATAACGGAAGCCGCTCTCTTCGTAGAACTCCTTGAAACCTGTCTTGACGGACGAGATGTCGCTGAGGATGCAGCTTTCCTTTGGCAGATAGGGAATGACCTGACGGAACACATCGAGGGTGTATTTCAGACTGACAGCGTTGATGACGAGGTCAGGACGGAAGCCTTCGATTTCTTCCAACTGGGTGAAACGCTGTGCGTTGTAAAGGAAACGCATACGCTGTGGGTCTATTTCATAAACGGCTACTTCGTGGTTGAAGGAGAGGAGGTCGGTAAAGAAAGAACCCATCTTTCCGGCTCCGAGAATGAGAATTTTCATATTGCTTTGTTTTTTCTGCTTGGATTGCTTGTTTCTTTTTCTGGCGAGAAAACCGCCAGACACAGTTTTTAAAAATCTAAATAAGGGATGAGACGATTCAATTCTTCTTCTGTGAAGATGTGAGTGCTGCGCAGTTGCTCCAACGAGGAGATGGGACCATAGAGACGGATGTAGTTCTGAATGGCTTTGGTTTGTTCATACCCCACGTAGGGATGGGCTGCGAGTTGTTTGAACGAAGTTTTGTTGATGTTCAGCTTCCGGACTGCAGGTTGTGCGGACAGTTCGAACCATTCGAGTGCTTCCGGCGGGAAGTTGTTGATTTCGAAGAGTTGTTCCAGATGGGTAATGCCGCCTAAGCGTTCACGCAGTCGGACGATAGAGCGTGAATAGTAGGAACCGATGCCAGGAATACGTTGCAGGAGCGTAGTGTCGGCTGTGTTGGGATCAACCAACGTCAGGGTCTTGAATTTGTTCCTGTTGTATTGCGGACGTGTGTTCGCAGAATCAGTTGTCTCCTTTCGTTCGCGATACCTTTCTGAATACCTGTCATCAGAATTGGCATATCTTTCGGAATACCTGTCAGCGGAATTGGCGGACGCTGTGTGGCTTCTCTGCCGCTGGTAGGTTGGGGCGATGCGGAGGTAGGGAAGGAGAGGGGCGAGGTCTTCTTGCGTCCACCCGTAAGTGTCGAGTAAATCGTCCGGTTCACGGAACACCTTTCCTGCGTTCCGATAATTGATGAACGTCAGTGCTTTCTTCTCGCTGATGCCCATTGAAACCAAAGCTTCGTAGCTGACTGTGTTAGGTTCAAAAACTTGGAATTCAGCTTTTTGTCCATCTTTAGCTGAAGTAGAAGCCGAAGAATCTTTAACTGAATTGGCGAACTCAGTTTGGCTGGTCTGCTGTTGTGCCAAAGCTTGCTTGTCGGCAGACTTGTCTGCTTTGTCTTGAGAAGAAAAGGGTGCCTTTCCGATGATGATCCCTAATGCTACAAGTGCTCCAGCCGCCAGGACGAGAATAGCCCTGCGGTCGGATTTTCTGTAGTAGAAGAAATCGTTGAACATCGCTTCGGAGTATGGTTATTTGTTGATGATTTCTACTTGCTGGCGCACACTTTCTGAGTGGATAGCTTCGAAGATCTGACGAGTGCAGTTAGCATCGATGCCGCAGAGTGAACCTTGTGCTCCTCGTTTGTCCAAAATCTCAGCATAGCGGCTGGTCTGCACGATGGTCATTCCGTGTTCTTTCTTGTACTGTCCGATTTCGCGGCTGATACGCATCCGCTTTGCCAGCAGTTCGATGAGTCCGTTGTCGATGTCGTCAATCTGATGGCGCAGGGCTGTGATGTTTTCCGTAGTGACAATTTCTTCACGAATCACCAAGAGGTTGATGATGTACTCCAGAATATCTGGCGTGACCTGCTGGCTTGCGTCGCTCCAGGCGCAGTCGGGATTGCAGTGGCTCTCAACCATGAGACCGTCCATTCCGAGGTCCATCGCCTGTTGGCAAAGCGGGGCAATGAGATCGCGGCGTCCGCTGATGTGGCTGGGGTCGCAAATTACGGGCATATTGGGAATGCGACGACGCAACTCGATGGGAATCTGCCACATCGGCAGGTTGCGGTAAATCTTCTTGTCGTAGGAAGAGAAGCCTCGGTGGATGGCGCCCAGACGTTTGATGCCAGCTCCGTTGATGCGTTCCAACGCACCTATCCACAGTTCGAGGTCAGGGTTGACGGGATTCTTCACAAGCACAGGTACGTCCACGCCTTTCAGCGCATCGGCGATGTCCTGCACAGCGAAGGGGTTGGCGCTGGTGCGTGCACCAATCCACAGAATGTCGATTCCGTATTTCAGCGCCAGTTCTACGTGAGCAGGCGTAGCCACTTCTGTAGCTGTGAGCATACCGATTTCTTCTTTTACGCGTTTCATCCAAGGCAGGGCTTTTTCTCCGTTTCCTTCGAAACCACCAGGTTTGGTGCGTGGTTTCCAAACGCCTCCGCGGAAGATGCGGAATCCGTTGTTGTAGAGTTGGCGGGCTGTGTCCATGACTTGTTCTTCGGTCTCAGCGCTGCAGGGACCGCAGATGATGAGGGGACGTTTTGGCTCTATGCCAGGAAGATTGAGGGGTGCAAGGGATAGTTCCATGAGTTTTATGATTTCTTAGGATTTACGAAAATACTTTTTTGATTCTTTGAAGTGCTTCCTCCATTTTGTCGTCTTTGGCGCAGAGGGAGAGACGGATGTAGCGTTTTCCGTTGGTGCCGAAAATGAAGCCTGGTGTGATGAAGACTCGTGCTTCGTGCAGCACCTTCTCTGTGAGTTCTTCCACATCGCCGTAGCTGTCGGGAATGCGTCCCCAGAGGAACATACCCGTCTGGTGGGGATCGAAAGTACAGCCCAGCGTTGTCATGATTTCCTCAGCCAGACGGCGACGGCTCTTGTAAGTGGTCACATTGGCTTGGGTGTGCCACTCGTCTGTGTTGTCGTAGGCTGTAGCCGCAGCGAGTTGCATGGCGCGGAAGGTTCCGCTGTCGATATTGCTCTTGATACGCAGAATCCATTCTACGAAAGTGGCATTGGTGGCCAGCATTCCCACACGCCAACCTGGCATGTTATGACTCTTCGACATAGAGTTGAACTCGATGCAGCATTCCTTTGCGCCAGGCACTTGCAGGAGACTTAAGTGCTCTCCGTCGTTGAGGATGAAGCTGTAGGGATTGTCGTTCACAATGACCAGATTGTGAGCACGGGCAAAATCCACTAAACGCTGATACAACTCACGGGTAGCAGGTGTTCCGGTCGGCATGTGGGGGTAGTTGGTCCACATCACTTTCACAGGAGTGCTGGCAGACTCGTCGTTGACGATTCTCTCCAGTTGATTGAAATCCGGTTGCCAACCGTTTCCCTCCAGCAGGTCGTAGGTGACAACATCAGTTCCCAGAATCTTGTTGAGGGCTGTATAGGTGGGGTAGCCTGGATTGGGTACCAGCACACGGTCGCCAGGATTGCAGAGCGCCAGTGTGACATGCAGGATTCCTTCTTTCGAACCAATCAACGGCTGGATTTCTGTCTTTGGATCAAGTTCTACGTTGTACCAGCGCTTATAGAAGCGGGCCATCGCTTCACGCAACTCTGGCGTGCCGATGGTGGGTTGGTATCCGTGGGTGTTGTCCTGACGGGCCACCTCACAGAGACGGTCGATGGTCTGGGGAGAAGGAGGCATGTCCGGACTGCCAATAGCCAGACTGATAATGTCCTGACCGGCTGCATTGAGCTTGGCAATCTCCTTCAGTTTCCGACTGAAGTAGTATTCGCTGACTTGAGCGATTCGGTTGGCGGGTTGAATTGTCATTGTTTTATTGTTTTTTGTGGTGTCGTTATTTCGACATTTCGTTATTTCGACATTTCGAAGTTTTGTTCTTTCGTTATTTCGTTATTTCGACATTTCGAGTTTTTTATTCTATGGTGGATTTTCCGTCTTGGTATTCGCCAAGAATCTTGAGTTGCTTGGTGAGGGGACGGATGGCGTCGATGGACTGGCGGTAGCGGGTGTAGTCGTTGTAGGTGACATCTACATAGAACATATATTCCCACTCTCGTCCGATGATGGGCAGCGACTGAATCTTGGTGAGGTTGATGCGATAGAAGGAGAAGATGGAGAGCACCTGTGAGAGACTTCCTTCGTTGTGGGGTAGTGAGAAGACGATGCTGGCTTTGTTCGACTTCGAAGGATGGCAGATCTGTTCTGCGTTCCAACTGTCTGCTGTCACAAGGAAGCGGGTGAAGTTGTGTTTGTTGGTCTCGATGCCTTCTTCCAGAATCTTCATGCCGTAGAGATCGGCGCAGTATTTGGAGCAGATGGCAGCGTGTCCGTGCAGCTGGTTTTCGCTGATGTTCTTGGCAGAACCGGCAGTATCATCGGTTTCCACCACTTTCAATCCAGCGTGTCTTTTCAGAAACTCGCGACATTGCATGAGGGCAACGGGGTGGGAGTTCACTTCGCTGATGTCGTCCCAGTTGTCATCTGGGAGACACATGATGCTATGCGAGATGCGGAGTTTGTGTTCACCCACAATCTGTGTGCCGCTTTCGCGTAAAAGTTCGTAGTTGTGGAGCAAACTGCCGGCAATGGTGTTCTCGATGGCGATGAGGGCAACGACATTGGCATCCTGCTTCACTTCGTTGAACACTTGTTCGAATGTGTCGCAGCAGATAAGTTCCAGTTCTTCACCTTCGAAGAACTTATGGGCGGCAATGTCGTGAAAACTGCCAACGACTCCTTGTATAGCTACTTTTCTCATACAAATAAAAAATCCCACTCACTGCATGTGAGCGGGATTGTATTTTTGTTTTGTTCCTTATACCTTATTATTATATATATGCATACAACTTCCCGCTCTACTTTGTGCCAAAGTAAAAGTAAAAAAAGTAATATACATTGTAATAAGACTTCATCAGAATGACGTTTTTAATTGTTTTGTGCTGCAAAGGTATCACTTTTTCGTTAAACAGCCAACAAAAATGTCGTTTTTTTGCATTTTGGGTAGAAAAAACTTACGATTTGCCTGTAATTCTGATTTCGTGGAGACGACTTTCCACTTCTTCTTCGCCCATCAAGGCACGCAACACTTGGTCCATGTTGTCACGGTTGATCAGCAGTTGGTTCAGTTCCTTTATCTCGTGCCACTCACCGTCGGCGAGGAGTTGGCAGATGCTTTTTCGGATTTCTTCAAACTGCTGAGGAGTTAAGCCTTTCTTCTTACGACGCAGACACACATCGCATTGTTCACATTCCTCTTCGCTCCTTTCACCAAAGTAGTTCAGCAGCATACGGCTGCGGCAACGGGTGGTGGAGGAAGCATACGTCAGCATTTCTTCGATGCGCTTCTTGTATTCCTCTTTTCTGGTGGAATAGACCATCGGGGGGAGCATGATTTGACTGCCTTCCACCCGTCCAATATTGAACATGATGGTAGGTTCGTTGCTGCGAGGAATGAAGTCGATGATACGGCGGTCGTTCAGCTCTTTCAGCATGTCGTAAATCTGGTCGGCATGGATGCCCGTGAGGTGGGAGAGCTGCATCTCGTCGATATAGGTGAAGTCGGAGAAAACACCCGTATAGCTGCGGAGGATGGTCTGTATCAGCGTCTCCATCTCTTTGCCGCCTTCGTGGAGGCGGTACAGCTCTTCCTTTTCCAGGATGAAGCGGAGGCGCGACTTGAAGTCGTTGTCTGTCGTGTATTCCAGATAACCAGCGTTGTTCAGCAGCTTCAAAGCTGCGTCAGTCTGAACGGCAAACTGCTTGTAGGCTGAACAAAAACGCTCCAGACTGAACTGGCGAACGCGTCCTGCTCCTTCACCGATGTCGTATTGGTAGAAATAGCAGAGGTTCTCGTAAGTTTGGCGAATGAACTTAGGATCGGGATAGTTCTCACCGATGCGCCGGTGCAGGGTCTGACTGTCGCGTGGGTTGTAAAGCAGGATGGCATAAGAGGTGCTTCCGTCGCGTCCTGCACGCCCCGCTTCCTGAAAATACGCTTCCAGCGAGTCGGGAAGGTTATAATGGATGACCAGTCGCACGTCCGGTTTGTCGATTCCCATGCCGAAGGCGTTGGTTGCCACCATCACATGGGCGCGTCCCTTTGTCCAGTTCGTTTGTCGAAGGTCGCGTTCAGCCTGCGAAAGTCCAGCGTGGTAATTCTCAGCTGTGATGCCGTGTGATTCTATGAGTTGGCGCAGTTCGCTGGTGAGCTTGCGGCTTCGTACATAAACAATAGCACTTCCTTGGGGAACGCTTTTGAGGATGTGAATCATCTCGTCGGCTTTGTTCATCGTCTGACGTACGACATAGACCAGGTTCTTGCGCTCGAAACTCATGGAGAACACGTTTTTCTCCTTGAATTCGAGTTGGGTCTGGATATCCTCCACCACTTTGGGTGTTGCCGTTGCCGTCAGGGCGAGGATGGGAACAGGGTAGGGGATGAGGTGACGAAGACGTGCGATGTGGAGATAGGCAGGACGGAAGTCGTAACCCCATTGTGAGACACAGTGGGCTTCGTCCACGCAGATCATGGTGAGATGGCGCATGTAGGGAATCTTGGCTTGAAACAGATCGCTCTCCAGTCGCTCAGGGGAAATATAAAGGAAACGGTAATCGCCCAGAATGCAGTTGTCGAGGGTGCGTACAATGTCGTCGTGCATTATTCCCGCATGCACTGTAGCTGCTTTGATGCCACGCATGCGGAGGGCACTCACTTGATCCTCCATCAGCGAGATGAGCGGTGTCACCACTAAGCATAATCCACCATTTGCAAGTGTCGGAACCTGAAAGCAGATACTTTTGCCACCACCCGTCGGCATGAGTCCTAGCGTGTCCTTGCCTTCACCGATGCTCGTGATGATGTCTTCCTGAATGCCACGAAAGGATTCGTAACCCCAGTACTGCTTCAGGGTGTCAAGATACTTGCTCACTTGTCAGTCTGAATGATGAATGAAGCATGAAGCCATTACAGGTGGCTTCATGCTTCATTCAGAAGTTTTGATATTGAGGATCTGCAACTGCACTTCGCCACGCTTATGGGTGTTGTCCTCGATGGTGTAGGCAATGTCGAACGAACGCTTGGTCTTGATGAAGCGAGCTTGCGAACTCTGTCCGAAAGCGATGCCGTTCATCACCGTTGACGACTTCCCGTCAACCAGTTCCAGCTTGATGTGCTCCTGGTCGCGTCCCACCACTTTGCTCGTTCCGTAGTCATAGACGTTGCGTGTGCAGAACACAGGCTTTTCGTTGTCGGGTCCGTAAGGACGCATACGGCGAAGGTCGTTCTGGAAACGGCGGTTGATATCGCGGAAAGAGAGTTCTGCGTCGATGTCGATGGTGGGAATAGCCTGCTCTGTGTTGATGTGCTGAGCCACATAGGCTTCGAAGCGCTGCGTGAACTGCTCCACGTTTTCCACAGGGAGGGAAAGACCGGCTGCATAGGTGTGTCCACCAAAGTTTTCCAGTAAGTCCTCACATTCCTGAATTGCCCTGTACACATCAAAACCACCCACGCTGCGAGCAGAACCTGTCACCATGTCGCCGGTTCGTGTTAGCACGACGGCGGGACGGAAAAAATTCTCCGTCAGACGCGAAGCCACAATACCGATAACACCTTTGTGCCAGTCTTCGTTGTAGATGACGATGGCACTCTTATCGTCCAGGTCTTCCATCTGGCTCACCAGCTCTGTGGCTTCCTCCGTCATGCGCTTGTCCAGTTCCTTACGTTCTTCGTTGTAACGGTTGATTTGCTCTGCCAGTTCCAAAGCATGTGGATAGTCGTGCTCCACCAGCAGCGCTACGGATTCCTTGCCGTTCTGCATACGTCCGCTGGCGTTGATGCGAGGACCGATCTTGAAGATGATGTCGTTCATCGTGATGTCGCGTCCCGACATTCCGCACAGTTCGATGACAGCTCGCAGACCTACGCTGGGGTTCTGGCTCAGCTGGCGCAGACCATGATAGGCCAGTACTCGGTTCTCGCCCATGATGGGTACGATGTCCGAAGCGATACTGACAGCTACGAGGTCGAGTAGGGGAGTGAGTTGGTTGAAGGCAATGCCGTTGCTGATGGCAAAGGCCTGCATGAATTTGAAACCCACACCACAGCCAGAGAGATCCAGATATGGATAAGTGTTGTCCTTCCGCTTGGCATTAAGAATCGCCACAGCAGGAGGCAACTGCTCATCGGGCACATGGTGGTCGCAGATAATGAAATCGATGCCCAGACTCTTGGCGTATGCAATCTCATCGATTGCCTTGATGCCGCAGTCGAGCACAATAATCAATTTTACGCCAGTCTCGTTGGCGTAGTCAACACCTTGCTTCGATACGCCATACCCTTCGTCGTAGCGGTCGGGAATGTAGTAGTCGATGTTGGAATAGTAGAGCTGGAGGAAACGATAGACCAGTGCAACTGCTGTGCAGCCATCCACGTCGTAGTCGCCATAAATCAGGATGCGCTCTTTCCTTCCCATCGCTTCGTTCAGACGGGCTACCGCCACATCCATGTCGCACATGAGGAAAGGATCGTGCAGCGTGGGCAGCTGGGGACGGAAGTACTGACGGGCTTTCTCCGCTGTGTCGATGCCTCGTTTAATCAGCAATTGACACAGCACAGGATGCACGCCTGTCTCCTCCGACAGCTTATCCGCAGCTTCCTTCTGTTCCAGTGTAGGTGCTTCGTAATTCCATTTGTAATTCATTATATGTTGTCATTATTAAAATCTTTTTTTGGCCGCAGGCACTTTTCATGATTTCTGTATTGCAGTATTTCTTCATTAGCTACGCTGACTTTCATCTTCTCTTTTCGGTCTTCATGAGGCCATTTTGCGGCAAATTAGTTCGTAAAATTAAGAATTATTTGTGAAACACGAAAGAAAATGAAGATAAATTGTTCAATAATGGCGAAAAAAAACCTTTTTAGCTCTTTTTGTTTGTCAAAAACAGTATTATGAGTTTGCAATCTCTACCTTATAATATATAAAAAGAAAGAAGACATCTCCGTTGTCGAAGATGCCTCCTTTGCGAAGACCTGCCATTCGGTTGCAGGACGATAGATCAGAACTTGAAGCGGACGCCAGCCACGAAAATACCTTGCTCTCCGAAGCCCAGTTCGCCAAAGGCGCGAACCTTAGGACTGCCCGCTTCGATTCCGAAGAGGGAAGCCTGCCAGTTGAAGTGAACGGATGAGTCTGACTCGTCTTGTACGTCAGGATTCGTGGAGTCAATCTTCTCGTTGCGGAATGTGACACCTAAGGCCAGTTTCGAGTATAGACCTATGTTCTTCCTGCGGAACCAGTCGAACTTCGCTGCTGGCATCACGGTGATGTACGTGTTCTTGTGTTCACCGACTTTGTCATCGTTGCCTCTCAGGTAAGCATCCTCTGTGCTATGTCCATAGACGAAGACTCCACCTATGCCCAGCCAGTTCTTCAGATGATAGAAGTACTCTGCAGCGATAGGTCCGATGTAGCTCTCGTTCTTGAACTTACCGCCAAACATGATGCCACCAACATTCTCCAGACCATCCAGTATCTGGGAGTTGGCATCAATACCATAACTGATGGCAACCTCGTGCTTGGTGTCATCATAACCATTCTGCGCTTTCACACTTGTCGTAGCCATCAAGGTAGCTACTGCGATTAAAAAGATTTTCTTCATATTTCACTTAGTGTTTGATGATTAAAATCATTAAAAACGCTGCAAAGTTAACGAAAAGTTTTGATATAAACACGGAAAACCAAGATTTTTGAACGAAAAACACAAAACTTCACCGTTTTTCTTTGTCAGTTCAGAAAAAAGTCGTACCTTTGCAGCCGATTGTGCCGTAGGGGCTTCGGATGAAGAGAACCACGAGCTGGTTCCGCCTCGCGGACGTAACCGTTTTTTATTATTCAAAACAAACAAATGTACGTTATCGTAGAAATCAACGGACAACAGTTCAAGGCCGAAGAAGGCAAGCGCTTGTTTGTTCATCACATCAAGGATGTGGAACCAGAAGCAACTGTTGAGTTCGAGAAAGTCTTGTTGGTTGACAACAACGGCTCTGTGACAGTAGGAACGCCTACAGTGGAAGGCGCGAAAGTAGTATGTGAAGTGAAGTGCCCGCTCGTGAAGGGCGACAAGGTGTTTGTATTCCACAAGCGCCGTCGTAAGGGTTACCGTAAGTTCAACGGTCACCGTCAGCAGTTCACAGAACTGACAATCAAACAAGTAGTAGCTTAATTTAGTAAAAGGAGAAAAGAATTATGGCACATAAGAAAGGTGTAGGTAGTTCAAAGAACGGTCGCGAGTCACAAAGCAAACGACTCGGCGTAAAACTCTTCGGTGGTCAATTTGCAAAAGCCGGTAACATCATCGTGCGTCAGCGCGGCACAAAGCACTATGCAGGCAAGAACGTCGGCATGGGTAGTGACCATACGCTCTATGCATTGGTTGACGGCACAGTTACATTCAAGCGCGGACGTCTCGATCGCAGCACAGTCAGCGTAGAACCCATCGTAGTCGAAGAGAAGTTTTAGTATCAATTCTCATTATTAAAAAGGAAATAAAGCTATGAGAGTTTGTCAGATCACAGGAAAGAAATCCATGATAGGAAACAATGTTTCCCACTCACTGCGCCGCACTAAGCGCACATTCAATGTCAATTTGTTCACCAAGAAATTCTACTATGTAGAAGAGGACTGCTGGATCGTACTCAAGGTGAGTGCAGCCGGTCTGCGTATCATCAACCGCATCGGTCTCGACGCTGCCCTCAAGCAGGCTGTTGCCAAAGGCTACACCGAGTGGAAGGACATTGAAGTAATTGGTTAATCAAATTAATAAAAGATTGTCATTCAGGGTTTTAAAACTCAAACCCTAAATCGTAAATAGAATTATGGCAAAGAAAGCTAAAGGTAACAGAGTGCAGGTCATCCTCGAATGCACTGAAATGAAGGACAGCGGTCTGCCCGGAACTTCTCGTTACATCACCACAAAGAACCGCAAAAACACTCCAGACCGTCTGGAACTCAAGAAGTATAACCCCATCCTCAAGCGCATGACTGTGCACAAGGAGATTAAGTAAATAGAATTATGGCAAAGAAAACAGTCGCAACCCTCCAGAACAAGGACGGTCGTTCTTTCACCAAAGTGATCCGTATGTTCAAGTCTCCTAAGACTGGTGCATACGCATTCGAAGAGAAGATGGTTCCTGCCGAAGAAGTAAAGGACTATCTCAAGAAGTAATTCTACGCATCCCACTCAGGAATCCTCAATAAGTATTCCTCAACATTTATAGCAAACCTCCCCATGTCCAGAACATGAGGAGGTTTTTTATAACCTCCTGTTCAGCATTCGTTGCTGGACAGGAGGCTTTTGTCCCTGAAGGGGGTGTTCGGGCGTGTTAGTTTAGAAATAGCGGGAAGCTTGATTCACGGCAAAAACCATGATGATGAGGTAGAACACCATGAAGACGAGACCGATGATGGACATGATGCCTGTGAACTTGAAGTAGCCGTCCATTTGGTGATAGGCTTCAGCCATGAGATTGCTGTCGTTGCTGGCAAAGGCGTTATCTACGAACTTCTTGAATCCGAACAGACGGGAGAGAGGGTAGATGGAGAGGCCAACGACAACGAGGTAGCTGATAATCATCGTGATGGTGATTGCTGAGGATGCCGTGCTGGCTGTATGATAGGCATAATAGCCACCATAGGATCCTGCATAATGGCTGGCTTTGCTTGCTGTGATACCGATGATGACGAACATAATGAGCAGGAGAATGAGCATGATTACACCACATACGCCTACGTTCTTTGCCCATTTTGCGGCTGATTGCAGACGCATCTTACCTACTTCTGTCATGAAGATGGGTGGTGGTGCTGGCTGTCCGTAGGGCTGTTGGGCATACTGTGGCTGTGCATACTGTGGTTGTGGCTGCGAATTGGCAGCTTGGGTGGTGTTGTTTCCTGTTTCCATAATTGAATAGTGTTAGAGAGTTAAACTTGTTTTTGCAAATGTATGGATTTTAATTGATATATTATCATTCATCGTTCACTTTTTTTATGAAAACTGCTGTTTTTCTGTTTTAAGCGGAATTTTTAGCGGCATTATGCACCATGCATTAAACATCTTGTTCCACTTTTCTTTGGCAGAAGGAGGCGAAGTCGCAGTATTGGCAGGCGTTGCCTGTGGGGTCTTGGGTGAAGGGAACGGAGGGGTTGAAGATGGTGCGGATGTGGCTGACGAGGAGTTCGTGGAACTCTTCCTTACAGTCTTTGCTGAAGTCTTCGACGGGCGAGTAGGTCTCCTTGCTCTTGACGTAGGTGAGCATGGGTACGACGGGTCGTGTCTCTTGTTCGCTGACGATGTCGGCGTAGCAGTAGGCTTGCAGCACGTGGTAAGGCCGATGGGCTTGTGAAGCATCGAAAAGCTGTTCTAAGTCGTTGGATTTCTGCGCTTTGCTACTGGTTTTGTAATCAACGACACGCAGGCATTCCTGACCGTTGCGGCTGAAGCTGTCGATGCGGTCGATGCTGCCACCAAGGCGGACTGTCTCCGTTCGTCCTTCTTCTATGGGGATGTCCATGCTGTAGCTGCGGTCTTCCACGCTGATGACTGTCATCGGGCAGAGGTCGGCATCCTGACGGAGCTGTCCTTGCAGGTAGGTGAGAATGACCTGACGGTTGAGCAACTGCTCGCCGTTGTAGCGTGGACGCTGATGTTTGTGTACTTCGTCCACCTTGAAAAACTCTACGTTGAAGGCTTCATCGACGAGTGAACCCAGCACTTGCTCGTTACTTGCCAGTTGTTGGAGGTCAGAGGCCTGCAGCTGTTTGCCTAAAGGGAAGATGTCGCTGTAGATGTGTTCCATGCAGTAGTGGAAGAGGGTTCCGAACATATCGTTACCGATTTCCTCGGTGACCTCGTCCTCTGACTTCAGACCTGCCACATAATGGAAGTAGAACTGAAGTGGGCAGTTGATGTAGGTGTTGAGTGAGGAGGGGGTAAGGAGACCCACTCTCGTGCCACTTCCTTGAGGGAGGGGAGGTTGAGGGCAGAAGCGGTGACGGAGCTTGGCGAGGACTTTAGGGGTCTTTTCCACTTGGAAGTGGCGAGTGGGGTAGAAGGAGTTGCCGGCAAGGATGGACTGCTGACGGATGCCTGGGCGTTCGGTAAGCAGCTGCATCATGAATCGTGACATTTCGCCTCGCATCAGTCCTTCGGTGGAGTTGTTGTAGAGGAGTGTGATGTTGTCGGCACGCTGGAGCAGTCGGTAGAAGTAATAGGCGTAGAGGCTGTTCTGGCGTTCAATAGTGGTGAGTCCGTAGGCTTCGCGCAGGTTGTAGGGGATGAACGAGCTGTGGTGGTCGCTTTTGGGCAGGTTTCCTTCGTTCACGCCTAACATGATGACGTGGCGGAAGTCGAGGTTTCGTGTTTCTAGCACACCCATAATCTGGATTCCTTCGGCGGGTTCTCCGTGGAAGGGAATGGTCTTTCCTTGTATGATCTGACGCAGGAGACGCGCCAAGGTTTCCTGACTGACATGGAGCAGTCCGCTCTCCTGAATGGAGATGAGCCGGTTGACGATGGTGTAGGCGTTGAAGGTAGACTCGATATTGAGCTGGTCGTTGCTGCCAGCGTAGGATTGTCCGACGACTTGGAGTATGTCTGCCAGAAGACGCAGGAGAGAGGCGTTGTCCTCGGTCGGGGTGAAGAGTTTTGTCAGCAGGTCGCTCTCCTCAAACAAGGAACGGGTGGGGAAGAGGATGTTGTGCTGGCGGATGTTGGTTAAGATGCTGCTAACAAGCTGCTCACCAGCGATATGGGCGGCCAGTGGATGTTTCAGTAGGTTGGTCACTTGAGTGTGGCGCCAAGTGTCGGACCTGTGTGTGCGTCCATGCAGTTGGAGGTCTAAAAGGGCTTCTACGAAACTGGCAATGGCGGTCTGGGCAAGGGGAAATCCCATCGTCACGTTGTAAGTGAGGGGTTCCCCTTCGGCAGAGGGATCGTCGGCTGGTATGCAGTGGAGCACGGACTGGAGGTTGGCTTCGTTGCAGAGGACGATGGCGGTGTCGGTTCCATCCCATTTTAGCCATTGGCTAACGTAGTGGGCTTGTGCCGTTTCGGTAGGTGAAGCGACGAAGGTGATGTCCTTGGGCTGGTTCAGCTGTGCGTAGCAGGGATGGTCTTTGGGGAGTTCGTTGCCGAAGGTTTCGAGGTTCTGGCGGATGAAACGTCCTGCTTCGGCGTCGGGCTTGAGGTAGCTGATGTCGAAGTCCCAATAGAACCAGGCTTGCTGCTCTTCTTTGATCCGTTTCAGTAACTGGTGTTCCGACTTGCTCAGCACGTTGAAGCCGACAAAAGCAAAGGAGTTAGTCCTTGCGGGAAAACCGCAAGGCACAGTGGAGGAACTATGTTCCTCTAATACTTCGCGTTTAAGCATTCCGTCGTAGGCGTAGCCTTGGGCTTCCAGGGATTGGCAGAACTGGTCGTAGATGGGCAGGAGGTGGTTCCAAACGCTGAGGAATTTCTCCTTCAGCTCTGTCTTTTCCTTGGGATTGAAATGCTCGAAGAATTGCTGAATGCTGCGTTTTTGCTCTTCGGAAAGATAGTCGTAGCGGGTGAGTTCGTCCAGATCCTCCATATTGCGGAAGAGGCGCGAAGGGTCAGCCAAGTTGTTGTCGATGTCGTCGAAGTCGGAAAGCATGATCTCACCCCACGAATAGAACTGGTCGAGTGTCTCCTGACTGCCTGTCTGCTTCACGTAGGTCTGATAGAGCAGGCAGATGAGTAGGACGTGGTCAGCAAGGGTTAGAGGCGACATCTGTTGGAAGAGTTCGCTGATAGTGAGGTAGCGTGGTGTCCATACGGGTCGCTGGGCTATGCGAGCCAATGCCTGATTGAAGAACAGACTGGCTCGTTTGTTGGGAAAGACGACGGTGAGGTGGCGGAAATCGCCCTCACACTTGTCGAACAGATCCTGTGCTACGATATCGAGAAAAGAGTGCATTTGAGTGAAGCGTGGAACCTTGCGGAAAAACCACAAGGCACAGTGGAAGTTTATATTTCGATGATGTCTTTACGTCGAACATACCAGAGGTAGCCGCGCACATTGGGCATACCCATATCTCGGAGCAGCTGCATGTAGCGACGGACTTGGTCCTCGTGGTCTGCGGACTGCTTGCCAGTTTTGTAGTCGATGACAATGGTTTCGGTGCCGTCGGTGATGACGCGGTCGGGACGTCGTTCCTGCACCTTCCCTTCTTCGGTGAAGAGGATGCTGCATTCGTTCATAACCTGCCAATGAGGTGAGAACCATCCTGTTATTCGGCTGTCGCTGAGCCAACCTGTCATCAGTCGGCGGATGTTCTCACGATGTGCCTGACTGTGAAAGTAACCGTTGCTGTCGAGCTTGCGGATGGCTCGATCCAGATCGTCGGGATAGCTGATTTCTGCCATTAGGGCGTGGATGAGGTTGCCTTCGTCTATGTATTCGTTGGTGGTGGCGTCTTCTCCTGCCACAAACTGAGCCGATGGGTTGGATTGCAGGAACTGTGCCTTGTTGTCCGTATAGCTGAAGGATACAGGAAGGCTGGAGGGCTTCTGGGTTAAGGGGTTAGAGGCTTCTGCCTTCGCGACTGGATTGCTTGGCACATCGGAACTCATGGGGAAACCGTGAGGCACAGTGGAGGAGGAAGAGATGGTTCCTGCCTCATAGAAGGTGGGTGCTACTGTTGGGGTTTTTGATGATGCCTCTGCTGATGATGAATTGATCTGTAGGTAGTTGGCAATCAAGGCGCTGACATTGTTGTTCCCATTGTCGTTGGCAAGGACGATAAGGCTTTCTTCAGCACGGGTGAAGGCTACATAGACTAGGTTGAGGTTGTCCACGTAGTTTTTCAGGAGTTCTCGGTTGCAGTCGTCCTTGAAGATGGAATTGCGAGCTGCTTTGGAGTCGTTGACGGGTGCTAATGGCATTTCGTTGAACGGTGCCTGGTTGGGTCGGCACCATAGCAGGTTGTTATCGCTGCTGATTTTCCAGTCGCAGAACGGAATGATGACGTGCTTGAATTCCAATCCTTTTGACTTGTGAATGGATAGGATGCGAATGCCGTCCACAGCTCCGTTGGGAATGGTGGTGGCACAGAGTGTCTCGTCCCAATAATGTAGGAAGTTCTCGATGTCGGAGGGTTTGCCGTCGAGGTAGGCGCTGAGTTGGTCGAAGAAGGCAAAGAGGTAGGCATCCTGTTGGGGAATCAGATGGATTTGGAACAAACGGTACAGCTGTTCAGCCACTTCGAACAAAGGCAGAAGAACCAGCTGCGGCATCTGTTCCACGAATGCCTGTGGCAGCAGTTGGTTGAGTTCTTCGTCGTTGAGCAGGAAGATGGTGTTGATGTCCTGCTCGTAGATTTTGTTGCACAGCACGTCGGTCTGGTAGCGATAGGCGAGCTGGAGACGGGCAAAGTGGTCGTTGGGATTGCTCAGACAGCGTAGCGCCATCACCATGATTTGCAGAACAGGCGAGAAATCCAGTCGGAAAGCCTGATCGCTCACGATGCGGAGGTTGGGTCGTTCCTGACTGAAATACTGGCTGATGAGCGGAATGTATTTGTTCTTGCGGATGAGGATGGCGATGTCGCTCTGCGGAATGCCAGCATCGATGAGTTGGTCGATGGAACGGACCAGATGTTCCAACATGGCCCCATCGCCTTTCTCTTCGTCGGTCAGCAGTTCCAAGCGAACATATCCGCCGCCTTCCTTCTTCTTGCTTACTTTCTGGGCCGCACGGTCGTAAGCTTTGGTGATGTCGGGAGAAGGTTGTCCTGTGTTCTGTTCGTAGAGTTGGTTGAGCCAGCGTGTGGCGTGTTCAAAAAAGTCGTTGTTGAACGTCACAATTCCTTCGCGGCTTCGGAAGTTGGTATCCAGCTTGTCGAGGGTGGTGGGGTCGATGTAAGGGGCAAATTCGCTGTCTCCGATGTTGTTGAGAATGCCCCAGTCGCTATTTCGCCAGCGGTAGATGCTCTGCTTCACGTCGCCTACGATAAGGCAACGGTTGTGAGCGGATAAGCTGTTGAGGAGCAAAGGCTTGAAATTCTCCCATTGAAGCATCGATGTGTCTTGGAATTCATCAATCATGATGTGGTGGAACTGGGTGCCCGTCCGCTCATAGATGAAGGGAATGTCGCTGCCGCTGATGAGGTCGCGCAGGAAGTGAGCTGTGTCTGCCAGCAGGAAACGGTTGGCGTCGTTGTTCAGTTGGCGCACCATCCGGTCCACTGTGTCGATGAGCATGAGGTGGTTGAGATGACGTGCTATGACGGAGATGGAGTTGAGCACCACGATGCTGTCTTCCAGCTTGTCGATGGAGTGCTGGAGGAGTGGCATCAGTTGGGTTTCCGCCAATGCCTGGATGTCGGTCCGGCTTCGGTCAGCCCAGGCATCCGAACTGTCGAGATGCTTGCGGACAGTTGCTGAGATGTTGGGGATTTCTCCGTTTGCCAGCTTCTGGAAGAAAAGGGTGTAGATGCTGCGGCTCCTGCCCTTAAAGTCGTCGGAGGTCAGACCTGCTTTGGCACAGATATCCAGAAAATCCTGACCCATCTGCTGGATTTCTGTCTGCGTCTGGTTGCGCAGCAGGAAAATCTTCTGCTTGAAATGGCGTAGGGACTTCAGGTCGTTCATCTTCTCACGAACCGACCGCTCACATTGCAGGTATTGTTCGTTGAAGATGTTACGTCCAAAATTCTCTAACTCGCTGTCGATACGCCAGTTCTTGTTGGCGTCAATACGTTCCTGGATGAAGTCGAAGACAGAGCGGAACACTTCGCTGTCGTTCGTCAACTGGTCGATCATCTGCTTCACGGCCTCGCTCAGCACCTCCTGATCGTTGAGATCCACGCGGAGGTTGGCGGTGAGGTTCAGCTCATGGGCAAGTTCGCGGATGATGCTCTGAAAGAACGAGTCGATGGTTTCGATGCGGAAACGGCTGTAGTCGTGCATCATGTACTGAAGGGCAACTCCGCAACGACGGCGTATCTCCTGGTCGCAGAGAGCGAGACGGCTGATTTCCTCGTCTTTCTTGATCTCTTCCAGATAGTCCCTGGAGTCGGCCAGCGGTTCTGCTTCTCCCTGATTGTACAAACCATAGAGACGGCTGAGAATACGCATTTTCATCTCAGCCGTTGCCTTGTTGGTGAACGTGACAGCAAGGATATGCCGATAGTTCAATGGATTCATTACCAGCAGTTTGATGTATTCTACTGCCAGCGTGAAGGTCTTGCCGCTACCAGCCGATGCCTTATAGACTTTCAGCTTTTTCTCCATGCTCAACGAAGTCGGAATCAACAAATCTCGAAGTTGGAATCAGAATGATGAAGTTTGAATCAGAATGTTCCGGTCTCTTCTTTGATTTCCTTAAACGTGTTGTTCCCCCATTTCAGCCGGCAATCCTCCCAGATGAAATCGTATTCATCTGTATGTGTGAAATAGATGTAATAGACTTCGATGTCCTTGCCTTCCTTGGGCAGAGTGAAGTTGGCGCAACCACGATGCTTTGCCACGATGTTCTTCACGGTCTGATACATCTTTGTGTCTGGCGTCATCGTGCCTGTGGAGGGATTGTAGTCGTAGAACAGCATGGCGTAATCCGTTTTTGTGCCTTCTCCTTCGTGTCCTACCTGCAGGAGCACACCTACCAACGAATGTCCGTTCTGGCGTTTCCAATAGCAGATTTCCGTCATGTAGTCGCACTGGGCCATCATGTCGCACTTGATGTAGCCGTTCTTAGGAGCGTCATCCACATAATAGTGGTCTTTGTTGGGGTCGTACTTTGCTGTATTCTTGAGATAGAGCAACATAGCTGCATTGGGTGCGTACTTTGGGTACTGTGAGCAGAAGGCTTTGGCAAAGTTGCGGTTCATGTTGCCAGTCTTTGCCACTTTAAGTGGAGTCTTTGCCCAGCTCTTCCCAATAGATTTGACGGTTGCCTCTGGGTTCTCGTATTTCAAGACGTCGAACTCCTGTCCCCACGCTGTGGTGGAAACCAACAATAATAACAGGCTCAGAATGCGAACCTTTCTCGAAAAGCTAAAATTCTTCATGTTGTTTGTATTTGTTAGGTTTTGATTGTTTTGTTGGTTGAATGTGCAAATATACAACTTTTTCCGAAACCTCACAAGATTCCTTCAGAAAAAATGACGGAAGACAAAGAAAAAGCCGCGTCAGAAGTTGGCGCGGCTTGAATATGACGGGAAGAGTGGAGATTAGTTGAACCACTTAACGTAGCAGAAGTCCTGACGGTGGGGCAGGTTGCTGTTCTTTGGGAACATACGGTAAGCCACCTTGAAGGCTCCGGCGTTGGGAATGGTAACAACGCCTTCGAAGGTGTAGAGGTTGCCTTCGCGTTTCACCACTTCGAACGGATACTTGCCCGTTACGTGGGTCTTGCCTTCTTCGTCGTTGTGGAGCATCACCATCTCGAAGCCGACAACATCGTCAAGTCCCTGTTCGTCAATGACATACTGAACTTTGTACTTGCGTCCGCTTTCGAGGGTGTTTCCATCCATACCTTTCTCTTTGTTGCAGCTGACAACGGTGATGTTCTCCCAGCGTTCTGCCACCTGTTCCTTCCAAAGGGCGATGTCCTTGGCTTTCTTGTAGTTGTTGGCGAAGAGTTCTTTGGCACGCTTGGCAAGTGGGCAGTAGAATTTGCTGTAGTAGTCGTCGAGCTGACGCTTCATGGTGTAGTGAGGAGCTACCTGAGCGATGGAGTTCTTGACGGTGCGAATCCAACCTTCGCTATATCCCTTTGAGTTGCGGGCATAGTAGAGTGGTAGGATTTCATTCTCGAGCAGTCCGTAGATGGTGGCTGCGTCGAGTTGGTCTTGCTGTTCCTGGTTCTGGTAAGTACGCTTTTCGGTAAGTGCCCATCCTGCACCTTCGCGGTAGCCTTCGAGCCACCATCCGTCGAGCACGGAGAGGTTTACTACACCATTCATCAGCGCCTTTTCGCCTGATGTACCGGATGCTTCGAGTGGACGGGTTGGTGTGTTCATCCAGATATCTACGCCAGTCACGAGGCGACGGGCCAACTGCATATCGTAGTTCTCGAGGAAGATGATCTTACCCAGGAACTCAGGACGGCGGCTGATTTCGTAGATCTTCTTGATAAGTCCCTGACCAGCTCCGTCGTGTGGGTGAGCCTTTCCTGCAAAGAGGAACTGAACGGGGTAGTTGGGGTTGTTGACAATCTTGGAAAGACGGTCGAGGTCGGAGAAGAGCAGGTGAGCACGCTTGTACGTTGCGAAGCGGCGTGCGAATCCGATGATGAGAGCATTAGGATTGATTTTCTCCAGAATGCTCACGATACGTGAAGGATCACCCTGGTTTTTCAGCCAGTCTTCGCGGAAAGCACGCTTGATGTACTCCACGAGTTTGTTCTTGAGTGTCTGACGAGTCTTCCAGATTTCTGCATCGGGCACATTGTAGATGGCTTCCCAAAGCGTAGCATTCGACTGGTCGTTGTAGTAAGATGGGTCGAAGTGCTTGCCATAGAGGGTCTTCCATTCAGAAGCGCTCCAAGTGGGGAAGTGCACACCGTTGGTCACGTAACCTACGTTGTCGAGTTCCTCTGGGAAGTAGCCTTTCCAGATGCCGTTGAACATATCCTTCGACACTTTGCCGTGGAGCCAGCTTACGCCGTTCACCCATGAAGATGTGTTGCAGGCGAAGGTTGACATGCAGAAACGTTCACTCTTGTCCTCTGGATTCACGCGGCCCATGCCGATGAAGTCGTCCCAAGAGATACCGAGCTGTGCAGGGTACTGACCCATGTACTTGCCGAAGAGGTCTTCGTCGAAGTAGTCGTGACCTGCTGGCACAGGTGTGTGGACTGTATAGAGTGAAGAGGTGCGAACCACTTCAAGGGCTTCGTTGAACGACATACCGCTCTGCACAAAATCAGCCAGACGCTGAACATTGCAAAGGGCTGCGTGTCCTTCGTTGCAATGATAGATGTCTTTCTTGATACCCAGTTTCTGCAGCGTGAGGATACCGCCGATGCCGAGCAGAATCTCCTGCTTCAGACGATTTTCCCAGTCGCCACCATAGAGGGAGTGGGTGATGGAACGGTCGTACTCGCTGTTCATCTCGTTGTCGGTATCGAGCAGGTAGAGACTGATGCGACCTACATTCACGCGCCACACGTATGCGTGTACCGTATAGTTATTATAAGGAACTTCCACAACCATAGGATTTCCTTCTGCGTCCAACTGGCGTTCGATGGGGAGTTCTCCGAAGTTCTGTGCCTCATATTTGGCAACCTGCTGACCGTCCATAGAGAGGGTCTGGGTGAAGTAGCCGAAGCGATAGAGGAAACCTATGGCACACATGTCAACATTTGAGTCGGAAGCTTCTTTCAGGTAGTCACCTGCAAGGATGCCGAGGCCACCGGAGTAAATCTTGAGAACGTGGCTGAGTCCGTATTCCATACAGAGGTAGGCCACAGACGGACGCTTCGTATCGGGTTTGACATCCATGTATGCACGGAAGTCGGCATAGAGTTTGTTCACACGCTTGATGATAGCTGCATCCTTCGACAGTTCTTCCAGTTTCTCGTAATTCATGCGCTGAAGGAAGAGAACGGGGTTCTGCTGCACTTTCTTCCAAAGGTCTTCGTCGAGATCGCGGAAAAGGTGACCTGCGTCGTTATTCCAAGACCACCACAGGTTGTGCGCAATCTCATCTAATGGTTTGAGACTCTCAGGAATGTTGGTTTTCACACTAATCTCTCTCCAGTTCGGAGTGTTTGTGTTACTTGCTTTGATTTTTACCATAATGATTTATTTTTTCTCGTTGTATTGTTCTGATTATTTCGTTGTTTCGGAATTTCGGGATATCGGTATTTCGTTATTTCGACATTCCGAAATTAATTATTTTCTGCTCTTTGCTTTACGAAGGGCGATGTCGTAGGCCTGGTCGTAATAGCTAATGAAGTGTTTCCACAACGCCTGTTCTGCAATTTCGGCTGCGTGGTGACGTGCCTGAGAGACAGAACTGTTGTCCAGTTGGGTGAAATGAATCACAGCATCTCGGATATCGTCGGCAGCACGGTCGAAGTTGTTGTCTGTTCGATGCACCACATGCACGCCGTTGGTGGAGTGGTTCTTTGCGTCGTCGAGCGTCTGTGTCCAGAGTCCGAAACCTGCCAAGTCGGTAGTGATACAGGGAACATGGAATGCCACACTTTCGAGCGGAGTGTAACCCCAAGGTTCGTAGTAGGACGGATAAATGCAGAGGTCCATACCGATGAGCAGGTCGTAGTAATGCATGTTGAAGATTCCGTCTTTCCCGTCGAGGTAGCAGGGTACAAAAACCAGCTTTACGGGGTCGAAGGGATGATTGTGCATGCCGAGCCAGTTCATCTGTTCGAGCAGCATGTCTGTGTCCTGATTATTCAGGTTGTGGGTGATGCGTGGATCTCCACAGGGTAGGTTGTCACCACCTTTGCTCAAGAGTTTGCGCTGAAGGTCGGGACGGGCTTCTTTCACCCATGCCGGTACCATCACGAAGGCGAGCACGTTCTTGTTCAGACGGGAATCGTGACGCAGTCGGTTCATGGCATCTACAAACAGGTCGATACCCTTGTTCTTATATTCATAGCGTCCTCCGATGCTGACAAGGAGCGTGTCGTCCTTGAGCTGAGTCCCCATCAGGGCATTAGCCACCGTGAGGAGTTTCTTGCGTGCTTTCTTACGAGCTGCGTCGAACTCCTTACCTAATGTCGGCACGAAGTCGTTCTCAAAGCCGTTCATCAGTACCACGTCTGCCGGCTTTTCCAGCAATTGGGCACATTCACGGTCGGTAATGTCGCTGACCGTTGTAAAACAATCCACGTGGTGAGCTGTCTGCTTCTCGATGGAGTGCTTCGACTGCATGTTGAGTTCCTGCGCCATTTGGTCGCCATTGTAACCGGAGAGATAGTCGTAGAGCGGTTTCTGGTTGCCGGCAATGGAACGTCCGATGCTGGTTGCATGTGTGGTGAAGATGGTGGCAATGGCTGGGCAAGCCTGTTGCAGATAGAGTGCGCCGAGGCAAGTCATCCATTCGTGAGCCTGATAGACCACGTTTTCCTTGCGGGTCAGACCCATGAAGTTGTAGAAGCTTTCCACCACCTTTCCGGCAGCCCAGGAAAACATCGAAGCTTCATCATAGTCACCGTAGGCGTGAAGCGAATCCACCTGATACTGATCCCAAGCCCAGGCGTAGATCTCGTCTTTCTTCTCAAAGAAAGGATTGAAATCCACTAAAACGGCAATGGGTTCGCCTGGAATCATCCAGCGACCGATGCGAAGGTTAAGACCATCATTAGCTGCCGCATATTTGCGCCATGCAGCCATCAAAGACTTGTTTTCTTTGAATAAAGGGTTTTTCTTGTCTGTCCAAAAGTCGGGACCGATGAAAATCACTTTATCGGGCATTCGGTCCTGAAGAGTTTTGGCTCTTGTAGATAACACAGTATAGATTCCACCAACTTTGTTGCATACCTCCCATGAGGATTCAATGATGTAATCTGGCGATAGAAGTTTTTTGGGCATCCTAAAGAATTTAATGTAAAGTTGACAACCGCCAGTTGACGAGTTGACAAGTTAAACGAATAAGTGTTGCCTAAAACCTAAAAACGGATTTTTTCGGACTTACCTTAAATCGAGTGCAAAGGTACTGATTATTTTTGAATTATAGAAATAATTCTGCTAAAAAATAATGCTCGAAGCGTTGAATTATCCCACATTGATAAAGACGGTACGATTCAGGTATCACACGAAGTCAATTTTCCAAGAATTTGATGATTCCAAGAAGTCTTTTTTTTCGAAGCAGTCAATCCTTCTACAGCGTACAGGACTGGATCTCGTCGTAGAGGGTTGTCCATGCGTCAGAAAGGCTCTGCATGGAGGGAAACAGAAGGTTGGCTCCAGCATCCAGCAAGGCAGAGTCGGGTAGGGGACCTGTGTTGACGGCGATAGTGAAGATGCCTGCCGCCACACCCGCTTGGATGCCTAACGGCGCATTTTCTACGACGATAGCCTGATGGGCTAGAACGCCTGCTTTTTCCAGTCCCATGAGGTAGGGTTCTGGATTGGGCTTTCCGTAACGGACATCTTTGGCGGTCACCATGCAGTCGGGGTTGAAGATGCCAGGAAAGGCTTCGTCCAGGCGTCCTAAGAGAGATGCCTGACCGGATCCTGTAACAAGGACGGGAGTGACTCCTGATTTCGTCACTTGTTTCAGCAGTTCGTAAGCTCCTTCGATGGCTGGAGGTTCAGGACATTGGTTGAAGAGTTCACTCTTGAAGGCATAAATCTCGGCGGCTGTCTCGTCGCTCACTTCATGGCCTCGCTCTCGCATGCTCACAGCGTTAATCGTGCTTTTGCCCGTACGTCCTTCGTTGAGATAGACCTCCTCGGCTGTGATGTGCATGCCGTAGTGCAGGAGTGCGTCCTGCCATACGCGTGCGTGGTTCTTCATAGAATCAAAGAGCACACCGTCCATGTCAAACAGGGCGGCGTGCAGGTCGATTCGCTGATAGTTGTGATTCTTGAGATATGTTTGTAAAGCTGACTCAAACATTATTTCAGTCTTTCGCGGATAGCTTTGCTTTCGGCTTCATAGCCTGGCTTGTTGAGTAACGCAAACATATTGCGTTTGTAATCTTCTACACCTGGCTGGTTGAATGGGTTCACACCCAGCACCAATCCGCTCACACCACAAGCCTTCTCGAAGAAGTAGATGAGCTGTCCCAAGTTGTAGGCATCCAGACGGTCGATGCTGATACGGATGTTGGGAACTCCGCCATCTACGTGTGCCAGCTGGGTACCGAGTTCAGCTTGGTGGTTCACTTCGTCGATGCGCTTGCCAGCCAGGAAGTTCAGACCGTCGAGGTTCTCCTCGTCGGTGGGTACTTCCAGCTTGTGTTCTGGCTTGTCCACCGAGATGACAGTTTCGAAGATGGTGCGTTCGCCGTCCTGAATCCACTGACCCATCGAGTGAAGGTCGGTAGAGAAATCGACAGCGGCAGGGAAGATACCTTTCTTGTCCTTGCCTTCGCTCTCGCCGTACAGCTGCTTCCACCATTCGTTCACATAGTGGAGCTTGGGCTGGAAGTTGACAAGGATTTCAATTTTCTTTCCGTTGGTGTAGAGGGCGTTGCGGATGGCAGCGTACTGTGCACAGAGGTTGTCGGCGAAAGGAACGCTGATGTCTGTGGCTTTCTCCATATCCTGAGCACCCTTCACCAGTGCGTCGATGTCAAAGCCTGCACAGGCAATGGGAAGCAAACCTACCGGAGTGAGTACGGAGAAGCGTCCGCCTACATTGTCGGGGATGATGAAGGATGTGTATCCTTCCTTGTCGGCTGTGGTGCGGGCAGCACCTTTCTTGGCATCCGTTACGGCTACAATCACTTTGCGGGCCATGTCCTTGCCACGCTCTTCCTCGCACATACGCTTGAGCAGACGGAAGGTGATGGCTGTCTCAGTCGTGGTTCCTGACTTGGAGATGTTGATGACGCCGAAACGCTTGCCGTGCAGGTAGTCGATGAGTTCGCTGAGGTAATCCTCGCCGATGTTGTTGCCGGCAAAGAGAATGCGTGGGATGTCGCTGGCTTTCAGCCAACCGAATGTGTCGCCAAGGGCTTCGAGAACGGCACGTGCACCCAGGTAGCTGCCGCCGATACCGGCTACAACCACAGCTTCGCAGTTCTCGCGAAGGGTTTGTGCGCATGCTTTGATTTTACAAAGAAATCCAGGTGTGATGGCTGTGGGCAGGTGGAGCCAGCCTAAGAAGTCGTTACCAGGACAAGTGCCTTCTTCCAGAGCCTTCATGGCAGCATTAACTGCCGGCTCGTAACTTTCTACAGTTCCAGCAGGAAGGAACTGAGCTGCTTTTGTAATGTCAAGTTTCATTGTCATTATAGGGGTTTTATGGAACCCTACGGGAAAACCGCAGGGCACAGTAATAATGGTTTTTTATGAATTGAAGGGACCTTAGCGGAGGCTGTCGGCAAGAATCTTGATTTCTACCGATGGGGCAATCCGTTCGTAGAGAATGTTATAGACGGCGTCGAGGATGGGCATGTTGACGTGGTAAATCTTGTTGATTTCCTTCATGCATTTCGTGCCGTAGTATCCTTCCGCAATCATTTCCATTTCCAGCTGGGCAGTCTTCACGGAGTAGCCTTTACCAATCATCGTTCCGAACATACGGTTGCGTGAGAAGTTGGAGTACATTGTCACCAGCAGGTCGCCCATATAGGCTGAGTCGCTGATGCTGCGTTCTTCGGGTTCGATGGTGCGGAGGAATCGTGTCATCTCCTGTACACAGTTGCAGACGAGGACAGCCAGGAAGTTGTCTCCGTATTTCAGTCCGTGACAGATGCCCGAAGCGATGGCATAGACGTTCTTCAGAACGGCGCTAAATTCGATGCCTTCGATATCTGTGCTGACGCTGGTGAGGACAAACTTGTTGTGAAGTAGATCTGCCACCACTTGTGCGTTTTCCAGGTTGCGGCATCCAGCTGTCAGGTAACAAAGGCGGTCGAGTGCCACTTCTTCGGCATGCGACGGACCACCGATGCAGACCACGTTTTCTTCTGGTACGTTGAAAGCCTGCTGGAAATAGTGGGAAATCGTGATGTTCTCATCAGGCACGATACCTTTGATGGCTGTCACCACCAACTTGTCGCGCAGGCTGGTCTTCAGCTTCTTTAAGTGGCTTTTCAGATAAGGCGATGGAGTCACGAAGATCAGCGTGTCGTAGTTGCGGACAATCTCATTGATGTCGCTTGAGAAGTTGATGCGGTTCGTGTCGAAGTGCAGTCCAGTCAGATAAGACGGGTTGTGCCCCAACCTCTTGAAATCCTCAATGCGGTCGTCGCGGCGCATGTACCATCCTATTGTTTCTTCGTGGCACAGCACAATCTTGGCGATAGCCGTAGCCCAGCTACCTCCACCCATAACTGCTACTTTTCCACAAGTCTGGAATTCCATGCGATAAACGTTTTATTGTTTAACGATCTCCTCGCGGAAAAACCGCGAGGACAGTTTTGTTTTTTTAATGCGGGAGAACCGCGAGGTACAATTTAGAGCTTTGCGATGATGGCGTTCAGTTCGTCCACGCTGGGCTTTTGGATGTCCAGCTTGTATTTCTTCAGAATCTCGCCAATCTGCTGTTGAATTTTCTGGGCGTTGCCGTCTTTCAGGTCGGAAACGAGGTTATAGCCGGCTTTCTGGAGTACAGGCACGATGTCGGCTGTGAAACCCAGTTCCGTGAACTTCTCTACGCTGTCCTTCGGCATCTTCTTCTCAGGCTTCATCTGTGGGAAGAAGAGTACTTCCTGAATGGTCATCTTGCCAGTCATGAGCATCACCAGACGATCGATACCGATGCCGATACCACTCGTAGGAGGCATACCGTATTGCAGGGCACGCAGGAAATCCTGGTCGATAATCATGGCCTCGTCATCGCCCTTATCTGCCAGTCGCATCTGTTCCACGAAGCGTTCTTCCTGGTCGATGGGGTCGTTCAGCTCAGAATAGGCATTAGCCAACTCCTTGCCGTTCACCATCAACTCGAAACGCTCGGTCAGTCCTGGCTTCGAACGATGCATCTTGGTGAGTGGCGACATCTCAACAGGATAGTCGATAATGAAGGTTGGCTGGATGAAAGTGCCTTCGCAGGTCTCGCCGAAGATTTCGTCAATCAGCTTACCCTTACCCATCGTGTCATCCACTTCGATGTTCAGTTTCTTGGCAACTTCGCGAATCTCGTCCTCGCTCTTGCCGTTCAGGTCATAGCCTGTCTGCTCCTTGATAGCATCGAGGATGGGCAGACGGCGGTACGGAGCCTTGAACGAGATGGTCTTGCCATCTACTACGCTCTCAGTCGTTCCGTTCACAGCGATGCAGATCTTTTCCAGCAACTGTTCCGTGAACGACATCATCCAGTTGTAATCCTTATATTGTACGTACAGCTCCATGCACGTGAACTCAGGGTTGTGTGTGCGGTCCATACCTTCGTTGCGGAAGTTCTTGCCGATTTCATACACACCTTCGAAACCGCCCACGATGAGACGCTTTAGGTAGAGTTCCGTAGCGATGCGCATATACATATCCACGTTCAGCGCATTGAAATGTGTGATGAAGGGACGGGCTGAAGCACCACCTGCTATATTCTGCAAAGTAGGAGTCTCCACTTCTGTATAGCCTGCTTCGTCCAGCACGTTGCGCAGCGTTCGCAGCACGGTGGCACGTTTCAGGAAAGTGTCCTTTACGCCTTTGTTCACAACCAGGTCCACATAGCGCTGGCGATAACGCAGTTCTGGGTCGTCGAACGAGTCATACACATTACCCTCTGCGTCTGTCTTCACGATGGGCAGCGGCTTCAGGCTCTTGCTGAGCACGGTCAGTTCCTTGGCGTGAACGGAGATCTCACCTGTCTGCGTGCGGAACACAAAGCCCTTCACGCCGATGAAGTCGCCCAGGTCGAGCAGTTTCTTGAAAACGGAGTTGTAGAGGTCCTTGTTTTCGTCGGGACAGATGTCGTCACGGGTGATGTATGCCTGGATTCTTCCTTTGGAGTCTTGTATTTCAACAAACGACGCTTTTCCCATCACGCGGCGGCTCATCATTCGTCCAGCGATGCACACTTCTCTGGGTTCTGCATCATCCTTGAATTCCGCCAGGATATCAGTGGAAAAAGCGTTGGTAGGGTATTCTGCGGCAGGATAGGGGTCGATGCCCATGTCCTTCAGAGCCTGCAAGTTGTTTCTGCGGTTAATCTCTTGTTCAGACAGTTCTAAGATATTCATAAGATTCTTCTTTCTACTTGTACGTTTCTATTGTACTTTCTTAAAAACGGTGCAAAGATACGCATTTTTATTGAAAGTAGAAAGCATAAACTTGAAAATGTGCACAAAACACCTCAAAAATGCTCACGCATCCCCCACAATGTCAAATCTGCATGGATTTTAAACGGTTTAACTCTGTTAACTCTGGCTGAACTTTGAGCGTGCTTCAACGAAAATTTGAGCGTGTTCTGGTAGAATTTTGAACGTGCTCTGAAAGAATTTTGAACGTGCTCAAATTTCTCACAGAGAACGCCTGAAAATGTTGTGCGAGCGTGTTGAGGGTTGTCGTGTGAATGTGCTTCACCGACCTTGCATGCGCCAAATGCCAAATTAGCCAAATACCAAATAAGAAATTAGAAAAAAATCCGCCCTTTATTATATAATAATAATTAATAGGGATAGAAGTAAATGGATAGGAACTATATAATATATAATAATATAATAACTACCCCTTCACGCTTATTTGGCGTTTGGCGTTTGGCGTTTTTGGCGTTTTTGGCGCACCTGTTCTTACTTGCCGTCGATGTTGAACTGGAGGGTGGCTCCGTCGGAACGTACGTCGATGGTGACGTTGGCACCCATCACAAGGGGAAGGTTCACGTCGCCATGACCGCCGGGGAATCCGCAGAGCACAGGAATGTTGTACTGGACAAGCATTTCGTGGAGCATGGCCTCGACACTTTCGTAAGTGAATTCCGTGCCGCAGTCGGTGAACTCGCCGAGAACGATGCCGCGACAACGGTCGAGCACGCCGTTCATCTGGAGAATACGCATCTGTCGGTCGATGTTGTGCATCGATTCCTCTACTTCCTCAACAAAGAGAATGAGGTCCTTGCCTCTTGTGGCATCGGCCTGCGTGCCAAGGTTGGGTACGAAGGTGCAGAGGTTGCCTCCTACCAGCACGCCGCTGGCCTGACCCTCGATGTTCTGCGGATGTGCATGAATCTCGTAACGGGGTACGTCGCCCATCAGCAGGTCGCGCATCAGCGTGCTCGTCTCGTCGGTGCCTCCCTTGGCGAGAAACGAACTCATGGTGCCGTGTATGCTCATCACGCCGGCACGGGTTAGCAAGCCGTGGAGAGTGGTGATGTCGCTGAATCCTACCAGCCACTTGGGTGAGGCTTTCAGTTCGTTCAGCGTCAGCTGGTCGATGAGCTGGATGGTGCCATAACCGCCTCGGTTACAGATGATAGCCTTGATGCTGGGGTCGGCCAGTGCCCATCGGATGTCGCTCACACGCTCGGCAACTGTTCCGGCATAGCGTCCGTCCACTACCTTGCCCACGTTGGGACCAATGACGGGTTCCAGTCCCCAGCCGCGCAATACGTCGGCAGTCTTCTCCACGTTCTCCATCGGCGTGAAGTAGGAGGGCGAAATCAATGCTACCTTATCGCCCGCCTTCAGGTAATCGGGCTTCATGCATTTCAATGTGATTGGCTTGGAATTGTTCATTTCCGTTTGTTCGTCGCTGTCGTCGCATGATGTCAGTACAGGACTGCACATCAGAACGGCAATCAGCATTCCTAATAGTTTCTTCATTATGATTTTAATATGATGTTTTACGTTTGAGTGCCAATGGTTCAAAAACGCTGCGAAGTTACGAATAAATCTTGATTCCTGCAAGTTTTTCGCGGATAAACACCAACGGCTCCCTGATTTCTCAAGGAACCGTTGCGTGATTTACTTGTTTGGATGCTGATTCTCATATTGTTGGAGGTTGAAGTCTTTCGTCGTAATTTCCTTGACGGGTATGGGCTTCCCTTCGTTGTCGTTCTTTCCGCGCACACGGATTAGGACGTCTTTAATGGTAGTTGCATTCCTCAAGCGGAAGATGAGCTTGCTGTCGTCGGACGAGATGGCCTTCCGTACGCGTACATAGCCTACGCAATGGACAAGGACTTCCTTCTGGTCCAAGGGAATCCAAAGGGCGAAGTGGCCTGTGGAGTCGGTGGCAGCTCCGGCTGTGGATGGAGTGATGCTGACCCAGGCGTCGGAGAGCGGTTGGTCTTTCTCATCTACCACAAAGCCTTCCACAAAACGACGGCTCTGTTTCAGCTCGGGATGCTTCTGGACATAGGCATCACACAGCGTGTCTGTTGTGGTGCTGAGCGTGACGACTCCGTGTTTAGCCCGCTCTCCGTATTTCTTTATGTTGTTCTCGTCTTTATAGATTATGATGCTCTGAACATCTGCAAGTTGTCCTTGACGATACAAATCTTGGGACAAACGGGACGAAAAGTATGCCGTGGTACACAGAGAGTCGGGCAGCGGTATGCCGTTGACGATGATGAGGATGGTATCGCGCTGGGTTCCTCTCAGTTGCATGGAGTTCGGGTCTGTCCCCATTATTCGCATGGCGTTACCAGGTCCTATGTCGAAGGCCGCCGAATCGATGTTCAAGCCGGCAATGCGGCGTTGCAAGGCTTCGTCTCGCTGTGCGAGATAGGTCTGGCGCTCGGCATCGGTAGCATTGAAGGTAACAGGTACGTTGTATCTCACTGGCCTAGCCTTTCCGAACAGACTTCCAGGTGTCCATTTCTGCGGCATCAAGCTAAGAATACGGGTGCCCTCTTCACCCATGAGCGTTTTTATCTGCTCCTTCAGCACCACCTGTCGATCTGCAGGCACATTGTTCATGTACGTCGTGTCGTATTGGAGCAGATATTTGATCGGCTTAATGTCCGAAACATAGCCAGTAGAGTCTACCAAGAGGGACATGATGACACGGCCTCTCGCTCCGCATTCCATAGCAAGCTCGGGGTAACGCTGATTTGTTTTGATAAACTCTATCAGGGCACGCTCACCACCAGGATATTGTGGATCGATTTCCCCACAAGCGTAATCTGTTTCTTTCGTGCTTGGCGATGCGGCTTCTGCGAGCAAGTCTGAAGACGGGGTTTGCTTGGTCTCAACAATGTTAGGCTTCTCAGGTGAAGCTATAGATTCAACGGTCGCTTCTATTGCATTTTCTTCTGCAGAAGGAGGCTGCATTGTCGTTGTCGTCTGCTGCGCAATTTGCTGCTTAGGTTCATCTGTGTTGCGTGTCAGCAGGAAGATGCCTGCCAGCAGAGCGATGGAGGCAGCGATGCCAAGTCCCCACAACCAAACGGTCTTGTGCGACTTCTTCCCTCTTTCGGAGGGGATGGGGGAGGCTTTCTTACCGATGACCTCGCGTTCGAACTTTGCCCACTCTGCATCGACGTCGGGCATTCCGATTTTCTTGTCAATATCTTCTGTCTTCATATTATTTTGCGATTTTAAGGGTTTGTCGAATTTTTGCCAGTGAGCGTGTGATGTGCTTGTTGACTGCAGCTGAGCTGATGCCGAGTGCCGAGGCCGTTTCTGCATAGGTTTTCTCTTCTTCGTAATGCAGCCGTAGCACACGCTTGTCCTGTTCCGTCAATTGGCTGTCAATCACTTGCTGGAGTTCCCGAAGCAGTTCCTCGCGTTCTTCGCCCTGGCTTTCTTCGGTCTCCCGTTTCAGCTCCTCTTCCATCTGCTGCTGCAACTGCCGTTGTCGCAGGATATGCAGGCATTGGTTGCGGGTGGCTGCCAGCAGATAGCCTCTGACGATTTCGTCGCTCACCTGGGGCTTGCCGTTCCACATCTGGGTGAACACCTGATTGACGGCATCCTTGGCATCGTCGGCATTCTCCACCATCGAGAAGGCCATCCGATACATCAGCGGATAACTGTCCTTGAACAGGCGTTCAAACGTTTGTTTACTGTAGTTCATCGTTTGTCTGTTTTGTCTCAATACAACGATAAGACCCACAAAAGGCAAAACCCAATACCCCTTTGGGCAAAAAATATGAAGTTTTTTGTTGTTTGGCATGCAAAGTTACGAAAAGTTTGGGGAATCCTGTGTGGCTTCGGCATGAAAAGTGCAAAAAAGACAGGTGCAGATGTATCCTCGTTCCAAAATATTTTGTAATTTTGCAGCCGTTTTGGCGGAACATTTGCCAAACAAACATTTTATTACAGTTATTATGAACAAAAAAACATTACGAATCAAGGCAGCAACCATCCGTTGGCACCAGTTCAGCCGCAAGAGTGACGCCGTGTTCCGTTCGTTGGGACGCGAAATCGTCATCTCCACGCTTTCTGTGGCCACGCTGCTCTTCGCCACTCCGCAGACGGCTCAGGCACAGACAACCGCCAAGAACCCTGCGCAGGCTGAGCGTGAGCAGATGCTCGATGAGGTGGAGGTCACAGCTGCCCGACTGCCGCTGCCGATGGAGCAGACGGCAAGGCTCGTGAGCGTGATGACGCACGAGCAAATCAAGGACTGTCCTGCGCAGTCAGTCAACGACCTTCTTAAATACGCTGCTTCAGTGGATGTCCAGCAGCGTGGAGCTTTTGGTATTCAAACGGACATCAGTATCAATGGCGGCACACACGACCAAATCGTGATTCTTCTCAACGGTGTGTATTTTTCTTCGCCTCACACTGGGCACCTTGCCGCCGACCTCCCCATCAGTATTGACGATATTGAACGCATCGAGATTCTCGAAGGCGCAGCCAGTCGTGTCTATGGGACAAGTGCGTTTTCGGGAGCCATCAATATTGTAACTAGAGAGGGGAACCAGCGGACCCACCCCCTTGCCCCTCCCTATAGGGAGGGGAGTGGTTACTCTTCTAATGGTGATGGTTCTTCCAAAACACACTTTGTGAATGGGGGTGTTTCTTTGCAAGGGGGTAGTTTTGGGACGTTTGGGACTGATGGAAGGGTAGGGGTGCAGACTCCTCTGTTCAGTCATTCACTCAGTTCGGGTTATACCCAAAGCGATGGAGGAACCGACAATAGCGATTTTAAGAAGTTCCGAGCGTTCTACCAAGGTAATTACTCCCCTCCTTTAGGAGGGGCTGGGGGTGGGTCCGTTGGGTCTCCTGTTGGTGGGTCCCTTTCCTGGCAGCTTGGCTTCAGTCGTCAGGACTATGGTGCAAATACCTTCTACTCAGGGAAATATCCTGACCAGTATGAGGAAAATCGTCGCTATAGTGCAGCCGTCAATTTGGACAATCATGCTTCAGTTTTCACGCTTCACTCTTCACTTTATTTCAACCGAGCTAACGACCACTATCAGCTCATTCGGGGTACTTCCACAGGCGAGAACTACCATCAAACTGACGTCTATGGTCTTACGTTGAATGCTCACGTAGACTGGGCATTAGGGACTACCAGCCTGGGTGCCGACCTTCGCAACGAAGGCATCCTCTCTTCTGCCTTGGGACGCCCCATGGCGAATAGTGTGTCCGTCGGTTCTTCTGCAGGAAAAAGATATACCAAGAAGGACAACCGCACGAACCTTTGCTACTTCCTCGAACACGACATTCTTCTGCGTCGCTGGACCTTCTCTTTGGGTGTGATGGCGAACATGAATACGGGTCTCGACCATCGTTTCCGACTCTATCCTGGTATCGACATCAGCTATCGTCCTTCCTCCCTCTGGCGACTCTACGCTTCGTGGAATACTGCCCAGCGAATGCCCACGTTTACCGACCTCTATTACCGCTCTCCCACACAGGAAGGAAACGTCGGACTCAAACCTGAAGAAACAAGTGAACTATCGGTTGGTAGTAGTTTGAGAATGAAAGGAGTAAACTCGTCAGTAAAGTTGTTCTATCGTCACAATTCCTCGATGATAGACTGGGTGTTGACGCCAGCCGATTCCGTGAATAATTACACCACTTACCACGCTACGAATTTCCGCCTCGACAACATGGGTCTAACCCTAAGCGCAGAGATTCCGTTCAGCTCTTCATGGCTGCGTCTGTTGCGGCTGAATCGTAATCAGTTCTCCCTCCAATATACCTACCTCTACCAACGTCGTCGCGACCATCAGGAAGTTTATGCCTCCAGCTATGCCCTCGATTACCTGCGTCAGAAGCTCGTTCTCCGTCTCGATACGCAGCTGGCGAAGCACCTGAGCACTACGCTTACTTACCGCTGGCAGGAACGTATGGGTTCCTTCGTCCGCTATACAGCTGTAGAGTCCGACGCTTCTCCTGCTGAATACGTCGCCACGAAACAACGCTACCGCCCTTACAGCCTGCTCGATCTGCGTGTGAACTACGCCTTCTTCAGCACCCTTCTCTCTCAGAAGGGAACGGACGGAAGCCTATTCCTCGAAGTCAGCAACCTCACCAACCATCGTTATTACGACCTTGGCAACGTGCTCCAGCCTGGCATTTGGCTGATGACAGGCGTAAAAATACGTTTTTGAGGGGCCTAAAACTGTTTTTTTATGGATTGATTTCCACTTTTTATATAAAAAATTTTTCTTTTTTCTTGTTTTTTCATATCTTTGCAACCTATCTTTCGATAAATGTGTATTTACCTTAAAATATGTATTGCTTATGAAATGGTTAAACAGGAAAAGTAGAGTTGTGACGAAGCTGCTGACCTTCTTAGGTTTCAGTTCAGCTACTTTCGTGCTTACCGCCTGCTACGGCACAATTCCCAAGTATGGCGACCAAGCCGCAGCCGATCTCGAAAGCCTCCAGATGGCGATTGAGCAGAACGACTCCGTAGATGTGAGCGAAGTACCCATAGATGTGAGCGAGGTACCAGTAGAAAATCCCCAAAACAGTATAGACTATGAAGATTAAAGCTGATTATGCAAATGCTCCCCAGTGGAAGACCTTGACCGTGAAGGCAACCCTGCCGGAAGAGCTGAAATGTCTGGACGAGATTGCGCACAACATGTGGTGGGTGTGGAACTATGAGGCACGTAACCTGTATCGCGACCTCGATCCGAATATCTATCACGACGTGAAGCACAACCCCGTGATGTTGCTGGAACGTCTGACATACGCCCGCAAGGAGGAAATCCTGAAGGACAAGGCGTTGATGAAGCGTGTGAAGGACGTTTATGCGAAGTTCCGCAAGTATATGGACGTGAAACCCGACGCAAAGCGTCCGTCTGTAGCGTATTTCTGCATGGAGTACGGTATCCATTCCGCCCTGAAGATTTATAGCGGCGGTCTGGGAATGCTGGCAGGCGACTATGTGAAGGAAGCATCCGACTCGAACGTCGATATGTGTGCCGTCGGTTTCCTCTATCGCTTCGGCTACTTCACTCAGAGCCTGTCGATCGACGGCCAGCAGATTGCCAACTACGAGGCGCAGAACTTCGGAAGCCTGCCCATCGAACGCCAGCTTGACGAGAACGGCAATCCGCTTGTTATCGACGTGCCTTACAACAACTATCATGTTCATGCCTATGTCTGGCGTGTGAATGTGGGACGTGTGAAGCTCTATCTGCTCGATACCGACAACGAGATGAACTCCGACTACGATAAGCCCATTACACATGCACTCTATGGCGGCGACTGGGAGAACCGTCTGAAGCAGGAAATCCTGCTCGGTATCGGTGGTATGTTGCTGCTCAAGCGTCTGGGCATCAAGAAGGATGTCTATCATTGCAACGAAGGACACGCAGCCCTCTGCAACCTCCAGCGCCTCTGCGACTATATCGACGAGGGTCTGACCTTCAACCAGGCAATGGAATTGGTACGTGCCTCTTCGCTCTATACCGTCCACACGCCCGTTCCTGCAGGTCACGACTACTTTGAGGAAGGCTTATTCGGCAAGTATATGGGTGGTTATCCGCAGAAGCTCGGCATCACTTGGGACGAGTTCATCGGCATGGGCCGTACGAATCCCGACGACCACGGAGAGAAGTTCTGTATGAGTACCTTCGCCTGCAACACCTGTCAGGAAGTGAACGGCGTGAGCTGGCTCCACGGAGAAGTGTCGAAGAAGATGTTCAACAACATCTGGGCAGGCTACTACCCAGAGGAAAGCCATGTGGGCTATGTTACTAATGGCGTACACTTCCCAACGTGGGCTGCTACCGAGTGGCGCAAGATATACGACAAGTACTTCGATGAGAAATTCATGTCCGACCAGTCGAACGAGGAAATCTGGCACGGCATCTACAACTGTCCCGACGAGGAAATCTGGGCGGTTCGTCAGGCTCTCAAGAAGAAACTCTTCGAGTATGTGCAGATTCAGTTCCGCGACACTTGGCTGAAGAACCAAGGCTCTCCTACGCGTATGACCAAGCTCATGGGACGTCTCAACCCCAATGCACTCGTCATCGGTTTCTGCCGCCGTTTCGCCACCTACAAGCGTGCACACCTGCTCTTTACCGACTTGGAGCGCCTTTCCAAGATTGTCAACAATCCCGACCGACCTGTCATCTTCCTCTTCGCAGGTAAGGCTCACCCAGCCGACGGAGCCGGACAGGGACTCATCAAGATGATCTATGAAATCTCCCAGCGCGAAGAGTTCCAGGCGAAGATTATCTTCGTGGAGGACTACGACTTCATGCTTGCCCGCAACCTCGTCAGCGGCGTGGATATCTGGATGAACACGCCTACACGTCCGATGGAGGCATCAGGCACATCAGGCGAGAAAGCCGAGATGAACGGCGTGGTGAACCTCAGCGTGAAGGACGGCTGGTGGCTCGAAGGCTATCGCGAAGGTGCTGGATGGGCACTTACCGAGAAGCGTACCTACCAGAACCAGGAACATCAGGACCAGCTCGATGCTGCTACCATCTACTCCCTCCTCGAAAACGAAATCATTCCGCTTTATTACGATAAGGACAAGAAGGGCATCTCGAAGGGCTGGATCAAGGTCATCAAGAACTCCATCGCCCTGATTGCGCCTCATTACACCATGAAGCGTCAGCTCGACGACTACTATTCCAAGTTCTACGAGAAGGAAGCCAAGCGCTTCAAGACCATCGCCAAGGACAACTACCATCTCGCCAAGCAGATAGCCCAATGGAAGGAAGCTGTGGCTGAGCGTTGGGACGCCATTCAGGTCGTTTCCTCCGAATGGAACTTCCCACAGGCTGGTTGCGAGGCAGGCGTTAAGTACCACCTCAAGTACGTCATCAACGAACAGGGACTGGACGATGCCGTCGGACTGGAGAAAGTCAACGTCCTTGTCGAGAACGACGGAACGGAGCGTGTCTTTAGTGTTGAACCGCTGGAGATGACAGGTCACGAAGGCAACAACTACACGTTCGAAGCCGACTTGTCGCCCCGTCAGTTCGGAGAGTACAGAAGTGCCATCCGCATGTATCCGAAGAACAAGAACCTGCCTCATCGTCAGGACTTCTGCTACGTGAAGTGGCTCGAAC
>CAJOHO010000027.1:39578-49745 GCA_905234555.1 uncultured Bacteroidaceae bacterium
CTAAAGTTCCAACTTCACAGCTATAGTTCTCCAATTCCAGAACTAAGCAAGGTTTTAGTAATAGGAGGGTGTGTCAGAATAGGCACATCCTCCTGTTCTTTTCAATAATTGTGCACGTTCTGGCTGAATTTGTAGCGTGCTGCGCGGAGATTTCAAGCGTGCTGTACGGACATTTTGAACGTGCTGCGTGGACATTTTAAGCGTGCTGTGCGGACATTTTGAACGTGCTGTGCGGACATTTTTAGCGTGCTTTGGCGTTATTTTGAGCGTTATTTGTGTCATTTTGCTGCAAAAAACCTGCGAAATGACGTTAGAGTTGTGATTTTTTGCAACACATATTTGTGCGCAAAGTAGAGGAAAAAACATCGGAACGAGGGGTAATATACGTCTTTTTTTGTCTAAAATCGCAGTTTTTTGACGCTTTATTTGCCTATTTGAGGGGAATTATCGTTGGAATCGTTGGTTTTGAAATTCCGTAAGTTGTTGTGAATCTGCTTTTTAGGTGAAAAATTAAAACAAAAATATTTCAATTTCAATTATTTCAGTTATTTTTTGAGTATCCCTACATTCCTTATAACACCTATATTTATATATATAACTATCTATATATTAAATAGTTATATAGTAATAATAAGGTAAAAGGAAGGAATGATAGGTCCCAAATTTTAATTGAAATAACTGAAATTGAAATGAGAGGTCGTTCAAGCCTATTCCCTCTATAAGGCCTTTGAGTGTGAGGTGTGGTTCTATACAAATGAAGAGGACCTCATACGGAGTGGTACGAAGTCCTCTTTTGGAAGGGTGGTGATCCGCTTGGGGCTCGAACCCAAGACCCCAACATTAAAAGTGTTGTGCTCTACCAGCTGAGCTAGCGGATCTAACCTTATAGGCTTTTGGACGAAATTGCGGCTGACGGGAGCGGCAATCTTGGCGTTTTACGGCCTGCTTTTCCAAAAGCGAGTGCAAAGGTAGGGAGTTTTTTTGGAACTACCAAAGATTTTTCGGAAAAAGAAACAAAAGTGCAGCTATTTTCCTTAAAAACCTCCCAAATTTACGGAATCACGGATTCACGGAATAACGGAATAACGGGATAACGGATTCACGGAATCTCGCAAGAACAAACCAACGGCTCCCTGTTGGTTTGCAGGAAGCCGTTGATGGGAGTGTGGGGAAGCGCGGGTTATTTGTAGATGTTTTTGAGGCGTGCTTCGATGGCGCTGCCTCTGAGACCGCGTGCTTCAATCTTGCCGTCGGGGGCGAAGAGGATGATTTCAGGAATGCCTTCGATGCCGTAAGCGTCGGAGCCTGCATTCTGGGCGTTCATGATCTGAGGATAAGGAATCTCCAGTTCCTCGATGGCACGCATGGTATCTTCGGGTTTGTCCCAAGTGGCTACACCCAGGACGACGAGACCCTTGTCCTTGTAGTCGTTGTAGGCCTTGATGAGGTTCGGAATCTCAGCACGGCAGGGAGCGCACCAGGATGCCCAGAAATCGACGAGCACGTAGCTGCCTTTGCCCACGTAGTCGGAGAGCTTCTGCACTTTTCCTTCGTACTCGGCTTCGAAGTCGATGAACATGTTGCCTTCTTGGGAGGCGGTCTGCTTTTCGAGAGCTGTCTTCAAGTTGGCAATCATTTCTTCCTCTCCCCATTTGTCGGAGATGTCGTTGATGAGTTCGAGCTGTCCGGCGTTGTCGAAGAGTGAGTAGTACTGGAGGAAGTAGTAGAAGCTCATGGGGTCGTCCTTGTGCTTCTTGATGACTGGCTTGATGATGTCTGCCATCTTCTTCATCGTCTCTTCCGTATCGGCGTCTTCGCTGGCTTTCTCCAGTTCAGCCATCTTGGCCTTCACTTCGTTGTTTTCTTCGTTCATGGGTGTGCCGCTCACTTTCAGGGAGGCAGGATCGTTGATGTCGCCGTCAATCTTCACGGTACCTTCTTCGAGGAAGATAGGGATGAGGATGCCGCGCTGGTCCTTCGTGCTGAGCAGGGCAAACACCTTTTCGTTGATGGTCACTTGGACGGGTGTGATAGCTTCGTTCTTCACTTCCATCATTCCGAGGGTGTCTTCACCCATGATGTCGATGATGAGGAGGGAGTCGGTACCTGAGATGCCTTTGATGGTTCCTTCGAGGTTACAGGTTATCTCGCCGTCTTTCTTGCCGGTACAGGCAACGCACAAGGCTGCCACGAAGACAGCCAAGGCGGTTTTGAGGATTGTTTTGTTCATTCTTGTCTTTGTTTTTGGAGTTGCGATTCTATCGCAACAGACGGGACTTGATTACAGGCCGAGGTCCTTAAGAACTTCTTCGGCTTTCTTGTCGGCTGCGGCACAGGTAGCCTTGTAGTTGGCTGCGCCTGTGAATTCAGCCGGTACTTCGAGGTAGAACTTGATCTTGGGTTCTGTGCCTGAAGGACGTACGCTGACCTTGGTGCCGTTCTCTGTGAAGTACTGGAGCACGTTGCTGGTGTCGGGCATGACGAGCTTGGTCTTGTTGCCTGCTGCGTCGGTCTGCTCGAGGAGCTTGAAGTCCTTGGCGAGCACGACGGGTGAGCCAGCGAGCTGCTTGGGAGGATTCTGACGGAAGTTCTCCATCATGGCCTTGATTTCGTCGGCACCTGTCTTACCTGGCTTCACCACGTTGATGGCTTTGTTGTAGGTGAATCCGTACTCGCGGTAGATGTCCATGAGCAGGTCGTAGAGGGTCATGCCGTTGTCCTTTGCCCATGCTGCGATTTCGCAGATGAGGCAGATGGAGGCTGGGCTGTCCTTGTCGCGAACCTTGTCGAACGGGAGGAATCCGAAGCTTTCCTCACCACCTCCGATATACTTCTTCACGCCTTCGTTCTCGCGGATGAGGGCTGCAATCCACTTGAAACCTGTGTAGCAGTCCATGAGTTCCACTTCGTTCTTGTCGGCGATGCGACGGATGAGTTCTGTGGTCACGATGGTCTTTACGAGGAATTCGTTGCCCTTGAGCTGACCGAGCTTCTTCTTGTTGGCGATGATGTACCAAGCGAACATCATGCAGGTCTGGTTGCCGTTGAGGATTTCCCATTCGCCGTCAGAATTGCGGCAGACGATGGCCAAGCGATCGGCATCGGGGTCGGAGGCAATCACGAGGTCGGCATTGAGACGTGTACCAAGCTTCATACCCAGCGTCATAGCCTCGGAGTTCTCTGGGTTAGGACTGACAACGGTTGGGAAGTTGCCGTCGATCACCATCTGTTCAGGCACGACGTGGATGTTCTGGAATCCCCATGAGCGAAGTGCTTCGGGAATGATGACGCGGCCTGTGCCGTGGAGTGGGGTATAGACGATGTTGAGGTCTTTCTGACGGAGGATGACGTCTTGGTCAACCATAGCTTCCTTGACGGCTGCGAGGTAATCCCAGTCCATGTCGCCACCGATGATCTCGATGAGTTCAGGATTGCCTTCCCACTTCACATCTTCCATCTTCACGGCGTTCACCTCGTCGATGATGCCTGTGTCGTGTGGAGCAAGTACTTGTGCGCCGTCGTCCCAGTAGGCTTTGTAGCCGTTATATTCCTTGGGATTGTGGCTTGCCGTCACGTTTACACCAGCCTGAGCACCCAGGTGGCGGATGGCGAAGCTGACTTCAGGAGTAGGACGGAGGCTCTCGAAGAGATACACCTTGATGCCGTTGGCTGAGAAGATGTTGGCAACGGTCTCGGCAAATTCACGTCCGTGGTTGCGGCAGTCGTGACCTACCACCACGCTCAGGTCCTTACGGCCTGGGAATGCCTTGAGGATGTAGTTGGCAAAACCCTGAGTGGCAGCACCTACGATATAGCGGTTCATGCGGTTGGTACCGGCGCCCATGATGCCGCGCAATCCACCTGTACCGAATTCGAGGGTCTGGTAGAAACTGTCGATGAGTTGTGACTTGTCTTCTGCTTCGAGCATAGCCTTGACTTCGGCCTTTGTCTCAGCATCGAACACGGGACTGGTAGCCCAAACCTGAGCTACTTCCGTACATTTTTTCAATAATTCTTGATCCATGATGTAATTTATAAAGGTTAAATGTTGTTGGTTATTTCATCAAATAGCGGTCGCCTGTTTCCTTGACTACGCGACGCCAGAAGTCTTCGCTATAGCCGGGACGGGTGATTTTGCCGCCAAGACCGTACTTGGAACGAACTAGCTGATGCTTGTCGTTCTCTTCCTTCAGCACCATGTCGTTGTGCTTCACCACGAGGTACTCGAAGAGTTCTTTCCAGTCTTTCATCATGGTGTTGGCGCAAGTCTGGCTGTGGTCGGTAAGGATTTTTACGGCTTCGGCTGGGTCGTTGTTGTAGGCAACCTTCGCCCTTTCCTCTATGGACTTTTGGATGAACTGGAAATTCTTCTCGGTCTCATCGATGACGCGACGAAGGTCGGGATACATCTTCGAATAGTAAGGATAGACCATGTTGCTGACGGTATTGCAAAGCCAGAAGGCTGACTCCCAGGAGAAGGTGATGTCGTCCTGCTTGCCCTCGATACGCTGGAAGCACTTAGGAACTTCTGCGACGGAGCAATAAACGGGCACGTAGGCCGTCATGTTGGCGTCGTCGTTGGTCCACCATACCACACCTCCGATGGCGTCGGGCAGGAAGTTGCGCATCTGTCCCACGAAGGAGAAACCAGTTTGTTGTGTGGAGGTTGGACGCTCCGTGTAGTATTTCTTACCATCTACAGTAAATGAGAGTGGAGATGGACGGTAAGGCATCACGTAAGCACCTGCACCCAGGTCTTTCTGCATGTCGAGCGGAGTACCTTCGTAGTGGTCGCGCATACCGTTCTTCACGTCCTGTACGGAGAGCTTATGCTTCGGCTTCATGTAAAGCGGCATTTCGAGGGTGAGGTCTTGGCCGTTGATGTAAGGAAGGTACTTGTCCATGCCGTCCACGTGTTTGTTGAAGAACGACCAGGCACGTGCGTCGCAATAGCGGATGCCGCTGAAATCGAGAGGGTTGAATGCGTCACGGAAAGAGAACTCAGCATCTTTCTTGCCTGTAAAATAACCTTTCTCGCGGGCAAATTTCACCACGTCCTTGGCGTACATCACATTCTGCTTGTCCTTCATGTCGAAGCGTGTGATGCGGCTCTGGTTGGCGTGTGCGCAGATGCAGTCGTCAGGAATGCGTATGGCTACCCATACGGCTCCCTTAGAACCAGGACCTTTGCCTACCATCTCCATTACCCACACCTCGTTCTTGTCGGCAATAGTAAAAGTCTCGCCTTCGCTATAATAGCCGTACTTGGCAACGAGGTCGGTCATGATCTGGATGGCTTCGCGAGCGGTCTTGCTGCGTTCCAGACCGATATAGATGAGTGAACCGTAGTCGATGATGGCGGTTGAGTCAGCCAGCTCTTCGCGACCTCCGAAGGTGGTTTCGCAGATGCTCACCTGGTTTTCGTTCATCTGACCTACCACATTATAAGTAACAGGAGCTTGTGGAATCTCGCCTAAGTATTTATTGGTGTCCCATTCGTAAATCTTGCGCATTTCGCCTGGCGCATGCTTTCCGCCTACGTGGCGATACATGTTTCCGTACATGCCGTAGCTGTCGGCGTTGTAGCTGACGATGACGCTTCCGTCGGTAGAGGCAGCCTTACCTACGATGAGGTTGGTGCAGGCGGAAGTGTGAAGAGTGAAAAGAGAAGAGTGAAGAATAAGGGTTGCTATGAAAAAGAGAAAACGTTTCATTTTGATGTGGTTAATGGTTATTTGATGATTAATTTGTCGCTTCCTGCAGCCTTGAAGCTCATGTCGAGACCTTTGACGGAGTGAGTAAGGGCGCCGAAGGAGATGAAGTCAACACCTGCCTTGGCGTAAGGAATCATGGTGTCGAAAGTGATGCCGCCCGAACTTTCGGTCTCAGCACGACCCGCCACCAATTGAACGGCCTTAGCTGTATCTTCGGGCGTAAAATTGTCGAACATGATGCGGTCGCATCCTTCTGCTAAAGCTTCGTTCAACTCCTTGAAGTCGCGTACCTCACACTCAATCTTGAGGTCTTTGCCGTGTTCCTTGCAATAGGCTTTGGCACGACTGATGGCGTTGTGTACGCCTCCGCAGAAGTCGATGTGGTTGTCCTTGAGGAGAATCATGTCGAAGAGGCCGATACGGTGGTTCATGCCGCCACCAATCTTTACGGCTTCTTTCTCCAGCATACGCATACCAGGAGTGGTCTTGCGGGTGTCGAGCACACGCGTCTTGGTACCTGCGTTGATGAGTGCCTGCTGGTATTTGTGTGTCATTGTGGCGATGCCCGACATACGTTGCAGGATGTTCAGCATCAGGCGTTCGGTCTGCAGCAGACTCTGCTCCTTACCCTTCACGCTCATGACGATGTCGCCTGGCTTGACGTGTGCGCCGTCCTCAATATATACCTCCACTTGCATGGTGGGATCGAAGCGATGGAACACTTCTTTTGCGATTTCCACTCCGGCAAATATGCCTTCTTCCTTGATGAGCAACTTCGACTCTCCCATCGCATCGGCTGGGATGCAGCAGAGGGTCGTATGGTCGCCGTCTCCGATGTCCTCGGCAAACGCGAGGTCAATCAATCGGTCGTTCAGTTCTTCTACGCTTAACATAATTCTAAAAGTTTTAACCGCAAAGATAACAAAAGTTTTACAAATAGCGTAGAATTCACAAATAAAATCAACAGAAACGGGCAGAAAAGTGAGAAAAACGGTACTTTTTATGCAGTTTTTGCCCTCAACTTCATACACATTGTACACTTTAACCGTTTATGTGGATTATTTTTTGTAACTTTGCCGACGATATATAATAATAAGGTAAAGAACTTTTCGGTTCATCAGGAATCGAGCATTTTGATTTACCAGAAAACGACCGTTAGGATTTATCAGAAACGAACTTTGAAAAGTGTATGAAAAGGAAACTCATAACGATGCTGTGTGCGGTACTGGCTCTGACTGCATCGGCACAAACGGACAGAAAAATGACGATTAACATTACGCCTGACGGAGCTGCGAATATGGTAGGCTATCTGCCTGAGAACCCTACAGGACGAGCTGTGGTGGTGCTGCCTGGTGGCGGTTACAGCCATTTGGCAACCCAGCATGAGGGACACGACTGGGCACCTTGGTTCAACGAACGTGGTATCGCCTGCTTCGTGCTTACTTACCGTATGCCCAACGGCGACAGACAGATTCCCCTGAGCGATGCCCAGACAGCCATTAGGATGATTCGCGAGAACGCAGAAGAATGGCAGATTCATTCTAACGACGTGGGTATTATGGGTTCGTCGGCTGGTGGCCACTTAGCTTCGGCTGTCTCGACCCACAGCACGCCCGACTGCCGTCCCGACTTCTCCATCCTGTTCTATCCTGTCATCTCGATGGATCAGACTGACAGCCACAAAGGCTCGTGTGTGAACTTCTTGGGCGAAGAGGGTGCAAAGGACGAAGCGTTGGTAAAGGAATGGAGCAGCCAAAACGCTGTGCGCAAAGGCGAGACGCCTCCTGCCATCATCCTGACCAACGGAGACGATACCGTGGTGCCGCCCGTGACGAATGGTGTGGCATATTATTCGGCTATGCAACGTGCCGGCATTCCTTGTGCCCTCCATATTTATCCAAAGGGTGGACATGGGTTCGGCTTCCGCAGCAATTATCAATATCATGACCAGTTATTGTTCGATTTGAACAGCTGGATTGAACATTTGAGTACGAAGTAGGGGAGTGGTTCTGCCAAAAAAACCTAAAAGTTTGCACTTTGCTTTGTGGTTTCGTCAGAATGTCGTAACTTTGCACAGATTTTCGTACCTTAGCACAAATTTGTGCCAAGCGTGCGCTTGCGCGTGTGTATAATAGATAGGAATAAAAATCATTAATTATAACTGTAAAAGAGAATGAATATTTCGTTAACGAAAGCAGATGCGCTCAACGCCACCCTTACAGCAGTGGTGGAGCCTGCTGATTATGAAGAGAAAGTGGCTAAGGCCATCAAGGATTTCAGTAAGCAAGTTAAGATGCCAGGTTTCCGTCAGGGTCATGTGCCTGCCGGTTTGATCAAGAAACAGTACGGTCCCTCTATCCTGGGTGAGGAAGTAAACAAACTTCTCCAGGAGAACCTCTATAACTACATCCGTGAAAACAAGGTGCAGATGCTGGGCGATCCCCTGCCAACAGAAGCCAACAACCACATCGAACTGGTGGATGGCGGCACCTTTACCTTTACCTTCGACCTGGCTCTGGCTCCCGAATTCAAGGTAGAACTGAGCAAGAAGGACAAGGTGGACTACTACGAAGTGGAAGTGAGCGACGAGATGGTGAACAACCAGGTTCAGATGTATCGTCAGCGTGGCGGCAACTACGAGAAAGTGGACAGCTACGAAGAGAACGATATGGTGAAGGGTGTGATTGTGGAACTCGACAAGAAGGGTGCTGCCGTAGAGGGTGGCGTCAACGCAGAAGGTGTGGTGATGCTTCCCAAGTACTTCAAGAACGACGACCAGAAGAAGCTGTTCGCAGCTGCTAAAACTGGAGAGACCGTGAAGTTCAATCCTTTCAAGGCTTACGACGGAAGCGAAGCTGAACTTGCCAGTCTGCTGAAGGTGGAGAAGGAGAAGGCTGCTGAATACAAAGGCGACTTCAACTTTGAAATCAAGGAAATCACCCGTTATGTGCCAGGACCTCTGAATCAGGAGCTGTTCGATCAGGTATTCCCCAAGGGTACCGTGAAGAGTGCTGAGGAATTTACCGCCAAGATTAAGGAGCAGATTGCCGACCAGTTCAAGAAAGATGCTGACTATAAGTTCCTGCTCGACATGCGCAAGTATGTGACTGAGAAGGTTGGTAAGCTGGAATTCCCCGACGAGAAGCTGAAGCGTATCATGCTGGCTAACGCCAATAACGATGCCAAGAAAGTGGAAGAGAACTACGACAAGAGCATCGAAGAACTGGCTTGGCACCTCATGAAGGAGCAGCTGGTGGAAATGACTGGCGTGAAAGTGGAAGACCAGGATGTGCTGGAGATGGGTCGCGAGGTCACTCGTATGCAGTTTGCCCAGTACGGCATGCTGAACATCCCAGAGGAGTACATCGAGAACTCTGTGAAGGAAATGCTGAAGAAGCGCGAGACCGTTGACAACCTCATCGACCGTGCCATCGAACTGAAGTTGGGTGTAGCCCTCAAGGAAATGGTAACGCTCAACAAGAAGAGCGTGAAAGCAGAAGAATTTAACAAAATGTTCTGATTAAGAGAATGATAAAGACTGATTTTCAAAAATTTGCAACAGGTCACCTTGGTGTGAACAGTCAGGTGCTGGACGACGTCATCAAGTCGCAGGCTGGCTATCTCAACCCTTACATCCTGGAGGAACGTCAGCTGAACGTCACTCAGCTCGACGTCTTCTCCCGTTTGATGATGGACCGCATCATCTTCCTGGGAACTGAGGTGAACGACTATACCGCCAACGTGCTGCAGGCTCAGATGCTCTATCTCGACTCCGTGGATTCGGGAAAGGATATCAGCATCTACATCAACTCTCCTGGCGGAAGCGTGAGTGCCGGTCTGGGTATTTACGACACCATGCAGTTCATTAACAGCGACGTACAGACCATCTGTACGGGTATGGCTGCTTCGATGGCTGCCGTTCTGCTCGTTTCCGGAGCGAAGGGCAAGCGCTCAGCCCTTCCTCACAGTCGCGTGATGATTCACCAGCCGATGGGTGGTGCGCAAGGTCAGGCCAGCGATATCGAAATCACGGCTCGCGAAATTCAGAAACTGAAGAAAGAACTCTACCAAATCATAGCCGACCACTCCGGACAGCCTTTCGACAAAGTGTGGGAAGATAGTGACCGCGACTACTGGATGACAGCCGAGGAAGCCAAGGAGTACGGTATGATTGACGAAGTATTGAAACGTAAGAAATAGGAATGGCTCCAAGGAGAAAATGTTCGTTTTGTGGCCGTTCGGAAACTGAAGTCTCTCTCTTGATAGCCGGTGAGAGCGGTTGTATATGCTCTGACTGCGCCAAACAGGCTCATCAGATTGTAGTTGAGGATGAGCAGAAGAAGGCTGTCAAGAAAGGGGCGTTTAGTGTTCAGAACCTGCCCAAGCCCACCGAAATCAAGGCTTATCTGGATCAGTATGTCATCGGTCAGGACGATGCCAAGAAGGCATTGTC
>CAJOHO010000027.1:49777-68025 GCA_905234555.1 uncultured Bacteroidaceae bacterium
GACGCAACGACGAGGTGGAACTGGAGAAGTCGAACATCATCATGGTGGGCAGCACGGGTACAGGTAAGACTTTGCTTGCCAAGACGATAGCCAAGATGCTGCTGGTTCCCTTTACCATCGTTGATGCAACGGTTCTGACGGAAGCAGGATATGTAGGTGAGGATGTGGAGAGTTTGTTGTCACGCCTTTTGCAAGAATGTGACTACGATCCTGTGCGTGCTGGTCAGGGTATTGTCTTTATTGATGAGATCGACAAGATTGCCCGTAAGGGAGATAATCCCAGCATCACACGCGATGTGAGTGGAGAAGGTGTGCAGCAAGGTCTTCTGAAACTGTTGGAAGGAAGCGTGGTGAATGTTCCTCCTTATGGAGGTCGCAAACATCCTGAGCAGCAGTTTATTCAGGTGGATACCAAGAACATCCTCTTTATTTGCGGAGGAGCTTTCGACGGCATCGAAAAACGTATTGCTCATCGTCTGAACACCCATGTGGTAGGTTTTGATGCTGTACAGAATGTACAGAAAATTGACCAGTCGAACCTGATGCAGTATATCGCGCCGATGGACTTGAAGTCGTTTGGCCTGATACCTGAAATCATCGGTCGTCTGCCTATCTTGACCCATCTGGAACCCTTGAACAGGGAGGCACTCCGTTCCATTCTCACAGAACCGAAGAATTCCATTGTCAAGCAATATATCCGCCTGTTCGAGTTAGACGGCGTGAAGCTGACTTTCGATGAAGAGGCGTTGGAGTATGTGGTGGATAAAGCCATCGAGTTCAAACTGGGTGCACGCGGTCTGAGGTCCATCGTTGAGAACATTATGATGGATCCGATGTTCGAGATTCCTGCAAAGAAAGTCAAAGAGTTCCGTGTGACTCGTGAATTTGCTGCAACGCAAGTCGAGAAAGTGAACATGAATGTGTTGCGCGAACGGCAGGAGTAGGTGTTTTTAGTGTGTTTTTCAAAAAAGATTGTGTAAAAGTGATTTTTTTTGCTAAAAAATTTGCAAAATTCACGGGATACTAATATCTTTGTTTCGTTGAACTATTTCGCGGCGAAAGATCGGAGCGAATTCATACAAATCTGTAGAGTCTATGGCGAAACGTAGAAAAACATTACAGGAAGAGTTAAAGTATTACTTTGGCTTTGATACGTTCAAGGGTGACCAAGAGGCGATTATCAAGAATCTGTTGGCAGGAAAAGACACCTTCGTCCTGATGCCGACAGGTGGTGGTAAGTCGTTGTGTTATCAATTGCCAGCTCTGATCCTGGAAGGAACAGCCATTGTCATCTCACCGCTCATCGCTTTGATGAAGAACCAGGTGGATGCCATTAAGAGTTATAGTGCTGAAGACAATGTTGCGCATTTCCTGAACTCATCTCTGAACCGTTCAAGTATCGAACAGGTAAAACAAGATGTGCTGTCAGGAAAAACTAAATTATTATATGTAGCTCCTGAGTCTTTGACGAAAGACGAGAATGTGGAATTTCTGCGTTCTGTGAAGATTTCGTTCTATGCCATCGATGAGGCACATTGTATCTCGGAATGGGGTCACGACTTCCGTCCGGAATACCGACGTATCCGTCCTATTATCAATGAGATAGGAGTAGCTCCGATTATTGCTCTGACAGCAACGGCGACAGATAAGGTCAGAACGGATATCAAGAAGAATTTGGGTATGGTGGATGCGAAGGAATTCAAGTCGTCCTTCAACCGCCCCAACCTCTATTACGAAGTACGTCCTAAGACCAAAGACGTAGATAAGGATATCATTAAGTTCATCAAGCAGAACCCAGGCAAGAGCGGAATTGTCTATTGTCTGAGTCGCAAGAATGTGGAGGAACTGGCTGATATTCTGAAAGCCAACGACATCAAGGCAGCAGCCTATCATGCAGGACTGGATCCACAGGTGCGTTCGCAGACGCAGGACGACTTCCTGATGGAACGTATCGACGTCATCGTAGCCACCATCGCCTTTGGTATGGGAATTGACAAACCCGATGTTCGCTTTGTCATCCACCACGAAATACCGAAGAGTCTCGAAGGCTATTATCAGGAGACAGGACGAGCCGGACGTGACGGAGGAGAAGGAAAATGTATTGCCTTCTTCACCCGTAAGGACCTGACGAAGCTGGAGAAATTCATGGAGGGAAAGCCTGTGGCTGAGCAGGACATCGGACGTCAGCTTCTGCAGGAAACGGCGAATTACTGTGAGTCTTCAGTCTGTCGTCGCAAGTTGCTTCTCCATTACTTTGGTGAGAGCTACGAGCAGGAGAACTGCGAGAACTGCGACAACTGTCTGCATCCGAAGAAGAAAGTGGATGCCATGAATGAATTGCTGCTGTTGCTGAAAACTGTGGCTGCCGTCAAGGAAAACTTCAAATCTCCTTATATCATAGATATCCTGCGTGGAAACGAAACCGAGACCATTCTGGCTCATAAGCACGAGAAACTGGAAACATTCGGCGCAGGAGCCGACGTAGAGGAAACGATGTGGAAGGCTGTGACCAATCAGGCCATGCTGTCGGAGTATCTGCGTAAGGATGTGGAGAACTACGGATTGCTGAAACTGACGAAGGACGGCAAGAAATTCATCAAGAAACCTACGCCGTTCCTCGTGATGGAAGACAACGATTTCGACGAAGATCCTGAACCCGTTGCAAACAATGCCGGTGGTGCGGATATGGAACTCCATGCGATGTTGGTAAGTCTGCGAAAGGCGATGTCGAAGAAGTTGGATGTGCCACCCTACGTCATCTTCCAGGACAATTCGCTGGATGCGATGTCCACCCTCTATCCGGTTACTTTGGAGGAACTCCAGAATATTCCTGGTGTGGGAGCAGGTAAGGCAAAGCGCTATGGTGAGGAATTCTGTAAACTGATTAAGCGCCATTGTGAGGAGAACGATATTGTCCGTCCAACGGATATTCGTGTTCGTACGGTGGCCAATAAATCGAAGAACAAAGTCAGCATCATCCAGAGTATCGACCGACAAGTCGGATTGTATGATATAGCGTTGATGAAAGGCTTGGAATTCAACGAGTTGCTCGATGAATTGGAGGCCATTGTCTATAGCGGAACGAAACTGAATATCGACTACTTCCTGGAAGAAGAGATGGACGAGGACCGTGTGGATGATATCTACGATTATTTCCACGATAGCGACACAGATGACCTCGACACAGCCCTCGACAATCTGGACGAAGATTACACAGAAGAGGAAGTACGTCTGGTTCGCATCAAATTCATCTCCGAAATGGCGAACTGATTTTGTCCTTGAAATGAGAAACTGAATATATCCTTTTTCTCCGTTTTCTTACCATCGGAGAAGACGATGATAAGTAAGAAATATGCGGTATGAATGCGCAAAATTGGCGTGTTTATACCGCGTTTTTTATAAAAAACGGGAAAATAAGTTTTTTTATAATTTATAATTCATCATTTCGAATAATTTTTCGTACCTTTGCACGCAATAAAAAACTGAAATGTATGGCATCTTTTATTGCAGAAAAAGTAGTTTCGGAAGGACTTACCTTCGACGACGTGTTGCTCGTCCCAGCTTATTCAGCAGTTCTTCCTCGTGAGGTTTCACTTTCCACCAAGTTTTCTCGTCATATCGACCTGAAGATTCCGTTCGTAACAGCAGCAATGGATACGGTAACGGAGTCGTCGATGGCGATTGCGATTGCCCGCGAAGGCGGAATCGGCGTGATCCATAAAAATATGTCGATCGAAGAACAGGCTCGTCAGGTAGCCATCGTGAAGCGTGCTGAGAACGGTATGATTTACGATCCAGTTACCATCAAGCGTGGTTCTACCGTTGGTAAAGCCTTAGGCATGATGGCGGAATATCATATCGGCGGTATTCCTGTTGTCGATGATGAAAACTGTCTGGTAGGAATCGTGACGAATCGCGACCTGCGCTTCGAAACGAATCCCAAAAAGCTGATTGACGAAGTCATGACAAGTGAAAACCTCATCGTGACGCATCAGCAGACAGACCTGGATCGTGCTGCCCGCATCCTGATGGAGCACAAGATTGAAAAACTGCCCGTTGTGGATGATCAGAACCATCTCATCGGACTGATTACATATAAAGATATCACGAAGGCAAAGGATAAGCCGATGGCCTGCAAGGACGAAAAGGGTCGTCTGCGTGTAGCTGCCGGTGTGGGTGTGACTGCCGACACGTTCGACCGCATGAAAGCGTTGGTGGCAGCTGGTGTTGACGCCATCGTTATCGATACGGCTCATGGTCACTCGAAAGGTGTCGTAGAGAAAGTTCGCGAAGCCAAAGCCAATTTCCCCGATGTGGATATCGTGGTGGGTAATATTGCAACTGGCGAAGCTGCCCGTCTCTTAGTGGAAGCAGGTGCAGATGCCGTGAAGGTTGGTATCGGTCCCGGCTCTATCTGTACGACACGAGTTGTGGCAGGTGTGGGCGTTCCTCAGCTGACGGCTGTCTATGATGTGGCTTCTGCTCTGGCTGGTACAGGTGTGCCTTTGATTGCAGACGGCGGACTCCGTTACAGTGGCGACATCGTGAAAGCCATTGCCGCTGGAGGAACCTGTGTGATGATCGGTTCGCTGGTGGCAGGAACGGAAGAAGCTCCTGGTGAAACCATCCTGTTCAACGGACGTAAGTTCAAGTCCTATCGTGGTATGGGTTCGTTGGAGGCAATGGAGAACGGTTCTAAGGACCGATACTTCCAGTCTGGTGTTTCAGAAGTCAAGAAACTCGTGCCCGAAGGTATTGCAGGACGTGTTCCCTACAAAGGAACCGTTCAGGAAGTCATTTATCAGTTGGTGGGTGGTCTGCGTTCTGGTATGGGTTATTGTGGTGCCAAGGACATCGAAGCTTTGCACCAGGCGAAGTTCGTCCGCATCACCAATGCCGGTGTGCAGGAGAGTCACCCCCACGAAGTGATTATCACAAGTGAAGCTCCTAATTATAGTCGTCCTCAGTAAAATCCTCTTAGAAATTAAAGTTTTATCAATCAATATGAAAAAGTTTTTTCTGATTGCCGCAACCCTTCTGACGGGTGTGGCGATGCAAGCCCAGACCGTTGATGATCCTGTGGTGATGCATGTGAACGGACATCCCATTACCCGTTCCGAATTTGAATACTCTTTTAATAAGAATAACTCCGACGGTGTACTCGACAAGAAAGATGTAAACGATTATGTGCAGTTGTTCATCGACTTCAAACTCAAGGTGGAGGCCGCCAAGGATGCTGGAATCGACACGCTGAGTGCCATCCGTCGTGAACTGAACGGATACAAGGAGCAGATGGTGCTCCCGACACTCGTAGATAACGATTTCATCGAGCGTACAGCTCGCGAGACCTACGACAACACAGCCAAGCGTTTTGAGGGACAGGACCTTCTGACCGCTTCACATATCTTGATTCTGATGAAGCAGGACGCCACAGCTGCCGAGCAGGCAGCAGCAAAGGCTCGCATCGACTCCATCTATCAGGTTTTGCAGGCTGAGAAAGACCCAGAGCAGCTGGCAACCCGTTTTGCAGAACTGGCCCGCCAATGTTCCGACGATAAAGGTTCGGCTGCCCGTGGAGGTCAGTTGGGTCAGTTCGGAAAAGGCATGATGGTGCCTAAGTTCGAAACTGCAGCCTACGCTCTGAAGGCTGGTGAGTTGTCCAAGCCTGTGGAGTCAGACTACGGCTGGCACATCATTCTGTTACATGACCGTCATCCTTTCGAGTCCTACGAATACCACCACGACAACATCATTAAGTTCTTGGAAGAAAGAGGAATCCGCGAACATTCCGCCAACGTGCTGATTGACTCTTTGGCAAAGAAGGAGAATGTGAGCCGCGATGTGATCATCGACCGTGAATACACCAAGGTGATGGCGCAGGATCCTGAGACTCGTTTCCTGGCACAGGAATACTATGACGGTACGCTGATGTATGAAATCAGTAAGACGCAGATCTGGGATGTGGCTTCTGCTGATGAGGCGGGACTGCAAGCCTATTTCAAGGAAAACGAAAAGACTTATGCCTGGGACAGCCCCCGTTTCCGCGGACTTGTCATTCATGCCAAAGACAAAGCCACATTGGCTAAAGCCAAGAAACTTGTGAAGGGTGTGGCAGAAGAAGACTGGGCGAAGACGATTGTGCAGACGCTCAACACCGACAGCGTGAAAGTAGTGCGCGTAGAGCGTGGACTATATAAGATGAAGGACAACAAGGCTGTGGATCAGTATGTTTTCAAGACTTCCAAGGAATACAAGCCGCTGAAGGACTATCCGTTCACAGATGTGGTGGGTAAGAAACTGAAGAACCCTGAGACCTTCAAGGATGTTCGTGGTCAGGTGACGACAGACTACCAGCAGGCTTGTGAGAAACGTTGGGTGGAAGGTCTCCGCAAGAAATACAGCTACGAGGTAGATAAAGCCGTACTCGAAACAGTCAACCGACATTAGACTGTGTTCAGCGGTTTTCCCGCTGAAAGATTAATCCCTTATTAACACTTACCTATGCGAAAGATAAGATATTTTCTTTTCACTCTTTTTGCCTCCTGTGCGGTGGCTTCCGTCTCTGCCCAGAACAACGTCATCGACGAAGTCATCTGGGTGGTGGGCGACGAAGCTATCCTCAAATCCGATGTGGAACAGGCCCGTCTGGAAGCGTTGAATTCTGGTCAGCGTCTGGATGGTGACCCTTATTGCGTGATTCCGGAACAGCTTGCTGTTCAGAAGCTTTTCCTCCAACAAGCTGCGATCGACAGCGTGGAGGTGTCCGATGCCGATGTGTTCCAGGAGGTGGAGAACAAAATGAACGACTTCGTCCAGCGAATTGGCTCGAAAGAGAAAGTGGAAGAGTATTTTGGAAAGACCTCCACTCAGATTCGTGAATATCTGTTCGAGGCTGTGAAGACGCAGGAAACCATCCGTGAGGTTCAGAAGAGCTTGATGAAGGATGTGAAGGTGACGCCGGCTCAGGTTCGTCGTTATGTCAAGGAAGTGCCTGAAGACAGCCTTCCTTTCATCCCTACACAGCTTGAAGTTCAGCTGTTGGTTCGCCAGCCGGTTATCTCTCCTGCCGAGGTCAATCGTGTGAAAGAGCAGCTGCGTACCTTCACCGAACAGGTGAACAGCGGACAACGTACCTTTGCCCAGCTCGCTCAACTCTATTCCGTGGCGGAGAACTGGGATTCACTCCACGTTCTCAGCTGGTGCCTGAATTTGCGACGGCTGCCTTCAACCTTACAGACCCCAAGACCATCTCAAAAATCGTGGAGACGGAATATGGCTACCACATCATCCAGCTGATCGAGAAGCGTGGAGACCGTGTAAATGCACGTCACATCCTGATGCGTCCCAAGGTGAGCGACGATGAGCTGGTGGCTTGTCTCTCGCAGATGGACTCCATCATGGACGTCGTGAAGAAAGGCGACATCTCGTTTGAGGATGCCATTACCCTTACGTCGGAGGACAAGGACACACGTGCCAATTATGGTATCATGGTGAACAAGGCGGACATGTATTCTTCCCTCTATGGCACCTCGAAGTTCGAGCTGAAAGACCTGCCTGCCGAAGTAGCAAAAGCCGTAGCTGGCATGCAAGTGGGTGATATCAGCAAACCTTTCATCATGGTGAACCAGCAGGGTAAGGAAGTGGTGGCTGTGGCAAAGCTGCGTAACCGCATCAATGGCCACCGTGCTACGATGAAGGAAGACTACCAGACCCTGCAGAATGTGCTGACGGAGAAACTGAGTGAAGAAAAGGTGGATAACTGGATTCGTGAGATGCAGAAGAAAACTTATATCCACATCAATGAGGGTTGGGGAAACTGCGAATTCAAATACCCAGGATGGGTGAAGGAATAAGGAAATGACAACGAAGCAGGAACAGCAAATCGTCAGACCAACAAAGACGAATCGGCATTCGGCAGCTCATGGGCTGCTGTTTGTCTTCTGTTTGCTGCTCTCTTGTGTCGTACTGGCTTCCATTCCCGACGACCATCCACGTCGTCCCACCAACGACTCGCGCATCCACCTCATCCACTCCGACGTGATGTATAAGAACTGGAATGACCCAGGTGCCGAAGTGCTGGTGGGTAACGTAAAACTGAACCACGAAGGTGTGTTCCTGGATTGCGACAGCGCCCGTTTCTATCGTGAAGAAAACCGCTTCGATGCCTACGGACGGGTGGTGATGATACAGGGCGATACCGTGAAGCTCACCTGCGACACCTTATATTATGACGGCAGGGACTATATGGCTCGTGCCTACGGACGGGTGAAGCTCTATCATCGTGACACACGGCTGGAGACCGACAACCTGAACTACGACCGCCTGCAAGGTGTGGGCTACTATCCGCAGGGTGGTGTGCTCTACGACGGCGACAACGTGCTGGTGTCCGACTGCGGCCAATACACGATGGGTACACACGAAGCCTTCTTCACCTATAATGTCCAACTGAACAACCCGAAGTTCGTGCTGGTGTCCGATACGCTCTATTATTACACCGACACGGAGTTTGCACGAATCGTATCGCCAACGAACATCACCTCCAGCGACAGCACCTTTGTCTATGCCGAACGAGGTGATTACGACACGAAGAAAGGGAAGGCCAACTTGCTGAACCGCTCCTATATCATCAAGGATATGCGCAAGATTGTGGGCGACAGCCTTTACAGCGATAAAGAGAGTGGGGTAGATGAGGCTTTTGGCAATGTGATCATCACCGACGAGGAAAACCTCTGCATCCTACAGGGCAATTACTGCAAGTACTACGAGCAGACAGGCAACGCTATGGCGACGGACAGCGCAATGGTCATCGACTATTCCACTGCCGACAGCATCTTTGTGCATGGCGATACGCTGAAGATGTTCACCTATAACTTCAACACCGATTCCGTCTATCGCAACCTGCATGCCTATAACCGCGTGCGGATGTTCCGTCGCGACGTACAGGGCGTTTGCGATTCGCTGGTCATCATCCAGCCCGATTCCTGCACCTATATGTACGGACAACCCATCCTCTGGAACATGAACCAACAGGTGTTCGGTGAGGAAATCCGTGTTTACAACAACGACAGCACCATCGACTGGGTACATGTCATCAACCAGGCGATGACTATCGAACAGCTCGATTCAGTCCGATACAACCAAGTGTCGGCGAAAGAGATGTTCAGCTATTTCAAGGATGGGGAAATCGACTGGAACGAAGCACATGGAAATGTCTATGTTATCTACTATGTGGATGAGGACGACGGAAACCCCATCGGACTCAACTATGTGGAAACGACCGATATGAAGATGTGGATGGAAAACCGCAAGATCCAAAAGATCTGGATGCCGACTGCCAAGTGCAACATGTATCCTCCCCTGAAGATTCCTGCCGACCGCCTCCATCTGGAGAACTTCGCCTGGTTCGACTATATCCGTCCGCTCGACAAAGACGACATCTTCGTCTGGCGAGGGAAGGAATCCAAATACATCCTGAAAAAGACGGAACAGAAAACAGCTCCCATCCAGAACCTCAACGCTCTGAAATAACAACCCTCTGCAGCGACTTCTGCTGTGCGCTGCAATCCATCATTAACCCTCCGCAGTAGCTACTGTGACACGCGTTCATCGCGTGGAAAAACTCGAAACGAAACATTGGGACTCTTTACAGTTAGGAAGCCACGTGGTTTTCAACATAACTACATCTATTACGACCCTCGCAAGGAAAAACTGGCGAAGATCGAGGAAAACGCCAAGCGCGAACTGGGTCTGCTGCCTCCCAAGGAATTTTCGCCCGAAGACATTCGCGGCAAATTCGTGGGAGCCACCCACCATCTGCGCCGTCGGAAGGAAAGCAAACGCAAGCCCATCTCCAATGGCATCCTCGTGCTGATCATCATCGGCCTCCTCCTCCTCGCCCGCTACCTCTACACAGGCCACATCTTCTAATCACTGTGCCCTGCGCTTTTCCGCAGGGATTCAAAATATGGACGATATCATTCATCTTCTCCCCGATTCCGTTGCCAACCAGATTGCCGCTGGCGAGGTGGTGCAACGTCCTTCCTCCATTGTCAAGGAAATGGTGGAAAACTCCATCGATGCCGGAGCCACGGAAATCCAGGTGCTGGTGACCGATGGCGGTAAGACCTGTGTCCAGATCATTGACAATGGAAAAGGAATGTCGGAAACAGATGCGCGTCTGTCCTTCGAGCGTCACGCTACTTCCAAAATTCTGAAGGCGTCCGACCTCTTCAACCTTCAGACGATGGGCTTTCGTGGAGAGGCTTTGGCGTCCATCGCGGCTGTGGCTCAGGTGGAACTGAAGACCCGTCGGGCTGAGGATGAACTGGGAACGCTCATCCAGCTCTCAGGTGCGAAACTCGAACGTCAGGAACCTGTTGCCTGTCCTGTGGGCAGTAATTTTGCGGTGAAGAACCTCTTTTTCAATATCCCTGCCCGTCGCAAGTTCCTCAAAAGCAACCAGACTGAACTCTCCAATATCGTCTCCGACTTCCAGCGCATCGTGCTCGTCTATCCCGACATCGCCTTCACCCTTTACAACAATGGGGTAGAGCTTTTCAAATTGCCTGCCGCGTCCCTGCGTCAGCGCATCTTGGATGTCTGTGGAAAGAAACTCAACGCCGAACTCCTGTCCGTGGAAGCAGAGACCTCCCTGGTTCGCATCTCCGGCTACATCGGAAAACCCGAATCGTCCCGAAAGAAAGGCTCTAACCAGTTCTTCTTCGTCAACGGACGCTACATGCGCCATCCTTATTTCCACAGTGCTGTCATGCATGCCTATGACAACCTCATCCCTGCAGGCGAGCATGTGTCCTATTTCATCTATCTTTTCGTCGATCCCTCCACCATCGACGTGAATGTCCATCCCACCAAGACGGAAATCAAGTTCGACAACGAACAGCCCATCTGGCAGGTGCTGTCGGCTGTGGTGAAGGAAGCACTCGGAAAATACAGCAATGTCCCCACCATCGACTTCGATGTGGAGGACCGTCCCGACATTCCCGCAATGGGAACAGGCGATCCGTCGTCCTACCAGATGCCCAAACCGACTGCCGCTACCTATAATCCTTTTAAGACCCAGCCTAAGACTTACGAACGTAAGCCCACCGACTGGCAGGCACTCTATCAGGGAATGGAGACCTTTGAGCAGAAGACGGGCAGTAAGACCCAGGATTACGGCAGTCTGGTTTCGCCCGACGAGGAATATCTGCTCGACGGGTATGTTCGGAAGGGAGGTTCGGAAGGACAGGAGAACAAAACCTGGAATCCTTCATCCGGTCGGGAGGCTGAACTGCCTTGGGAGTCTTTTGCCGAAGTGGCACAGCTTCCCCGTTTCCAGTATAAGGGACGTTTCATCGTGGTGCCCCTTGCCAAAGGACTGATGTTCGTGGATCAGCATCGGGCACATGTCCGCATCCTCTACGAAGCGTATCTCCAGAAACTCACCGACAAGACCCATATTTCCCAAGGAATGCTCTTCCCCGAAATCGTCCAGTTCTCCAAGGCGGAAGAGTTAGCTGTACAGCAGTTTCAGGATGAGTTGGCATGTATCGGATTCGAACTGACCAACCTTGGCGGCGGTTCCTATTCCATCAACGGAATCCCTTCAGGTATCGAAGGACTGAATCCCCAGAAGCTGCTTCACGACCTCGTTTATGTTGCCATCGAACAAGGCAGCAGCATCAAGAGTGAAGTAGGCAACTCCATCGCTCTGGCAATGGCACAGTCTGCCGCCATTGTCTATGGACAGGTGTTAACCGATGAGGAAATCCACACCCTCCTCACCCAGCTTTTCCAACTCTCATCCCCCATGCGCACCCCGGATGGAAAAATCGTCTTCACCATCCTCGACCATCACGAAATCGAAAAGCTCTTCTAAAATTCTTCTGAGATTTGGCTCACCTGCACCCACCAGTTTTTACACAAAAACCTTAAAAACCCTTTCATTGCTTTCAATCTTTACAAGATTTGCGTCTGCTGCTGATGCTGTCTGCCTGTAAGTAAACGTTCCGTCAGCCATCACCAGCCCCATTCGCAGCATTTCATGCTTTGAAATCAATGAAAGCAAAAATATCGCCCTTCGGGCTGAAAAACCGATTTCCATGCGCAGCCTTTTTTAGTGGAGCGTAGCGAAATGGTGTTTTGCTTTTCGATGTTTGTAATAACGGAGTTATGTGATAAGAGCTATGACTGGACGTAAGAGCTTGCTCTTAAAGGCAAGGCATAGTACTTAGCACAACAGCTCTGCAGGAACTGCAAACATCGAAAAGAGTTTTTCCTGTTTTTTTCCTAAATTCCCAGATTCCTTAGAATATGAAAAATTGACTTCGTCCATTTTCGTCACGACTGACTTACGTCTTCCTCCTCCTTGCAAGGCAAAATGAAAACAAGTTTTCCTTCTGCTCTTGCTTCGTTCGTCGGTCCAGCATAGCTCAAACAAGTTTGGCTCTGCCTTCGCTGCTCCGAAAATTCGTTCGATTCGTGTTATTCGTGTTCCTAAAAAATCTCATTCGTGGTCTTCTTCCTTGGTGGCTTCACCTTGAGACGTTTCCCCACGGACTTCATCCATCGTCAGACCGTAGGTGGTGCGGAGCACGCGGAATTCCGTACGTCGGTTCAGCGAGTTGCAGATTTCCTGCTGTTCCTCATTCAGCTTCTTGATATACGCTTCCGTGAGCGTGTCACCCTCGTTGAGGAAATCGTGCTGAGCTGCCAGACGCTTGCGAACCAGCTTCGGACGGTTCTCGCCGTAACCCACGGCAATCATGCGGTCACGCTTCACACCGTGCTCAATCATGTAGTTCACCACACTCTCTGCACGTCGTTGCGAAAGACGCTCGTTATACGTGTCGCTGCCTCGGTAGTCGCAGTGGCTGCTCAGCTCGATGGTGATGTTCGGGTTCTCCTCCATCATCACCACCAGCCGGTCGAGGGCTTCCTTGCTCTCAGGCAGGAGGGTGGCTTTGTCGAACTCATAGAAGATATTGTCGATGAGCACAGGTATATTGATAGGCGGAAGGGCAAACTGAAGAACGTAGTCCTCGCTCTCCTCGCTCTGTTGCACTTTCAGCGCCTGCTTCACGTTGAGGTAGCCTTTGCAGGTACCAAGGAAAACATAATCGACACCTGGCTTGAGAATTTTCGTGAACGAACCGTCGCTACGCACACTCACCTTCTCGTTCGTGCCGTCGTTGCCCACCATGTGGACCACACCTTCGGGCAGTTCGTACCCGTCTTTCTCGTACAGCCAGCCAGTGACCGTCTGCAGCACCTCCGGCAGTTCAAAGCTGTAGATATGTTCCCAACCCTTTCCGTCGCCTCGGCTGGAGCAGAAGAAACCCCGATTGTGAACGCCGTCGAAGGTCATGCCGAAGTCGTCGGCACAGGAGTTGAGCGGATATTGCTGATTCTCCACGATCCAGCCTCTCACAGAGTCGGGCACCGCCTTCAGGATGTCCAGACCGCCCATGCCTGGATGTCCGTCGCTGGAGAAATAGAGGTCGCCGTTGGGACGGAACGACGGGAACATCTCATCGCCCGATGTGTTGATGGGTCTTCCCAGATTCTCGGCACCTCCGAATCCGCTGTCGAGGATACGGGTGCGCCAGATGTCCATACCTCCCTCGCCGCCAGGCATGTCGCTGACGAAGTAGAGCCATTGGCCGTCAGGACTGATGGCAGGATGGGCAAAGGACGAGAGGGTGTCTTTCGAGATCTCGCATTTCGTAGGCTTTGCCCACGAAGCGTCGTTGCGGGCTGACTGCCAAATCTCGGCATAGCGCGGATAGTCGGGATCGCTGCTGCAACGGGTGAAGTACATCGTCTTGCCGTCGGGTGAGAAGCAGCAGGCACCTTCGTCGTAACTGCTGTTCACCTCCGATTCCACAGCCTCTGGCTGCTTCCACTTGCCGCTTTCCTCACGACGCGCCAGGAAGAGGTCGGCATACTTCGTGCCTGTGATGTTGCTGACATCGTCGCCTTCGGCATCGTTGCGTGTGGAGGTCAGCACCAGTTGCGAGGACTCCAGCTGATTGATGTTGAATTCAGCCTGATTGGTCCGTACGGCTTTCAGCTCGGCAGCCTCCGTCGCCTTCTGGTTCACGTCTTCGCGACCGCTGATTCCCATGCCTTCAGGCACCAGCATCGGAGAGAAGTCGCTGCGTCGGCTGTTGAAGATCGCTTCACGCTTCACCTTGTACAGGTTTGGCTCGGCTTTCCATTGAGGCCCCAGTTCGCACGAAAGCAGTCCGATATGTCCCAACTCGTTCGTCGGGTCGAGTTCCAGGTACTGGCGGAAATTCTGTTCAGCCTGCTTGTAGTTGCCCAGTTTCAGCTGCTGCTGAGCCAGATGGAGCACCGCCAGCGAGTCGGGGCATTTATAGCGAACAGCGTTCTGATAGGCAGCCACAGCCTTCTGCGCATAGTTGATATGGCTGTAGCATTCGCCCATCCACCATGCACGAACCCCACGCTTTGCCTTATCCTTCGGCTTACATTGCGAGTACGACTTCTTGAAAAGGGCAGCCGCCGAATAGTATTCGCCCAAAGCGTAGGCCTGTTCCGCTTTCTTGTACGAAACAGCCTCGTTGCTGCACGAACACAATCCCATGATCATGCAACACACCACCATCCATAACCCTCTTCCCCCTGTCACCTGCAGGCAAGCAGATGCAGTCGGTTTACAATTAAACTTCATATTCTGATTAACGATTAAAACTTCGTTTTATTGTTTGAAAACATTGCAAAGTTACAAAACCCTAAAACAACAAAGAACAATAAACAAAAGATACCGAAGGCCGCTACGAGAAAAAATGGGTCGCATGTGATGTTGATGTTTGTGGTATTCTGGCAGAGAGTAAGGATCCTACAGCCTATTGGCGTAAATTAAAACAGCGTTTGAAAAAGGAAGGAAATGAAACCGTGACAAATTGTCACGCTTTGAAAATGCGTGCTGCTGATGGTAAAATGCGACTGACAGACGTGGCTGATACAGAGCAATTTTTCCGATTAGTTCAGTCCATTCCATCCCCCAAGGCAGAACCATTCAAACGCTGGATAGCTCAAGTGGCAGCAGAGCGGCTGGAGCAGATGCAAGACCCCGAACTCTCTATTGAACAGGCTGTAGATGATTATCGTCGTCTGGGCTATTCTGAGAGCTGGATTAACCAGCGGTTGAAAAGTATAGAGGTACGTAAACTGCTTACGGATGAATGGAAACGGGGTGGCGTTGAAGGTCAGCAATATGCTTCGCTTACCGATATCATCACAGCAGCCAGAACCCTAAAAGGCAGACCCACCCCCTTGCCCCTCCCTTGTATGGAGGGGAGTATATACTCCGTCGCCAGGCTGAGTCATTGAGCTTCCAGTCCGCATGGCAGGTATCTACTCCCCTCGCTACAAGAGAGAGTCCGAAAGTCCGAAATTCGAATGCCTATGAAAATTGATAAATCCACTTGGCAGAGAATCATCCAGCTGATTGTCTCCATCCTCACCGCAGCCCTCACCGCACTGGGCACCACCTCGTGCATGGGACATGGACCGATTTTCATCTAACGCAACGTTCTGACGAATAGAAAAGAAAAAGCCTCCCGTCCGATATGGATTGGGAGGCTTTTTTAGTTTTTTAGAGAGTTTTTGCCATATTCTTTGGCGGTTCGGATTTTTATTGCTAAATTTGCATATTAAATACGCAAACAGTTATGCCCGAATACGATATAGCATTGGAACTGGCCAGACTTCATGTTCTGAGTGGAGCTGATTTTATACGTCAGTTGAAGATGCTGACCTCTCTCACGATTTTCAAGCCTGTTGAAGGCGAAAAGGATATCTTCGCAGCAGAAGGGAGTCATCGCCAAGACTTTCCTTTGTTGCTTGATGCTGCACGTAAAGCAGTAAATCACGGAAACAAGGTGTATATTCTTCCGAATCCTAGAGACATAAGAACAGCAGACTTTATTTTTGACAACAAGGGCATATTCAAGATGTACGACTTGAAGACTATTTCTGGAAAATCTTCACTGGAAAATAGACTGATGGAGTCAATAGGCCAAACCAATCACGTCCTCATAAATGTTTGCACAAAATACAATCCAAGCCTTATGGCCACACAAATTAGGAGGTATTTCCAAGTCAACACTATGGCATCAGAGGTTCTTGTCTACAAGGGACGCAAGTCTATTTCCGTCATAAGAAGATGGTCCGAACACCCAGATTTCATTGAAGCTTTCAGGCGACAGTATGAAAAATAAAAGTCACCCAAATTGGGTGACTTAAAAAACGGAGCAGGGTCGATACGGGCTTACTCCACACGCTTTCGCAGCCTTGAAAACAAGGAACGGGAACTTGGTGACATTTCCCTTCTGCGACCGGACTCTGAGGCAGGTCTTTCAACCCCTCGCTTGTACTAGTCCAAGCAATCAGAACCTCCTTCTGACGCTGCAAAGATAGGAACTTTTCCGTTATCATGCAAATTTTTCTGCAGTTTTTTTCAGTTCCTCCTTCATTTCTCTTTTACCAGCCTGTTATTTTCACCCATTTTGACAAAGTGAGGGCACAATCAAATCCCCCTCTTCTCATCATGAGAGGGGCGCACAGTATACAGTATACAGTTTTCTCAGAAGCCATTATATTCTCCTGCTCGACATTCGTTGTCGGACAGGAGGTTTTTTGTTTTGAATGAAAGCCCCGAAAAAGAAAGAACTCTCCTGATCTGTGAATTAGGAGAGTAGGTTTTTTGCCTTAAAACAAAAAAAGCGCAGGACGGTTTGTCCTGCGCTTAGGCTCAGCCGAGTGGCTGGGAGAGAAGTCAATTAAGCTTCTGCGGGAGTCTCCTCAGCAGGAGTTTCTTCGGCAGATGCTTCTGCGGCAGCAGCGGCAGCTACGGCAGCAGCTTTCTTCTCAGCTACCTTCTTGGCGATTTCTTCGTTCACCTTACGCTCTGCGGCGAGACGTTCAGCAGCCTGTGCTTTCTTGTCAGCAGCCTTCTTGTTGAGGGTAGCTGTGAGCTTGCTCTGCTTGTCAGCCTTCCATGCGTCGAACTTTGCCTGTGCAGCAGCCTCGTCGAATGCGCCTTTCTTCACGCCACCCTTGAGGTGCTTCATGAGGTAAACGCCTTCCTTGGAGAGAATGCTGCGAACCGTGTCAGTTGGTTCTGCACCAACTTCTACCCAATAGAGGGCACGGTCGAATTTCAAATCAATTGTTGAAGGATTGGTGTTGGGGTTGTAGGTACCAATCTTTTCGATGAAGCGTCCATCACGTGGAGCTCTCGAATCAGCGGCTACGATGCTGTAGAACGCATAGTTCTTGCGACCGTGACGCTGCAATCTAATTCTTGTTGCCATTTAGATGATTTTGTTTGGGAGGAGAAGTACTCGACTAATCCTCTGGTAAATAAAAAATGTTGATTTGAATGCCGCTAACTCGTAACGGCGCTGCAAAGTTACGAAAAAATGGTGAAAAACAGATGCTCCGCCGCTGAAAATCAACAAAAATCAGGCAAAAATAAGGCAAATTATCGCAAAAATCGCAATTTTTAGGCTCATTTGAAGAATCCTGTGTGTCATAAAGAAAAAAACAGGAAAAACTCTTTCATTGATTTCAATCTTTACAAGATTTTGCGTCTGCTGCTGATGCTGTCTGCCTGTAAGTAAACGTTCCGTCAGCCATCACCAGCCCCATACACAGCATTTCATGCTTTGAAATCAATGAAAGCAAAAACACCGTTTCGCTGCGCTCCACTAAAAAACAATTCTTGACTCTTGAACTTTTGGAGCAGCGAGAGCACACCATGCTTGCATGAGTGATGCCGAGTCGTGACGAAAGTCAACGCAGTTAACTCTTGAACCCTAAAAAGGTGTTTGGTTTCGTTGAGAAAACGGTTTTTCAGCCCGAAGGGCGTTGTTTTTGCTCACAAAGTATGTGATGGCTCTGCAAAGAGACAAAGATTTGAGGTGGATATTTTTATCTGGGAGCTACTTCGACAGGCTCAGCATGAATCGTGCTCACAAGGAAAAATAGTTACCTTGCGTCTTACAAGGACTGTAAGTCCGACACATACTGACGTGAGGGTTTTTATGGTTTTTGTGTAAATCTGATTGCAGATGATCCTGTTTTCGGAGCAGAACTTAGAAGGAATAGGTGAGGCCGAAGGTGAAGTATTCCTTGAACTGGAAGTAGCCGAGGTTGTCGTCGTAATAGTCGCGAGAGCGGTTGTCGTCGAATCGCCAGAGGGTGTAGAGTTCGGTGCT
>CAJOHO010000028.1 GCA_905234555.1 uncultured Bacteroidaceae bacterium
ACCGGTAGCTTCGTTATACACGCGCTCTGTCCTTGTCTTGTGCTTCATTGTCACTTGCTTTTTGCCTCCGAAAGTGACAACTTTTTCTAGTCTAAGTCATTTGCAGCGTTTTAATTGAGATATTATGGAAGCAGTTACAGAGATTGAAGACTTGTTGCTTCATTATCATTTGAGGCTACAGAGTACACCTACGGATTTCCATAGGTACATCTACGACTCTATCGACTGGACAGATAGGTTGGTGGGTATTAAAGGACCAAAGGGCGTTGGCAAGACCACGATGATGTTGCAGTACATCAAGGAGCATTATGCCAATCCCGACGATGCCATGTATGTGTCGCTGGACAACTTGTGGTTTCAAAGCCACTCGTTGCAGGATTTTGTGAAGTACTATTACATCCACGGCGGCAGGCATCTGTTCTTGGATGAGGTACATTATCACCCACATTGGCAGACGCTGATCAAGAACTTCTACGACACCTATCCAGACTTGCAGATTATCTATACGGGGTCGTCCATGCTGCGCCTGAAAAGTGGCGAAGGCGACCTGTCGAGACGATTGTTGGATTATGAGATAGCCGGTCTTTCGTTCCGCGAGTTTCTGGCATACGAAGGCGTGGCGCAACTGCCGAAGCTGACGTTGGAAGAACTGCTCAAGAGCCATGTGCAGATAGCGATGGAGGTAAAAGGAATGATACCGTCCATTCAGCCGCTGTTTGAGCAGTACCTGCGCCATGGTTACTATCCGTTCTACAAAGTAGCCAAGACTGGTTTCGGGAGCCGTCTGCAACGTGTCGTGAACTATGTCCTTGAAGTCGATTACCCAGCGGTGGATGAAGTGACCATCTCGACGATACGTAAGGCGAAAAGAATGTTGATGGTACTTGCCGAACATGTGCCGCAGATGCCGACCATGAACGCCCTGTACGCGCAACTGGAAACGGACAGAGTGCAAGGACTGAAGATGCTTTATGCGTTGGAAAGAGGTGGACTGCTGGCGTTGCTAACTGATAAAGTAAAAAGTCTCAAAGTGTTGGCAAGACCGAAGAAGATATTTCTCAACAATCCGAACCTGATGTATGCATTAGGCAACAAGACGAACATCGGCACGATACGCGAGACGTTCTTCTTCAATCAGGTGAGCCAAATGTACGACGTACATTATCCGGCTAAAGGTGACTTCTTGGTAGAGAGCAAGTATCTCTTCGAGGTTGGCGGAAGCGACAAGACTTTCGACCAAATCAAAGACATTGAAAACAGTTTCCTCGCTGTGGACGACACAGAGATAGGACACGGTAACCGCATTCCCCTCTGGATGTTCGGTCTGCTCTATTAGTATCACAATCATGCGAGACAGGAACACTGATCCATGTGGGTCGAAATATCGGCTGACATCCCGAACCGTTCGAAAATGAGCCTGCATGGAAGAAAGTACATTGGTCAAAATTTCGGCTGATGTTCCGTATGACGGGCGCAAATTTGTGCTGGTTGAAATCGGGGCAAGCGCTACAGCGCTACAGTGCTACAGTTAGTTTTTAAGCGAGACACATGGGAAAAAGAAAAGCGGCTCTTTTCGGAGTCGCTCTTGCTTTCTTGTATGTTCTTCTCCCTAAGGGAGGAAAGGGCTTATTTCAGCAGGTCGTCGAGGGCACTACGGAACTCTCCGTTCTGGGGTGCTTCTTCGTTGCTGGGGTTTTCGTCGTTGTGATGGAAAGACTGACGCTGTGGACGTTCACCACGATCGCCACGATCGTAACCACCACGGTCACCGCGGTCGTAACCGCCACGTGAACGACGATCGCCACGATCACCACGTTCGCCACGTTCTGGACGAGGACGACGCTCACGCTGTGGACGCTCTACGTAGTCGGCTGGCTTCTCAATCAGCACACGGTGGCTGAGTTTGAACTTACCTGTCTTCTGGTCGATGTCGATGAGCTTCACGTCGATTTCGTCACCTTCGTGGATGCCAGCTTCCTCTACGGTCTCCAGACGCTTCCAGTCGATCTCGCTGATGTGGAGCAGACCGTCCTTGCCTGGCATGAACTCTACGAAGCAGCCGTAAGGCATCACGCTCTGTACTTTTCCTTTATATACTTCGCCCACTTCGGGGATAGCCACGATGGCCTTAATCTTGGCAAGAGCTGCCTCGATGCAAGCCTTATCGGGAGCGCTGACCTGTACCTTACCCACACCGTCTTCTTCGTCGATGGTGATGGTGGTCTTGGTGTCTTCCTGCATCTGCTGGATGATCTTACCGCCAGGACCGATGACAGCACCGATGAATTCCTTCGGAATGATGATCTGCTCGATGCGTGGTACGTGTGGCTTGAGTTCAGGACGTGGTTCGCTGATGGTCTTCATCATCTCGCCCATGATATGCTCACGACCGGCCTTTGCCTGCATGAGTGCCTTCTCAAGGATTTCGTAGGAAAGTCCGTCGCACTTGATATCCATCTGAGTAGCGGTCAGACCGTTCTTCGTACCTGTGGTCTTGAAGTCCATATCGCCCAGGTGGTCTTCGTCGCCGAGGATGTCGCTGAGGATAGCGAACTTGTCTTCACCAGGATTCTTGATCAGACCCATAGCGATACCGGCAACAGGATTCTTGATAGGCACACCAGCGTCCATCAAGGCGAGGGTACCGGCACAAGTGGTTGCCATGGAAGAAGATCCGTTGGATTCGAGGATATCGCTCACCACGCGAATTGTGTAAGGATAATCGTCGGGCAGCTGTCCCTTGATGCCACGCCAAGCGAGATGCCCGTGACCGATTTCGCGACGGCCTACACCACGCTGAGCCTTTGCCTCACCTGTAGAGAAGGGAGGGAAGTTGTAGTGGAGGAGGAACTTCTGGTATTCGCGAACCAAAGCTCCGTCGATGAGCTTCTCGTCGAGCTTCGTACCCAGCGTACAGGTAGAGAGCGACTGGGTTTCACCACGGGTGAAGATGGCGCTTCCGTGAGGTCCTGGGAAGGTGCCTACTTCGCACCAGATAGGACGGATGTCGGTGGTCTTACGACCATCGAGACGGATGCCTTCGTCGAGCACGCAACGGCGCATAGCGTCGCGTTCTACATCGTGGTAGTAGCGGTCGATGAGTGCGTTCTTCTCTGCCAGCTCGTCCTCAGTCATATCGGGATGAGCAGCAGCATAAGATTCTTTGTATTCTTCGCGGATAGCCTCGAAAGCGTCAGCACGCTCGTGCTTCTCCAGTGCCTGCTTGGTCACGTCGTAAGCCTTCTGGTAGCAAACCTTGGCAAGGTCCTCACGGAGTTCCTCGTCGTTCACCTCGTGGCAGTATTCACGCTTCACGTCGGTGCCGAGTTCCTTCATCAGTTCCTTCTGCAGACGGCACTGTGGCTTGATGGCTTCGTGAGCTGCCTTGAGGGCTTCGAGCAGATCCTGCTCGCTCACTTCCTTCATCTCGCCTTCCACCATCATGATGTTCTCTTCGGTAGCACCGACCATGAGGTCCATGTCTGCCTGTTCGAGCTGCTGGAAAGTTGGGTTGATCACAAATTCACCATTGATACGAGCCACACGCACTTCGCTGATAGGGCCTTCGAATGGGATGTCGCTGGCAGCAAGAGCTGCTGATGCGGCGAAACCGGCAAGAGCGTCTGGCATATCCACTCCGTCAGCGCTGTACAGGTTCACGTTCACGTAAACCTCAGCGTGATAGTTGCTGGGGAATAATGGACGGAGTGCGCGATCGACGAGACGACAGGTGAGGATTTCCTCATCGCTTGCCTTGCCTTCGCGGCGTGTAAAACCTCCGGGGAATCGTCCCGCTGCTGCATACTTTTCGCGGTACTCCACCTGCAGAGGCATGAAATCTGTTCCGGGTACTGCATCTTTGGCGGCACAAACAGTGGCCAGGAGCATAGTCTTACCCATTGTGAGCAGAACGGCACCATCGGCTTGTTTTGCCAATCTTCCTGTCTCAATGCTGATTTCGCGTCCGTCAGGCAAAGAGACTTTCTTTGTAATTACGTTCATCTTTAAAAAATTAAAACATCTTGTTGTATATAAAACATCTATTTTGTTCTCTGTTAGAACACATAAAAAGTGTGTGTTCTCGCCAGAACACGCACCAATTTTTAACCGATTTGTGTTAAAAGACTTTGCAAAGGTACGAAAAAAATGAGTAACAAAGCACAAAAAAGCAAAAAACTTGCAATTATTTCGCGTTTTCTTTGGATTTGTCAACGAAAACGTCTAACTTTACACCCCCTTGAAACGAAAGTCCCATCGTTTCCACCAACCTTAAACGTCCGCCAAGGGACAGGCAGACAGAAAGGAGAAACCATGAAACCCAGCTGGTACATTTTCGACGAGGAGTACGACCTCGACAACATGAACAACGACACCAACGATCGCGACCAGCACGTCCGCGGTTTTGGATCAAACGAAACCTCCATCTGGTACAACTAACCACTCGGCGTAGATACTCTATCTCTGAAGGTACTCCACCAATGAAGGTACGCTGAATCTCCTTAAGCCAAGCAAAGCGGCTCCTCTCCAAACAATTGGGGAAGAGCCGCTTAGTTTTTTTTGATGTTTAGGAATTGACTTAGGATTAGAGGTTGTTGATGGCGTCCTGGAGGGCCTGCTTACCCTTTTCCTTTACCTCGCTGGGGATGTTCTTGACAGCTTCCTCAGCGTCTTTTACCATTTCCTTACCTTTTGCTACGCTGGCTTCAACAGCTTCCTTGCCACTCTGGTAAGCACTTTCGAGTTGTTCCTTACCTGCTTCTACGATGTCGGCAGTTCCGTCCTCAACGGTACCTTCCAGCTCGTCGGCATCGATAGCGTCGAGTTCTTCGTCCATACCAGAAGCTTCCTCAACACCTTCGAAATCAGCTTCAGGATCGTCTGCTTCAGCTACTTCGGTTGCTGTGCTGTCGTTCTCAGATTTTTCGCTGCCGCCCTTGCAGCCTACGAATGCAGTTGCTACTGCTGCCATCATCATGATGGCCATAAATGTCTTTTTCATAAGAGGATAATGTTTAAAATTTCAAATTGATTAAAAACTTGTGCAAAGTTACATGTTCCTATCCGAATCTCCAAATTTTGCGACACTTTTCTGTCCGTCAAACCTACTTTTCACTTGAAAGCCCCCTCCAATCAATGGTCTTTACACCCCATTCGCGCCCACCGTTGCAAGTGGGGAACTTGCAACCCTTTGTGGGGTCGGAGCCACATTCAGTGCCTCCTCTAAAGCCCCCAGCTCAATGGTCTTTGCACCCCTTCCGACTCCCCCGTTATCGGGGGAGAGCAACCCCAGTTATCGGGGGACAGAAACCCCCAAGGGGGAGAGAAATGAAGAATAAAAACTCAGTTACCTCACTCCCCTCTTTCGGAGGGGCTGGGGGAGGCTTTTTTATTCTTTGGAGAGGTAATGGATGACTGTGGCGTTGCGACGAGGCAATACCTGACGTGCCACCTTGCGTACTTCGTCGGGTGTGATGGCGAGGTAGCGTGGCAGGTCGTCTTCCAGCCAGCGAGCATCGCCCAACATCTCGAAATAAGCCAGTTGCTCAGCCCGTTGCATATAGTCGGAAAAGAGGATATAGGTGTTGGTTTCGTACTTATTCTTGACTTTGTCCAGTTCTTTTTCCATCAACAGGTCGTTTCGCAGGTGGTCTAAGTCCTTCCAAACGGTCTGCTCAGCCTGTTGAATATCAGCTCCTTCTGCCATCATAGCTTCGATGATGAGCAGTCCTGTTCCCAAACGTCCGCTGACATAGGCTTCCACACTTTCGCACAGGCGTTGTTGCTCCACCAAGTGGCTGTAAAGCAAGCTGGATTTTCCGTTCGCCAGCAGGTCGCTCAGCATGTCGCAGGCCTGAAAACGGTCGTCGAGACGGGAAGGAATACGGAACGCCATCAGCAGGAGGTTGGAAGGGACGGGACGATGGTAGGTACGATGGCGGACCCACCCGGACCCCCTCCCGACCTCCCCACAAGGGGGAGGAGTGGTTACTCCGTCAAGAGGCTGACTCTTTGGCAAAGTGGGTATATACTCCCCTCCCTTGTGGAGGGGCAAGGGGGAGGGTCCGATTCTTTCGAACCACTTCTCCACCAGCTGTTTGGTTCGTCTCCAGCTGATGTTGCCGACGATGGAGATGATGGCGTTGTCAGGACGATAATGGGTGGCAAAGAATTGCTTCACCTCATCCATCGTGGCGTTGCGTATATGACTGAGTTTCAGGCCGATGGTTGGCCAGCTGTAGGGATGGTCTTTGGGGAAGGCAAGACGGAACAGCAGATGGGAGAGGTCGCCATAAGGTTGGTTGAGATAGCTCAGTTTGAACTCCTCCATCACCACTTTTCGTTGCACTTCCAACGACTGGGGCGTGAAGGCAAGACCTCGCATACGGTCGCTTTCGAGCCAAAGCGCCGTTTCGATGTTTTGAGCCGGCAGGGTGATGTAATAATTGGTGAGGTCTTCGGTGGTGTAAGCATTGTTCTCGCCACAGGCTTCCTGCAAAGTCTCGTCGAAGTCAGGCACTTGCGGCGTCCCTCCAAACATCAGGTGCTCAAACAGATGGGCAAAGCCTGTGTGGTCGGGCGACTCGTTGCGCGAACCCACCTGATAAAGGGTGTTGACACAGACCATCTGGGTGGTTTTGTCTTCGCAATGAACCAACCGAAGTCCGTTGGAAAGTGTAGAACGGTTACATTTCATGAAAAAGTGAAGAGTGAAGAGTGAAGAGTGAAGAATACATTCAAGATTTCATAATGCATAATGCATAATTGCGGTGCAAAGTTACAAAAAAACTGTGAAGAATGAGGGATGAAGTGGGGAGAATCATGAAGAAATAAGGACAAATCAGTACAATTATACAATAAGAACGCGAGTTTTTCGTTATTGAAATAGTGTTTTTGCACGCGATGTCCCACAAACGCTTCGGAAAGAGGGTCGGAAAGGGGCAGAAAAAGACCAAAGTTGACAGCATTTTGAAAAAGCTACAATATATCTTCGCCGTTGTTCTTCTGTCCATCATGGTTACATCCGTGATGGGTGGTAAACTCGGACCCAGCAACGGAACCACCCCCAGCCCCTCCACAAGGGAGGGGAGTGGATACTCTGTTCCTGTAGATACGGTGCCGAAGGTGAGGGTGAAGAAGACTGACTATGTGGGTGATGAGCGTCCGCAGGAATATTCGATGGACTTGGCCGACCCTGAGAACCTGAAGCCCGACACAGGCGAATACGACGAGAAGAGCGGCTATTACAAGGTAGGTACGAAGCTGGGAGACAGTTACTTGAGTGCTCCCTACCTGATGACACCGCAGGAATATGGAGAATGGACTGAACGCCAGCAGTTTAACAAATATTTCAAGGAGCGGAACGACTCCCTGTTTGTACGCAAAGGCAAGGAGAAGTTTGACTTTACCAACATGAAGTTCGACCTCGGACCGGCAGAGAAGATTTTCGGTCCTGGCGGCGTTCAAATCAAGACACAAGGCTCGGCTGAGCTGAAAACGGGTTACAACTACAAATTCACGGATAACCCGTCGCTTTCCGAACGTAACCGCAAGCAGACGAGCTTTGACTTTGACGAGAAAATCAACTTGTCGATGAATGCCAAGATTGGCGACAAGATGGATTTCAACCTCAACTACAACACAGAAGCCACCTTCGATTTCGACTCCAAGAACCTGAAACTGCAATACGAAGGCAAGGAGGACGAAATCGTCAAACTGATAGAGGCTGGTAACATCACATTCCCTTCAAACAACTCGCTGGTGCAGGGTGCATCCACGCTGTTCGGTATTCGTACCGACCTGCAGTTCGGACGCCTGAACCTGCAGACGGTGGTCAGCCAGAAGAAGTCGCAATCGCAGAGCGTTTCCTCGAAAGGCGGCACACAGCTCACACCCTTCGACCTCCAAGCTTATGACTACGACGAGAACCGCCACTTCTTCCTCGCTCAGTATTTCCGCGACAACTACAACAAAGCCTGCTCCACGCTGCCTAACATCACGAGTGGCGTGACTATCAACCGTGTGGAAATCTGGGTAACGAACAACTCAGGCCAGACGGAGAACACCCGCAACATCATCGGTTTTGTAGATTTGGCTGAGCAGACTAAATTCAAGAATCCACGTTGGTCAACCACAGGTGTGGCACAACCCAACAACAACTCCAACGACCTCTATGCCACCATCGTCAACAACTATCCTGAAGCCCGCAACGTGGATCAGACCAGTGCGACGCTCGACGCCTTCCTGGTGGGTGGTGTGGATTATGAGAAGGTGGAGAACGCACGTCTGCTCACAGCTTCCGAATACACGCTGAACAAGTACTTGGGTTACATCTCGCTGAAATCCACGTTGCAGACCAACCAGGTGCTCGCCATCGCCTTCGAATACACCTACGGCGGACAGACCTATCAGGTGGGTGAATTCTCAGCCGACATCAAGGATAGCGACAAAGCGCTGTTTGTGAAGCTGCTGAAGAACACCAGCAACTCGCCACGCATGGGTAACTGGGACCTCATGATGAAGAACATCTATTCGCTCAATGCCCAGTCCCTGCAGAAAGAGAAATTCAAGTTCGACATCAAGTACCTGAGCGACACCACGGGTGTGAACCTCAGCTATATTCCTGAAGAGCAATGGAAGCAGACCACCCTGCTGAAGATGATGAACCTCGACCGTTTGGACGACAACATGAAGACCAACCCCAACGGTAAGTTCGACTTCATCGAAGGCTACACGGTGAACGCCCAGACCGGACGCATCATCTTCCCCGTCGTCGAACCTTTCGGCGACTGGCTTCGCGAGAAAATCGGCAACGATGCCATCGCCGACAAATACTGCTACGACGAACTCTACGACTCCACGAAGGTGGTGGCAAAGCAGGTGTCGGAAAAGAACAAATTCTCTTTCATGGGAGAGTACAAAGCCTCGTCGGGCAGCGAAATCCAGCTGAATGCCGGCTACATCCCCAAAGGTTCCGTGAAGGTGACGGCAGGAGGTGTGGAACTGACTGAAGGCTCCGACTACGAAGTAGATTACACGGCTGGCGTCGTACGCATTCTCAACCAAAGCATCATCGATGCAGGCACCAACGTCAACGTCAGTCTGGAAAGCAACGAAGGGTATTCGCAAATCCGAAAAACCATGCTGGGCGTAAACTGGAGCTACGACTTCAGCAAGGACTTCCAGCTGGGCGGTACGCTGATGCGGCTCACTGAGAAATCGCTGACATCGAAGGTGGGAATGGGCGAGGAACCGCTCAACAACACCATCTGGGGACTGAACCTCAACTGGAAAAAGCAGTCGCAATGGCTCACCAACCTGCTCGACAAGATTCCGTTCATCGATGTAACCCAGCCATCGTCCATCTCGCTTTCTGCCGAAGTGGCACAGCTCATTGCCGGCAACGCCAAAGGTGTACAGGGAAACGCATCCTACATCGACGACTTCGAACAGACGAAGTCGGGCATTGACGTCAGTCAGCCACAGGCCTGGATGCTGGCTTCCACACCTGCCAACCTGCAGTACGGAACCCTCACCAACGACGTGAAATACGGCTACAACCGCGCCTTGCTGGCCTGGTACAACATCGACCCGCTCTTCACGCGCCGTAGTTCATCGCTGACGCCAGGACACATCAAGGGCGACCTCGACCAGCTTTCCAACCACTATGTCCGTGAAGTCTTTGTACGTGAAGTCTATCCCAACAAAGATACCAATCAGGGCGAAAGCAACACACTCTCCGTACTCAACCTTGCCTACTATCCCTCAGAGCGTGGTCCCTACAACCTCGACACCGACCTCAACGCGCAGGGACGCTTGAACGATCCTGCCAAGCGTTGGGGCGGTATGATGCGTAAGATTGACAACAGCGACTTCGAGACAGCGAACGTCCAGTACATCGAGTTCTGGATGCTCGACCCCTTCATCTACCAGCGTGAGACAGGTGCCCGAGGCGGTGACTTCTACATCAACCTGGGTGATGTCAGCGAGGATGTGCTGAAGGACGGAAAGAAGTTCTACGAAAGCGGAATGCCCGTCGCCAACACAGGAAACTATGCTGAAACCACCTGGGGACGTGTGCCGACGGAGAAGAGTGTGGTTTATAGCTTCTCTACAGAGAGTGGTGCACGCCAGAAACAGGATATCGGTCTCAACGGTCTGGCAGACAACGAAGAGCGTGAGTTCGGTATTTACAAGGACTACCTCGATGCCGTTCGCGGAAAGGTGTCTGCCGAAGTCTTCGACTCCATCTACAACGACCCAGCCGGCGACGACTACCACTATTTCCGCGGCAGCGACTTCGACTCACAGAAGACCTCCATTCTTGAACGCTATAAGCGCATCAACGGCGCTGAAGGCAACTCGCCCAACTCCAGCGAGAGCGGCGAAAGCTATTCCACCGCCTACAAGACCACACCCGATGTGGAGGATGCCAACCAGGACTACACGATGAACGAATACGAGAACTTCTTCCAGTACAGGATCTCGCTTCGTCCGGAGGATCTGCAGGTGGGACGCAACTACATCGTCGATGAACGCAAGGTACGCACCCATTTGCGCAACGGCAACGAAGAGGAAGTATCGTGGTTCCAGTTCCGTGTGCCTGTGGATGACTACGAGAAGAAGGTGGGTTCCATCAGCGACTTCTCCAGCATCCGCTTCATGCGCATGTACCTTACTAATTTCGTCGATCCTGTCGTCCTGCGCTTTGCCAGCCTCGACCTCGTGCGTGGTGAGTGGCGCAACTACACGCAGACCCTCTACACAGGCGAGAAGCCCAGCGTGAGCGGCAAGCTGCGCACAGCCTCCGTCAACATCGAGGAGAACAACAACAAGACACCTGTCAACTACGTGCTGCCTCCAGGCATCTCACGTATCAGCGACCCCTCACAGCCTCAGCTCACTCAGGAGAACGAAGCTGCCCTCTCCATTACGGTGGAGGACCTCGCTACAGGTGATGCCCGTGCTGTCTATAAGACCACCACGCTCGACCTTCGCCACTACAAGCACCTCCAGATGTTCGTACACGCCAATGCTCTCGAAGGTGACAACGAGCTGACAGACAACCAGATGAGTATGTTCGTTCGTATGGGTTCGGACAACAAGAGCAACTACTACGAATACGAAGTGCCGCTCAAGCTGACACCTGCCGGACACTACGACACGTACACTTCGCAAGGCTGTCGTGCCGTTTGGCCGGAGGAGAACATGGTGGACATCGACTTCGACATCCTGACCCACGCCAAGCACGAACGCAACAAAGCCCGTTCCAACGGCTCAGCCAGCTACACCCAGCTCTTCTCCGTCTATGACCCCGACCGTCCCAACAACCGCGTCAGCGTGATGGGTAATCCGTCGCTGGGTGAAATCAAGACCATGATGATCGGTATTCGCAACAATGGACGCCGCACCAACTCCGTGGAGGTGTGGGTCAACGAGTTGCGTATGCAGGACTACAACAACGAAGGCGGTTGGGCAGCACAGGGAAACATGAACGTACAACTCAGCGACCTGGGTAGCGTGAATGTGACGGGACACTTGGAGACAGCAGGCTTCGGCGGACTGGAACAGAACGTGTCGCAACGTCGCGACGACAACCTCTACGAGTGGAGCATCACCACCCAGTTTGAACTGGGTAAGTTCTTCCCTGAGAAGTGGAAGATGAACCTCCCCTTCTACTATTCCTACAGCTGGCAGAAGATTTCGCCTAAGTACAATCCCTTCGACACCGACATGCTGCTCACCGATGCCCTCGACGAACTGCAGGGAGCAGAACGCGACTCACTCAGTTCGCTCACAGAGACGATGGTGAAGAACCGCAACTTCTCGCTCTCCAACTGGAAATCCAACTACCAGAGCCGAGTGCCCATGCCCTACGACCCAGCCAACTTCTCTATCAGCTATTCACACAGCCGTCGCGACAAGGAGGGCGAGATCATCGTCTATGAGCGCGACGAGAACTGGCGTGGAAACCTCTCCTACAACTACTCACCCAAGTACAAGACGTGGGAACCCTTCAAGAACCTGAAGGGAAAGTCGAAGTGGCTCGACATCATCAAGGCGCAGAACCTTAACTATCTGCCACAGACCATCTCGTTCAATACCGACATCACCCGTACCTACTACGAACTCCAGGAGCGTGACATCGATGCCGGCACACGTCTGCCTGTCACCTTCAGCGAACAGTTCCTCTGGAATCGTGAACTCAACCTCAGATGGGACATCTTCAAGTCGCTGAAGCTCTCCTACACATCTTCCACACACGCAGAAATCGAAGAGCCGAACGTGGTCATTAACAAAGACCTCTATCCCGACGAATACACCGCCTGGAAGGACTCCGTGCGCCACAGCATCATGTCCTTCGGACGTCCGTTGCTCTACAACTCCACCTTTACCGGTTCCTACCAAGTGCCGCTCAACAAGATTCCGTTGCTCGACTGGCTCACCCTCGACGGCTCTTATAACTCCACCTACGGATGGACTCGCGGAACAGAACTCGAAGACGGTACCTCGCTCGGACACACGGCTGTCAGCCAGCGCACCATCAACATCAACGGAAAAATCAACTTCGAGACACTCTACAAGAAGTCGAAGTTCCTCGACGAAGCCAATAAACGCTTCTCAGGCAGCTCACGCTCTACGTCGAGCAAGAAAAACGACAAAGCCGACCAGAAAGCCCTAAAGAAAGCTGAAGCGAAGGGTGCAAAAGATGCGAAGGACGGCAAGGATGCCCCAGATAGCAAGGATCAGGGCAAGAATAGCAAGGACAAGAAAGGCTTCTCGAAGTCCGTCACCCTCAACGACTCCACCACCACCGAACTGAAACACGGGCAGAACTCCAAGCGTATCACCGTTCGTGCCAAGACAGCCGACGGCAAGACCTACAAGCTGAAATACTCGAAGGTGGATGCCAACACCATCAAGATCAAGAACCACGACACCATTCCTGTGGAAGTGTTTGTGACCGCCAAACCCAAGCTGGAGGATAAAGGCTGGTACAAAGCCACACAGGTGGGCGCACGTGCCCTCATGCTCCTGCGCAACGCCAGCTTCACCTACAAGAACGCCTACGCTCTCACCGTGCCTGGATTCCGTACGGAGATTGGTGATGCCTTCGGTCAGCGATCCATCGACGGCATCCTCTCGCCAGGTCTCGACTTCGCCTTTGGTGCCATTGGCGACGGTTATCTGCAGAAAGCTGCCGACAACGGATGGCTCATGCAGAACGACTCCACCATCACCACGCCTGCCACCACCAACGCCTCCGAAGACCTCCAGCTGCGTGTCACCCTCGAACCTCTCCGCGACCTGAAGATCGACCTCAACGCCTCGCGTACCGTCAACAAGGCAAAGAGCATCCAGTTCATGTACGAAGGCATGCCGATGACACAGAGCGGTTCGTTCAACATGACCACCATCTCCATCTCCTCCGCATTCGCTTCCAACGGAAACATCAACAACAACTATTACAGCAAGAACTTTGAGAAGTTCGTGCAGAACCTCACCACCGTACAACAGCGACTCGAACGCAAATACGAGGGAACCACCTACCCAACCCTGGTGGGCGGCGAATGGGCAGGAAAACCCTATAGCGCCGAGAACGGAGGCGTCGATATCTATTCAGGCGACGTGATGATTCCAGCCTTCCTCGCAGCCTACTGCGGTGGCGATGCTACCAAGCATCCGCTCGATATCTTCCCAGGTCTCACACGTCTGCTGCCCAACTGGAAAATCACCTACAGCGGACTTTCCAAGCTCCCCTGGTTTGCCGACCACTTCAAGAGCTTCAACATCAACCACGCTTACAAGAGCGTCTATGCCGTCGGAGCCTACAACTCCTTCACCAACTTCGTCTCGTTCATGGGCGATATGGGCTTCATCACCGACGTCACTACAGGCAACCCCGTACCATCCAGCCTCTACAACGTCTCCACCGTCAGCATCAACGAAGGCTTCACACCACTCCTCGGCATCGACATGACCTTCAACAGCGGACTTACCGCCAAGATGGAGTACAAGAAAACCCGTGTGCTCAACCTCTCCATGACCTCCGTAGCCCTCACCGAAAACTACTCAGATGACATCGTCGTCGGCTTCGGCTTCAAAGTCAAGGACATCAACATCTTCGGAGCCAAGAACATACAAAACCCCGACCTGAAGAAGAACAAGAAAAAGAAGAACAGCAAGAACAAGGCAGCCGAAAAGGACGAACCCAAAGGCGGCAGCAAGTCATCAACCACCACACGAGGCATCAGCCACGACCTCAACCTCCGCTTCGACTTCTCCTACCGCATGCAGAACGCCCTCAACCGCAACATCCAGACCATGATCACGACGGCAACCCAAGGCTCTACCGCCTATTCCATCAAGGGAACCGCCGACTACACCTTCTCCCGTCTGCTCACCATGAGCGCCTTCTTCGACTGGCAGAAGAACATTCCTCTGGTCTCCACTTCTTCCTATCCCACGGTTACCGCTGACTTCGGCATCTCCATGAAGTTCTCCCTCACCCGATAACTCCCCTTTTTCTTTTTCTTTATCATTCTTCATGTCATCAATTATGAGGGGACCTGCTTAGAATACTTCTTGGTTGTTGAGGATGAGATGGAGGAGGTGGATGTTGCGGGTCTTGCCTGAGAGGAAGTTTCCCTCTGCTACACCGTCGAAACGGCAGTTGCGAACGGTAATATCGTGAACGAAACAGTCTTCCTCCAATCCGATGATCTGTACGCCATACTTGGATTTCTGACAAGTCACATTCTCCATGAGCACATGACGGACAACGGGATAGTTGCCCCGACAGCAAACTTCGTTGTGCTCATAGTCCAAATTGATTTTCAGAACTGACTCTCCACATTGGCCTACCTGAATATCACGCATATAGATATGCTCGATGACGCCTCCCCGACAGGAATTGGTCTTGATGCGAAGTACACGGTCGAGAAGGGGAGAATCCATCACGCAGTCGTGGGCAAACACATTGCGGCAGCCACCACTAATCTCAGAACCGATCACCACACCTCCGTGCCCGTTCTTCATGGTACAGCGACGCACGATGATGTTCTGGCTCGCCATTCCCCTTCTTCGCCCATCGCTATTGCGTCCGCTCTTGATGGCGATGCAGTCGTCGCCGGTATTGAAGTAGCAATCCTCAATCAGCACGCGGTTGCAGGACTCAGGATCGCACCCGTCGCCGTTGGGACCATCATTCTCGATGCGTACACGTCTCACGGTCACATCCTCGCATTTCAGCGGATGGAGCACCCAGAAGGGGGAACGCAGGAGCGTCACATCCTCGATCAGCACCCGTTCACATTGGTTCAATCCAACCAGTTGAGGACGCAGTCCGTCCTTGGCGGTAAAGGTTCGCTGGACTGACCGTCGTCCTTTCTCATCCGTCATAGGAACGCCATCCTCTCCGTTCTGCAGCAGGCGTGCCCTTGCTCCTAACTTCTGGCTGACGGTTCCTTCCGTCCAACCATATTTCGTGGCTCCACACCAGAGCCACCACGTCTGGCGGTTTCCTCCTCCGTCGATGGTTCCCTTGCCTGTGATGGCGATGTCCTTTGCCTTAAATGCATAGATGCAAGGTGAGAGATTGTAGCAATCCAACCCTTCCCACGAGGTCTCAACCAGCGGATAGAGTTCGGGCTGGAAAACGAACTCCAGCACGGCTCCTTCCTCCACAACCAGATTGATGCCGCTTTTCAGCGTGATGGCTCCCGTCAGGAACCGCTGTCCTTGCGGAATCACGACACGTCCCCCACCAGCCTTGGCACATTTGTCGATGGTTTTCTGGATGGCTTTCTGGTTCTTCCGAGCATCAGCAAGGGCAGAAGCACCATAGTCGGTCACGACAAACGTCTGGGTCTTGAACTGGGGCTGACGTATGCTCTGCTCAATGGACTGATAGGTAGCATCGTCCCAACGCTCTTGTGCACAAAGATTCGTGGCAAAGACGTTTGCCAAAAGAACGAAGAGGAAAAGTTTGGTTGCCGTCATAATACATCAATGATGAAACACCTGTAACTGAATCAAGTAGATGAGAATCAGGTGAGCTGGATAGAACACATAGAAGATGTATTTTGCCCATCCCTTGCCGATGAATCCACGCTTTCCGTTATAGAGATTGATCGGAATGAAGGCCAGACCCGCTTTCCAGGTGGTAGAAAGGAAGCACGAGCCGATGATGGTCTGGAAGATGCGGTTCGTACGCAACACATAAAGCATGAGGATGAAGCCGAAACCGCTACAGCCATAATCCGCCCGAAGCAGGATGCCAGTTCCTAATAAGACCAACAACAGCAGGCCCATGCGGCGGAAGTCGTCTTTGAATCTCTCCACAACACAGAGACCCAGATACCCCAGCAGCAGCGTGAAGAAGACGTTCTGGCTGCCATACAGCCAGGTACCTGTATGGGTCAGGTTCCAGGGGATTTCGGACAAAAGGGCAAACAGCAGCAGATTTCTTCCGTAACGACGGCGGTCGTGGGTATGGAGGAAACCTTCGACCAGCAGAAACGCAAAAATCGGGAAAGCAATACGTCCCACCAACCGCATCAGCATATACCACGAAACGGACCTGCCGCCAATGGTAAAGAGCGGTTCCACAAAACTGGAATTGAACTGCAGGACGAAAGCTGCCAGATGGTCGATCAACATCGATACCATCGCAATGACTTTCAGCCAACTTCCACTCAAGCACTGGTATTTCTCAGGCACCAATAACGTTGTCTTCATGATAATTCTAAATTGTAAATTAAAATTATAAAAGTCTGCTACCTTGACGGCGACAGACTTTTATATATAGTGTCAATTAATACATTATTCTTCAGTCTTCACACTCTCCCCCTTGGGGGTTTCTGTCCCCCGATAACTGGGGCGACTGGGGTCTTTAGAGGAGGCACTGAATGTGGCTCCGACCCCACAAAGGGTTGCAAGTTCCCCACTTGCAACGGTGGGCGCGAAGGGGGTGTAAAGACCATTGATCGGAGGGGGCTTTATGAATTGATGATCATCTTCCCTTCCAGAAGTTTTCGAGCTTCTGCTGCTTCTCCAGCTGTTGTTTGTACTCAGCGTTTGCCTTGTCGTATTCAGCCTTACGAGCCTGATACTGCTTCTGTGCATCCTCGATGCGAGCAATCAGACGGTTGGCATTACCTGAGATACTGGGGTCTTGCTGAGCTGCCTTACGAGCGTAAGCAATGGCATCTCCATAGTTGCGGCTGGTAGCTGCGTTCTGAGCACGGAAGAAGTTCACCTTACCGGAGAGGCTGGGATCGTAGCGCTCTGCGAGAGAGAGATAAGAGTCTGTGCTGCCGGCACGTCCGCTCTTGGCGAGGGCATAAACCACCTTCATAGCAATCTTACCCTTGGTCTTGTCGTCCTTGCAGAGTTCAATAGCCTTGTCGTAGTACTGCACAGAACCGGCATTGTCACCCTGGCTGGAGAGGCGCTGAGCCATACCGATGGCGGCATCGTAGCTGGGTTCGATGTCATAGGCATACTTGGCAGCTGTGTAATACACGTCGGCATCGTCGCAATCGTTGTTGGAAAGGATGTTGAGAACGGAACGCAGGTAAGCCAGGTCGTTCTTCTTCTCTTCCACCTTGGGGGTAAAGATCTTGATCAGCTGGTCGCGATCGGCAGCCTTCGACTCGATGAACTGAGTTTCTACGGAGTAGAGGGCAGGGTCGTACTGAGCTACGATGGCCTGAGCAGCCACGCTGTCGGTTTCGAGGTTAGCGTGCTGAAGCATCTTCTCGCACACTTCCTTGCAGAGTAGGTAGTCCTTCAGGAACTGCTCATGGAACTCTGTGGGGTTCTTGGCATACTTCTGGTAAGACACGTTGAAGTAAGTCTGGAGCACCCAAGCCTCCACCTCGTGAGAGGGGTCTTCGTTCACCATGTTGATACCTTCGGTAAACATGTCGTAGGCTGTGTCGAGCTTGTAGTCATCGTAGGCAGCAGGTGCATGAGCCGTGTAGTCATAGGCCTTGCGGCAGAGGATAGCACCCTTACTGGTCTGCGACTTAGGCGTAGAGAAGGAGTTGAGTGCCTGCACATTCTTCAGACGAGTGTCGTGCATCATCATCATGTCGTCGAGGAACTGCTTCTTGGCAGCCTTGTCGGGAGCTTGATTGATGAGGTTGGTAAGCATGGTCCAGCCGTTGGTATAGAGACCCATCTGTGCAAGTGGAGCCTTCTCCATCAGGAGCTTCCAGTTGGTGTAGGCATCCTGATAGTTCTTATCCTTAAGATTCTGTGCGAAATAACTCAGATTCTGACGACAGAGAAGACTATCCTCTCCGTGTCCGATACGGTCATCAACCTTCGTTCCTTCAAGCTGTGCCATTGCTGGAAGAGTGGCAGCAGCCAATGCGATCATTGCAAAAATTTTCTTCATGTCTTTTCTGTTAGTTTTAAGTTACACATTTAGGTTAAACAATAGGAGCACACACATGACGTATGCGTTAGCGAGTGCAAAGTTAGGTGTTTTTTATTGAAAAGAAACCATATAAACTATAATTAACACAAAAAATCAATTTTTTGAACAATTTTTTAACCTTTTGCAATCTTTTCGGTATAAAATCTGTCATTTCCGAAACTTTTACTAACTTTGCAAGCGAAAAGAAAAACTTAAGAACTTAACCGAATGAAAGTACTTTTGATCAATGGAAGTCCGCGTGAACGAGGAAACACGCGACTCGCCCTCGAAGAAGTGGCACGCACGCTGGAAACTCAGGGTGTGGAAACTGTGATTATCGACTTAGGCAAGAAAGCCGTTCAAGGTTGTATTGCCTGCGGATGGTGCGGACGCAATGGACGCTGCACCTACAACGATGCGCTCTACGAGCAAATCCGTCAGGTCATCACCGACGGCATAGACGGCTTCGTCGTAGGCTCACCGGTCTATTACGGAGGTCCTAACGGATCGGTCTGCGCTTTGCTCGACCGCGTGTTCTATTCGTTGGGACGTTTCCTGAAGTTCAAACCAGCAGCCAGCGTAGTGGTTTGCCGACGAGGCGGAGCTTCAGCCACTTTCGACCGCCTGAACAAATACTTCACGATGATGAACATGCCTGTCGTTTCGTCGCAGTATTGGAATATGGTCTATGGACAGACACCAGGACAGGCAGCTCTCGACGAAGAAGGTATGCAGACCATGCGCACGCTGGGTCGCAACATGGCTTGGATGATCCAGAAGCTCAACACACGTGAGGACGGACATCCAGAACTGGAACCGCCTCTCCGAACGAACTTTATCCGATAAAAGAAAGAGGATTGGGCACTTTAAACCCCAAGCGGTAATTAGACCGACTTGGGGTTATGATGTTTTTGCTTGGGCAGAAAATTGTGTCAGAGCATCTTGAAGGCCATCTTGATGACACGCTCGACGGAAGCGTTGGGGTCGTCCTTGAGGATGGCCTTGACCACTTTCGCCACTGGTGCTGGAGGATAACCCAAAGCACGAAGGGCATCGACGGCATCGTCGTGCACCTGTTTGTTGAAGGCTTGCGTCCCTCCCTCTTCGCCAAGGGGAAGGGTTTTGGGTGCGATGCCGAGTGTGGCGACCTTGTCTCGCAACTCCACGATGATACGTTGGGCAGTCTTAGCGCCCAGTCCCTTGACGGTCTTGAGAATCTTGTCGTTGCCGTTCATGATAATGTCGCAGAGTTCGGCTGGCGAGTAGGCTGAAAGGATGGTACGGGCTGTGTTGCCGCCAATACCGCTCACAGAAATGAGCTGGAGGAAGAGTTCGCGTTCTTCCTTCGTGGCAAAGCCGAAGAGCACCCAGGCATCTTCGCGGATGCTTTCATAGACAAAGAGACGCACCTCGCCTTTTCCCTGAAGGGCTGAATAGGTGTTGAGGGAGATGTTGAGCAGGTAGCCCACCCCGTGACATTCAACGGTGGCTTGGGCTGGAGTGAGTTCGTCGAGAATTCCTCTGAGATATTCAATCATAAACTATTCTGTATTTCGTTGCATGGTGAGCTGGGAGTCAGTAAAACCGGCTACCGCCAAGCGATGGGTAACGAAGATGATGGTGGTGTCGGCGAAGTGCTTCTGGATGTTCTCAAGCAGACGGTGTTCCGTCTCAATGTCGAGGGCAGAGGTGGCTTCGTCGAGCAGGAGAATGGAGCAGGGGCGGAGGATGGCACGTGCGATGGTGATACGCTGAGCCTGTCCTTCGCTAAGACCGCCGCCTCCTTCGCCACAGAGGGTGTCGATGCCGTCGGGGAGGGAGAAGACGAAGTCTGCAATCGCGATGCGAAGAGCCTCGTTCATCTGTTCGGTGGTGGCGTCAGGATTGCCGAAAAGGAGGTTCTGACGGATGGTGCCGCTGAAGAGGGTATTACCCTGGGGCACGTAGGAGAAGTTGCAGCGAGTGGCTGTGCTGACCTTGACGGCAGGAGAACCATCGTCGGCTGTATAGAGGAAGATATTTCCTTCGGAGGGGTCGATGAGGGAGAGCATAAGGCGGATGAGCGTAGTCTTGCCTGCACCGGTCTCACCCAGAATGGCAGTAAAGGAGCCTGGACGGAAGTCGTGGCTGAAATGACGCAACACGTGGCGTCCCTTGGTGGTGTATTGATAGGTGATGTCCTCGAAGCGGATGCCAACGGGGGTTGAACCCACATAGACTGGTTCCAGTTCTGGTTCAAGGGGCAGTTCCTCCAGTTCCATGAGACGTTCGGAGGAAGTGAGGCTGTTGACAAAAGTAGGAAGCAGTCGGGCCATATCGAGCAAAGGACGCTGGATGCGGCTGATGAGTTGGGTGAAAGCCATGAGTACACCTACGGTGATGAGTCCGTCCTTCAACTGGAAAAGTCCCCAGACGAGGGCAGCGAGGTAACCTCCGGCAAAACCGATATTGACGAGTGCCTTCGAGATGATGGAGAAACGGGCACGAGCCTTGATCTGGAAACGAAGCACGGACTGACGGCGTTCGAGCCGACCTACCATCGTGTCGGTCTGCTCCAGCACCTTCACCACCATCTTGTGCTGTACGCTCTCCTGAATGATGGACTGGAGGGCGGAGTTGCTGTCCTTGATGCGACGGACGATGCGACGCATCTTATGGAAATAGAAGCGGCTGAGGACGATGAAGACGGGTGCTGCCACAATGAGGATGATGGCGAGCATGGAGTCCATGACGTAAAGATAGATGAAGGAAGCCACGAACTGCACGACGATGATGATGGCAGAAGGAAGGACTTCGGTCATCAGTCCGACGATGTCGCTGACGTCGCCAAAGAGGCGGTTGAGCACGTCGCCAGAGTGGAACCGCTCTACACCTCTCCAACGTCCTTTGAGCAGACGCGAGAAGAAGCTCTGCTGCATGAGGTTCTGGGTCTTGACACCCAGCACAGCACGTACCCAGGTGTGGATGATATGGAGAATCATCTCGAAGAGCATGATGCTGCCCAGCAGGATGGCTGCCGTCACGAGTGAGCCTTCGCGTGCACCAGTAGCGATATCGGTCACCCTTCGCAGCAGTTCCACACCCCAAAGACCCAGTCCCACCTGCAGCAGACCGATCACCATATTGATGAAGGCTTGCAGGCGGCATCCTCGGTGGTGGCTCCAAAGCCAACGCACAATGCTGCGAGTGGAGTATTTTGTCTTATTGATTTTCAATTGCTTACGATGGGCTTAAAGGCACACTATTCTCGATTATCCGCTCCCCACATCATCTTGCGGCGGAGGGTAGAGAAGAAGGTTTCGCCAGGATGTGTCATTACCTTTATATTATAAGGTGCACGACGGATATGCAGATGGATGCCGTCGCGATAGCTGTGGCTGCGTCCATCGACGGCGATGAGGAAGCTGTGGCTACGGCTCTCCACCCAGAGTTCCACTTCGCAGTCGTCGCAAAGCAGAAGCGGACGCATATTGAGCGAATGGGGAGCGACGGGTGTGAGCGAGAGGGTCTGACTCTGCGGCACGACAATCGGTCCGCCCACGCTGAGCGAATAAGCCGTCGAACCCGTAGGGGTACCCACGATGAGTCCGTCAGCCTGATAGGTGGTGAGATACTCACCGTTGATGCGTGTGTGGATGCTGATCATCGACGAGATATCGTGCTTGAGGATAGCGATTTCGTTGAGGGCGAAAGGATATTCCACCAGCGGCTCTTCGTCGCATTGCAACTGAAGGACGCTGCGTTCTTCCTCGTGCTGCGTTCCCTCGTAGATGCTTTGAATGGCCAGTTCGATGTCGTCGGCAGAGAAAGAAGCCAGAAATCCCAGACGACCTGTGTTGAAGCCCAGGATAGGTATCTGCTTGTTGCCCACACGACTGGCCACATTCAGGAACGTACCGTCGCCACCCATGCAGACAGCATAGTCGGCTGTAAAGTCGTTTCCTTTGATGACTTCGCAATTCGGCACATTGATTTGCTGAACTTCCTGCAGAAAAGCCAGGAACCGTTCCTCGACGGCAATCTCAGCCTCTTTTTCCAGCAAAACCGCCAGCAGTTTCTGAACGGCTGCCGACTTACGTTCTTGGTAAACATTGCCAAACAAGGCAAATTTCAACGTATTATTTTCTTTCATGCTCCTTGTCTCAAATCGTTTTCGACTGCAAATTTAGAAATAATTCTCTGAAAAAGCGGCAAAAAATCGCATAAATCATTTACTTGTTGTTAATTAAGCATAAAATATGAACAAAGAATCAAAAAAAATCACTACTTTTGCACAATTAAACCGAAGCAGAATCATTGTTTTGCACAATTAAGAACAGAAGAAATGACGAAACTGAGTGTAAACATCAATAAGATTGCCACCATCCGTAATGCGCGTGGCGGCAACAACCCCGATGTGCTGCAAGTGGCACTCGACTGCGAACGCTTTGGAGCCGACGGCATCACCGTTCACCCACGTCCCGACGAACGACATATCCGTTATCAGGACGTGATCAATCTGAAACCTGCGCTCACAACCGAATTCAACATCGAAGGGTATCCACAGGAATCCTTTATTGAACTGGTGAAGAGCGTACGTCCTACCCAGGTGACCCTCGTGCCCGACAGCCCCGACCAGATCACGTCGAACTCAGGCTGGGACACCAAGACCCATTTCAGCTTCCTGACCGACGTAGTGGGCGGTTTCAACGAACTGGGCATCCGTACCAGCATCTTCGTGGATGCAGACCCGCGTATGGTGGAACTGGCAGCCGAGATTGGTGCTGACCGCGTGGAACTCTACACCGAACCCTACGCTTCTGCTTATGCAGCCGACCCAGAGAAAGCCATTGCTCCCTTCCTGCTGGCTGCAGAAACCGCCAGCAACTGCGGCATCGGACTCAACGCAGGTCACGACCTCAGCCTGGAGAACCTCGCTTTCATGAAGCAGCGCATCCCCTGGCTCGACGAAGTGAGCATCGGTCACGCCCTCATCTGCGACGCCCTCTACTTAGGCCTCGAAGAAACCATCCATCGCTATCAGGCCTGCCTGAAAGAACCCTAAAAAATACTGTGCTCGACGGTTTTCCGTCGAGAATTAAAACATAAAAACTTACTAACCTCACTCCCCCTTGGGGGAGCTGGAGGGGGCTTTAAAACTCAAAATAACAAATGGAAGAACTTAGCATTTTTGAACTTTGCAAGCAAGGGGGCTGGATCATGATCGTCCTTGGCGCCTTGTCGCTCGTAGCCATCTACATCTTCGTGGAACGCTTCATCGCCATCCGCTCTGCCGAGAAGCACGATCCCCTCTTCATGGAACGCATCCGCGACTACATCAAGAACGGAGACGTGAAGTCGGCTGTAAACTTCTGCCGCGCCACCAACACAGCCGGTGCTCGACTCATCGAACGTGGTATCAGCCGTATGGGACAGCCTGCTCCTGAAATCCAGAGCGCCATCGAGAACACAGGTAACCTGGAAGTGGCTGCGCTGGAGAAACGTCTCCACGTGCTCGCAACCATCGCCGGTGGTGCACCTATGATCGGATTCCTGGGAACCGTTATCGGTATGGTGGAAGCTTTCTGGCAGATGTCGAACGCTGGAGGCAGCCTGGATATCTCCATGCTTTCAGGCGGTATCTACAAGGCAATGGTCACCACCGTTGCAGGTCTGATTGTCGGCATCATCGCCCTCTTCGCCTACAACTACCTCGTAGCCAAGGTCGATGGCGTTGTCAACGAACTGGAACGCAAGTCCCTCTCCTTCATGGATCTGCTCAACGAATAAGGAGACAAAATCGGTAATTCCGTAAATCCGTAAATCCGTAAATCCGTAAATCCGTAAATCCGTAAATCCAATGGCTCTCCATCGCAGAACAAAGGTAACGCCCGTCTTCAATATGTCGTCGATGACCGACATCATCTTCCTGCTGCTCATCTTCTTCATGATTACCAGCACCATGATAGCGCCAAATGCCATCAAGGTGTTGCTTCCACAGAGCAAGCAGCAGTCGGTGGTGAAGGCTAAGTCGTATGTCACCATCGACAAAGACCTCAATATGTATGTGGCTATCGGATCGGGGAAAGCACAACCTGTCACACTGGAAGAATTGCCAAATGTGATAGGTCAGGCCACCAACGACACAACAGAGATGTTCGTATCGCTCTTTGCCGACGAAAGTGTACCTTACAGGAATATTGTAGAAGTGCTCAATGTAGCCAACGAGAACCACTTCAAGATGGTGCTCGCAACACGTCCGCCTGAGAAATGAACAAAGACAAGAAACGCAGAATCATATCAACCATTACAACGGTAACAGTACATCTGCTACTGCTGCTCATCTTGGCACTCGTTACCTTGAAACTGGCAGATAGCGACCAGCTAGAGGACGGTGTGCCTGTGTTGCTGGGTAATGTGGACGATGCTGCTGGTGAAGACCTCGATGGCATCCCTGATGAGGAAACCACAGAAGAGCCAGAGATGTCTGAAGCCGAACCGGAAACTTCGGAAACACCTGAAGCCATAGAAACTCCAGAAGTCCCAGAACCTGCGCCCCAACCAGAACCACAAATCACGCAGAAGGAAGAACGCTCGATAGCTGCCGAAGAGGCCAAGAAACGCGAAGAAGAACTCCGTAAGCGTGAAGCGGAAGCTGCCAAGAAACGTGCCGCAGAAGAAGCTGCCAAGAAGAAAGCGGCTGAAGAAGCGGCTAAGAAACGCGCCGCAGAGGAGGCAGCAAAAAAGAAGGCGGCTGAAGAAGCAGCAAAGAAGAAAGCTGCTGAAGAGGCAAAACGCAAGGCAGAAGCAGAGGCCGCACGAAAGAAAGCAGAAGAGGAAGCAGCACGTAAAGCAGCTATCAACAGCAGAATGGCTGGAGCTTTCGGCAATGGAGGCAATCAAGGAAGTAGCGGCTATGGTGTTGGAGACGGCAATCAAGGTAGCCGAGACGGGAATAGCAATACAGGACCTGTCTCAGGAAAAGGCGGTGTCGAAAATGCTGTAGTAGGGACACGTTCTCCGCAAAACCTTCCCCAACCTGATTATACAGACAAAACTAACGAAGGTACCGTCGTCGTTGCTATTACTGTGAATGCAGCAGGAAGTGTCATTTCTGCCACCATCACTCGTGGAACAACAACAACATCCGAAAAACTCCGTCAAGAGGCTGTGAAAGCTGCACGCAAATCATCATTCACCTCTGGTGCTGATAATGAGCAAGGAACCATCACCTACAAGTTCAAGCAGAAATAGTAAATGGTAAATGGCTAAATGGTAAATGAACGCTGTTAACAAAGCCTTTCACCGTCTCGAATGGAAGCAGCAACACTATCAGCCTACCATCGAGAAGTCCGACGAGGAACATGTGTGTGCATACTGCAACGAGCACTACACAGGCAACTACTGTCCCCAGTGCGGTTTGCAGTATGGGCGTGAGCGATTCACCTGGAAAAGTGTCGCCCTCAA
>CAJOHO010000029.1 GCA_905234555.1 uncultured Bacteroidaceae bacterium
TGCTCACAAAAGTATGTGATGGCTCTGCTAAGAGACATAGATTCGAGGTGGATATTTTTATCTGGGAGCTTGCTCACAAGGAAAAATAGTTACCTTGAACTTTTGGAGCAGCGAGAGCTATGAAAGCTAGCTTTCTAATGGCCGAGTCGTGAGAAAAGTCACGGAACAAAGTGACGTAATCTGATAAGGACTGTAAGTCCGACACATTCTGAAGTGAGGGTTTTTAAGGTTTTTATTTAAATCTAAACACAGGGGTTTGCGGGTAATCCAACATTGAAGACAAATTTCTCCCTAACATGAAAACGGATGAAAATCTTGTTTCTAAACAAAGATGAAAGGGTTAAAAGAGAGAATCACGAGAAAATAATTCCGCTATTTTTCGAGGACCATAATGTTAGGATGGATGTTAGGTTGGATGTTAGGATGAAGCATTTCAACCTAACATGGCGCAAGCCCTGTATTCATGCGGCTTTCAGAGGTCTATGTTAGGATGTGAGGTTAAATTAAAATTTCTTACAACTTGAAGAAAAACGTACACGGATGGGACGGTTTTTTATTCACGTAAAGGCGCTTAAGACTTAGGGTGGAATAGCACTAAATGAAACTAAAAAAAGTCTTAAGGCAAAATAGTAGTAACTCTTAAGGCAAAATTTCGTTTGCCTTAAGGGAAAAATCATTTTGCCTTAAGGCTAATTTTAAAAACGTGTAACCTACTGATTCATAAGGCGGTGCAAAACCGATTCTCAAAAATCGAATAGCACAAAATTAACATAGATTGATTATTGTCAAGACTTAGCATAGTTCATGCAAGCATGACTCTGCCTTCGCTGCTCCAAGAATTAACATGAAAAAAGCGCTCACTGGCAAAATCCTGAGTTTGCTTACAGATAGTAATAAAGAAAAAAACAGGAAAAACTCTTTCCTTGATTTCAATCTTTACAAGATTTTGCGTCTGCTGCTGATGTTGTCTGACTGTAAGTAAACATACGTCAGCCATCACCAGCCCCATACGCAGCATTTCATGCTTTGAAATCAATGAAAGCAAAAACACCACTTCGTTAAAAAAACAATTCTTGAACAATTGAACCCGAAAAAGGAGTTCGTTTTCGTTGAGGAAAATGGTTTTTCAGCCCGAAGGGCAATGTTTTTGCTCACAAAAGAATCTTATAAGGACTATAAGTCCGACACATACTGAAGTGAGGGTTTTTAAGGTTTTTGTGTAAATCAATACACAGGGGGTTCAGATAATCCGAAAGTTATAGGCATACAAAAAACAGTTGTAGTTCCTGCACCACGAAGATGCAAAGGAACTACAACTGTTGCTATTGAATGGGAGAAGGATTACTTCTTCTGCTTCCAGAGTTTGGTCATGTCTTCGAGGGTCTTGCCCTTGGTTTCGGGAACGAGCTTCCAGACGAAGAGGGCTGCGAGGATGCAGACAACGCCATAGAGGCCGTAGGTGAACCAGTGGCCGAAGTCATCGCCTGGAGTGAGGTGCATATTGAACATAGGCACGAAGGTGGAGGAGACGATGAAGTTGAAGATCCACTGGAAGGCAACGGCGATGGCAACGGCTGCTCCGCGAATGGTGTTGGGGAAGATCTCGGCAATGAGTACCCAGCAGATAGGTCCCCATGAGAACATGAAGGATGCGGAGTAAACCATGATGCTGACGGCTGTCACCATTTCCATGCCTTCGTGACCGAAGGTGGTGGCAACTCCGAGTGCACCAATCGCCATACCGATGGAACCCCAGATGAGGAGGGGCTTGCGTCCCCACTTCTCGACGGTGAAGATGGCAACGAGGGTGAAGAGGATGTTGACCACACCCATGAAGACGGTGAAGACCATCTCGTTGTCCATACCCATATCCTTGAAGATACGTGGTGCATAATAGAGGACGGCGTTGATGCCGACTGCCTGCTGGAAGACGCTGAGCATGATGCCGACGAAGATGCAGAGGAAGCCATAGGTGAAGAGCTTCTCGGTGCGGACGGTGATGGTCTCCTTGATGTCGGTAAGGATCTGACGGGCCTTGCTCTCGCCGTTGATCTTGGCAAGGATGGCAAGGGCGCGTTCGTCCTTTCCAATCATGACGAGGTAGCGAGGTGTCTCAGGCACGAGGCAGATGAGCAGCGCAAAGAGGGCTGCAGGCACCATCTCGGAACCGAACATATAACGCCAGCCTGTGGCGATGGTCCACGGGTCGCTGTCGGAAGAAACGGCATAGACGCCCTGACTGATTTCGTTCATGATGGGGTTCTCGTGACCGCCAAGGATGATGAAGTTGACGAAATAAACGACGAGCTGACCGAAGATGATGGCGAACTGGTTCCAGGATACCAACATACCACGGATGTTGGAGGGTGCGACTTCGCCGATATACATAGGACAGATGGCTGAAGCCAGACCTACGCCAATACCACCGATGACACGATAGATGTTGAAGGTGATGAAGAGGTTGTAGGTGGGTTCACCGTGAGGGAAGAGCAGGAACTCGGGGTTCATGCTGCCATAGGCAGAAATGAAGAAGAGGATGCCTGCGAGGATGAGGGAACGCTTGCGGCCAAGACGGGAAGCGAGCAGACCGCTGAGGGCTGAACCGATGATACAGCCGATGAGAGCGCTGGAGCTGGTGAAGCCGTGAAGGCCGTTGGTGTAGGTGAAATCCTGTGCACCGATGAAGAAGGCCTGAAGACCTTTCTCGGCACCTGAGATGACGGCTGTGTCATAGCCGAAAAGCAGACCGCCAAGTACGGCGACCATGACGATGGAGATGAGGTAGGCTTTAGAGCCTGTTTCTTTTGCTTTCATATTCTTTCTTTTGTTGGTTGTTGCGATATATAGCAACATACGGAACTACTGATGATTACTTGAGGAGTTTGAGCATTTCTTCAGCGTAGCGGCGACCGAGGAGGCGGTAGCCTTCAGCGGTGAAGTGGAGACCGTCGGCAGCTCCCGTACAGCCCTTGGCTGAAACAACATGAGCTGTTGGGATGGTCTCGCCAATCTTAGCGATGACGGCGTTGTGAGCGTGGCAGATACCGCCCTGATCCTGGTGCATGAGTTCGCCCACGAGCAGCGGACAATCCTCAGCCTTGAGGTTCAGTTCGTTGAGCAGACGGGTATAGACGAGGTTGACGCGCTCTGGCCAGTCCTGCTGGGTGTTGTCGGTGCAACCCTGATGGAGCAGGATGCCTTTGATGACACCTACCTTCTGGGCTTCCTTACCACACTCCACGAGACGACGGAAAGGCTGGTTGTCGTAAGCCTTGCAGAAGTTCTTGAACCAGTCGGCAGCCTTGTCAATCTGCTCCTGCGTCTGGTCTTCGTCGAAGAGGCGGATGCTGGCTCCACCGACAGCTACGTTGATGACACCTACCTTGATGTTCTTAGGAAGTTTCTCTACCATCGTACGTCCGAAGTAATCGGCTGGCGTGAGACCGTTGTTACCACGACAGAGAGGAGGATAAGCCACATACCAGTTGCCGCGCTTGCGGTCCTGGTTGGGGAAATCGACAGCTGCCATCATGCGGAAACGTGGGTCGATGTCCTCACAGTCCTCACCTTCGATACGTGCATTGCCCTCCATGTTGGACTGGCCGAAGCAGAGGTAGATGTGGAAGTCGGGATCGAAACCTGTAGGCTGTTCCATCTCACCAGAACGAAGCACGACGGGCTTGCGCACAATGTCGGCCTGCTCCTTCAGCGTGAAGCGCTTGCAGAAGTTCCAGATCTCAAGGCTGTTGTCGAGTTCGGGGCAATGGCCGCCGTTCTCGTAGGCAAACAGCTCAACGATGCAACCTGTGTCGTGGTTGGTCCACACTTCCTTATCACCAGGATGAGTACCTGTGCCACCTGCGGGCTGGTAGTTCTCCAGCTTGATGAAGGTGGTGAACTTATTCATCTTCGCCATGTTCTGCACATAGTCGTGAATGCGATAACGCTGATAGTTGAAGACGTCGTCGGCCTTTGCGTGACAATGAATGAGGTTAACGGGCTTCGGGCACTTATCCCAGGGCTGTTCGTTGAACATCACGCCTGAGCAGGGTGCAAAGGCAGCAATCTTGTCCTGCATGGTAGCCATGCAATGGTACATGAGCATGGAACCCATAGAGAATCCCGACCAATAGACGCGGTTGAGATCGACCTTGAAGCGCTTCGCCATCTCGTCGATGGACTGGAGGACGAAGTTGCGATCCTTGTCGCCACCGATGTCCCAGGTGTTGCCGTCGCTGCGAAGGTAGGCAATAACGAAACGGGCAGAGTCGATGAGTTCGTACATGCGGTCGTGCTCGTACTGATACTCAGGGTTCTGGTTCATTCCGTGAGTGACGATCATGAGTGGCATCTTCTTCGCCTTCTTGTTGGGCGTGAAGACTACCATGTTACGTGTTTGTCCGTTGACATTGATGTCAATACTCTGTTTCTTGTAGGCAAATGCGCTGACGGACGACAGCAGCATGAGCAACATAACGAGTTTTTTCATGTTTAATGTGTTTTATGTTTAATGTTTAATGTTTTCAACGCTTAACTTCGGACTCGGTGCCGAAGAGGTAGGAGGGGCTGTAGCCGCCGAAATCGACGACGAACTTCTCGAAGACGATGCCTGGATGGCGCGGATGAATCACCAGTTCGTGGGTCTCACCCTTACCTACGGGCAGTTCCACGGTTTTCTCCACCACTCGACGGGCGATGGTGGGATAGAACTCGCTATACATGTAAGGCTGACGATCGACGAGCGTCTTGTTGAAGTTGACAACGGCTGGTTCCGAACCATCGAGACTGACGGTGTATTCATGTCCGCCTCGGTTCTCGAAGTCGAGGGTCGATTTCACCACCACATGCACCTTCACCTTCTCTGGATGATTGGCTGGCAGAGTGAACCGATAGGTCAGCTTCGCATCGCCGGTAGGCTGGGTGTAAGGCGTCAGAGCGACGGCACTACGGGTACGTCCATAATCGGGATAGACGGTCCACTCGGTGCCTGGAGCGGCAGTAGCGCTAAAGAAATGCTCAGCCTCCATCGACACAAAACCGTTGCTGGGCGAGAAGGTATATCCTCCTGTCGCTGCTGCCACCTCGGTGGTGGCGGGCTGTGTGTCTGCACGGAAGCTGTCGTTCCAAGATCTGTAGCCGATATGTTTCTGAGTCATCATGCCGTTCCACTTGCCACCGGCGATATCCTGATTGTAGGCAGCACAGAGGGCTGCATCGCGACGGAAACACTCCTCTACCCGCTTTGCCCAGATGTTGGCATCGGGATCGTTGCGCTCAGCCAGATAACGGTTCATGGCCTGTGCGTAGTACATGTCGTAGAGATTGGCGACAGCCTGAACGGGGAAGAGGATGAGTTGCTGATAGGCGTCGTGGGTGCTGGCAGGGAGTTGGAGGAAGAGACGGAGTGCACGAGCTTCGAGTCGCTGGTACTCGTCGGCTACCTGCTTCCATTCGCCTGTCGCCACGTTATAAGTCTGCGCATCGAGCATCTCAGGCGTCACACGACCCATATACTGGCAGTTCTGGTTATAGATGTCGGCTGCCTCGTCGGCAAACTGCTCACCCAACACACCGGCAAAGAACCGACGTGTGTGGTCCTTGATGTTCGCCACCTGGTACTCTTTGGGGTTCCAAGCCATATCGAAGTACATCTGGATGGGGTACTCCATAGGCTTGAGGTCGCCCACGTTGAGAATCCAGAGCTGCTGGATGCCGAAGTCGTAAGCCAGAGACAGCTGTTCGAACATCTGCTGGGTCTGGGTGACGTTGAGCCACTTGGAGTTGCGTGGTGCACCCACATAATCGACGTGATAGTAGATACCCCAACCACCTGTTCGCTTTGCGTTGGGCACACGACGGATGTTGCCCCAGTTGTCGTCGCAGAGGAGGATGGTGACATCGTCGGGCACTTTCATGCCTGCATCGTAGTAGTCCAATACCTCTTTATATAACGCCCACACCTGTGGTGTTTCCTTGGCAGGACGCTTGGTCACTTCCTGAATGATGCGACGCTGGTTGGCGACGATATCTTCGAGGAGTTTGGTGTCGGCCTCGGCACTCATGGCTTCGTCGCCGTCGCCACGCATACCGATGGTCACGATGTCCTCGGTATCTTTCATGCGCTCGATGCCTTCACGGAAGAACTGGTCGAGCTTCTCCTTATTCTTCGAGTAGTCCCAAGCACCCCAGTCGCCACGATGACGGGCATATTCCTGATGATTGCGTGCCATCGGTTCGTGGTGGCTCGTTCCCATCATCACACCCATCGCGTCGGCAGTCTTCAGGTTCTCAGGGTCGTCGGCATAGAACGCCCATCCCCACATAGCCGGCCAAAGCATGTTGCCTTTCAGACGAAGGATCAGCTCGAACACCTTGGCATAGAACTCGTGACCACCGTAGTTGGTGCCAAACGTGTTCTTCACCCATGTGGTGAGGCAGGGAGCTTCATCGTTGAGGAACAGTCCGCGCCATTTGACAGCAGGCTCGCCGTCTGTGTAGTTGCCAGGAAGGGCATAGACGGCAGACTGCGTCAGCACAGGGACATCAGCCCAGTAGTACCAAGGAGACACTCCGATCTGACGGCTGAGTTCATAGATGCCGTAGATGGTGCCGCGACGATCGCTACCAGCAATAACCAGCGTGTTGTCGATGGTGGTGATGACGTACTTCTCGTACTTGCCTTTGAGGGCATTGCGGTCAAGTTTCTTAGCTTTCACCAACTGGTCGATGACAGCGCTCTGACCGAGTGTTCCCACTGCAATCTTCACTTCTGAGGAAGGTGTGAAATCTTTGCTTTCGAGCAAAGAGAAAGTCTTCCCCGTCACTTTGCGAAGGTCGGTCTGGAGGTTGCCAAGGGCGATGCGGACTCCTTGGTTGTCTGCACCGTCATAGATGATGGTTCCACCTTGACTCAGACACACAGAAGCCCCTTCGGGCTGACTGAAAACAATAAAAGAATCTGCAGCATGAACCGTTGTGAGGTTCATGCCACAGATGATTGCAGTCAGCAAAAGAATATGGACGATTCTTGCTTTCATGTAAGTTTATTCGAGAGGTAAGTACCAGTTCTTCGAGTTGGAAAGCAACTGGAAGAGCGATTCGTCGCGGTTGGCAGGATCCTTGCGGCAAGCAACCTTATTTGCCAGGAACGTGTTATCGCCACGATGCATGGACAAACGGATGAGGTCGTAGAAACGCTGACCTTCGCCTGCGGTCTCCAATGCCATCTCATCGCAGATCTTGTCCTCTACAAAGAGAATACTGTCGTTGAGGGATGACAACTCTGGAATCGTGTAGAGCGTGTCGGCATCAGCACGTCCGCAACCACGTGAGTGGATTCCCAGCGTGTTTTCACGAGTGAAGTAGTATTCACTGAAGGAAATCAGTGAACCCGCAGCCGTACGTTCCTCTTCTGAGATATACTTCTCGATGTTATCCTTCCAGAGACCATGCTTCAGCACCGCAAAGGCTGCCTGTGGATAGCCGGCACGATTGAGTGCCTCGGCATAGCGCAGATAGACATACTGGAGGCGGTAGATGGTCACGTTGTCGGAATTGTATTTCTGACAAGTCTGCTGGAACGAGGACATCGAAGTGGAAGCCTGTGGCACATTACGCAGACGATAAACACTGGACAGGCGGAGGTCGCCACGCAGGTTCTCATTTTCATAAACGAAGTCTGCGTCAGGAGTGATGGTGTCGGGCAGAAGTGTCACTGGGTCACTATAAACCAGCACATAACGCTGCTGAGCTGACAGTTCGTCGTAAGCAGGCGAATGTGTAGCCTGATAGAAATAGTTGTTGTCAACGGTAGAGTTGAACACATCCGTCAGACGTGAGATGATTCCGTCGTACTCATCGCTCTCCATCGGAATGATGGTGAGGGTTTCCTCGTTCATGTCCCGAATCGCAGAGGCGTAATCGTCTCTGACACGGTCGAAATCGTAATTCTCCCATGAGATGGCAGAAACGCCTGTGGGATGGGTATTTCCCTGAAGAGTCAGGAAATCGTGATAGTACTGGGCAGCCTGCGCATAGTAGCCCTCGCCTGCCCAGAGACAGAGGTCGCCGAGCAACACACGGATAGGAATATAGAACTTGCGTGAGTTGATACCATTGATGGAACCATAGGCAGGATAGTCCTTATCGGTGTAAGGAGCCAGGTCCTTGATGAAGTACTGAGCAATCTGCTGTACATCGTAGAACGGATACTTGGACGGATCGGCATCCTTCTCTGCCAGGATGGGTTCTGTAAAGAAAGGAACGGAACCGTAGTTGATGGCGAGTTGGAGATAAGTCCAGGCACGATAGGCCTTCACAACTGCAAATTCCTTGTCGAACACCTTGTAACCGCGCTTGGCAAGGGTGGTATCGGCATTAGCCAGGAAATAATTGCAGTTCTGGATGATGGCATAGTAGTCGCGTGCATTGTTGTATGGATTATCCGCCTCAGCCGTGAAGTTGGCAATGTGCTGAAGGTCGAGCGAAGCATCCGCCGTGAGCATGGTAAGGTCGCCACGCAGTTCTCCGAGGAGAACCGTGCGGTCGGCCACCACCTGCATCTTGTTGATGATGCCTATGAGTGAATAGACAGTATCGTTAGGAGTATTCAGGCGATTGTCATCCACGAAGGCAACAAGATCGCTTTCTGTCTCCACACAACTCTGCATAGTGGGTGCCGTAGCTGTGAGGCATAAAGCACCTGCAATAATATATAGATTCTTGAGTTTCATCTTCAAAAAAATTATAGGTTAATCTTTACGCCAAGTGAGAAGCTACGACCCAAGGAGAGGAGTCCGCGGTCGATGCCCATACCAATGACAGAGTTGGAAGCGGCAAATTCAGGATCAGTACCCAGATACTTGGTCAGCGTAAACAGGTTGTTGCCTGCCACCCAGACAGTCAGTCCCTGCAGATAAGCACTGCGGATGGGGAGGTCGTAGCTGAGTGTTACGTTCTTGAGCTTGAGGTAAGAGCCGTCTTCAATCCAGCGGTCGGAGAAGCGTGAGTTGCCCATCTCGTCGAGGAACGAAGCACGTGGAATGTCGGTCACCTGTCCGTCGTGGTTCCAACGATTCAGCATGGCTGTGGTCTGGTTGTAGAAGTAAGAACCTGACTCCAGGATGCTGCGCTGGTAGTTGTAGATGTCGCCACCCACTGAGTAGTTGAACGAAGCGGAGAGGGTGAACTGCTTCCAGTTGAGCTGCGTGGAAATGGTTCCGTAGATATCGGGGTTGGGGTCACCAATGATCTGCATATCGGCTTTGTTGATGCAGTTGTTACCATCTACATCCACAAACTTCATGTCACCTGCCTTGAAGTACTGATGAGCACCCGTTGCCGTTTCCTGATAGAGACCTGCTTCTCTGGCTTCAGCGGCTGACGCAAACACGCCATTCGTCTTGTAGCCGTAGAACACGCCAACTGCCTCACCCACCTTCGAGAGGATCTGAGCATTGTACAGCTCTGTGGGTTCCAAGGACTGAACGCCTGCAGGCAGACGCTTGATTTCGTTCTTGTAATGACCCAGAGATGCACCCAGCGACCATTTCCAGTCCTTGGTGTTGATGATCTTCATGTTGGCACTGATGTCGAAACCAGTGTTCTGCACGCGTCCGTCGTTCACCCAGTTGGTGGTCAGACCCGACATATAGGAAAGCGTACCCAGCGAGAGTAGATTGTAGGTATTGCTGCTGAAGAAGTTGGCAGCGAGGAAGAGGCGGTTCTGGAAGAACGAACCCTGCACACCCAGCGTCAGACGAGCTGTGGTCTCCCACTGCAGACGGGTGTTACCCAGGTTTGCCATACTGATACCCGTGAGGCTGTTGAAAAGCTTGCCTGAAGTGAAGTAAGTACGTCCGGCAATACTGTTGATGTCATCGTTACCTACGAGGTCGAAACCTGCATTCAGCTTCAGATAGTTCACATACTTGTTAGGACGGAACCAGCGTTCGTTGGTCAGCACCCAGGCAGCTTCGACAGATGGGAAGAAACCGAAAGCGTAGTTGCCGATCTTCATACCTTCTTCTGCATCCACACCGAACTTGCTGCTACCATCCAGTGCAAACGAAGCAGAGAGGTAGTAACGCTCCAGATAGTTGTAGTCGGCAGTGAGGTAGTAAGTCAGGTCGATATCCTCGTTGTCGAGACCGTCTGTGCTCTTATACTGGAGGGAAGACGACATGTTAGGCGTCTTGTCGTTACCTGTGTTGTAACCGATCTGCGTGTTCAGACGATAAGTATCGCGCAGGAAGCGGAAGCCAGCCTTAGCAGAAAGATAGTGAGCATCGAAACGGCGGTTGAACGCCATGTTCAGGTCGTTCATGATGGAAATCTGACGACCTGCCAAAGCGCTGGCACAGTTCTCCACCTCACCGATGCCTTCCACTTCGTAGTTAGGCACACCGTTGGTGGGGAGATAATAGTTCTCATCCGTATTCACGAGCTGGAAGGCGAAGTGGTTCGACAAACGCCAGTTGCGGTTGATGTCCCAATAAGGAGTCACAGCCAGCGCCACACTACGGTTGCCGAAGTAGTTCTTGTTCTGTCCTTCACCATTGTCGAGGATGAAGAGCGGATTGGCCAGCGAAGTGGTATAGCCACGACGAGCTGTCACAACGTCACTCAGATAGTCGTCAGCCTCAGCCAGATAGCTGGAGAGATGTCCGTTGGTGTCGTAAGCGTAAGGCGAGAGGAACGGAGCCTTGATGAGCGACAGGAAACCAGGAGCGGAGATGATGCCGTCGGTCACGTTGCTCTTCACACCGTCGTCACGCATGTTACGAGTTACGTCCGAATACGAAGCATCGAAACGGATCTTGATGTCGTCAGTCAGCACGATGTCGGAATTGAGACGGAGGTTGAAACGCTTAAACGAGAAGTCCTTGATGGTTGCATCGCTGCCCGCATAACCTACGGAGAGGTTATAGTTGGCTACGTCGTCTCCACCTTGCACGTTGATGCTGTAGTTCTGCGTAAATCCCTCCTTCTGCACCTTATCCAGCCAGTTCGTGCGGTTGTGGTACATATTGTAATAATAGTAGTTGGGGTCGGTCTGCAGGAACTTGAAGGCATTGTTCTTCGTACCCGTTGTACCGATGAGTTCGGAGGCATACACACGCATCTGCTGTGCATCCATCATGTCGATGGACTTGGGCGTCAGTTCATAGCTGCCACCGATGCTCACGTCAATCTTCGTTGCCATCGACTTGTTGCGCTTGGTCTCGATGATCAGAACGCCGTTGGCACCTTTGGCACCATACACAGCGGTTCCGTTCTTCAGCACCGACACTTTCTCGATGTCCTCCACCATGATATTCCCCAACAGGTTGTTGAAGAAGCCATCGTGGAGCGAAGGCGAACCATACTGCATATTCTGGATGACACCGTCGATAATCACCAACGGCTGGGCATTGCTGTTGAGCGAGTTGATACCGTTCATCAGCATTCTCACACCTTCAGCCGACTGTCCGTTGCGGAGCGTAGTCAGCATGTCTCCACCCAAGTTCTGCTGGATCTGGTTGTCGATACTCAGATCGTTATTATTATAGGTAACGCGCGTAGTCTTGCGGTTGTACGCCTGTGTTTGGGGAGCGTAGGTCTCGCCAAACTTCGAAGAGTACATCTGCACATCGGCAACCGTCTTGTCTGCGCCAATGGGCTGCTGAATCATCACATAACCTTCAGCCGCAAAAGTCAGGGAAGTGACATAATCGGGCACTTTGATGGTGTATGTACCGTCTTCGTCGGTCATGGCTGCATGACGAGGGTTATTATAAGCCTGAACACGTACACCGACAGCCGCTTCACCGGTGGCAGCATCGATCACACGTCCCTTGATTTCGGTAAGGGGCAGTGCAGGTTTCGCTGCGGTTGGTGCAGCTTCCTGTGCGGAAAGCGGTTGCGACCCACTCGCCACCACCAAAGCCATGATGGCAGTTGTTAAAAGGATGCGTTTCATTTGCGTACCTCCTTTCTTTGTTTAGTTTCGGGAGCGACAAGTTCGTCGTCGTTCACCGGCTTGAGATAGATACAATCGAGGAACATCTCGCGTGAGTAGTCAGTCTGTCGGCGAGTGATGGAGCACTGGAGTTGCAGGCTGACCGTAGCGTCCGTCTGCTGATAGTTGCAAGTGGGGAACGTGAAGCGGCCCACCAGCACCGTATCAGCCTTATACGGATTATTGGTCATTTCCGTATCGTAGTTCTGGGTCTGCTGTTTGCCCTCTGCGTCCACATACTTGAGTGCGGCCTTGAACTTATTGGGCTTGAAGTCGCGAGAGTTGGCGAGATAGACTGTCTTCGGCAGGATGACAACACAGATGTCGTAGGTGCCGGAGAGGGTGTTACGGATTTCGTAGGTAGCTGTCCAGTTGCTGGTGCTGTTGGCAGGTACGATATCCATGTAGGCATTGCCCGAAATGGTGTCGCCGATGGCAGCACGATAGGTCATGGTGCAATCCTTGTGATCCAGCACATTGCCATCGCGCTCACCCTGAGAGATGATGGGGCGGAAATAGACGCTTTCAGGCTTGAAAGGCCAATCCTTCACCCTATAGATGTCGCCATTGGAGCAAAGCATACGGCTTTCGATGTTGGCAGGATCCATCAATCCACCAGCTTCGTAAGGCTCATAATACACGTGGTAAGGCCAGTCGCGACTGGTGTACGAGGTTGTGAAGATGGAGTCAGTCTCCGAACGCTGCACGTTGCGGTTGTAGATCAGGTCGCGAAGCAACGATACATTTGTCCAATACTCAGCGATAGAGTCGGCTTTCTCCACCGATCCGTAGTTGAAGTAACCCAGCGCCTTCTCGTAGGCAGGCTGCCAAGTCTGTTCGTTCGGCACCAGCATGGTGAAGGTAGAGTCTTCCGACATAATCTGGTCGAACACACGGAAAAGCATGTTTTCTTTCACCATCACAGAGTCGGAATACACTTTCTTTCCGTCCTCAATACCAGCCTGGATGGAACGTTGCTCATCCAGTTCCTGCTTCTCGTAACGGGAGAGGAAAGCTCCGATATGGCTGAACTCCGGCAACGAAGTCAGACCTTCATAGATGTTGCAGGTGTACATTGCATCGTCGTCGATCACATGCAGCAGTCCGTTCTTGGCAGGAAGATTATACGCATCCTCCACCACGTTGGCATTGAAGAAGGTCTTGCTGCCCAAAGCCAGATACTTGTCGTTGAGCATCTTCACGTCTTCATTGGTTTCTGCATTCATGTTATACAGGTTGTGGGCAATGTGATTCATGACGAAGTGCAGACCCACCGTTGAGTCACCATGCTGCGTTTCACAAAGCTCCAGCAGCGAATCCACATTGAACGTTCCGTTCACAGGTGCCCAAACCGTCAAGGCCTGGTCAGCATTGAGCAGGTCGGCAAAGGACACTTTCGTGCGATGATTGTTATTATAGACATGTGTCTTCTGGAGCACGGAAACGAAATCACTCAATTGAGGATTCTCTTTCACCAACTGCAAGATGGATGACTTTCCGTTCTCTCCAGCCACACCATAGTGCTCGTCCCAGGTATCGGAGCAACTGCTCAAGGCACCCAGTCCCCAAAGGGGAAGGGCTAACGCGATGAGCGGCTTATAGATATGCTTGAGTTTCATAATAGCTGAAATGATATTTCTTATTTGTCTGTTCTTAAAAATCAATGGGTATCTTCAGCCGTCAAGCCTGCATAGACGCTCTTCGGACAGAATTCAAAGTAGTTGATAGGAAGTTCGGCCTCAGAATTCTCGATAACGAGTTTGATGCGGAGCCAGTATTCCTTGTTGGGATCGAGCGCTTGAGTGGTCAGAATCTTGCGATACTTACCATTGTTGGCACGGAGGTTGTTGGAACCACCCTGGTTCCAAGAATCCATATCCTTCATGAACCCACGATTGTGCATAGCCTTATCGATGGCACGGTTTTCTTCGTTGTCCTCAGTGTCGGCCACCCAACCGATGCTTGGGTCACCACCCCAGATACGGAAGTCGATCGGCAGACCCATCGGCTGCATGTTGTCTTTCTCACCGAAGTAAATCTGAACCACACCACGGTCATTTCCTGCACCGTAGGCAAAACGGATTTCGTAGGTGTTGGCGGGAACAGGTGGCAGTTTGAAGGAAACGTCGAACTGACCGATCAAATCGACGGCGTCCGAATAGGTTGCCATCCAAACACCACGTTCACGCAGGGCAAGGGTAGGAACGATTCCGTGGAAGTCCCAACCATCCACCTGCTTGAAGCCTGTGAGGTGCTGACCGTTGGTGTTACCACGTGCACCTGCATTGAGGAATTCAGATGACATCGTAATCACGTTCCAGCGGATACGGTCGTTGAATACCACATCACGTGTTGTGGTGTTGTAGGTCAGAATACCGTCAATGTAATGATAAATACCATTGAGTGCCTGCTGGTTGAGCGGCTCGATTTCGTAGCCTGCATCCTCTAGGAGCTTGTCGTGGATCGTTTTCATTTCTGAAGGTGTATAGACCATGATTCCCTTTACGGAATATCTGGAGGCTACGCCCTTGCGGTTGATAAACAGACCTTCCGACGGAGACGACATCTTCATCACTGTACCAGGCAGCATCGTTGTGTACCAGTCTGTACAGTCAATGAGGTTAGGCATCGCACAAGTGGTTTTGTAGTCGATGCCGCTTTCCGAAATCGTAAAGTCATTCACACCACCATAGTATGGCAACAGGTGATAGGCGATGAAGCGGTTCAGAGGATTCTTGCGGTTCGTCCAATCCTCGTCATACTGACCTGCATCGTCGGGGAACATCTCATCATACACCTGCTTGGCGTAGGCTTTCAGATCGTCGAGGTTATTGATGCCGGCATCAGCAAACACCTGGTTGGTCTCTACAAATGCGGTGTAACGCTTCATACGCTTCTCTGGGTAGTACATACGGTAATTGGCACCCGTACGGTGGAAGATAATACCTTTATAAATAGAGTCTGTTCCCACCGAGTACTTTTCATCGAGATAGCTATAGAGACTATCGTTCAATCCTGTCAGGGTCAAGGCAGACATAAACAACGTAATGTTTTTGTCTTCCTGCAGTTTCTCCGGCAGGTAAAGGCTGGAGGGCTGAATGACGTGATCCAGCGTATGAACCACACCATTCTCCACAGAGTCGTCACGAACGATGAGCTTCGAAGCCATGTTCACGTAGTACATCACATTACCATCGTTCAGCGCATCGCTGTCGCACGAGAAAGTGAGGAAGCGGTCATTCATGTTCGCTGAAGGGAAGTTTCCGTCAGCCAGATCGGTGGTAAAGTAAGTCTCCGTAAGGATATGGTTCCAAGAAAGTGTGTCACATTCAGCCTTCGTGAGTTGATCCACGCTGCTAAGACCGCGATCACGAAGATATTCATTCACAGCCTCGTTGGTCGGAGCCAGACAAGTGTAAGTTCCGTAAGTAGCCATCATGCCGTACATTCCCGACTTCTGGAGAATCTGGGTGAACTGGCTGAACGTCTCAGGACGGTTGTCCAGATAGTCGCTCACCATCTCGCCCGTAAACGTATAGTAGTTCTCCTGGCTCAAATCGTCACCACAGCTGGTGAAAGCTGGCATCAGGCACAAAGTACAGAGTACTGAGTACAACGTACGTTTTAGCATTTTATTCATTGTTTTCATAGATTCTGTTCTGTTTTGTCAGTTTCGTAAGCTGGATTCTGAGTGAGATAAGGATTCTGCTTCAGCTCATCACGGTTGTATGGCCAATAGAGAATATCCTGCGTAGAGAGTTTGATGCGGATGGCATTGGTGTTTTCCTGGAATTTAGGCAACACCTTCGTAATCATACGGTCGTTTTCGCCATCACGACGGCAAACACGAACCAAGTCGAACCAGCGTTTACCTTCGAACATCAGTTCACGCTGACGCTCGTCGAGCACTAAGTTTTCCATATCCGTACGTGATGTAGCATAAGTGTCGAACTTCAGCACATCGGTGGTTGCCAGACGCTTGTTGTTAGCTCGACGCCAAACAGCATCCACCAATTCAAAGGCTTTCTGATAATGCTGAGTCTGCTCTTCCGTCAGAGTAGCACCCTCGGCCACATCACCAGCCAGTTCAACCTCTGCTTCTGCTTTCATCAGCATCACGTCTGTCAGACGATAGATAATCCAGTTGGCAAAAGCCTGATTACGAGGTTCTGCATTAACGGTCGGTGCAGCACCTGTGGTGGTGCTGGTACGGAAGTTCACTGACTCATTCACGTACTTCTGGATATATACCTTATTATTCCGCTCGAACATGTTCTCCAGCGCACGGCAGTCGGTCTTGGTGAAGTATTTGTTCTGACCTGTGAAGATGTCAGCAAAGAGGAAGGTAGGTGCACCCAGCTGTCCTGTGGTGTTGCTTTTGCTTCCGTAGAAACCAGACACCGTACTGTTCGTTACGCTCTGGTTGTTCACAAAGGTCAGTTCGAAGATAGATTCGAAGCTGTCGCCTTCACCAAAGATTTCTGTATAGGCATTACCAGCGTAGTTGCTACTGGCGCTGGACTCAGAAATCAACGGATAGATGCCGTAAAGTTCGGTGGTCATCGTGGTAGGATTCTTGGCATACTCCTCTTCGTACTGACGAATCTTCTCTTCAATCACGAGGTCGCAGTTTTCAATACATTTCTGCCAGTTTCCTTTCCACAGGTACATATCAGCTAATAACGAATAGCAGGCCCAGCGGGTGATGCGGCAGGTATTCTCTTCACTGTCCTCACCATAGCTGCGCACAGCATGATCCTTCACGGATTCCACGTCGGCAATGATGTTGTCGAGCACCTCGTCAAACTTCGTGGCAGGAACTTGGAACTCCTGACGGTCGTCGTTCGATGGATAAGTGATGTAAGGCACATCGCGGAAGGCGCGAATCAGGTAGAAATAGCACAAAGAACGAAGCGTTGTAGCCTCAGCCTCCACAGCTCTCAGTTCAGAATCTGTGAAGTTGGGGTCGATTTCGTTGACGTGCGGAGCATAGTACAAAACGGTGTTACAGCGGTTGATAACGCTATAGAAGCATTGCCACTTGGTATAGGAATTGGTTTCCAGAATATTCTCCTTGAGTGTCTGCTGCAAATCATTGCCTGTACTAACACCATTGGTCATGTTATCGGAACGCAACTCGCCCCACACCACCATGCGGTTGATGCAGTCGCTGCTTTCCAGTTGGGAATAGCAGGAATTCAGCACGCTATATACGTCGGCTTCTTCCGTCCAGTAGTTCTCCAGCACAATCTCGTTCTGAGGCTTGATGGACAAGAAGTCGTCGCAACTGCTGAGTCCCATCCCTGCAGGTACCAGCAGCAGAGCAGCGGCTAACGATAAATATTGTTTATTATTGATTTTCATATCTGTAACGGTCTTTTTAGAATTGAACAGTGACACCTAAGGTAAACGAACGTGCGCGCGGAGTCTGAGCGTGGTCTGTTGTGATACCATAGCCTCCGTAACCTACTTCTGGGTCAGCACCGGAGTAACCGGTAATGCAGAAGAGGTTGTTTGCACTCAGGTAAAGACTCAACTGGCTCAAGCCCCAGCTCTTGATGATCTTGGGATCGAGTGAGTAGCTGATCTGAGAATAGTTGAGACGCATGAACGAACCGTCCTCGATGAAGCGGTCACTACCGAGGTAGTTGTATGCTTTCTGATTGCCGCCGGTATAGAAGGCACGAGGAATCTGAGCGTTGTCACCTTCCACACGCCAGCGCCAGTTCACGGCTGCTGACTGGTTGTTGTTGGTTGCCATGCTTTCGGCATTCATACGGGCACCATTCACAATCTTGAAGCCGAAACGGAAGTTGAACTGGTTGTTCCATTTCCAACGGCCGTATGTCAAGGTGAAGCCCCAACCACCAGTTACCTTTGGCAGAGAGTTACCCAGATAGACGATATCGAGTTCGTTGATGTTACCATCGTGGTTGATATCTTCGTAGATGGCATCACCACCCTTGAATTCATAGACATAAGTGTGTGTGTTGCTGTTGTAGCAATACACCATCGGAATCGTATAGCCGTTCTTATCAATAATCACGTTACCATTTTCATCGCGTGCTACAGGAGCGTTCGGACCACTCACACCGGCAATTTCCTCAGGCGTGTACTTACTATATTGGTAAACACCTTTGTAACGGAAGCCGTAGATAGAACCGAATGCGTTGTTCAACTGTACGCGAGTGAGGTAGTCACCGTTGTTCTGCGTGAATTCACGGTTTAGAGAAGCCAGCACGGTCTCATCCATCTTCGTGATTTCGTTGCGGTTATTGGCAAAAGTCACGTTGAAGTCAGCCTTCAGCTTGCCGAACTTCACAACATCGCGAACATTCACATTGAATTCCCAACCGTTATTTACCATGTTACCCACGTTCTGGGCGCTCAGGGAGGTAAAACCGGAAGAAGTAGGAATGCTGCGGTTGTTCATGTACAAGTCGCTGATACGCTTGGTGTAAAGGTTGAGGTCGGCAGTAATCTTGTTGTCCAAGAAACCAAAGTCGAAACCGATGTTCCAAGTTACCTGCTGCTCCCATTTCAGCTTGCTCAAGCGGATGTTGTTAGGAGATACGGAAGCATTGCCGTGGTAAGCCTGAGCTGAACCATACTTCGAGAAGTAGAGGTACTCGCCTGGTGGTTGATTACCTACCATACCCCATCCTGGACGTATGGAGAGCATGCTCAACCACTTGAATTTCTCCATGAAAGGCTCATCGCTTACGTTCCAGCGGAATGACAAAGCAGGGAAGTTACCCCAACGGTTGGCATCACCGAACTTCGTACAACCGTCTCGGCGAACACTGAAGTCTGCGATATACTTACCTTTGTAAGCGTAGTGGGCCTGGAAGGTGAGATAAATACTGCGCCACTGTCCGCTTCCTGTAGAAAGAGAAGAAACAATACCATCGGCAATAGGAGAGGAGATGCCGCCTGTGGGAAGACCCCAAACCGTAGAAGAGGTGGCTTTCGACGTACCATCTGTCAGCTGGAACTGAGCCATCGCCATCACAGAGTGATCCTTGTTGTTGAAATGAGGAACGAAGGTCAGACGGTGAGTCGTCGTAACAGCCGTACTCTTGTTGGCATCAGCAGTCGTCTTGTTGTTGGAGGAGTCCGACCAACCTGAAGTAACGAGGCTTGAAGGGTAGAAACTATCGTTGTACTTATTGAAAATGTTGAAAAGGATTTTACCTTCGTACTTCAGTTGGGTCTGGTCGTCCTGGGTACCCAGCAAGTTATAGTGGAGCTGGAACTCAGGCTGAATCTGATAAGTGGATTCCACATTCTTAGCCTGCTTTGCCAACGCGATAGGATTCACGAGGCTGTACTGGTCGTTAAGCAACTCTGGCGAGCAGGTACTGAGCATGTGGTAATAGTCAGGAAGGTCGTGTCCCTCGGCATCCTGTTCGTAAATGGAGAGGTTCGGCATCTTCTTGTAGGCAATGTCCAACAAACCGCCACTGTTCTTGTGGTTGTCCGTATAGGTCATGTTGAAGTTGGTGACAATCTTGATACGGTCACTCACGAAGTAGTCGAGAGCTACACGGGTAGAGAAACGGTCGAGCTTCTGCTCAATCACCGTACCGGTCTGGTGGTCCCAACCGCCTGAAATACGGAAGTTTGCCTTCTCACCACCACCCGAAATAGCTACGTTGTGCTTCTGCTGCAAACCAATCTGGCTGACAGCCTTGCGCCAGTCTGTGTTGTTGTTGTACATCTCGTATTCGTTCCACGACTTGTCGTAGTTGAACTCGCGGATGTCGCTGGCGTTATCGCTGAGGGTAGGATTGAAGTAAGCTTCCTTCATCAACATGGTGTATTGGTCACCGTTGAGCAGACGAAGGCCCTTGGGCTGATGGGTGAACATCGCACGATAGGTGTATTGTACACGAGTCTTGCCGCGAGCACCACGCTTGGTCTTGATTTCAATCACACCATTGGCACCCTGAGAACCGTAGATAGCCGTACCGGCTGCGTCCTTCAGGACGGAGATGGTAGCGATATCGTCAGGGTTGATATTCAACATTTCTGCGAAATTCTCTTCCGTCGCGCTGCTGATGTCGAAGTTCTTGGGATAGTCGCTCTCAAAGATATTACCATCCACCACGATGAGCGGTTCGGTATTACCGTTGATGGAGCTGACACCACGCAGACGCATACTGGTACCTGCACCCAGGTCACCTGAGTTCGCCACGATATCGAGACCGGCAATACGTCCTTGAAGGGCTTCATCTACGGTCGTCAGAGCCAGACCCTCGAATTCCTTGGCATCAATCATCTGGTGAGCCACGGAAAGTTCTCGTTCAGGAATGGCAAGACCACTGGTCTGCACCACTTTCTTTCCCTTCACATCGATGGGACCGAGCTGGGTGGAACTCTTCAAGGTTATTTTATAACTGGTTCCCTTGATGGCAAGCACCTGTGGTGTATAACCTACGAGGGACACACGGATCTTGTTCTTAGGATCGACCAGACGGAACGAGAAGTTACCGTTGAAGTCGGTAGTTGCGTGAGCCACAATACGGTTGTTCTTGTCAATCTCAACGACATTACAGCCGAACAGCGGTTCGATATCATCCTGAACCGTACCGTGAATCATCGTGCCGGCTGTCTGAGCCGACATGCCCATTGGCAATACTGCCAACACGAGCATCATTATCTTCTGTTTTGCTTTCATTGTCTTCACGGTTTTATTGATGGATTAACACTCCGTCGATCTGATGAACCACAGCAAACGACGAAGTATAGAGTTGGCTTGCCGTAGTTGCATCAGGCGAGTTATACTGGTATTCACGTGCCATCAGATTATACAATCCGTTGGTCTTAACAACCTTCACAGGAACACGGTCGGCAGCAGGCTTGCTCATCTGAGTGCCATCGTAGATGGTGATGCCGTCGTTGCTAACTTGTGTGTTGAGCTTGTAGTAAGAGAGGTTTCCATCCACTACCTTGTAGGCAGAAGTCTCAAACTCACCACTCACACTACCCTGCCCCACATAATAGGCGTTATCCTGAATGTGGTACTTGATGAAGGTCTCAATCACATTGGTGAGGCTGTCCCTCTGCTCCGGATCCTCTTGTGCCTCCACTTGCTCCCATGTTGGCAGCTTGCCGCTGGCGTGCAACTGGTTGATGGCTTCGTTCGTTGGAACATATACCGTGTAGCGGTAGGTGTTGAAGAGGGAGATGTTGGTGCTGGCTGTTCCATGTTCGTCGGTACCGATGACGTGCTTGGTCTCCAACAAAGAAGAACTCTGAATCAGGTCGTGGAAGGCCTGGAACTCCTCGTGTTCGCCCAGAATGTCGAACACGGACTTGCGAGCCGTCATAATGGGTTCTTCCTCGATGATATAGGTCTTTCCGTTTCCTTCATAGGACTCATCGTAGATCTGAGTGACGTGCACTTTCTTTTCGTGCTCAATCTGCAGACCACCCTGCACCGTCATACCGTTGGCACCGGCACCGGCTGTGGCATTGGCTACTTTCACCATGCTACCGCCCTTGGTCTGGTAGAACGTGTTGCCGTCCTCCACATTGCCAATGACGATGTGAGTGTCGAGGATATCGTTCAGACGGTTGGTAATCTGTTCGTAAGAAGCCTCACCGATGGAGTCGGTCACTTCGCCCGACTCTACGTCGTAGTTCCAGATACTGGCCCACACCTTCTCACGTTCCGTCTGAGCCGTTGGCTTGTAGTGGAAGCGGAAGAGCTGAGTGCTGGGCTTACCGTAGGAACAGGGATCGATATACTCAAGCAGACCGTTGTTGTCGGGAACAAAGAGGCTGTAGTAGGTGTTCTGAGAGTTGAGATATACGTCGAAGCCCAACTGCTCCACACCCCAGTAGAGGATGCTCATGGTCTCGTTGACCAGCGCTGGGAAGGTGACGGAGATGTAGGCAACGGGATTGAACACCTTGTTGGTCATATACACAGCACCGTTACATGCCATGAAGACGGAATCCACGAATTCCGTGCTCAGACCCAGTTCGTCGTTGGCATCGTTGAGCACGGTCTGGAACTTGCTGGGAACAGAGCTAGTGAACGAATTGAGCATATTCACGTTCAGCATCTTCGACACCACCTTGTCTGGCACGTTGTCCCAGCTGCCATAACGGTCCTTCAGCACCTTGCCGGCACCGTCGTTCCAATAACGTTCAAGCGCTGCGTCGCTGGGCACCAGCATCACACCCATATTCTCCTGCATTGCCACATTCTCGGCAGTAGAGTTGGTGGTCTCAGAATAGAAACGGTTCCATCCTGGGTCGAACTTCAGGGTTCCGTTCACAGGACCCTCGTCGGGCGTCAGTTCCAAAGCCTCGCCACTCTGACTGCGCTGTGAGAAATAGCGCTTTTCATAGAGCGTATCGATGTTTGTGCCGTACAGACGGTTATACTCCACTGTCAGCTCGTCCTTGTCATCATGACGGTAGGGAGCACAGAAGCGGTTCAGCAGCTTGGCATAACCCTGCATATTGGATTTATGCGAGATGAGGTCTGCCATATTGGGCAGTGGTGTCAGAACCTCTGCCATTTTGTGCACGAAACCGTTCGAGCACTTGATGTTCTGCTCTGCCATCATGATGCCGTTCACATTGGCATCACCTGGCTGGCGGTCCACCGTGTAGTTGAACAGGAAGTTACAGTCTTCGTTCGTGATGAGCTTACTCTCCAGGAAGGCCTCGATGAAGTGAATCATGGGAGGTGTGGTGTTGTCGCTCATGCAGACAATCGGCTTACCATTCTCACGATAGCGTGCCCAGTAGGGATTGTCGGGCATTTGGTCGGCACTGAGCACCGGCACCGAGTCGAAACGGCTCTGCGAGGTCTGGCGACGCATGCAGTCACCCTCCGTCGGACCTTCCGAACTACTCAGGTAAGCCACCTGACACGCATTGTTGATCATACTGCCGTAAAGCAGCAGCTTCTTTTGGGCGTAAGAAAGTTCAGCATAGCTGTGAACGCCCCAATCATTCTTCTGGTAGAAACGGTTGAACGCATCGTCATCGGCCACAAACAGCGTCTTGCTACCAGTTTTAGCAAGCACGTCCGCATAGCCCAGATCGTCCACCAGTTTCACCATGTTCGAATAATTGCCGTCCGACTTCAGATAATCGTAGATGCTCGAACCTAACCAGCTGGGGTCTTCCTCAGCCAGTTCGTAGCCATCACACGATGTCAGTCCGCCAACAGCAATCATCGCCAAGCCCACCCATTTGGACAGGCTCCAGCATCGATGAAATTTTTTGTTCATACAGGACTTGATAATTAAACTATTTTTTGTGTTATTTTTTTCACGCTTCAAATTTACACATTATTTAACAGACGCGCGTAATAATAGTGTTACATTAGCATTCAAATACGTTACATATTCAAAGCCACCTCTGATTTGCAGCGTTTTACGAATCTACAAAAACAACAACTTTTCTTGTTAAGAACTGTTTTTCTCGTCGATTGACGACAATTTATTCCTGTACGAAAACAACTACTGCGCGAAGCTTATTCCGACAAAAATCACCAAAAGCCTGCCACGTTGTCAGTATCAGGCTGACAGATTCGGCACTTTTCACCTCACAGGCAATGCCCCTGACAGGATGGCATAAGTTTTGCAAGAATCATGTCGTGTCATAGGAGTCGGACAAAACCAGACTCCAGCAGACGACACATCTACACACATTCTTAACAAAAAACTAAAAGAAAGGAAACATATTATGGGAAAAATTATTGGAATTGACCTCGGAACCACAAACTCGTGTGTATCCGTATTCGAAGGCAACGAACCCGTTGTCATTGCAAACAGTGAAGGAAAGCGCACTACCCCATCAATCGTAGGATTCGTAGATGGTGGCGAGCGCAAAGTAGGTGACCCCGCCAAGCGTCAGGCCATCACCAACCCTAAGCGCACCATCTTCTCGATCAAGCGCTTCATGGGTGAAACCTACGATCAGGTTCAGCAGGAAATCGCCCGCGTACCTTATGAAGTAAAGCGTGGCGACAACAACACACCTCGTGTCGATATTGACGGACGTCTCTATACGCCACAGGAAATCAGCGCTATGATTCTGCAGAAGATGAAGAAGACCGCTGAGGACTACATCGGACAGGAAGTGACAGAAGCTGTCATCACCGTTCCTGCATACTTCTCCGACTCACAGCGTCAGGCAACGAAGGAAGCCGGACAGATTGCAGGCCTCGATGTGAAGCGTATCGTCAACGAGCCAACCGCTGCCGCTCTGGCCTATGGTATTGACAAAGCCAACAAGGACATGAAGATTGCCGTGTTCGACCTCGGTGGTGGTACATTCGATATCTCTATCCTCGAATTTGGTGGCGGCGTATTCGAAGTACTCTCCACCAACGGTAACACCCACCTCGGCGGTGACGACTTCGACCAGGTGATCATCGACTGGCTGGCCAGCGACTTCAAGGCAGAGGAAGGCATCGACCTCACCCTCGACCCAATGGCCATGCAGCGTCTGAAAGAGGCTGCCGAGAAGGCAAAGATTGAACTCTCCAGCTCTTCATCTACAGAGATTAACCTGCCTTACATCACCGTTGCAAGCGGTATGCCTAAGCACCTCGTGAAGACCCTCACCCGTGCTAAGTTCGAAGCATTGGCTCACAACCTCATCCAGGCTTGCCTTGAGCCTTGCCAGAACGCTATGCGCGACGCAGGTCTGCAGAAGAACGACATCGACGAGGTCATCCTCGTAGGTGGTTCCACTCGTATTCCTGCCGTGCAGAAGATTGTGGAAGACTACTTCGGCAAGACTCCTTCGAAAGGCGTGAACCCAGACGAAGTAGTAGCCGTAGGTGCAGCCATTCAGGGTGCCATCCTCAACAAGGAAGAAGGCGTGGGCGACATCGTCCTGCTCGACGTAACTCCATTGTCAATGGGTATCGAAACGATGGGTGGCGTCATGACCAAGATGATTGATGCCAACACCACCATTCCTTGCAAGAAGAGCGAAGTGTTCTCAACCGCAGCCGACAACCAGACTGAAGTAACAATCCACGTACTTCAGGGTGAGCGTCCAATGGCAGCACAGAACAAATCCATCGGTCACTTCAACCTCACAGGCATAGCTCCTGCACGTCGAGGTGTTCCACAGATTGAAGTATCGTTCGACATCGATGCCAACGGTATCCTTAACGTAACCGCCAAGGATAAGGCAACCGGCAAAGAACAGGCCATCCGCATCGAAGCTTCCTCTGGTCTCTCCAAGGAAGAAATCGACCGCATGAAGGCAGAAGCCGAAGCCAACGCTGACGCCGACAAGAAGGAGCGCGAGAAGATTGACAAGCTCAACCAGGCAGACTCCATGATCTTCCAGACAGAGAACTTCCTGAAGGAGAACGGCGATAAGCTCGGTTCAGACCGTGGTGCCGTTGAAGCAGCAGTCAACAAACTGAAGGATGCCCACAAGGCACAGGACCTCGCAGCCATCGATGCAGCAACTGCCGAACTGAACAACGTCATGCAGGCCGCTTCTCAGAAGATGTATGCAAACGCTGGCGGTGCCCAGGCTGGTCCAGGTGCAGGTTTCAATCCTGGCGACGCAGGACAGCAGTCAGCTCAGTCCGGTCCATCCACAGAAGACGTTCAGGACGCCGACTTCGAGGAGGTCCATTAGTTCAAAGATAACAAACAATAACAATCGGAAACCAAATCCGTGTAGCTCTCTGAGTTACACGGATTTGCCGTTTTAAGGGGTTTGGGTTTCGTTATCGATTTCTATCATTTCCTATCTCAGACGTGTTCCAT
>CAJOHO010000030.1 GCA_905234555.1 uncultured Bacteroidaceae bacterium
GACGTGAAGGATGCCTTCTACGGCCAGGAAAATGCTCCGCTCATCGTAGGCGGACGCTACGGTCTCGGTTCAGCCGACGTAACCCCAACCATGATTCTCACCGTTTACAAGAATCTCGAACTCCCAGAGCCAAAGAACCACTTCACCGTGGGTGTTGTCGATGACGTTACCTTCCGTTCACTTCCTCTCGAAGAGGAAATGGCACTCGGTGGCGAGGGCATCTTCGAGGCTAAGTTCTTCGGTCTCGGTGCCGACGGTACGGTAGGTGCCAACAAGAACTCTGTGAAGATCATTGGTGACAACACCAACAAGTACTGCCAGGCTTACTTCTCTTACGACTCCAAGAAATCTGGTGGTTTCACTTGCTCACACCTCCGTTTCGGCGACACACCTATCCGTTCCACCTATCAGATCAAGACGCCTAACTTCGTAGCCTGCCACGTACAGGCTTACCTCCGCATGTACGACGTGCTGCGTGGTCTGCGTCAGAACGGTCAGTTCCTCCTCAACACCATCTTCGAGGGTGAGGAACTCGTCAACTTCCTGCCCAACAACGTGAAGAAATACTTCGCCGAGAAGAACATCACAGTTTACTATATCAACGCTACCAAGATTGCCCAGGAAATTGGTCTCGGCAACCGCACGAACACCATTCTCCAGTCAGCATTCTTCCGCATCACAGAGGTCATTCCTGTTGAACTCGCCGTTGAACAGATGAAGAAAGCCATCGTGAAGTCCTACGGCAAGAAGGGTGAAGACGTTGTGAACATGAACTACGCAGCCGTTGACCGTGGTGGTGAATATCAGAAGCTCGACGTTGACCCAGCATGGGCAAAGCTGCCAGCCGATCCCGAAGAGAAGAACGACGATCCTGAATTCATCAACAAGGTCGTTCGTCCCATCAACGCCCAGAACGGCGACCTCCTGCCCGTTTCTGCCTACAAGGGCTACGAAGACGGTATGTGGGAGCAGGGCACAGCCGCTTACGAGAAGCGTGGTGTGTCTGCCTTCGTTCCTACTTGGGACAGCGAGAACTGTATCCAGTGTAACAAGTGTGCGTTCGTTTGTCCTCACGCTGCCATCCGCCCATTCGTTATGGACGAGAAGGAAGCTGCCGGTCTCGATGCAGCACAGCTCGATATGATTGCTCCTGCACAGTTCAAGGGCATGAAGTTCCGCATGCAGGTAAGCGTCATGGACTGTCTCGGTTGCGGCAACTGCGTCGATGTATGTCCGGGCAAGAAGGGCAACAAGGCACTCAAGATGGTGACACTCGAAAGCGAACTCGGCGAGGCAAAGAACTGGGAATACTGCGTGAAGAACGTGACCAGCAAGCAAGACCTCATCGACATCAAGGCAAACCCACGTGTGAGCCAGTTCGCTACCCCACTCTTCGAGTTCTCCGGCGCATGCTCCGGTTGCGGTGAGACTCCTTACGTGAAACTCATCTCTCAGCTCTTCGGCGATCGTGAGATGGTGGCTAACGCTACAGGTTGTTCTTCTATCTACTCAGGTTCCATCCCATCAACTCCATACACCAAGAACGCTAAGGGTCAGGGTCCTGCATGGTCCAACTCCCTGTTCGAGGACTTCTGCGAATACGGTCTCGGTATGGCAATCGCCAACAAGAAGATGCGTGCCCGCATCGTGACGATGCTCAACGAACTTCTTGCCAAGGACGACACGCCAGCAGAGTTCAAGGCAGCAGCCGAAGAGTGGATTGCAGGTAAGGACGATGCCGACAAGTCGAAGGCAGCAGCAGCTAAGCTCGCTCCAGCCATCGAGGCAGGTCGCAACGCAGGCTGCCCCATCTGCAAGCAGCTCAGCGAACTCTCACACTACCTCGTCAAGCGCAGCCAATGGATCATCGGTGGTGACGGTGCCTCTTACGACATCGGTTACGGTGGTCTCGACCACGCACTGGCTTCTGGCGAAGACATCAACATCTTCGTCATCGATACTGAGGTTTACTCCAACACAGGTGGTCAGTCTTCAAAGGCTACGCCAATCGGAGCTATCGCACAGTTCGCTGCTGGTGGTAAGCGCATCACCAAGAAGGACCTCGGTCTCATGCAATCGACCTATGGCTACGTTTACGTGGCTCAGGTGGCAATGGGTGCCGACAACGCACAGTGTCTCAAGGCACTCCGCGAGGCAGAGGCATATCCAGGTCCATCACTCGTGATTGCTTACGCTCCATGTATCAACCACGGCCTCAAGGCCAAGGGCGGCATGGGTAAGAGCCAGGCTGAAGAGGCGAAGGCTGTTGAGTGTGGTTACTGGCACCTCTGGCGTTTCGATCCACGTCTCGCTGAGGAAGGCAAGAACCCATTCCAGCTCGATAGCAAGGCTCCCAACTGGGATAACTTCCAGGCATTCCTCGATGGTGAGGTACGTTACCTCTCACTCAAGAAGGTATGTCCGACCGACGCTCAGGAACTCTTCGATGCCGCCAAGAAGGCAGCACAGCACCGCTACGCTACCTATGTGCGCATGAGCAAGATCGACTACTCAGTAGAGTAAATCGGCTCCATAAATGGAAGAGGGTGTACCATTTTGGCACACCCTCTTCCAACATACAATCGTAAAGGGCATCCAAACTCAACGGGTGCCCTTTTTGTTTTAATTATGAATAATGCATTACAAATACCTTTCCTTTATCTTTTTGAGGCTGTCGATTTTGAAGGTGTCACCATCCTTCACGAGGGTCAGGAGGATGTCGTATTCATAGTTGTCGTAATCGTTCTCAACAAGCACATGGGTTTCGTCTTGGGCTGTAATCTTGCGTGACTTCAACCCACTGACATCACCACCACCCTCGTAGAAGAACACCCATGTAGCCAGGCACTCGCCCTCGCAATCGAAGGAGTAGGAATCTGCCAGGAACTTCAGCATCTTTGGGGTGATGTGCTTTTTCGGATAGTCATAGTTGAGCACATCCTCATCGTTCCACTCGTTATAGAACTTCTCCACGAAGGCTCTGGCTGCCTCCATCTCCTGTTCCTTAGCTGCTTCGTCTGCCACAACCTCCAGGCTGTCGCCAAGCGCAACACTATCTTCCACAACTAATGAGTCAGCTGACAGAGCCAAAGAGTCTGCAGCAACAGCAACAGAGTCAGCAGCATCCTGATCTGTTTCTGCTCCGTCATTGGTTTTGGAATTCTTACATCCTGTGAATTCCACAGTCATGAGCATCATGCCCATCACAAATAAAAATGTCTTTTTCATAATGATCTTATCTTTTGATTTGTGTTATTTTAAAAGGAACGGATTTTTCAATGTGCTGAAGAACACGCTGCAAAGGTAGCGTTTTTTTGTGAAACCCCAAAAAAAGTGGAAGATTTTCTTACACTGGTTTGCTTCTTGGTTCGATTCACTACTGTCTGGAGCTATCTCTGTCGAGAAGAAAAGGAGAAGCAAGAGAATTAAAATGAAGTGAAAAACATGAGGAATTGCACAAATTGAAGGATTTATTTGGCAGAATGGATGAAAAGTACTATTTTTGCAAGCGATATGTGTAGGGCAAAGGCCTGAAAGACACACATAACTTCGATTATTATTCATTTACTCAATTGACATAACACCTATGAAGAAAAGGAACTTTTTTGCTCATGAAGCAATGGGCTTAGCCGTATTGGCTGTCAGCCTTATGATTTCGTGCAGTTCAAACGACCCAGATAAATTGTCGGCAGGAACTGTGGAGGATCTCGTGGAAGAACTATTGGAAGAAAGTGCTCAGGATCAGTCGTATGTGACAGTCCGTGTTGGCAAGTATGAAGAGAACGATTGGGCTGCACGTGCACGCCTCATGCAACTGCAGGCAGCTGGAGTCATCACCTACAAAGTTGAGCGATTTGCCTGGTGGAACAAGACACTCGCCGTAGATTACACATATAGATATTACGAAACTGTAGGTGGTCGCTACGAGAAAATCGGCAACGTGTATTATGATTTTGAGGAGCACATCGTCGTGACTGTTGGTTTGACGGATGAAGGCAAGATAATATGCGTGGATTCCATCCCTCAGCCTCAGCCAAAGGTTGATAAGGATATGGAACAGCCTGAGTTCAATCCTGCTGATTTCCCAGAATCGAAGATTAATCTCAAGGAGAACTGGAAGTATATTCCCAATCCGGATGCTCCACCTGCACCAGCCAACGTAAAGCAGAAAAAAGAAGACACTTACGACTTGGGCAAGGCCTTACGCGAAGAGCAGTCGGGTGTCAAAGAAAGTGCGCCTGTTGAGCACCATGAAGTATATGATGACGAAGCTCCTAAACGTCTCTCTCTCGACATCAAGACCTCTATGGCTTGGGAAAAACTGAAAGATCAGCTGCACGACGAAGACGTTATCCTGAAGTCGTCGCGATTAAAAGTGAAGAAGGCACGCTTCATCCAGATATTCGATGACAAGACAACGGGTGTTCGTTGCGGTTGTGCTGAAATCATTATTGAAATGACCGACGTGACGCCAGCGGGTCGTGTGATGGAACAGAAGTACGACGGCATACGTCTTTGCGCACCTGTTTCTCTCGTGTTCTTCTATGACAAGGGCTGGATTCTGCAAGACAAGAGTCTGAACCTTTCTGCCGTATCGAATCTGGGCATCCAAACAGCAAAGAGCGGTACCATCGTAGGTGGAGACGTGTCGGCCACAGCAGCCAAGACCGCTGAGAACATGGCCCTTGGAGTACCTCAAGCGGATGAACCAGATGAAGTGGAGGTGTCTCCTTGGTTGGAATATTAAACCGTTATGCTACTACAGAAAAGCAATATGAAGAAACTATTATTGACAGCCTTTACCCTGCTGGGAACCCTCACGCTACAAGCGCAAGACTGGGGAAAACTGGCATTGAAAGGCGAAGTAAGCAAAGCTGTCGTCAGTAGTGAGGAATACTATGATTACAGTCTGGATTTCACCTCTAACGGCAAAGCCACGCAGTTTGCGCTCGAAAGCCCCGATGGTCCATTCACCCTTCGCAACGTGTCGGCTACAAACTCAGGCTTTAAGGGAACCTGCAACGGAGTGACGGTAACGGTAACCGTCAGCGGTGGACGCATCACAGCCGCCAACTACACCAATGGAGACGGACGCAAATACGCCCTTCGCTACACCTACGGCAGCAACGGATTCCTGACGAAGGTGACCAACACGGCCCAATGGACAACGACTACTCACAACTATGTTCAGACGAATGCAAAGATTGACACACAGGGTGCCGAAAAGATTTTGCAGCAGATGAAGCAGACCAACGACCCCAAACGGTTGGCACAATTACAGCAGCAATATCAGGAAGCCGTGAAGAAAGCCAACGTGAAAGTGACAGGAGGCTACACCAAAGAACAGAAGCAGAGCCACAGCACCAGCGAAAGCCGCGAGTTCTGGGGCTATAAGACTGATGCCTACGGCAACTGGACGGAACGTTCCTACACAAATTCTTATGGCTCCACACGCACACAAAAGCAGACCATCCAATACAACCCAACTTTCCTCTCGCGCACCCAATGGGAGCAGTTGCAACGAAACGGGAATCTAAACGATATCGAAGCCTTCGCCCTCAATACGGACATCACGAATAATTATCGTCAGAAGGCTTCCGAGTATTGGAACCAACACATCCTGACAGAAGCAGATAGGGACATCGACAAACTGAGTAAGGCGGCAAGCAGCAAGATTGTCAGCGAATCGACCAAGGAACAGGCTCTGGGCATCATCCGCGAACGAATTTACACAGAACAGGTGGAGCCAGAGACCAACTACAAAAAACTTGCAGAATTGGCGTACTTGAAAATCAACGACTTCACTGTCTTCGACGAAGCCTACCGTACACGCATCCTGGATCGCAGCCAGCAACTGCGCACAGAATTGCTGAACGAATACCAGAATCAGGTGCAAATGGCCTACGACCAGAAGGATTATGCAGGTGCCAGCATGTATGCCAAAAAGATGCTTGAAGTAGATCCCTACAACACATTCGCCAAGGACATCCGCCAAGAGTCTGACTACGCCATCATTAAGAATAAGGAACTGCTGGGGAGCGTATCGGAAAGCGATTACACCTATTTCCTTTGGAACAACCACTCATCGCCTCACAAACAGGAAATTGTAGATAGTCGTGCCCGTCTTTACACCAACAAGAATCTCAAGCCCAACATCACTACCGGCGACATCGATTTGCTCCGTTCTGAAGGAGCTGACCCGAAAATCTTGAAACAGTTAGAGCATCGCGTTAACCATCAGAACTTCGTCGCTAAACGCGGACGTTTCTTCCGTATCGGACCCGACTTTGATTTTTCCATCGGAGGCGGTCACACAGCTGTCGGTGCAGGACTCAGAGCCAAACTGGGTTATCTTCTCAACTATGTCAACTTCTCGGTGGGCGTCAAATACCAGTATCTAACCTGTACCAGTACCTTGTGGAAGGCAACTAAGACACTCGAAGGCGGCTATTTCGACCGTCGATGTATCACAATGCCGCTCGAAATGCGCATTCTCCTCAATCGTGATGCGGAAGACGGAGCAGGCTATGTAGGATTGGGAGCCGAACTGAGCTTTGCTGATCTTGGCACCCACTACATCTATCCTGACAATAATGTTAACAAGGTTAGAATCAAAGACAAGGAACTGGCTAAAGACGGTGTCGTCATCAGTCCTAAATTCACCTTAGGCTGTGCATTCCCCGACGGCGAGATGGAGCTTAGTGTCATCTACGACCAAGCATCATTCTACGACAAAGAACGTGCATTGTTCTACGATAGCGAATCACCTATCTTCGAAAAAGCCTACAAGAAGCAAATCAAAGGTGACGGTCTGGGCAGCAAACTTCGTTTCGGCTTAGCCATACGCGTTTTCTTCTGATGATGCAACTACACAATTCAACGGCTCCCTGCAAAGTGCAAGGAGCCGTTTTTCAATGGATTATAGGGGCTTTTTGTTTAGAGCCTGCACCAGGCGGTTCACATCCTCAGGGGTAAAGTTGCCCGATATCTCTACTTTTCCATCATGGATGGGACCAGTCACAATCGGAGCAGTCTGCACTCGCCCATTCAGCACAATCGCGATTGCACGATAGAAATAAAGCATCGTCAGTTCCTCAAACTTTTTGGCACCCTCTGGGGTCATGTGAATTGTCACGCTTGGCGCACCTAAAGCGTTTTCGCCGCTAAAAGCCATCTCAATGTCGTCATTCGTGAGTGTCAGCCCGTTCGTATTGTGAGTACGGAGCACATAGAGCGCGAACCAGTCCTCTGCTTCCGAACCGTAATCCACAGCCTCACCCTCTTCCTGTACCTTATAATTATAATGCACATCGGGTTGAGCCGTCCACGCCAGTCGGAAACCCTCCACATGATGCTTTGTCAGTTCCTCGCTGATGGTCTTTGCCACCTGTGCGGTATCGTTGACCGACGCATAAACAAAGTAAGGATTGGGATCAGACCATTCAGACAGACCTTCCTCGTTGTCTGCAGGCGTAGGTAACTGGCTGGGCCGAGCAGGCGGCATTGACAGGAACGATCCTACCTCGCCGATGCTGAAGACCTCGCAGATCTCCAGACGACAGGAATCCACATTCTCTTCCTCCTGCTTCTGCTCCTTAGAGGAAGAACATCCTTGCATGAGGCATACCGCCATCAGCAGGAAAGCCAAAAACACATATTTCTTTTTCATACGCATACAATTTATTTCTGCAAAGTTACCACTTTTATCTTAATTTCAAAAGTGTTTTATCCATAAAAACCAGAAATACTTAAATATTTTAGTGGAATCACTTAACAAATTATTTCATTTTTGTTAAGTATTTCTGGATTCGCACTTAACAAATTCCCCAAAAACAGTTAAGCGAAAAACGTAAATCACTTAACTATTTTCGTTTTTTTTTCGAAAAGAGCCGTTTCTGCCGTCCTAGACTCCAACCACGAATCGGCTTTACCGTCGCTGCCAAAGAAGATTTTGGAGGAGATTGATGAGGTGTAAAATGTAACATATTGTTCAGATTTCAACAATATAATTGCTGAAAACTATCAAAAATGTTATTGTTTTTATTACAAACTGTCTAAAAAATTTGGCAAACAAATAAAAAATCCTTTAATTTGCATCTTGGAAATAATCAAATTCACAAGAGTATGGCAGGAACTCGTAGCATAACAGACATGTACATGATTGTTCTGGCTTCTCTGAGCAACAATGACAAATTGGACTTAATAGCCAAGTTGTCCAACTCAATGCGTAACAAGGACGAAGCAGATACTAAGCGATTCCGTCCTAATTTGAGAACTTGTTTCAGAGGAGATTGGAGTGGTATTGAAGCCAATAGCCTAAGGAATAGTGATTATCATGGTAGGATTATAGAAGGTTGGTAATATCATGGCACAATATTTACTTGATACGGATGTCTGTATAGAATTGCTTTTTTCGACAACGAAATAAAACGAATTTTACGAATTAACCACTTCTACTTCAAGGGCTTGACTTTGATTTTGTCGCCACTGTCATCCACTTCGAAGAATGCGGGGATGCGGATGTAGCGACCTCGGTTGTTGTAATGGGAATGACAACACAGGAGCAGCTTGCCTTCAAAAGTGCGGAACATCATGCCGTGTCCGTAGTTGGGTGGTGTGATGGGGTCTGGCTCCTGAATCCAGGGACCGTCGAGGGTGCCGCTGGCTGAATAAGCCACTCCCTGGGTGTAATCACTATAAACCCAACTCGTCCAAAGCATTCCCAAAGCGCCTGTTTGTGTTCGGAATACAAAGGGTCCGTCGGTCACCTTATTGGGAATGACCTTTCCGTCCTCATCCTTTTCTTTGCTCCAAGGAGAATCGAAAGCGCGGAACAAGACTTTCCTGCCTCCTACTACCCCACTCAAATCGGGTTTCAGTTCTATCTTTTCTACGGTTCCGTTCCAGTTCTGCAACCACTCATGACAGAAAATCATGTAGGGTTTCTCATCTTTGTCCACCCAGAACGTGGCATCGAGGGTGGGCTGATTAGCAGGAAGATACGTCTCATCTGCCATCGGAACGTAAGGACCGTCCGGTTTGTCGCTCACCAACACATGACAGGCACGACGTTCAATCACGTTTCCCTTGATGGTGTCAATCTTCACGTTGTGATTGGTGAAGGTGGCAAAATAATAGTACTTGCCTTGATACTGATGGAGTTCGGCAGCCCAAATCATGGGTCGTTCACCCATCCACGAATGGGGATCGGTCTGCGTCACATGGTAGGGTCCGTCCCAGTATTTCAGGTCCTTGCTTTTCCACAACAGCCCACCTGTGCCTGTCATGTAATAGGTCTGCGTGGCTTTATCAGCCAGTATAAAGGGATCACTCAAACGGATGGAATCGGTTGGGACGTGCGTTCTGATGTTTCTTTGTGGACGGTTCTCTTGCGCAACCAAAGTCAACGTGGCTGCTGTACATACGATCAATAAAAGTAGGCGTTTCATGTTAAGTGAAGAGTGAAGATTTTAAAGTGAAGAGTGAAGAGTGAAGAGTAACTCGACGGGAAAGCCGTCGAGCACAGTGAAAGGGGAGCTATGAGAAAAGGGAGAGCCAATGGTCGAAGCGGACAATGCCGGCTTCTCCGAATTTCAGGAGGCTTTGGCGGGCTTGCTCTGGGGTTTTCTCGCGATCGAGGCGAGTCTTGGAGAAGAACTTGTCGGCAAAGCAGATGATTTGTTCCTCGATGGTTTCGGGAAGGAAATCCTGATGAGGAAGTGGCAGGTTCTGACTGACAATCTGGTCGAGGGTGAGGCCTGTGCCTGTGTGTCGTTCGCAGACACGGGCAATGGCTTCGAGACCTTCCTGACGCATGAGACGTGAACCCAGAATGCCGTGACAGATATAAGGTTCGGTGCCAAAGCACTGGATACCAGGTGCATCGGTAAGGAAGATGCCGATGTCGTGCAACATGGACGCCTGCTCCACCAACTGACGGTCTGCATGGAGTTCGGGGTGGGCATCGACGATGGAGAGCGCTTTACGGGTGACGCTCTCGCTATGAACAACGAGGATGTGACGCAGCGCGTTCTCCTCTGGATAGTATTTCTGGATGATTTCGTTGTAATTCATGGTGCAAAGATAAGATTTTTAATTCATAATTCATAATTCATAATTCATAATTGGAAGAATATTGGATAAAATTTTGCCAATTGGAAGAAAAGCTGTATTTTTGTCGAAGAAATCAACTAATAACTAACTTTATGAAACGCTTTCTGCTTTTAGCTTGTCTGGCATCGGCGACGATGATACAGGCACAAGGTCTGGATGAAACTCAATGGAACACGCCTGGTGCGGGCAATCCCATCTTGCCTGGGTACTTTGCCGACCCAACGATTCGCAAGTTTGGCGACACTTATTATATCTATGCCACGACGGACGGAACAGGTAACGGCTACGGACCGGCACAGGTGTGGATGTCGAAAGACTTCGTGAACTGGCGCAACGTGCTGATGAACTGGCCTACGACGGAAGTGGTGTGGGCACCCGACGTGGTGGAGCAGCCCGACGGCACCTTCCGCTATTATTACTGCACACCTTGTGAGGTGCGTGTGGGTGAAAGCACCACACCTATCGGTCCCTGGAAGAACCGTCTAGGACGAAGCGATGCAGTACTGGTGCCCGACCGCTTCGTGCACAACGCCATCACCCTCGATCCTCAACTCTTTCGCGACGACGACGGATCGGAGTATCTCTACTTCGGAACGTGGGGCATCTACAAAGACTTTGGCTGTGGCGTTGCCAAACTGGCTGCAGACGGCAAGTCGTTTACAGACAAGAAGCTGATTCTCAATACGGAGATTACCGATTTCTTCGAGGCGCCGTTTGTATTCAAGCGTAACGGCGTGTATTACTTTACCTACTCATCCGGTTCGTGCCACGATGACACCTACCGCGTGCAGTACGCCATCTCGACGACGGGTCCGATGGGTCCTTACGAGTACAAAGGCTGCATCCTGAAAACCAATGCCGACGGCACCATTCACGGACCTGGTCACCACAGCGTGCTGGTGGATGGCGACGACTACTACATCGTCTATCATCGCCACAACAATCCGCACGCCATTCATGGTTTCCATCGCCAAATCTGCATCGACAAGATGGAGTTTGACAAAGACGGAAACATTCTCCCTATTCAACCAACACATCAAGGAATTACACCTAAAAGTCTGTTAAACAGGAAATCCGTAAATGGTAAATCCCTTAATTTGGCTTTCGGTGCCAAAGTGACGGCTTCCTCCACCTATAGCGATTGGTTCAAGCCAGAATATGCCGTAGATGACAACAACGGAACGCTGTGGCGAGCTGCGAAGGCACAGAAGACTGCTGCCAACGGATTCCATGAATACCTGACGATTGACCTGGGAAGTGTGCAGGCCTTCAACCAAGTGTGGACGCAGTTTGAATACACCACTTTCTTCTACCAATATAAGATAGAAGTCTCTACCGACGGGCAGGACTGGCAACTCTTTGCCGACCGCACCCGAAACACGCAACAGGGTTCGCCCTTGATTGACAAGAAAGAGGTGAAGGCACGCTTTGTCCGCATCACGATTACCGACACACAGAAGAACGGACATTTCCCAGCTATCTGGAATGTGAAAGTGTTTAACGCTACGGCGAAGAACGACCCCTCTGCCCTACTCCCCAATCCGCAAGTGGATGAAGCTGCCATCGTGGAGGGCTATCCGTGGATTCACAAGAAAGACCTGAAACAAGGAGTCGACGACCCTGCCGGTGACGAACTCACGCCTGTGGGTCCTTATCGGGGCTACGACGACCTCCTCAACGCCGCCGACCACGAAATCGGTAGTGCCGTTAAGGGTGTGCTGGTGGTTCCGAAGGACGGCAAGGCGGCTTTCCGCTTTACAGGCAAGGAGACGATGCAAATCTATAAATACCTACAAGATCTGATCTATAACGCTCCCTACACGCTGACAGCATGGATCCTCAATCCAGAAGTCGATGAGATAGAGACGGTGGCACAGATTATGCCGGCAGGGAACGACCTCGCTACCATCGAACTGCGAAACGGAAAGAGTCGCAACGAAGGTATCGTCGCCCATAACGCTTCGTTTGAGAATGCAGGAGCGCCACAGGCTGTAAAGGCAGGTGTCTGGCAGCATTGGGCGGTTTCGTTCGACGGCTTCAACGAACGCATCTACTGCGACGGAGAGTTGGTAAGCGAGAAGAACATCTTCCTCATGCTTCGACCAGGCGATTATATCACCATCGGCGCATCTGCTCACGGCACCCATCCCTTCACAGGCTATATCCACCGCTTGCGCCTCTACCACAGCGATCTCAGTCATACGCAGATTGTGGACGATATGAAGAAGCCAACGGATTTAGACCCAGCCAAGATGAAGGACGACGCAGGTCTGAAGCATCTAACGAATGCCTCCACCATCCAGTTCGAGGTGAAGCCGCTGACGCCGACACTGGTGGAAGCCAGTCTTTTCTCCAATGCCATTCGTTGGGGACTCGTCGATGCCCAATTTGCCACAGGCAAGGACACGACCGTCCTCAAGGATGTAGAACCGACCTCCGCGCAGCGTGTGGTGCTGGGTGTGAAGGGTGAGAAAGGCGAGAAGGTGATGGTGAAACTGCGCGACGTCTTTGGCTACGAACTGCCCGTCATGGAGCAGAAGCTGAAGATCCGTGCCAAGGACTTTGTCAACCTTGCACCCTTCCTCATGCCTCATCCGTCGTTCAACCCACAGACATCTGCCATTAAGCAGCAGGGAACGACTGTCACTTTGGAGTCGGCAGGCACCAACCTAAATGCAGATCCCAAGCAGAACGGACCGATAGAATGTGTGGAGTTCCAGGGTGACTTTGTGGCACAATGTCGTGTGGTGGATATGACAGGAATGGATCGTCGCAATACGCCTGCCTATAACGAAGGTGGACTCATCCTCATCTATGAAGACGGACAGGGTCGTCAGTCGCTGCTGCAGCTGGGCGTCTTCCCCAATTACAACTGCGGAAATATGCTGACGGTAGTGAATCGTGGTCATCGTCCCCAATACATGAACTCGCGAGGCTGGAACTTCGATCCCTACCTGCAGCTGGAGCGAAAAGGCGACTTCATCATTGCCCGAACCAGCGCCGACGGACTGACTTGGACAGAAATGCCCAACTCCCCCATCAACCTCCGCGAACTCTACTTCGGACCAACGTCGCGCTCCTGGCCCTACGACTATAAGGACTACTACGGGGACTACTTCAATGACCGTTCGCTGAAAGTAGGCATCTACCAAACCACCTACAGCGACAACCGAGCCTCCGTCACCTTCGACGATCTGCAAATCTGGCAGAAGAAGTAAAGTTTTAAGTGAAGAATGAAGAGTGAAGTGTGAAGAATACATTCAACATACTTAATGCATAATGCATAATATAGTAAGCCCCAGCACTTCGAGAAAGTACTGGGGCTTCGTGTGGGACCGAAAGCACTATTACTGGTTGTAATGGCTGTAAATGACGTCGAGTTTGACACGATCGGTATTTCCTCCAACAAGACGTGCACTCGCCATCGAAAAGTCGTGACTCAGCTTCACCAGGTTGCTGTTTGAATCGTAGGTGGCTTCGACAGGAATCAGCAGCACTTTGTCGGCATTCTCCGTTGCCGTTCCCTCACGCTTCTCTTTCAGAATCTGCGCTACGAGTTTGGCGATGTTGGTGAAGGTGTAGGAATTGGTGGAAGAAGAGAAGGTGGTCACGTATGACGTCAGATTGTCTGCCAGAAGATAATTCTCAAAGTAGCCGTTGAGATAGTCGTCCAGACGCACCAGCAGAAGGGTCTGGGGAATAGACAACTTGAACTTAGCCTCCACCTGGTCGTTGTAACGGGTGAAGGTCAGTTTGGCAGAGTTAATCGTGTCGTTCTGGTTGATTTCGTCAGTTGGAAGCGTAGCCAGCGTGAAAATACCGGCAGGACTCTTCAGATAGGTGGCAGAACCATCGGCCATGAGGCGATCGAGCTGTTCGTTGTCGAAACGAGTGGCCTGCACCACTTCCTCTGTGCAGGCGAACTGACTGATACCTGTGGTGTCCTTTTCAAATTCGTCGTCGTAGTAGATGTAGTTCATGTTGAACTGGGCAACGTCGATATACGCCATCGCACCGTCTCCACTCTCGATCTTGAAATAGAAACCCTTACTGCAAGGCAGGTCGCTGTTGAGGTAGGTCTCCGTGTTGGCAAAGACCTCAGGGTTCGTGAGATAAGTGTCATAGACGGCCTGACCCACTTCCTTTGGCAACTGGATACGGATGCTGCGGTTGTAGTTAGCGTCAGTTCGCTCTTCGTCGGAGATGGTTCTGTCGGAAAGGGAGAACCACTTGGTGGAGATGGGAGCAGCCGAAGCGTCGTAATAGAGTTCTGGATTGATGTTCGTGTAATAGTCCTTGTCGGGGTCAAGCACCTTGTTCAGCGGATAGACGCTCAGCTTGAAGTTTGCCAACGAGTCACCCATATAACCCTTCACATAAAGACGCAGTTCGGTGCTGGTGACATCGTTATCCTTGATGCTGTCGGGAAAGCTGAATGTGTCGGAGCAGTGGAACTGGGCAAGGAAATCGCTTTTCACCACCGTCCCTGTCTCCGGATCGGTGAAGCGTCCCAAGTAGGACATACTGGAACGGGCGAGAACAGAGTCACCCACTTCGTAAGAACGAGTCACCACGTCGTAGGAGCGATAATCGCGTGTGACAAAATCGGACGTCGGCATGAGGTCAACACCCAACTGGTCTGTGTTGTCTTCACAGCCCACCAGCCCTATAACAGACGAAAGAATTAGCAAAGACCACGTACGCTTTGCTAATTCCTTATATGATAAATTCCAATTCATAATTAAGTGAAGAGTGAAGAATGAAGAATACATTAACCATTAACCCATCACAGTTTCGTAGAAGTCGTTGTAAGCCTGCATCGCCTTATCTTCTTCCTGATAAGGAAGGACGGGTACGTTACGACTGGCAGCATATTCCAGCACGTCAGGATTTACATTCGGATCATCGAGCACGATGCCGTCGCTGAACTTGATGGCAAGCTTCTGCAACTCGTCGTAACCGAACTTTTCGGCAGTAATCTCGGCGTAGTCAGACTTCTTCACGGTCTTGAACGGGATGCAGTCGGCGAAGTGCTGACCCAGATCCTGCTTGAACTCAGGCGATGAAGCGGAAAAGACCACCTTGCTGTCTCGGAACGAAGGTTCGTCGGCATAAGCCTTCTTGATGAAGAGTGGAGCCAAAGCCGTAATCCATCCGTGACAATGAATCACGTCGGGAATCCAGCGCAGTTTCTTCAACGTCTCCAGCACGCCACGGGCATAGAAGATAGCTCTTTCGCCATTATCAGGATATTCGTTTCCGTCCGCATCTTCAATCATCAAGCGCTTCATGAAGTAATCATCATTGTCGATAAAATAAATCTGCATACGAGCAACAGAGATCGAAGCCACCTTGATAATCAGCGGATGATCCGTCTCATCTATAATAATGTTCATACCCGACAGACGAATCACCTCGTGCAGTTGATTCCTTCGTTCGTTGATGTTACCCCATTTGGGTGTAAACGTACGAATTTCATGACCCAGTTCCTGAATACTCTGCGGCATGAAACGACCACGCTTAGCCTTGGGCGTTTCAGGAGAGAACGGAACCATTTCCTGTGTGATAAAAAGGATTTTCTTTGCTTTCATTATTGTGAAATCAGAGCGGAACACAAGAACCGCTGATGCAAAGTTACGAAAAAAAGTTGAATTTTCGGTCCTTGCAACAGTTTTTTTGTCATTTTGACGTTGAAAAAAGTCGGACAGACTGATTTTTCACAGATTTCAGAGCGACAAAAGCGCACAAAAAGTCCTTGTGAAAAGTCACATGCTATGTTAGGAAATAAGCGCTAATACTGCTCCTGTTCGTTGGGGAAGTCGCAGTTCTTTACGTCCTCTATGTAGTGACCAATGGCATCCGTCATGATGGTGGAGAGGTCGGCATAGCGACGCAGGAACTTCGGCGTAAAGCCCTTGGACATTCCCAGCATATCGGTTACCACCAGCACTTGTCCGTCCACCTTACCACCAGCACCGATACCAATCACAGGAATGGTGAGTTCGCTGGCTACACGTTCAGCCAGAACTGCAGGAATCTTCTCCAGCACGATGGCAAAACAGCCTGCCTCTTCCAAAGCGTGGGCATCGCTGATCAGTTTGTTGGCTTCTGCCTCTTCGCGAGCACGTACGGTGTAGGTGCCGAATTTATTGATGGACTGAGGCGTCAGACCCAGGTGTCCCATAATGGGGATACCGGCTGCAAGAATCTTCTTTACAGTGTCGATGATTTCCACACCACCTTCCAGCTTCAGGGCATCGCAATGGCTTTCCTTCATGATGCGAACAGCGTTCTGCACACCTTCCGTCGGATTGACCTGATAGGTTCCGAACGGCATATCGCACACCACGAGGGCACGTTTCACAGCACGTACCACAGCTTTGGCGTGATAGATCATCTGGTCGAGGGTGATGGGAAGAGTTGTCATATTTCCTGCCATCACATTAGAGGCTGAGTCTCCTACCAGAATCACATCCATTCCTGCACCATCGACGATGGTTGCTGTGGTGAAATCATACGAAGTGAGCATAGCAATTTTCTTGCCTTCCTGCTTCATCTGAAGCAAACGGTGAGTCGTCACCTTACGATTATCTTCTACTAAATATCCTGCCATAGTTTTTTAATAATTAGATATTTAATGTTTGTTTCTTTGTCTATTGATTTACCCTGCGGAAAAGCGCAGGGCATTGTATTTACCCTGGGGAAAAGCGCAGGGCACAGTATCTTATTCTTTCTTTAACTGGGTGAATGCTTCGTAGGAGAGCTGGGTGAAGTCGTCGAAAACCTTATCGCACTTATCCTCAATGGCACTACGCGAATTGGTGGTGGCGAGTCCGACGGTGAAGATTCCTGAACGGCGTCCTGCTTCCAGACCCGTGAAAGCATCTTCAAACACGACACAGTCCTCAATCTCTGCACCCAATGCCTTGGCTCCCTGCAGATAGCAGTCGGGATCGGGTTTGGATGCGCTGAAGTTCTCGCTGGTGAGGATGCAGTCGAAGAGTGATGGGAATTGGGGAACATGCTGTGCCACACTCGCCATCTTCTTTTGGTTGGAACTGGTGACAACAGCACATTTCACTCCATGACGGCGCAAATCCTTGATAAACGCCTCAGCTCCTGCGATGAAAGGGTATTCCATCTGGCGTTCCCATTCATCGAGTTCAGCCTCAATCTTTTCCTGCTGCTGTGGGTCAGGGAAGTAACGTCCAAAAATCTGCGTCAGCGTCGTTCCTTTGATAACATCCGAGAAATCGGGCATCTCAGGATGGTACTGCTGCCCTATCCTACCCCAGAACTGTGAGTATTGTTCTTCAGTGTCGAAGATGGTGCCATCGAGGTCGAAGAGAGCGGCTTTCGTAGGCTGAACGGTTTCTGCTTCTTCCTGTGCGAACAAATCTCCCATTTCGTTTGCTGCCAAAGAGGCATCGCCATCGAGCTGCCAAGGACCGGTTGGAACTTCGCGACGAAGCACATCGAGCTGGAAGTCCTTGCCGGCAATGATGCCATACTGACGCAACTTAAACTCGACGGTCTTGCGAGCCAGTTCAGGATGATTGTTTTCTGCACTCAGGTGACAGAGCCACACATGCTGGAGCTGTTCGTGGAAGCAATCCACCAGCACCTGTGCCGTCTGCGAATTACACAGATGACCTGTTCCGCTGGCAATCCTTTCTTTCAGGTACTGAGGGTAAGGTCCGTTCTGCAGCATCTCTGCATCATAGTTGGCTTCGAGCACCAGATAATTGGTTCGTCCGATATATTCACGGATGGTGTCAGTCACGGCTCCTACATCAGTCATGATGGTAAACACCTTGTCTTCGCTCTCAATGCAGTAGCCGCAGTTGTCGTTGGAATCGTGGGGAATATCGAAAGGCGTAATTCGAAACGAACCCAGTTGGAACGTCTCGCCTTTCTTCACTTCGCAGATGCGGGAGCTTTCCACTTTCCGCATGGCATGATAGTTGCGCATCATGCCTTCGCGTACTTTCTCCGTCGTGAACACACGCAAGTCGAACTCTGTGCTCACATAGCCCGCAGCTTTGATGTGGTCGGCATGGTCGTGGGTAATGAGCATTCCACGCAACTGGGAACGATGCACACCATACTCTCGCATGTATTTTTTCAGACGACGGATGCCTACGCCTCCATCAATCATCAATGCATCTATTCCGTTGCTGATAAAATAGCAATTACCGCAACTTCCGCTGCCAAAACTGATAAACTGTAGCATTGTATTATTAAATTTTGTGCAAAGTTACGGCTTTTTTACAATAATATTGCTCCAAAAGTTTGTTTTTTGACAAAAACTAATTAAATTTGCGGTGAATTTAACAGAAGTTAGGAACTCAACTTCCTGACCACAGTACAAATCATCATAACAAATTAACTAAACTATGCGTAAAATTAAAACCACTCTCGCAAGTCTCTTCGTCGGAGCACTTGCACTCACAGGATGCGGAACCACAGGCGGTGACCTGGGTTCACAACTTCTCTCAGGCGTTCTCGGTTCAACCGGCACAGGCGCTACTGAAGCAGCTAACACAGCTATCAATGCAGGAACACTCATCAGCGGTATCGTTGGTCAACTGACACAGAACACCTCTGAATCGTCCATCGTCGGCACTTGGGTTTATCAGGAACCATCCATCCAGTTCGAAAGCGAGAACTTCCTTGCTCAGGCAGGTGGAGCCGTAGCCAGCAGCGCACTCATCAAGAAGCTGGAGCCTTACTACAAGAAGATCGGTATCACCCCAGGCAAGTTCTCTTTCACCTTCAACAAGGACAAGACCTGCTCCTACACAATGGGTGGAAACACCTACAGCGGAACTTACACTTACGACAGTTCGAAGCACACGATCACCATCTCTGGTCAGATCATCACTTTCCCATCTGCCTACGTAACTGTATCGGCTAACAACCTCGCCCTCACTTTCGACTCATCCAAGATTCTCACGATGGCTCAGGGTCTGGGAGGTGCTTCTCAGAACGCCACCATTTCTTCTATTACCTCTCTCACCAGTTCGTTCAACGGCATGAAGACAGGTTTCCTCTTCAAGAAGCAATAAGTAACACTCCTGAACTCATCAGAACAAAGCACGCATAAGTCTCTATGCTTGTGCGTGTTTTTTTCCTTTTTTAATAACAATCTTTGTTATTCCTTATTTAATAACACACCATTTTCATTCCTAACACAAACATGAAGAAACTTTTTGCGATTGCACTTTGTGCGATGCTACTGGCAGCACCAGCTTCCGCTCAGAAGAAAAGCGCCGTTTCGTTCGACGCCTACGAATATGACTTCGGAAACGTGAATGCTGCAGAAGGTGCCGTTTGCCACGCTTTCACCTTCAAGAACAAATCCAAAGCCGACGTCCTGGTCAGCAAAGTCATTCCCAGCTGTGAGTGCATCTCAGCCCAGGTGCCCGACAAAGCCGTTGCTCCTGGCGAATCAGCTCAGGTGCTGGTGGTTTTCTCACCAGCCAAGACAATGGGTAAGAGCAACAGTAGTGTAGAACTGCTCGATGCCTACGGCAAAACCCTCGGTGCCCTGTCCGTCAAGGCTGTGGTGAACGAAGGATTGCCTGTCACGAAATATCCTTATCTGAACACTTCCCTCTCCTACGCAGAGCGTGTGGAGAACCTCCTGTCCCTGCTCACGCCAGAGGAGAAGGTAGGTCTGATGATGAACAAATCCGTCTCCATCGACCGTCTGGGCATTCCGTCCTACAACTGGTGGAGCGAAGCCTGTCACGGTGTTCGTCAGGGTGGCTACACCGTCTATCCTCAGCCCATCGGTATGGCTGCTGCCTTCAGCGACAAGTTGGTCTATGACGTGTTCTCCACCGTTTCCGATGAAGCTCGTGCCAACTGGAACCGAACCGACCACAACGATCCTAAGTTGTTCAATGTTCCTATGGGTGTGACCTACTATCCAGGCAATCCCGAACTGACGTTCTGGTGCCCCAACGTCAACATCTTCCGCGATCCTCGCTGGGGACGTGGACAGGAAACCTGTGGTGAAGACCCTTACCTGAACGCCGTACTGGGTGTGCAGACCGTGCTGGGTATGCAGGGCAACGACGACAAGTATTTCAAGACGCATGCCTGTGCCAAGCACTATGCCGTACACAGCGGACCGGAACCTCTGCGCCACTCGTATAACGCCTCCGTCTCGATGCGCGACCTGTGGGAAACCTATCTGCCTGCCTTCAAGGCGTTAGTAAAGAAAGGTAACGTGCGCGAGGTGATGTGTGCGTATAACCGCTACGAAGGAAAGCCCTGTTGCACCAGCGACCGCCTGCTCGTCGATATCCTCCGTCGCAAATGGGACTACGAAGCCATCGTCCTTACCGACTGCGACGCCATCAACAACTTCTACAACCGTGGACAGCACGAGACTCACCCTGGTCCGCTGGAAGCTTCGGTGGATGCTGTGCTTAACGGCACCGACCTGGAGTGTGGAAAGGTGTTCATGGTGCTGACAGAAGCGCTGCAGAAGAACCTCATTCAGGAAAGCACACTCGACGACCACCTTCGCAAAAGCCTATACGGACGCTTTGAATTAGGTATGTTCGACCCTGCAGATAAACTGCCTTGGGCGAACCTCACCGCATCCACCATCAGCAGCGAAGCCAACAACGACCTCGCCACACAGGCAGCACGCGAATCGATGGTGCTGCTGGAGAACAAAGGCGTGCTTCCGCTTTCCAAGAGTCTGAAGAATATCGCTGTGGTGGGACCTAACGCCGACGATGTTGAGTTGCTCAATGGTAACTACGGCGGCACACCTACCAAGGAACACCAGCACTCGCTGCTCGAAGGTATCCGCAACGCTGTTCCTGGTGCCAATGTGTTCTACAAGAAAGCCTGCGAACTGGCTGACGGCGAAACCACCATTCACCACCTGCAGGATTTCAACGATGGCAAGGGAGTACAGGTTGAGTTCTTCAACAACAACAGCCTCAGCGGCTCACCCGCCGTTACCGCCTACTACAACGAACTGAACTTCTCCACCTTCGGAGCCTGGGGCTTTGCCCAGGGCGTCAGCAAGGACACACTCTCCGTACGTGTCTCAGGTCAGTACAAAGCCACATTCACAGGCGACATGAAATACACCCTCTCCACCGACAACGGCTACCTGCTCAAGGTGAACGGCGAAGTGGTGGAAGAGGCACAGGCTGGCGGACGTCGTCGCGGCTTCGGACGCAACGTGGAATACAAGTCGTTCCCTGTGAAGGCAGGCGAGACCTACGACGTGGTGATTGAATACCGTCACGGCAACGGCAACTTCGCCATGCTTCGCGGCGACATCTGCGAACGCAAGCCCGTGGAGTTCGACGACCTCGCTCAGGAAGTGAAGGACATGGACGTCATCATCATCATCGGCGGCATCTCAGCACGTATGGAAGGTGAAGGCGGCGACAAGGCCGACATCGAACTGCCTGCCGTACAGCAGCGACTGGTGAGAGCAATGCACGCCACAGGACGTCCCGTCGTCTTCGTCAACTGCTCTGGTTCAGCCATCGCCTTCGGCAGCGTGGAAGGACAGTACGACGCACTCCTTCAGGCCTGGTACCCAGGTCAGGGAGGTGCAAAGGCATTGGCAGACGTCCTCTTTGGCGACTACTGCCCCAGCGGAAAGCTCCCTGTGACGTTCTACCGCAGCAACAACGACCTGCCCGACTTCCTCGACTACTCAATGGAGAACCGCACCTACCGCTACTTCCACGGAGTTCCACAGTACGCCTTCGGCTACGGACTCTCCTATACCACCTTCAAGTACGGACAGGGCAAGCTCTCCAAGTCGTCCATGAAGGCTGACGGAAAGGTAACGCTTACCGTCCCCGTCACCAACACAGGCAACCGCGAAGGTTCTGAAATCGTGGAAGTATATGTCAAGGCACTCGACTATCCCGAAGCACCCATCAAGTCGCTCAAGGGATTCCAGAAGCTGAACATCGCAGCAGGTCAGACCGCACAGGCCACCATCACCCTCGACGGCGAGTCCTTCGAGTACTACGATCCCTCCATCGACGAACTCTCCACACGTCCAGGCCGCTACCAGATTCTCTACGGCAGCTCATCCCTCGACAAGGACTTGCAAAGCCTCGACTTCGTAGTGAAATAGCCCTAAGTACGGACACACGTTCCGACTTGTATGGAAAGACCAGACGACAAACCCGAAGCGGCTCTCTGAACGAATCAGGGAGCCGCTTTGTGTGTGTGTCAATAGTGTTTTGTCTTTTCTACATAAAGCGCCCCTGCATCTTCTGAGTGAAGTCGGATGATGCAGGGGCTTAGGGAAAGGTGTCAAGTTGGGATGAAGTCAAGTTGAGCAGGTGTACGGTTGAGCAGGTGTCCGATTGGAATGGTGTCTGGAAGGAATAGCGTCCGGTTGAGGTGGTGTCAGAAGGGAGGTTCGTCTTCCATTTGTTGGGAAAGACTCTCATTTTCTGGCTTTGGCTCAATCGTTGGCGGTTCAAACAGTCCTAAATCTAACGGAGGAAGATTGTCAGCCGGATTGTCATCTATGGAGGTAGGTACATGCGACTGAATAAAAATGCACCGCTTAGAGTTAGGGAAACCCTCGATGCGTGTAGTCCAAGGTTCACCATCTTTGTCCTTATGGGTGATGCTGGCAGGGTTATACACCAGTCCGTTCATTTTGCAGTAGTCTTTCAGCTGGAGCGTAAAGGTACGAGGAGCCATGTGGCTTTTGGTATCCTTAATGTAGTCGTTATAGACCACGTCGCAGGCCATCGTACGGTTGAGGTTGTTCTCGCTCCGAGAGAAATAGTCGTCAGCCCACTCTGCCACGCTTCTGCTGATGGTGGCCTGTAGCTCACGTTGGCGGATTTGCGTCATGGGCGGTTCTATCTTCCTCTCGTTTTGCGGCAGAGAGAGGTAGAATTGCAGGCATTGTAGCAAGAAGGCTATGTCGAGTTGCCAGTCTTCCTCGGAATAACCGATGGACATGAGTTCACAACCGATATCACTACGCACCGATCTGTTTTCCAGATAGTCGTTCTCCTCGGTCTTCTGGTGATAGAAGTCGGAGAAGACTTGCTTCCACATACGTGCCTCTGTGCTTTGGTCGTGCTGCTTGATGACAGAGTTGGTGCCCAATGCGATTTTAGGAGACCGTTCAAATGGTATGGAGTAGATGGGGAGTCCTTTAGGCTCGACGAGGAAAGGTCCAGTGATACGTCCGAACAAAGTGCCGATGTCGAAATTGTCGTAACACTCATCAATGATGAAGAGACCGTTTTCCTCTGTGATGCCCTCAAAGAAGAATCTGTTCTCATAATCCTGACGACGCTTCGCCTCACGATATTGCATGTTGACGATGTTGCCAATGGCTTTCAGATAGACCGACTTGCCGGAGCGTCCGTTCTTGGATGACTTGTCCTTACCCATTTTGGCATCGATGCAGACGGTGGCGTAGGCTGCCGACTGCACCTTGTACTGATGCAGCATGTAGCCGATATTCGCGATTCGGCTGACCAGGCAACGCGCCTCTTCTGCCTTCTCAGCTTTGCTCAACGGCTGTTTAAGTTCGTCTTGCTTTCTCCAATACAGGCGTGAGGTATTGACGACCACCTGCATCAGCTTCGACGGTATGCCATTGGGAAAATCCACGCTGTAAATGCCCTTGTCATCCTGTGTGATTCTGAACATCTGAGGATACTCACGGTAGTTGTGGGGAATAATGCGTTTCTCCCAGACATGAATATCGGAGAGTTCGGTATAGGAGTGGCGTTCAACCGAGTCCTTGGTGACCTTCAGCCAGCAGTTCTGAAGGTACATCGGTTGCATGGATTCGGTTGCCGGCAGTATATTGAGCTCATCCAGCTGCGGCAACGTACTCTTCTTGTCTGTCGGCAAATCGTGGCATCTCCTCAGTTTGTCGCGCAGCTGTAAAGGCCAACCCATCCGTTCGGCATGGTCGTGCAGATAGTTGTCAATGGTTTTTGCCACCACCATCTTCACCTTGATGCCGTCCAACTTCAAAAAGACTGGAGCTTTGTTCTTGTCGTCGCGCAAGGTGCAGAATCCCTGTAGCCACAGATAATAGTTGAGCTTGGTGGGAGAGATGACAAGCTCGCGCGTACCCTTGGCTTTTTTCTCGTCCCAAAAGCGGGCACAGACGCCTCGGACCTTCAGCTTCGCCATAACATCCTTATCAGTATGCAGTTCGAGATAATCCTTCAGGTCCTTACGTTTGTTACCACGCTTGTCGGGCACATTGCTCATTTCCTCCGGCTTGAGCCAGATGGTCTTCATGTCCATCAGACTCAGGGCTTTCTTCTTGCCTTCGTCTATGCCCGTTGCATCAATGTCAGGAACATTGTAAAGCTCATTGCAGTAGATCATCACACGCTGGTAGAGCTTCTCCGTGAACAGGTCGCGTTCGGAACCCATGTAAATGGCAGGTATGCCTCGGCTCCAGCACGCCACCGCATCACTTCCGCCTGAAACCAGAAACACACAGCTCAGCTTCTTGGAGCCGTTACTCTGATATTCAGCGACAAGGGCATCAAAGCCAAAGACATAATCCTTTGGCTTCTTACCGACATAGTGGAAGCGATACTGCTTGTCCGGATTCAACGGCTCGTATATTTTGTCGAAATAGGAACGAGTACGTTTCCCGTCCTGACACCAACACCGCTGACAGAAGATGGGATAGGAACTTGTACGGTCGATGATGGTGGTCGTACGGCCTTTGGTCTTGATGAGACGTTCCACCTCACACCACCCCAACTTTTCCAGTACCTCAGCGCTGACACCATGCCCCCACACAGCCAGACCTTCAGACGTAAACCCCTCACGCATGACAACTTTCTCCTGCCCGTCCTGCTCATCACTCGTTGCAGGACGCTGCGTGATAATCGGCTTGTTGACGCTCTTGCTCAGTTGCACATCCACATTCCACTCAGCAGCAAGCGTCTTCAAGGCTGTCAGGAAATCAAGTCCCCTTTCGCGCATGACAATATCAATAGGTGAGAAGAAACGCTCACCCTCTCCACCTCCATAGTCGCAGACACACCAATAGTTACGGGTAGCGGTAGGAGGCCTCAGACAAGCCGAAGCATCGCTCTCGTCGCGAAGTTTGAACTTCTTCTTGGGGTTGTTTCGGCAAACAGCCGTTTGAGGCAGTTCCCCGAAGATAATGTCCAGCCCCTGGTTTGTGGCTGCATAAAGACTATCTCTCAGAGTGCTAAAATCATCCATGACAAAGACCTGTTGTTAATGGGTGAAACACTCGCAGGGGCATAGCCTGACGCCCCATCTCCAATCTCGAGTCACAACCACCTGTGACAATGCAGTTTGTAAAAATTCGTTTAAAAGACATCATATATTAAAAATTTAATGGTCTAGATTGGGGCATATTAATCCTAAAAACTGCCCGTTATTCTCGTTCCTTCAGGCTGTTTTTCAACAGTACCTGAATTCGGGTACAAAGTTAAGAAAAAATTTCAAAATAACAAAAAAAAATGAGGGTAAAATGAGGGCACTGAAAAAGTCCTCAAGACAGGAAGACTTCTCGATTATTAACAAAAAAGCAGATTGCACATAGCCGTTACACACGGATTAGCAATCTGCTTTTCATTATGCCCTTTTATGCCCTTTCA